>JAFSSM010000015.1 GCA_017451025.1 Synergistaceae bacterium | reverse complement strand
GGACGTGCCGGGAATGATACGTGAAGGGAAAATACGGGACTCGAAGACTTTTGCAGCTCTTTCGTGGCTCATGGCTAAGGAGGGGATCGCCCTTGAACTATAAGGCTGTACAATCGTCGCTGTAGTCATTAGGTTTTTTCATCCACAAATTTTATTCACAGGAGCGTGTATTCATGTTAAACAACTTTAAGATTACGGGCAAACTCACGATAGGCTTCGGGATCGTTCTCGCGCTTTTCGGAGTTGCGGTGTTCTTCTCGTGGCAGAGCATCTCGGCTGTCCAGTCGGATGTTCAGTACCTCCAGAAGGTCGTCGATAACACGGTCAAAATCGCCGTCGAGCTGACCAACCAGATCAGCTTCATCCGTGCAGGTGTCAGAGACCTCAAGTTCTCCGAGAGCGACGAGGACATCGAGAAGATAACAAATTACCTCTCCAGTCTGCGCACCATACTGGAGAAAGGCAAGACCATGTACGCGCAGGATCCATCGCTTTCGAGCCTTTCCAGCCTCGCCGAAATGGAGAACATTATCCGCAACACCGAGTCCACTTTCGCCAAAGCTACCCAGATGATACGCACGAAGCGCACGGTGTCGGCTACCCTCGTTACGGAAATCGACAAGATGGTTGCACTGCTCGCAAGCGTTATCGATATGCAGTACCAGATCACCATCCAGAACCTCAAGACCAACCTTGAAGGCCACGACTACGAGACGGACATCAACCGCATACGTTCAGTCGAAGACCTGCGCACCCAGTTCGCTATCACCGCAAGGAACTACGCAATAGCGATGTGGTACAGGGACGCAAAGATGATGAACGACGTTACCCATCAGATCGTCAACGGAGAGAACGCCTACAACAGGTTCTACGAGAACACGACCTACAAGGAAGTCAAGGACGTGATGAACGCCGGACGCAGTGCTTTCGGAACTCTGAAGGCAGGATTTGCGGACGTGCTCAGTTCGTTCACGCAGACAGAACCGGCATTTGCGGCACTGCTCGCTGACGGCTTGAACCTCGTGAACATCGCCAACAAGATTACGGACGCTGGCACTCAGAGAATAGTTGACCTGTCGCAGGGAGCACATGACGCTCTGGGAAGCACAATGACGCTGGTTATCTCGCTGGCTTTCGTAGCTATCGTGATGGGCATCGGTATTGCGCTCTACATCGCAAGGTCAATCTCCAAGCCTCTCGGCCGTGTCGTCGAACTCACGGGACTTGCGCGCGACGGAAACCTGTTAATCAAGAAGGAAGACTTCAACTATATCGGCAAGGACGAACTCGGAGAGCTTGCGGACTCTATGGATGAGATGTTCGGCTTCCTGAGCAACGCAATGCGCGAGATACTGGACGTTTCGCAGGACAGCCACGCGAAGGCTACGGCGATGAAGGAAGACGCGCTGAAGAACACCGAGTACGCCAACAACGTTCGCGCGAACGTCGCCAACGTGGTGGAGCTGATGGAGAGCAACGCATCCTCGCTTCAGGAGTCCAACGCCGGAACAGAAGAGATGAGCGCGGCATCAATGACCAGTGCACAGGCTGCGACGGACTGCGCGGAGTTCATCTCGAACATGACGACGACGACGAACAAGGCGGTCGAGACGGTGAAGGAAGCCATCGCCAACATCGTAATCCTTCAGAAGAAGACGCAGGAGAGCGGCGAGAAGCTCCAGGAACTGGTGGAGAGCGTCAACAAGATTTCGGAGTTTGTCGGAGACATTACGTCAATCGCCGACCAGACGAACCTGTTAGCCCTCAACGCAGCAATCGAGGCAGCGAGAGCCGGAGAAGCGGGAAGAGGCTTCGCAGTTGTTGCGGAGAGTGTGCGTAAGCTCGCAGAGGAGTCCAGCAGGGCGGCGGAGAACGTCAGGACGTTAATCGAGACGTTGCAGACCAGCGCGAGAGAGACGAAGACCTCCAGCGATGAGACAGCGGAGATTCTGACCGAGACGACCGATAAGGCCAACAACGCACAGGATTCGCTTGCTGAGGCAATCGGGCAGATCGACAAGGCGAACGACCGTATCCAGAACATTGCGGCTGTTGCTCAGGAGCAGGCGGCATCGAGCCGTGAGATCGCTGCGGGCATCGACAACGTAACGAAGTCGACGACCGAGATTCTGGAGAACCTCGAGAGCGTCAGGAAGGACATGGACGAGACGGCGGCCATCGCAGAGAGAGCGGCACAGGGAGCAGTAGACCAGACCGCAATCATCGAGCAGATGCGAGAGTCGCTGTCGATGTTCAAGGTCGAGGACGAGGCTGCGACGACATCGAGAGGGCTTGTGAGGAAGGCTCTTCCGACGAAGGCATCACGCCTTGCGCCCATGAAGACCACGAAGTAGTAAGCACACGAACGCAAAAAAATTCCCCCTCGTTTGTGAGGGGGTTTATTTTTCTCTTCTACAGGGCACTCACAAGCAGTCCCACAATAAACGTTGTCGGCCCCATCGTCAGGAACAGCTGCGGAATGCTTATCCCCCACGAGATTAACACCCCTGCTCCAAGAGCCGCAACCGCCATGAAGATTGAGTCGCTGATGTTGGAGCACGCAATAGCCCCAGAGACCTTGTCGCCCGCTCCCGTCTGCATCACAGCGTACAGGGGCACAATGTACAGTCCTCCGCAGAAGGCAATCACGAACAGGCACGCAGTTATCGTCCAGTTCTCGGGACGCGCAAAAAACTCCCACGCTCCGATTTCGGGAGTTCCCGGCGCAACTGGCGGCCTGTCGCTCACCCACCACAATAACACACTCGCAACCGCAATCCCATACGCCGCAGAAGGCACAAACTTTGTCGTAACCTTCCCCTTAAGCAGAGAATCGCACACCATTGACCCGATGCCTATTCCGCACGAGAATATCGCCAGAAACGCAGTAGCGACGCTCTCATCCGTGCCGAGCACCAGCCGTGAATACGTCGGGAACTGCGCGAGGAACACTGACCCCACGAGCCAGAACCACGATATAGCCATCATTGAGCCGAAGACCCTGCGCATCGGGATAATGTCCGCGAACATTTCACGTGTACGCTTCACGATTCTGAACGAGACTTCACGCTTTGGGTCAATGGGTGTTGTCGGTGGAATGAACATACTGCACAGCCACCCTGCCGCCGCTATTGTTACTGCAAGTCCTCCAACCCAGTAGATGCCGTTTTCGCGCAGAATCATCAATCCGCCCGAAATTGTCCCTGTCAGAATCGCCAGGTATGTACCCATCTGGATTAACCCGTTGCCCGCGATTAATTCCTCCTCCTTCAGGTGTTGAGGAAGTATGCTGTACTTGGCCGGAGAGAAGAACGCTGACTGTGCACCCATCAGGAATAGCACCGCCATCAACAGCCAGATGTTCCCGAGCCAGAACCCCAGAGCCGCACCGGCCATCACCACAATCTCCGCGAACTTAACCCACCGCATCAGGTCGCTCCTGTCGTACCTGTCGGCCAAGTCGCTGGCTGTCGGAGCGAACACGAAGAACGGCAGGATGAACACTCCTGCGGCCGCGTTGACCAGAATGCGGGAGTCGACACCTGCCGCATCGCCGAGCCTGTAGGTGATGAGCATCATCAACGCGCTCTTGAAGAAGTTATCGTTGAACGCACCGAGAAACTGCGTGAGGAACAGGGGCATGAACCGCCTTACGAATAACAGCTTAAACATTACAGCTCCCTCTTCCACTTTGTGCCCTGCGGAGTGTCCTCAAGCACAATACCTTTTGCCTTGAGGGTGTCGCGAATCTCGTCGCTCCGGGCGAAGTTCTTTGCTTTGCGTGCTTCTGCACGTTCCTGAATGAGATGCTCAATCTCTGCAGATTCGTCGTCGTGCTCTGCCTCTGCGTCATCACTGCCTATCACTCCGAGAATCGAGTCGTATTCGTCAAGCGCGGCCTTCGACAGCGTGAAGAACTCCGCAGGAAGTTTCTCGTGCTCCTTCAGGCTTGTGTTGATGAGGTATACCACGTCAAAAAGAACTCCCATTGCGGCGGCAGTGTTGAAGTCGTCGTTCATTGCGTCGGTGAATTTCGCGTGAAGCTCCTGAAGGTCAGCCCTGTACTTGGCCGTGTCGAACCCGGACGAATCATCTGTGCGGGTGTGCGCGGCAAAATCGAGGT
Source organism: Synergistaceae bacterium (assembly GCA_017451025.1). GTDB lineage: Bacteria > Synergistota > Synergistia > Synergistales > Aminobacteriaceae > JAFUXM01. The sequence goes on along the minus strand of JAFSSM010000015.1, from coordinate 147,623 downwards.
CGCTCTTGCAGTTGCGGAGCCTGGTTACTCCTGCGGCGGCCTGTTCCAGTGATTCAGGGGTGAAGTTGATAGGATTCCTGTAGTGTGCACTCAGCATGAAGAACCGTAGCGCGAGCGGCGGATATTTTTCGAGGGCGGCTCTTGCTGTCAGGAAATTACCAAGCGACTTTGACATCTTCTCGCTGTCGATTAACAGGAAGCCGTTGTGCAGCCAGTAATTCACGAAGGGTTTTCCGGAGCCTGACGCGGCTTCGCTCTGCGCGGCCTCGTTCTCGTGGTGCGGGAACATCAGGTCCACTCCGCCGGAATGTATGTCTATATTGTCGCCGAGATATTTTGAGGACATTGCGGAGCACTCGATGTGCCAGCCCGGTCTGCCTTTTCCCCAGGGAGACTCCCAAGATGGTTCGCCAGGCTTCTCCGCCTTCCACAGGGCAAAGTCCAGCGGATCGTGCTTCTTCTCGCCAGGCTCAACCCTCGCTCCGGCCTCCAAGTCCTCGAGATTCTGCCTGCACAGACTGCCGTATTTCGGCCAGCTCTTGATGTCGAAGTACACATCTCCGTCCGATACGTAGGCGTGTCCGTTGGCGATTATGCGTTCAATCGTGTGAATAATCTCCGGAATGTGCTCTGTAGCTTTTGGCGCAACGTCTGGCCTCCTGATTCCTAGAGCGTCAGCATCCTTGTTGTACTCTGCTATAAATCTGTCAGCAAGTTCCTTCACCGTGATTCCGTCATTGCGGGCGCGGTGTATCATCTTGTCGTCGATGTCCGTGAAGTTCTGCACGAACGTAACTTGATAGCCCTCATGTTCGAGCCAGCGTCTCAGCACGTCAAACACGATGAAGGGCCTTGCGTTTCCTATGTGGAAGTAGTCATAGACCGTCGGGCCGCAGGAATAGAAGCTGACGTGCCCGGGCTTGATGGGCGTGAAAGTCTCCTTTTTGCGTGTCAGGTCGTTAAACAGTACAAGACTCAAAATATTCACAAATCCTTTCTGGGAAATTTGCCGAATATTTTACACTACACACCGAACGGCCACGAAACTACGAATACCCCTCCAAACTTCAGCCTCATGCTGAGCCACGCGAAAATCTCCGGCCCGAAAATCATTACGATAAAGCACCCGACAGCCAAAAACGGCACAAGGGGGATTGCGTCGCCTCTTCCCCATTTCACGCGCCCGATCAGCAGGAGAATTATTGCCCAGAACCCTCCGGCCATTATGCCGGTGTAGAACGCCAGCAGGGTGAACCTCCAGCCGAGCACTGCCCCCATTCCGCCCATGAACGTAGCATCTCCCCAGCCCATACCGCCGCGCGACAGAAAGATTATCGCCGCAAAAATTCCCCACCCGGCTAGCGCACCTCCAAGCCCGTCGAGCACAGCCCACTTGCCCCCGGCGATTCGCACTAGCAGGCCAAGTACTCCGGGAATTAGCGCAAAAACGTCAAGCACTTCACTGCTCTCAATGTCGGTCAGTGAGTTCACGACAAGCCCGCAAGTTCCTGCACTGACGATTGCACACGCCCACGACAAGCCCCACCGTGCAAGAATAGTAACTGCCAGAGCCGCGCATACTATCTCAACCAGAATATACCTGACCGAAATTTTTGCGCCGCAATGCCTGCACCTTCCCCTCTGCGCAAGCCAGGAGATTACCGGGATAAGTTCCAGTGCTCCCAGAACATGACCGCAGGACTCGCACACCGAGCGTTCATTTCCCCACCATTTGCGGCCATGAAGCGAACGGTGAGCCGCAACGTTCAGGAATGACCCCATGCACGCACCGAATATTCCTGCTGTGATTAGCTGCTGCATGTTCAACGGAATTTGCGGTCATACCCGCGCGAATATATATCCCCGCCGTAAGTGGTCAGCTTGTGCCTGAGTCCTATTTTCTCCATTTCTGCGCTGATAGCCTGAGCCAGTTTCCGGCGGTCTTCTTCTTCGTCCTTCAGGTCCCGCGCACGGTACCCAAGATCTATAAGTGCCTGAATATCTATTGTGCTGATACCCATTCCTTCGGCCAGCTTGTTGATGTCGAAATCCTCATCCTCGTTGTCGCGCATATACTCGTGAACTTCTGCGTAAAGGTCTCCGAGCCTGCGCAGACATCTCGGGCAGACGTTCTTGCGCCCTCCGTGCGTAAAAACTCTTCCGCACAGCCTGCATTCTATCAATGGCATATCCTAATTCCTCCTGTCATGTTGCAACGGACTCCGAGTGCCTGTACGTAGTCCTGATAATGTCTTCACCGCTGTTGCGCTTGTAGATTTTCCCGCCGTAAGTTGTGAGCTTGTACTTCTCGATCAAGTAGCGCAGTTCACGCTCAAACTTCTTGGCCAGAATAGCACGCTCAGATGGTACTTTGCTCCAAGTCTGCATATCGCGCTCAATGTATCCCATACTGAAGAGTAGCTTTATGTTGTCGAGACTGATACCCGTAGCTTCTGCGATATTGGCGGGGCGGAAACGTTCCTCATCGCTGTTGTCGCGGATGTATTTATGAACTTTCGAGTACATTTCGTCAAGCCTTGCATAACACTTGTTGCATATTCCTCTGTCTCCCAGAACGGAGAAGGGGTCAAAAATCTTGCCGCAAAGTTTGCACATGGACAATGAATGCAAATATAATCACCTCTATTGCTAGGGGAAAAATTCCTGATAATTTTACACGATATACTAGGAGGAATTAATGGCATTGAAGATTTTTGTGAAGTTATTGCGTTTTATGCCTCACAGAGCAGCTCTCGTGTTTGGGGGAATTATCGGCAGAATTTTGCGTTTGGTTTTGTGGCGCAAGGTTGACCGTGCAGAAGCCAGATGTGTGTTGTCTCTGGGTGTAGGTGTAAGCATTGCGAGGGAGATAGTGCGGGGTTCATTCGTGAATCTCGGGATGTCTGCCGTAGAGTTCCTGAGATTTCCGGTGATGAAGGCGCGGGTCGATGAGTACATAGACTTTCCGGAGGAGAGCCAGGCACTTCTGCGTTCGGCACTTGCACGCGGAAAAGGTGTTATCCTGATGACCAGCCACATGGCTAACTGGGAACTTGCGGCTATGCGTGTGATTCATGCCGGGTTCGAGCTTCACGCGGTGTATACTCCGCAGCGCAACGATGGCGGAGTCGAGAGCATGATAGCTGATATTCGCACACGCACAACGGGAATGCACATCATCGACAACCATAAAGGTATACGCGAGATTTTCCGGGTGCTGAAGTCCGGCGGAATAGTTGTGATAATGCAGGACTTGGATGCACGCAAGGACGGAGTTATCACAAAATTTCTGGGACTTCCTGCGAGCACACATGACGGCATCGTGAAGCTGCATGAAAAATTCGGGTGTGCTGTTGTTGCGACACACTACACGCGGGATAAAGATAACCCTGCACATCATGTTGTGGAGATGCAGGAGATTTTGAGCGACAGGGAGAATTTCGGGCTGGAACTATGCAGCGAGGTGATAGAGAAATGGATTCGGGAGAGGCCGGAGCTGTGGCTGTGGCTGATGGACAGATGGGAATACACGCTCGGGAAAAAGCGTTAGTGCTTGGGCTTGACCCGGGACGGGACAAAACCGGCTTTGCATTTACGGACATGGACGGAGGACTGATTCTTTCGGGGATATTTCCGACAAACGAACAGGAGAGATTTTTTGCGGCGGTGCTCTCTCAGAAAAATTTCGCTGAATGGATAATTGAGGGCAGTGAAGAATCTCTAAACGGAAGGATAGCATTTCTTGCGGTAGGCGACGGAACGCACAGCAGGGAGTTCACGCAGAAAGTCCGGTCTGCTCTGCCGTTCGAGGTGCTTAGTGTCGATGAACATAATACTACGCTGGAAGCCAGAAAACTTTACTGGAAAATTCACAGGCCCGGCGTGTTTATGCGGTTCCTGCCCGAAGGCTTGAGAGTTCCTGATAGGGTGCTTGATGACCTGGCGGCGTGGGCTATAGCAATCAGGGGCGTGAAAAAATATAGAGATATGCGCCCGAATAAGCTATAATATACGTCAATCCGAAAAATCGAAAAATAACTTTGCACAAATTTTCACAGGGAGGGAGATTAGTATTTTATGGCCGGCATGGATAAACTCGTCGCTCTGGTGAACAGTTTTGCGTCGGCAGTACTGTCAGTAGGGCGAGAGGTAGGGCTGAATATCACCCTCAACAAAGCAAAAGTCTCACAGGGAATCAAAGTTGATAATATCTGCACGACTGCACTAATCGGAGTAGTCGGAGTAGGTTCGCGCGGAACAGTAAACATTATGCTGGACAAAACAGGCTTCGAGAATATCATTACAGCTATGTCCGGCGGAATGATTGCGCCAGTTCTGGGCGAAGATGTCTCTATGAGCGTAATCGGTGAGCTGTCCAACATGATTGGAGGCCGCGCATTAGTTCAGAGTTCACTGGGGACGGTTGACGTAACTCCTCCTCAGCTAATCATAGGCGAGAATATCAAGAATGTTACGAACGAGGATAACGGCATGAGAAGTTTCACACTGCCGTTTGAGCTTCAGCCTTCGGGCGGGCTTTTCCTGGTGTTATCGTTCAAGATCGACTAGCCTGCAAATCTGACACAGAAAATAACTATATCAACGGTTCTGGTCTGAATGGGCCGGAGCCGTTTTTCTATAAGGGGAGGAAGAATTGTGATTAGGAAGGTTTTATGTTCTATCTTGGCTGTGTGCATTCTCGCGCTAAGTCCGTTTGCCGGAGAAGCAGGGGTAGTTCTGGTTTTGTCCGGTGGCGGCACGAAGGGCTTTGCGCATCTTGGAGTCATCGAGGCACTCGAGGAGAACGGAGTACCTGTTGTCGGAATAGTGGGTACGAGCATGGGTGCATTGATGGGAGCACTGAGAGCTTCGGGGTATTCCACGCAGGAAATGCACAAAATTCTTGCCGAGCTTGACCTGCCCGCACTGCTCAGCGAAAACACAGGACCGATGTTCGTGTTTACCGGTGATGACCGCAGGGCCAAAACCTCGACGATTCCTGCACTGACCTGGAAAAAACAGAACGGCAACAGAGGGCCTAAAGGCCTCCTCACCGGCGACAAGCTCTACGAGTATTTTTCGCAGTTGATGCGCCACGTAACGGAGACAGACTTTTACAATTTGCCTATACCTTACGCCGCAGTAGCTACGGATGTGAACACCGGCGAAAAGGTAGTGCTCAAAGAAGGCAGCCTTGCCGCCGCAATGAGAGCGTCAATGTCCATACCGGTGCTGTTCGAGCCGTGGGTTATCGATGATCATGTGCTGATAGACGGCGGGGTCGTCTCAAACCTTCCCGTGTATACAGCTCAGGAATTATTCCCGGGCATTCCGATAGTTGCAGTAGATATTTCTGACGCGATGAGCAGCGGCGTAAATTCCTACATGGACGTTATGAACCAGGCATTAACTATCTTGATGCGCAAGACCACCGACGAGGAAGGAGCGGCGGCGGATATTCTGCTCCATCCTAACGTTGCGGGACTCGGAATGCTCGACACAACCAGCCCCGACAAGATAATTGCACTTGGCCGTGAAGCGGCGATGAAGAGAATAGACGACATCAAGGCATTATCCGCGCAAGGACCTGCACTGTTCACGCTCGAGGAGGATCGTACACTCAGCGACATTATCGGTGATGTTGAGGTACACGGACTTCCGCCGAAGCTCACGGATATGGTCAGGAAGAGGGGATTGCGTTTTGTGGGCAGGAAAGCAGACCCGAAAGAGTTAGATGCGATGATGGCTAAGCTCTCTGAGGCGGCAGGAATTGAGCTTGCAGATTATCAGCTTGGCCGCACGGATTCGGGAGATGTCCTAGTGAGAATTGACGTAAGGCGTTCGCCGGAAGTTAAGTTCGGGATTTCCGGCTACACGACGAATTTGCACCCCAACAGGTGGCTGTACGTCAAAGGCGAAGCGCAGGGCATGTTCTCGGAATACGACTCGCTTGTTGGCGTTGCGAAAATTGGGGATCAGTGGGGATTGGATTTAACGTACCAGACAGCACCTCAGCCTATGGACTCGTGGCAGTTCAAGCTCAGTGCCCAGAACTGGAAGCCAGCCGGCAAGGATGACCCTGCGCGGGACTGGGACAGGTATTCGGCGGGAATAGCGAAGCTGTTTACGTGGGGAGATGTCAACGTCGGGTTAGGGTATGCTTATGAGCACATCGACGGCGACGCAATTTCCGACAACGACGACACGGATTCAGGAGGCTTAACTTTCCTGGCGGAATATGACACTCTGGATATGCCCGCAGATCCGACGAAAGGCTATGCGTGGAAGATTAATGCATGGTGGCCTGATTTCGACGAGGTGAATTACAGGCTGAGCTACTTCAAGCCTCTTGATGTGTCGAGCGTGTGGAGGACGTATTTCCGGGCGGGATTTGCTGAAGGGGACATGAACAGGAGAAGCCACGCGGTATATCTCGGTGCGGCGGAGGAGCTTTACTCTGTTGCGAGGCATCCGATTGAGGCGGAGCGCATGTTCTGGACGAACATAGCAGTCAGGAAAATTCTGAGCCGTACAGCGATGGGAGTAATAGCCGGAGAGATTTTCGGGAGCTGGGGCTATGCAATGGATAAGGAGTGGCACAAGATAGATGCGCCGTGGGAGGTTGGACTTGCGGTGAATTTCCCGAACAATCTTGTGGACATGAAGTTTGCGATAATGTACGGGTCTGACGAGTTCAAGGCGGGGTTCTTTATCGGGGTGCCGATATGGGATCACTTCCCGTTGCCGTAAAGTATCCGGACGTAAAAACACTCTGGTAAATCACAAAGGAGGATAAATAGAAATTGGCAAGGAATATTACACCGAGAAAAGAAAATTATTCACAGTGGTATCTTGACGTAATCAAGGCCGCTGAAATGGCAGACTACGCACCCGTTCGCGGCTGTATGGTCATTCGTCCGACGGGCTACGCAATCTGGGAGAGCATACAGGCCAAGTTCGACGCTGCCTTCAAGAAAACTGGCCACGTCAACGCATGTTTCCCGCTCCTGATACCCTACTCATTCCTGCGCAAGGAAGCCGAACACGTAGAGGGTTTTGCTCCCGAATGCGCAACAGTTACTCATGCAGGCGGCGAAGAACTGGAAGAACCTTACGCAGTCCGTCCGACTTCTGAGACGGTAATAGGCTACATGTACAGCAAGTGGATTCACTCGTGGAGAGATTTACCCGTCCTGATGAACCAGTGGTGCAACGTAATGCGCTGGGAAAAACGCCCCCGCCTCTTCCTCCGCACATCAGAATTTCTCTGGCAGGAAGGACACACCGCACACGAAACCGAACAGGAAGCCCGTGAAGAGACTATGCGAATGCTCGGTGTCTACAAGGATATAATCGAGAATGAGCTTGCGATTCCTGTCTTGACCGGCGAAAAAACCGCAGGCGAGAGATTTCCCGGAGCTAACGACACATATACCTGCGAGGCAATGATGAGCGACACCCGCGCGTTGCAGGCAGGAACAAGCCATTTCTTAGGGCAGAATTTCGCCAAAGCCTTCGAGATTCAGTACCAGAACAGAGAGGGAGAATTAGCCTACTGCTGGACGACCAGCTGGGGAGTTTCGACACGGCTTATCGGTGCGTTAATCATGGTGCACTCCGACGATGACGGCCTGATTATTCCGCCGAGAATCGCTCCCGTTAAGGCCGCAATACTCCCTATCTCGAAGGACGAAAGCATCGCCGCGAACGACATTCTGCCCAAAGCAAAAGAGTTGTCCGCAAAATTGGACGAAGAATTAGGCGGAATGTTCACCCGTGTTGATACGGACTTTCATGTGAGGCCGGGCGACAGGTTCTTTGCGCATTTGCAGAGAGGTGTACCGCTGAGGCTTGAGCTTGGCGAGAAGGATTTAGCGGCAGGAACAGTCAGGCTTGTGCGCAGAGACACAGGAGAGAAGCTCGACGTGAAGAATGATGCAGTAATTCCTACAGTGAAGCAGTTGCTTTCGGACATTCAGTCCAACATGTTCAAGCGAGCAAAGGATTTCCGCGAGGCTAATACTCACGACGCGGCCAGCTACGATGAACTGAAGGCCATAATCTCGGAGAAGGGCGGATTTGTGCGGGCACACTTCGGCGGGACTCCGGAGGACGAGGTCAGAATCCGTGAGGAGACCGGCGCAACCCCCAGATGTATACTTCCCGGCGATAACAGGGGCAAGTGCATAATCACCGGCCAAGATAACGCGCGTCTGACGATTTTTGCGAAGGCGTATTAGAGGCTAGGGGTTAGGGATTAGGGATTAGGGGTTAGGAAGAATGGAGAAGAAACTTGAAGCTGATGTTGTCTTCTCGTGCGGAGAGGATAATTACCTGCCAGACGCTGATGTGTGGCTGGTGATTGACGTTCTGCGGGCAACTACTGTTATGACTCGATGGTTCGAGCTTGGCGGAATTGAGCTTTACCCCGTGAAGACTCCAGATGATGCCCGTGCTCTGGTTCAGGAGCTTCGTGCTCGCGGGTCTTCACCCCTGCTGATGGGTGAGGTCAACGGTCTTCCTCCTGAAGGTTTCGATTTGGGCAATTCCCCGGTTGAGCTGAACTATGAGCTGATTCAGGAGCATTATTGCGGCGTAATGTCCACGACCAACGGAACGGTTGCACTGTGTCAGGCCGCGTCAAGCGGAAGGCCCGTCTTGGCCGCCAGTCTGCGGAATTACGCGGCATGTCTGGATTACGCTATGACGCTCGGAAAAAGAATCGGGCTTCTGTGTTCAGGCAGGAAGAGATGGCCATCGTGGGAGGATACACTTTGCGCAGGAGCAATAGTTGATGAACTTGGCACAAAGGGTGAAGTCTACATGACTGACAGTGCACGAATTGCGTTGACCATGTGGCAGAACAGAGGCAGCAATCTTGTCGAGTGCGTCAAGAAATCGAATCACGCCCTGTATCTCGGTCAGATAGGCTTCGACGAGGACATAAAGTTTTGCTGTGAATGCGACGCTTCAACGGTAGTCCCTATGCTGACGGCTGAAGAAGGACGGAATATCCTGCGCAGTGTTTCAGGGAGTGCCCGGCCTTACCCGAGAGTCCGTGAGGCAATCGCCCCTGAAGCGAGGATTACACCGCCTGAGACTCTGAAGAAGCCCGATCCGTTCGAGGAACTGCTGGGCTACACAAGAAAGAAGGATGACAGATGAAGACGTTATACCTGGACTGTTTCGCCGGAATTGCCGGAGATATGTTTATCGGAGCACTGCTGAATCTCGTGCCGAACATGAATATCCTTACTGAAGGCATAAGGAAACTTACAGCACTTAATCCCGAAGAATACGAGCTGATTATTGAGCGCACAACAAAGAACGGCATCGCCGGAATAAACTTCGACGTTCACCTGAAGCATGAGCACCATCATAAACACGAAGGCCCTCACCACGAACACGACGAGCACGAGCACGGCCAGGAACATCATCACCATCATCACCGGCACTTGGCGGACATTGAGGCGATGATTACGGCCAGTGAATTACCCTCTCGCGTAAAGGTAGCTTCGCTTCGTGCGTTCTCCCTTCTCGCTGAGGCAGAGGCTAATGTTCACGGCACAACCCCCGACAAGATTCACTTCCACGAGGTCGGAGCGGTAGACTCGATAATCGACATTGTGGGGTCATTCATTCTGGTAGATGCTCTGGGCTGGCCAAGAGTCTTGTGTTCAAGCATTAATGTGGGCTCCGGAACTGTAGAGTGTGCTCACGGAATTTTGCCCGTGCCCGCGCCAGCAACGGAGAAGCTGCTTCACGGCCTGCCTGTGTATTCAGCCGGGACTCCTATGGAACGCACAACACCGACCGGTGCATTGCTGGTTAAGGTTCTGGCTGACGGTTTCAGCTCGATTCCGGCGGGGAAAATTCTTGCGTCAGGATATGGTCTCGGTAATCGCGAGAGTCCAGACATGCCGAATATGCTCCGAGTGATGCTGATTGATGCAGGGAATGAGTACGAGTCGGACGGGCTAATTCACGAGCGCATAACACTTCTTGAGTGCAACATTGACGACATGAACCCGCAGGACTACGAGCCGGTAATCGGGAAGCTGTTTTTGAGAGGCGGCCTTGACGTTTGGACGGAGAATATCGCCATGAAGAAGGCCAGGCCAGGAGTAAAACTGTGCTGTCTGTGCAAGGGTGAGGCTTCACAGAAATTGAGCAGGATAATCCTTGAACACACAACTTCTCAGGGAGTAAGGCTGAAGGAGTTTGACCGTGTAAGGCTGAACTGGCGAATAGAGGAAGCGGATACGAGTTTAGGAAAAATTCGCGTGAAGACTACGGATCTGGGCGGAGAAGAACTGAGGCGTATTCCGGAATACGAAGACGTGAAGGAGATTGCGCAGAAACACGATATACCGATGTATGAGGCACGGCGAATGATTTTGCGTGAACTCTAGGAAAGATATAACAAATCCCCCTTGCTGTTGCGGTAAGGGGGAATTTTTGTTGCTAGAGCATCCCGAAATATTTTCTGCACTCCTCGATGAAGAAACGGACATTTTCCCTGTTGCTTTGTTCTAGTGCTGCAAATCTTTGTGTCAGGACTGGCAGAGAGGCTATCGCGGCTTCAATTTCAGCATCGTCAAAGCTGAACGCAATTCCCGGCCTTTCTCCGCCGTAATTCTCTTTGGTTTTGCCGGGTTCAGGCACGATGATTGAGATGCACCCGAGCATTGCCGCAATGCTTGAGTAGGCAGTGTAGGTGTCATAGCTCACGCAGTACTTGCAGGAGTTGAAGTACTTGGCCTTTTCGCGTTCGGGCAGGCTGTCGAGAATCGGACCGTCAAATTCTCTGGGGAGGTCTGGCCTGCTGCGGCCTTTCCTGACTATATAGCACGTACCGTTTCTTTCTCCGAAGTTCGTGCGCTTGTAGATTTCCCAGTTGAAATAGCTGACGGTGCATATTCTGCCGGAAGGGTTAAGTTCCGGGTCATTGAACTTTTTGGAATAGCTGAAGAAGAGATCATTTTTGCCGTAAGCTGTGTCGTCATTAGGAAAACGGTTGAAGAAGAGAAGCCACCTTACTACATTTTTGGCGTTGAGGAAATTTCCGTGCAAGATTTCCGGATAGATTACTATGGTATCGTCATTGATGAAGGGCAAGAATTTTTGTTTGCATCCTTCTACAGGGAGATCGAAATAGCCGCGCAGGAAATGAATCTTATCCCCCCCCCCCCCTTGTTGAATCGGCTGACTATTTTTGCCGCAAAGCTCTTCACTGCGTCTTTAGCGGCAATGTAAACGTACTTCACCGGTTTCATCTTGCGCCTTATACGCCTATATAACGACAAAACCTCGCCGTCGTCCCTGTAATAGAGGTTAAACGGTGTCAGTATCCTGGCATCATATCCCTCTTCAGCCAGGTATTTGCACAGAGCGTAAAGTGCTATCGGGCCGCCGCTGCTTACCTGATTCGGGGCTACCTGCTTCGGCGACACAACCACGAACTTCATTTTGCGTTGCTGCAAGTTCACATCACTCCTTAATGTATTAATGCGTGAAGAAGTTTACCATCTTCAACAGCCTGCTTTCCTGAAACTTAATCGCCTTCACCGGACACATCTCATGACAGCAATAGCACCGGATGCACTTTCCGTAGTCGAAGTACAGGTGCTTGTTCTCGTGCCTCAATGCATGAGCCGCACACACTGCCGCACATCTCCCGCACCCTATGCATTTTTCGGGAATATGCACCGGCCTCGAAGTCATTAACCGCTCGATAAACGGTATTCTGGGAAGCAGTCGCATCGAGCGCGTCTTCGGGAGCTTGACGTTCGGGAAAACATAGTCAGGCGAAAAATCCCCCTCAACATCACCCGCATCAAGTTCACATTGCGGAAGATTTTTGCCCCTCGCGGCCAAGTACAACGGATAGTCCTCAAGTTTCCCGCCTAGCATCCTGCACAGCCAGAAGTCCATCGTCAGCGCGTCAACACATCCCCCAATCAGCCCGAAAGAGTACGGCTCTCCCGACGTAGGACCGTCTCCGTCCATACCGATAACTCCGTCAAGAAGCGTGAATGTCGGTTTTACCCCAGCATAAATATCCAGCAACAGGGACGCAAACTTCTCACGGTTCAGCCCGACGTTGTAGTGCCACCCCGCTTTGAGCCTGCCGGGTATCGTCCCGAAAAGATTCTTCACTCCCATCGTCAAGTACATCTGCCCGTGAGTCTTCAGCTTGGCCAGACTTATCACAGAGTCCGCCTCCAGAACCTGGCGGCTTACCTGTATATGCTTGAAGTCCGCGTTTTCAGCAGGAGGAAGGTCTACGGGATCAGTTAGTTCACGGCACTCAATCCCCAGTTCCTCCGCAACCTGAACAAACCCCGCTTTTTCTGCGGCCCTCTGAAAACTGTCGATGCCCGGACTGTCCGCAATAAACGGAGTCGCTCCGGCCTCAAGCACCAGTTTAGCAGCCGCCCTGACTATTGAAGGGTCAGTTGTTACCCTGCGCTCGATGTCGTGCCCTGAAACAAGATTAACCTTCAAGAGGACGCGAGTATCCGGCCTCACAAAACACGAAATACCCCCGAAATGGTCAAATACCCTCTTCACTGCGGAGTCTACCGCTCCCTGTCCGTAATCTCCCTGCCTCACAAAAAATACTTTGCCCATAATTCTCCTTCACCTATTGCTGTTTTTGCCAAGCCATTATACAGGGATATGTTCGCATTTGCCAAAGTGCTAATCAACGTGGTATAAATACTTCACTCACAGTAAACTTTCATGAAAGGATTTGATCCACAAGATGGAAATGTACCTTACTGCATTGAAAGACTTGATGCTTCAGTCAGGCTTTGCAGGACTCACAACAGGCAACATTATTATGATTCTCGTCTCGTTCGTACTCCTGTACCTGGCTATCGGCAAAGGCTTTGAACCCCTATTGCTCGTACCGATCGCCTTCGGGTGTCTGCTCGTCAACCTCCCGCTATCCGGAATTTGGGACGAGTTCAACGAGACAACCCACACCATCGGCTTCCTGCGCTCGCTGTACTACGGTGCAGAGTTCGAGATTTACCCGATACTAATATTCTTGGGCATCGGCGCAATGACCGACTTCGCACCCCTCATCGCCAACCCGATAACCTTCCTTCTCGGAGCGGCGGCACAGTTCGGCGTGTTCGTGGCCTTCATCGGTGCTAACTGGCTCGGAACTCTCACAAACGGCCTCGTATCCTTCAACATCAAGGAAGCGGCATCAATCGCCATCATCGGAGGAGCTGACGGCCCGACGAGCATTTACTTGACCGTTATGCTCGGCCAGACGCAGATACTTGGTGCAGTCGCGGTCGCCGCGTATTCGTACATGTCCCTCGTGCCGATGATTCAGCCGCCGGTTATCTATCTCATGACCAGCAAGAAGGACAGAGGAATCGTCATGGGACAGCTCCGCCCGGTCAGCAAACGCGAAAAGATTCTCTTCCCGATTATCTGCACCGTCGTATCAGGCTTAATCCTTCCTGCGTGTGTGCCCCTTGTCGGTACGCTGATGTTCGGAAACCTGCTCCGTGAGTGCGGAGTTACCGAGAGACTGAGCAACACAGCCCAGAACGAACTGATGAACATAGTAACGATATTCCTTGCGCTGTCGGTCGGTTCAACGATGGCCGCAGAGAGATTCCTGACGCTGGGAACCCTCGCAATAATCTGCTTAGGACTCGTTGCGTTCGCGTTCTCAACGTTCGGCGGACTGGTATTCGGCCAGATAATGAAGGTGCTTTCCGGCGGAAAGATCAATCCGATGATCGGAGCGGCAGGAGTCAGTGCGGTACCTATGGCGGCGCGCGTCGTCCAGAGGTGCGTACAGCACGAGTATCCCGGCCACTTCCTGCTGATGCACGCTATGGGCCCGAACGTTGCGGGAGTTATCGGAACGGCAGTTGCGGCAGGAGTTATGCTGACGCTGTTATCACGCTAAGAGAGATTCGTTGTGCCCGGTGTAACAGCCGGGTAATTTTTTTATCTTCACGAAAGGAGACCGCCGTTTTGGCAAAGAAGAGACGCGACATGACATCAAACATTCACACACAGACACGCATAAATAACCCGGAGGCAGGGCACGGACAGTTCGAGCCGCCTTCCGACAAAATTACGAGCTACAGCTTCGACCCGCACGAATCCCCTTCGCTGGACTGGGCGGGAAAGTCTGAGGGAGACAGCTTCACCGTCCCTGCGTCGTCAATCCACGTTCACGAGACGGTGAGGCCGCAGAGAATCGTATTCCCTGTTCAGAAGGAGGAGACCAGAACGCCGGAACGTCAGGGCTATCTTTTTCCGGAGGCATCGTATGCGGAGCGGGCGATGAGCACCCTGAAGGCGATTGAGGCGTACCAGCACCGGGAAAACTGGATGAACAGAATGATAGCGGGGGATTCGTTAATCATCATGAACTCGCTGCTGCAGAAGGAGAGCATGGCGGGGACGGTGCAGACTGCGTATATTGATCCGCCATACGGGATAAAGTACGGGAGCAATTTTCAGCCGTTCGTGGGGAAGAAGGACGTGAAGGACAGGAGCGACGATGACCTGAGCACGGAGCCGGAGATGATACGGGCATTCCGGGACACGTGGGAGCTTGGGGTTCACTCGTACCTGACGTATTTGCGGAACAGGTTGTTGCTGGTGAGGGAGCTGCTGAGTGAGAGCGGGAGTGTATTTGTGCAGATAAGTGATGAGAATGTGCATCATGTTAGGGAGCTGTGCGATGAGGTTTTCGGAGTGGAGAATTTCGTTACGATGATTAAGTTCACTAAGTCAGGGAAGAATCCCTCAAATCTCATAGGTAGCACGACAGATTATCTCGTGTGGTATGCGAAGGATAAGGAGCACGTGAAATATCGCCAGCTGTATGTGGAGAGGAAGCCAGGTACACCATCGTTTGACGTGTATAGGTATATTGAGCTTGATGATGGGACTGTGAGGAAATTGACACCTGAAGAGATGAATGACAAAACATTTCTATCAAGCCACCGAAATTTTCAGTATGATACATTATTATCGTCTGGTGCAACTAGTAATTCTACTGAACTTTTAGAGTTCGAGGGCAAGAAGTATTCTCCACCCGCAAATAATCACTGGAAGACAACGCTTGAAGGCATGAAGAGACTCATAGCGGCAGGACGTATCAGTGCTTCAGGAAAGACCTTGCGCTACAAAAGGTACATGAGCGATTCGCCAATGATGCAACTCGACGATATGTGGAATGATACAGGCGGGACACCAGATATGATGTACGTAGTCCAGACCTCAACGAAGGTAATCTCCCGCTGCATCCTCATGACCTCAGACCCCGGCGACCTCGTCCTCGACATCACCTGCGGCTCAGGCACCACCGCCTTCACCGCCGAACAATGGGGCAGACGCTGGATAACCTGCGACACCTCACGCGTCGCCCTCGCAATCGCACGCCAACGCCTCCTCACCGCAACCTTCCCACACTACCGCCTCAATAACCCCGCCGAAGGAATCTCCTCCGGCTTCGTCTACGAGACCGTACCCCACATCACCCTAAAGTCCATCGCCAACAACGAACCCCCTGCTCAGGAAATCCTCTACGACCAGCCAAAAGTCGACTCAAACTTCGTCCGCCTCTCCGGGCCGTTCACCGTTGAAGCCCTGCCCGCTCCCGTTGTGTTCTCTCCCGACGAGGCAATAGAGTCCGAATCCCTCAACGAAGGCGCGAAACTCTCCGACTGGCGCGAACAGCTCAAGGCTACGGGAATTGTCGGCAGGGGCGGCGAACGCATAAGGTTTTCCCGCGTCGAGTCCAAGTCCGCAACACGCTGGCTCAACGCTGAGGCTGAGACTGAGGACGGAAAGAGCGCGTATGTGTGTTTTGCGGACGAAGCCAGCCTCATGGACTCGCGCAGGGTGTTCAACGCAGTGCAGGAGGCACTAATCATGAAGCCGGATATGCTGATTTTCGCGGCGTTCCAGTTTGACCCGGAGGCACAGCAGCTCATCAAGGACTTGGCCGCAATGCACAGCATGACGATTCTTCAGGCGCAGATGAACACGGACCTGATGACTGAGGATTTGCGCAAGAAGTTGAAGACGGATCAATCGTTCTGGCTTGTGGGTCAGCCGGACGTAGGGATTAGGGATGAGGGGTTAGGGGTTTACAGAGTGAGGGTTCGAGGGTTCGACTACTACAACGTGAAGACCGGAAATGTAGAGTCCGGTAACGCAGACAAGATTGCTATGTGGATGCTCGACCCGGATTACGACGGAGGCACTCTGAATCCCTCGCAGGTGTTCTTCCCGATGGAAGGGAAGGGCGGCGGCTGGGACAGACTCGCAAAAACTCTCAACGCTGAGATTGACGCTGACCTTATCGAGGCGTATTCGGGCACGGAGTCCTTACCCTTCAAGGCAGGAGAAAAGGTAGCGGTGAAGGTCATCGACGACAGAGGAATTGAGAGCATGAGGGTGCTTACCCGTGAGGAGGCGGAATGATGGCTGAGGGATTTATCGTCAACTCACCGTACACTGAGCCGGAGTATCACCACGTCTACAACCCTGACACTTGCGGGTTCGATGTGGTCAGCGGCAGGAGGAAGGCCGGTTACTTCATTGCTGATGATTTGTCGGGAGAGATGAGCAGGTTTGTTGAGCTTCCGCTGGTGAACAGAATACGTGCTCTCGTGAAGGATTGGCGGGAGGGCGGCTATGCTCACGTTACCGGAACTACACGCAGGCTTCTTGAACACTGGCACGACATATCCGCTCGCAAGGATAAGCCGTTCTTCTGGTGTCAGCTTGAGGCAATCGAGACGCTGGTATTTCTCGCTGAAGTTAGGGGGGATGACGAAATTCCGAACGACGGCGGAGAGATCAGGAGGCTGTGCACGAAGCTGTGTACCGGCGGCGGAAAGACAATTGTGATGTCGATGCTGATTGCGTGGCTGGCCTGCAACAAGTCAGCATATCCCCGCGATAACAGGTTCACGAGGAATTTTCTGGTAGTTGCTCCGAATTTGACGGTGAGGAGCCGCCTTGAGGTTCTGAAGCCCGGCAACGAGGAGAATTACTATGATTCGTTCGGTGTGGTGCCTGAAGGAATGAGGCAGAGTCTCAATCAGGCACGTGTTGAGATCGTGAACTGGCAGAGGATGATTCCGGAGAAGCCCGACACGAACAGCGTGGACAAGAGAGGCCCGAAGAGCGACGGTGCATTTTGCCGTGAGATTGTCGGCGACATGAAGAATCTGGTTGTGATTAACGACGAAGCCCATCACGCGTGGAGGGTGAAGCCCGGCGACAACAAGACTGGCACGAAATCTGAACGCGAGGAGGCTACGGTGTGGATTCAGGGTCTTGACCGGATTAACCGTACGCGCGGAATTTTGGCGTGCTATGACTTTTCGGCGACACCGTTTGAGCCTGGCAGGACGATTAATGACGCTGGGGGGCTGTTCACGTGGATTGTGAGTGATTACTCGTTGAGCGACGGAGTGGAGGCCGGAATTGTGAAGACTCCGCGCCATGTTGTGAGGGACAGTGCCGCGCCGGACTCGAGGACTTACAGGTCAAAATTGTTCCACATTTACGCTGACCCGGAGGTTAAGAATCAGTTCAGCCGTGCGAAACAGGAAGAGAGTGCTCCGCTTCCGGACTTGGTGAAGACTGCGTACATGCTTCTTGGCCGGGACTGGAAGAGTACGTTTGATTCGTGGCGTGAGATGAACGCTCCGACTCCTCCAGTGATGATAACGGTAGCGAACAACACGGATACTGCGGCACGGATTGCGTATGCGTTTGAGCACGGGAATATCGGAGTGCCGGAATTGTGCGACGTTGCGGGAATACTGCACATAGACTCGAAAGTTCTGGAGAAGCCCGAAGGCGAGGAAATTCGGCGTATGGCTGACACTGTGGGCAAGGAAGGCCGTCCGGGTGAGGGCAAGTACAACGTAATATCGGTCGGAATGCTGTCTGAGGGCTGGGACACGAGGACTGTAACGCACATAATAGGGTTGCGGGCATTCACGAGTCAGCTGTTGTGCGAGCAGGTTGTAGGAAGGGGATTGCGCAGGACATCGTACGATCCGCCGGAAGAAGAGGGAGGGCTTTTTGCGCCGGAGTACGTCAATGTTTTTGGCGTGCCGTTCAACTTTCTGCTGTTCGGGGCTGACGAAGACGTGAGGAGAGTGAATGAACCGCACATAGAGAAGCCGAAATATCCGGTTAGGCCGCTGAAGGAACGCAGGGAGTATATGATTTCGTGGCCTGAGGTTGAGAGACTGGAGTATGTGATGAGCCAGAAACTCAGCCTGAATGTGGGTGAAGTGCCTGAACTGGTATTGAGTGCAGAGAGCACGAGGATTAGTGCGGAGCTTGCGCCGGTTTTGGACGGCAAGACGGATTTGACGAAGTGCCTGCAGGTTGAGCTTGAGAGTCTGTACCGGGAGATTAGGCTTCAGCGGATAATTTTTGACGCTGCCGGGAAAGTGTACGGCAGGTTCAGCGAGGAATGGCAGAAGGAAGGGCCGAAGCTGTCTCAGATAGGGCAGGTTATCGCGCTGACGGTGAAGTATCTGCGGAACGTTAGGATAACGCCTGAACTTTTCGCGACGGACAAGGTACGTAGAATGATAGTGCTTGCTATGAACATGGAGCGGATAATTTCGCACATATGGCGGCACATCACGAGTGATAATGTTGAACGGATATTGCCTGTACTGCCTCAGGGGAAGCGTGAGCGTTCGACGGAGGAGATGCGCGAGTGGTGGACAGCGCGGGCGAATTTTCCGGCGAAGAAGTCTCAGATTAACCGTTGTGTGTTTGACAGCACGTGGGAGTCTGCGGCGGCGTATGCGCTTGACGGGAATCCGGACGTGAAGGCTTGGGTGAAGAACGATCACTTGGGGTTTCACGTGAACTATATGTACGGCGGTACGGTGAGGAGGTATCTGCCGGACTTTCTGGTGAAGCTGAGGAACGGTAAGATGCTGATTCTCGAGGTGAAGGGCCAGGAAGGAGAGCAGGATATGGTGAAGCGTCAGGCACTGGAGGACTGGGTGAAGGCGGTGAACGGCGTAAAGGTATTCGGAGAGTGGGTGAGTGATGTATCGCGGAGTCCTGGAGATGTTGACGGGATAATCGCCAAGCATGAATGAAGGTAAAGCGAAGCCGGGAGGAGTTTATCAATAAATAAAATATTGCCTCCCGGTATTTTTGTGCACTAACGTCTTCTGTGTATAGTGAGTATCACTGCACCAGAAACGACACCCAGCCCCGCAAGGCCAAGCCCGGCATCGCATCCTCCCATAAGGAGCGCAATAATCAGTTTGGTCAAGTAGACGCTGAAAGGAGTCCCGGCATTAAGGAATCCCACCATCAAGAACTCCTTCGCTCCAAACTCCAGCTTCTCGCCCGTCAATGTCAGCATCTCCCACGTGTTCACCAGTCCTAATATGAACGATGCCCTAACCTCCGAGCTTTCTGTGGTGCCGCTGTCATACAGAACATATGCCTTCAGGTCTTCTACCTTCACTCCCTTCACATACTGTTCGTACAGATCGTCCGAAAGCGTTACCTTGAACACATAATACCCGTCCTTGCTGACTACAAGGGTGTTCATTTTTCCCACAACATCGCTTTCACGGCTCCTCATCTCGTCCAGCATCGACTGCGTAGGGTCTTGCGGATCGTGAATGTTCTCCTCCTCCAGCATGTTCAGTTTGTCCGCAGAAATATTCACGGATTCCGCTATCTTCCCCAGCAATTCATCGTCCGCAACAAATGCCTGAATACTTCCGAGTCCCAGCTCATTCGGAGCAGTAACTACACCCCTGTGTGTCCTGCCGGCACTCAGCCTCAGTGCCGCATAAACTACTTTTCCTGACGGGACTTCCTTAATTTCCCGGCCGTTCTCGTCAAAAAATGCATATTCCATGTCCTCAAGAGCAGCAGAATTGACCTGACTGCTTCCTGTTATTCCTTGAAGCCCAAGCCGCGCACCCGCAGAAACATCAAGCAGACTCAGCCTCAGCAGGTATATTCCAGACCTGGCAGGACGAATTTCCGGCAGCCTCATAACAACCCGCAGGTTCATTCCCGAAATTGCCTGAATGTCTTCCTGGCCAAGTTCCCATGTCTCGGAAATAATCTCGTCTCTCGTGAGCTGGTACACGTTATCCGTCCCGAAGAATGACACTATTCCGTCTCTAAGCCCTTCAGGCATTTCGAACGCGTAATCCATGAAGTTACGGCTTCCGTTCCTGCTGATTCTGGTTACGGTGATTGCAGCTTGGCCCGCTATTCTCGTTCCGTCAGAGTTTATCGCGTTCACAATGACAGTGTGATTTCCCGCAGGTGTGCCGTAAGGAATTATGCCGGTGATTGCGTTATCGCTGGATGACAGGCCGGATATGTCGCAAGCATAACTCCAGCTCCTGATGCCCTCTGCGCTGAAAGTTATTGCCCTAATTTCCGAGCCTTCCTCTACAGTCTGCGACGAAGGGGTTAATTCGAGGCTTGATGCATCGTTGCCTACTTCATAGTCCGCTTCCGTGAAGGAGTTGCTGTTGATGCTGTTGCGTTCCGCTTCAGAATATCCTGCGATGCCTCCGGAATATCTTGCACTTACCCTTGCGCGCGAAGAGCACTCCGATATGCCGCCGCCGGATACATAGCCCGCTATTCCTCCTGCCGAATAATCAGCTGTTATCCCTGAACCTGATAGCACCCTGCAATTCCTGATCGTGCCTCCGGTCAATTCTCCTACTATTCCTCCGGCCGCAGAGTCCTCACCGTCTATCGAGACATTCCCGCTGAACGAGCAGTTCTCGATGATTCCTTCGGACAATGACTGAGCGATTCCTCCGGCGTATTCAGAAGGAGAGGCTGAGGCTTTCAGGTAGCCGGAAGTGTTTGTTGAGCCGACAGTACGGACGGAAAGGTTGCGTATTGCTACGCCGTTGGACTTGACCACGCCGAACAGTGCAGATGCTTCCGAACGGGTTATCGTCTTGCCCGCACCGTCAAAGTGCCCGGTGAACGGATGCTCATTTGTCCCGATTGCCGTCCATCTGCTTAACGCCGAAATGTCTATATCCGCGTAAAGCACATAATACTGGCCTGGTGTTTCTGTCCCGCTGTTGATTCTGGAGAGCAGATCGAGCAGAGCAGCAGCCGTTGAGATTCGTGAAGCACTGGTCCAACGGTCTGCGTTGTAGGGTTCTCCAAGATACTGCTCATCGTTCGGGGTGTCGTCGTTGACGGGTGAAGAAGTGTCTCCGCTAGTCGGTGTAATGTCATTGCTAGCTGGCGTAACATCATTGCTTGTAGGTGTAATGTCGCTGCTAGTCGGCGTAACGTCATTGCTCGCGGGTGGTGTAACGTCATTGCTCGCTGGCGTAACGCTATCATCATCATTGCCCGCTGGTGTACGTGTTGGCGAGTAATCGGCGTAAGGGTTGTAATTTGTGTATGACGGTTCAGTGCTAGTGTTGTCTGTCTGGGCATTTTCGCCGCCGCCGGAGTTGTTGTCTTCGTCCTCTAATGAAGGAGAATCTGCTACCGTTACGATTGGCTCATACGTATTGCCGGCCTCCATGCCCGCGGCAACATAAACAGTTGTTCCGGCCGATGGTACTGTTGTGATCTGGTTGATGTCCGAGTCGATAAAAAAATAATCATCTTCTGTTGCGGAAGCTATGAAGCCAGAGCTTACTAATGTTATTTGCGCTCCCATCCTCATGAAAATTTGCTCACCAACAACCAGAGCACTCATATCCAGAGCGAATAGCTTGATTCCTGTTGTAGTTGCTGTGATTGTCGGGAGAACTAGGCCGATTCGTCTGCCGCTTCCGGTGATTTCATTGCGGATTGCTGCGGGTACGTCGCTGGGACTGCGAGGGGTAAGTCCTGCTAGTGAAAGTGGCTCGAGGGGTAAATCTGCATATCTTCCGCCGAACAGAGCGAATATTGCCTGAACCACTGACGGATTGCTCAAATCCAGCCCTGAGGGTGCAGCAGGCATGACCGATACTCCGGTTGAAGCTGTGCCTTCTACTCCGTAGGTTACTTCCCACTGATAATAGACATCGTAGCCGTCGTAGTTCATGCCCTCAACTGTTACTGTTGCCGTTATGCCCTCCTCGAAGTCGGGTGCATTGTCGTTGAACTCCACGCCGGTAACTTCTCCGTCATCATTCGTAATAACTTTGAGCCAGTACGGACAGAACACTGAATCCTCATCAGCAACTACATTAGAGGGGAAATTTACCCTGTAGCCGGGCTTTACGTTGTCGTGTGTACCTGACGTTGCAGGAAGGGTCTGGAACGTAATACCCTCGTCCTCAGGATCAACATCGAAGAATATCTGCCAAGAATTAGTGAGACTGCCGTTATCGGCGTATATCGTGAAACTCTGTTCTTCCTCAGAAGTTTGCGGCGTAAGCTCAACTATGAACAGGTCATCGCTTGCCGTAACAGCTGAAGAGTGGTGAATAACTTTGCCCTCTGTGTTATCGGTAATAGTCCAAGTTACAGGTGAAGAAATATCTGTGCTGAAAGCCGCAAAGTATGTACGTCCAGCAATAAGAGTGTCATCTGGAGTCATCGTGCCAACGAGATGGATTGAGGTACCTCCAGGAGAGTAGGGGTTAGCAGAGCCGCGAGAGAAGCTGTATTCCGTATATGCAGGGAACGATCCGTTGAGCCACGTCAGCGTGTTGGACAGTCCCGCAGAATCCAGTTCATCATCTTCCTCAAGGTAAAGCGCAATCCCTATCGGTGATGTCTCTTCAACTCTTGATACGCCGACAATCCTTATGTACTGCTCGCCGTCATTCGTAATCTCTATTTCCGCTCTGAGCGTTACATCTTCGTCCGCGTATGTTGATGAGGACAGTTTCGCACCTAGTACATCGTCAGTAATGCCTATACAGGGATTGAGCTTGAAGTAATACCTGCCTTCATCTCCGATATCTACGTAGTAGTGAATCGTTCCGTCAGAGGCAGTTTCTCGTTTTAGGGTACGCGACTCTCCTCTTATCATGACGGCGAACGGGATTTTGATGGAGAAGTTATTTCCTGATCCAAAATTAGACGGGTCAGATATGAATGAATAGCTGGCATGTTCAACGACTGCAAGCTCTGTACGATTCTCAACGGTTACGTCGCCAGCATCACTCGGAATCCTTAGTTGAAACTTCTCGTTGTACGACGGAGCAAAATTATCGTCGAACGTTCCATTTGTGTCTACAAAGCGGCCAAGTACCTTGAACCTCTGTCCTATCGTCGTATATTCGTAAGTGTTGAACGCTCTGCTCAACAACGAAGTCCTCACTAAAACCATGCCGATGTTGTCCGAAGTCCCAATATTTCCTGTAACTTTGACTGCGTAATTATTGCTGTCGTATGTGATTCTATTTGTTATGCCTGCTTGTGTCGTGAACGCTGTGTAGTTCGCAAGTTTTGAGCTATACCAGCCATCATTTGAGGAGAAGTCTTCGTCGGCAGGATAAGCCTCCGATCCGTAATCCGGCCAAGCGTCGCCTATACTGCCTGCCTCAAACAAAAGATGACCGTCAATAATTCCTCCGCGTTCAATTTCGAGCTTTGCGTCCTTCTTGACTAGAAGGCTGTTGCTCCTTGCCAGCGGGTAATAGTCTGCACCGTCAAGCCCCGTGAACCTGACATCGGAACTCTCGGAAATCTGCACCTGATAGACGATGTTGCTCACGTCTTCCGCTAATCCGCCGCCGTTTACGCTCGGACCATCAATAATGAATCTCGAGGGCTGTGCTGTGCCGTTAATCTTGAGTGCATAGATTCCTGATGCCGGGTTTGCGTACGCTGTGGGGAAATCCTGATTTGTGCCTCTGTTCGCGTAGAGCTGGAGGCTGCTGATGTAGACGTTGACGCGCGACCCTGCTTCTCCGCCCTCGCGGTTCTCCGGGCTGGTGTAGTCTCTGGGAGCTTGGCCAGCTATTGCGTTATTTGCACCGGTCGTTACGAGAGAAGCATTCGCCGTATCGTTGTCGTAGTCGAGGATGCGAATTTCGCCGAAGTTGTTAGCGTTGCTTGTGCCGTCAACTTTCAGGCCGTCAACGTAAATATTGGACTTTGCCTTCTCGCTCGGAATGAAGTTGAGTTTTCCGACCGTCAGATTGGAATATGCCGTAGCACTCGCGACTGTGCCGTCATCGTTGAAGTTCACAGCACCGGGCCTGTGGCCGCGAAGCCAGATGTCTTTGACGTTGGCGAGGCCGTTCATTGCAGCGTCGTCGACGTTGAGCTGTGCAGGGCCGTAGACTATGAGGTTGTCGAGGGTTACATCTGCACTGCGGAAGATGCGCCTGCTGAACGGAGGCTTGCTCGCTGACGAAGAATAGAGACCGACATTCGCGCCCTGACCGTAGATTCTGCCCTGAAAGTCTATGTAGTTGTGGGCGTATCTGCTGTCGTTAATGTCCGAAACATCGTCAACTTCGCCCAGTGAGTCAGTCAGAATCAGTACTGCTCTGTCGCGCGAGTCGAGGGTGTTCCTGATCTCTACGTCGCCTTCACCGGTGAGCTTGGCAACTGCGAGTGCACCGTCTTTAACTATTACCTTGCCGCCACTCGAGACATAAAGGGAGGCTTTAGCATTAATCACAAGTCCATTGCTGTAGGATATGTAATCTTCATAAGGATAAATCTCGTTGCCTTGATCCCTTACGATAGCGTGATCTTCAAATTCCGCCTCACCGTATACACTAAATTTTACAGGCTTTGCTCCGCTGTTTTGAGCATCCTCTATTGACTGTTTTCCAACGATGAGCTTTGCACCAGCGGCAACGATTATCTCGGGTGTCTCGTAAGTCGTAAGACCGCCGCCTGCCTGCCACGTCTGCATCCCAAGAAATTCCAGTGTTCCGCCCTCAACAAGTATCTTCTCAATTTTCTTAGGAATAGAGCGTCTCTCGTAAAGGTAGCGGGGATCACTTGCAGATACACTATGATCGACATCAAGCGTAAGTTTTCCGGCACCAGCCTTCGTCAAAAGGTACATATTGTTGAAATCCGAAATGGCAAAGCTGGTGTTGGGAGCATCAGAGTCAATCTGTCCGTAGAGCGTTATATCGCTGAGTACGTTAAGCACTGTCGGACCAGTGAGGAATAAACTGGCTCCGCTGTTGTCATAAGCAGGACTTGTTCCGTCGCTGTCTGTATGTCCTCCGTTGTTGACTTCAAGGGCTGTGCTGTCAGAAGCTGTACTTACTCTGCCTCTGAGGTCATGAACTGTGCCTGCAGGAAGGTCAAGCGTAAGTGTTGCCCTCTTATTTGCTGCCACTGAACCCACTATATCCTCGCCGGTAACTGTCAGTTTGCTTCCTCTGAGTGCCCAAGTGTTGCGGATTATCAGCTCGCCGCCGCCTTGAATGGTGTATGTGCCAGTACCCGTTGTGTAGCCTGTTGGGTAATTCTGAATGCTGCTGTCCGCGAAAATTTCCGCCTCACTCCCAAACGTCATGGTCGCACCATCCCGAACAACAAGAGTTACCCCGAGAACATTACCTGTGGACGCGTTGACCCTCAACGGTACATCCAAAGTGAAGTCAACTCCCGACGGAATATCCCAGTTGAAGGCATTTGCGAGGATAGCGGAGTTAGCACTTTGCTTCTGGATTGAGAATTTCAGCCTGTTGGTGTAGCTGATGGTCTGGCTGTTTGCCTGCTCCGGCCAGTTGATCGCCCACGTTCCGCCTGTTCCCTGTCCTGACTGGTCGGGTGTTGGAGTAGGAACTAGCAGCACTGCCTCGCCGACTGCTCCCGAAAAATTGATTGCGTCGATGTCCGGAACTGCTCCGTAGTCGCTCGCGAAGCTGAATTGTCCGTCTGCGTTAATCGTGAGGGTATTTGCTGTGAAGGTTGCTCCGATGTTGCCAGAACTGTCTGTTGCGTTGGTACTGCCTGCCGCGAAAGTGTAGTCAGTCGCTAAGGCCGAAGACACTGCAAGCACAACAAGAAGTAGAGCAAGGAAGATTACACGTAAATTTTGCAAAAAAAAATGTGTGGTGTGGTGTGGTGTGGTGTGGCATTATACACAGTCATAATTTCTGTGTCAAGCTCCTTTCCAAATTGTAATGTGGATGCGTTGATTCTATCACCATCAATCCATTAATCAATCTCCTTATCTTGCTGAGCATAAAGGGAGAGCTGTTTTGTGCCCTCCCTCGCGAAAAATCCTAAAGTGTATGGAAAATCGGGGCCATATTCTCGAATGTGCAGAAGCTCCGATAGCCCAAGCCCAGCAGAATCTCTCTAGCTTCGTCCATGTGCGCACCCAGATAGCCGGGATTGTGGGCATCACTCCCGAGCGTCAGGATTTCCCCGCCAAGTTCAAGGTACAGGCGCAAGATTTCCCTGCACGGCGTTGTGTCTGCCAAGCCGTAACGCCAGCTCGATGTGTTCAGCTCAATTCCTTTGCCGTCATCGATGGCTGTCCTCAGTATCTCCGCCACAATGTCCCTGACCTTCGCGAATGGATATGCATCCCTGCCGTCATAGCGTGCTATCAGGTCGAGATGTGCCAGCACTGAGTAATCGTGATAGCTCTGCACAATCTTCAAGAGTTCCTCATAGTAGCCTCGCGTGTATTCAGCCTGAGACTTTCCGCGCTGGTATTCATGCCCCCAAAGTTCCATATCATCAATCTCGTGAATGCTCAGCAGGATAAAGTCCAGCTCGTCGT
Source organism: Synergistaceae bacterium (assembly GCA_017451025.1). Classification (GTDB taxonomy): domain Bacteria; phylum Synergistota; class Synergistia; order Synergistales; family Aminobacteriaceae; genus JAFUXM01. Next base: position 120,916 of record JAFSSM010000015.1, on the reverse strand, counting down.
TATACTTGCTGTAGAGTCTCTCGTAGTCAGGTATCGTGTGCGTCTGGACCCCGAACTCCAGCCCTGCCCGGATAGTGAGTCTGTCTGCGAACTCCTGTCTCACTTCCTCAATCTCCGCGAAATACCGCGAGTAGTCCACATTAGCCAGATGTGTCAGGCTTCTGGGGTCGTAGTGGTCGAACTTCACGCCGTAATCCACGTGGTCGGTGAAGCACAATTCATCGAGGCCGAGTCTCACTGCCTGTTCTGCCTGAGAGCGCATCGGGGTGCTGCTGTCGTCGCTGTACTCGCTGTGCAGGTGATAGTCGCATTTCATGATTAGTATTCCTTCCTTCCAAAAACTGCAAGCCACACGCACGGCGGCTCGGTTGATGTGTATTTTACCCTGTGGCGTTCGTGTTCGGGGATAATCACCCAGTCTCCGGCGTTCATGGTGAACGTCTCTGCTGCTGTCTCAAGTTCAGCACTGCCCTGCAAAACTGTTACATACTCCCATTCGTCTTGGTCATACCAGAAGCCGGGCGGAGAGACCTGGCCCTCAGACACTATACGCTCAATTCTCACACTGCCTGCGCGAATCAGCTCGTCTATGCGTTCTTCCGATTCCGCTCTGGCATCACGAAACAGATTGCCCTTCTTCACGCTAATTATTCCTCCTCACAAAAATGCACCCCCCGCAATAACGAGAGGTGCTCTCAAAACAAAATCCTTGCGCCCTAATGTATCAGGCTGTGCCATTCCTTTATGCTCTTGAGGGACTGTGAGCTGGTGCCCTTAGCCTTCACCGTCATTATGCCCTCAATCGCCGCATCTGCCGCCGCCAGCGTCGTAACGTAGGGTATACGCATCTTCACCGCTCCTCTGCGCAGGGCACTTCCTGATTTCGTGAGTGCCTTTTCGCGCGGCGTGTTAATGACCATCTGAACTTGGCCGTTGATGATGTGGTCGAGAACATCGGGCCTTCCGGTTCCAACGCACTCACACTCAACTCCGGAGCTTCTCAGTGACTCGCAAGTCCCCTCTGTCGCCAGAATCTTGAAGCCCGCATAGCTGAACTTCTGCGCAATGGGCACAATCGCCTTCTTGTCCGAGTCGCTCACAGCCATTAACACAGTTCCGCTCATCGGTAACTGTCCGCCTGCGGCCTCTTCAGCCTTGAAGAACGCCTCGCCTGGCATTGACGCAAGCCCCAAAACTTCACCGGTAGACCTCATCTCCGGGCCGAGTACCGGGTCAACTTCCTGGAACATGTTGAACGGGAAGACTGACTCCTTAACGCCGTAATAGGGTATCGTGCGTTCGCCGAGCGTCTCGAGCGGAGAAGGCCTGCCCGTGAGTTCCTGAGTGATTGCCTCAACAGCAAGAGGCACCATGCGAATACCGCACACCTTCGACACCAGCGGTACAGTCCTTGATGCTCTGGGGTTAGCCTCCAGCACGAAAATTTTTCCGGCCTCGATTGCGTACTGAATGTTCATCAGTCCGACAACATGCATTGCTTCGGCGATTTTGCGCGTGTAGTCCTTGATGGTGTTCAACGCTTCGGGGCTTATGTGCCTTGACGGCAGGAAGCAGGCTGAATCTCCGGAGTGAATGCCTGCAAGCTCGATGTGCTCCATCACTGCGGGAACGTAGGCATGTTTTCCGTCGCAGATAGCGTCGGCCTCGCATTCGAGCGCGTGATTAAGAAAACGGTCAATCAGTATCGGCCTGTCAGGAGTTACGCCCACAGCCGCCTTGACGTAATTCTCGAGGCTTGCTTCGTCGTACACGATCTCCATTCCGCGCCCGCCGAGAACATACGACGGCCTCACCATAACGGGATAACCGATTCTGTTGGCGACCTCGTGAGCTTCTTCGAGGGTTGCGGCCATTCCAGACTCAGGCATCGGAATATTAAGGGAGTCCATCACAGCCTTAAACCTGCCTCTGTCTTCAGCGAGGTCAATAATTTCCGGAGAAGTGCCCAGAATCTTCACGCCGTTGCGCTCAAGCTCGCTGGCCAAGTTCAGCGGAGTCTGTCCTCCGAACTGTGCGATGACTCCTACGGGCTGCTCTGCTCTGTAGATGCTCAAAACATCCTCAAGGGTCAGCGGCTCAAAGTACAGCTTGTCCGAAGTGTCATAGTCGGTGCTGACGGTTTCGGGGTTGCAGTTGACTATGATGGTCTCAAAGCCAAGTTTCTTGAGGGACTGCGCGGCGTGTACACAGCAGTAATCGAACTCGATACCCTGCCCGATTCTGTTGGGGCCTCCGCCGAGAATCATTACCTTGCGGTTTTGCGATACTTCATTCTTGCCGGTGAGCTTGTTGTAGCTGGAATAATAGTAGGCTCCGTCCTGAGTTCCGCTGACGTGGACTCCCTCCCAAGCCTCAACTATTCCGAGCGATTCGCGATGTTCGCGTATGCTCTGCTCGCTGACCCCTAATAATTTCGCTAGGTACTTATCCGCGAAGCCGTCCTTCTTTGCCTGAGCTAATACATCATCAGGAAGAGTTTTTCCCCTGAAGCTGAGTATATGTTCCTCCTCGTCAACCAGTGCCTTGAACTCCTCAAGGAAATAGCGTTTTACGCGGGTAAGTTCATGTATTTCGTCAACACTTGCACCTTTGCGCAGGGCCTCGTAAATCACAAAATATCTTTCACTCGTGGGATATGCCAGCATTTCAAGCAGTTCATCTTTCGTGAGCTGGTTAAAATTCTTGGCGAAACCGAGTCCGTACCTGTCCTTCTCGAGCGAGCGAATAGCTTTCTGGATTGCCTCGCGGAAATTTTTGCCGATGCTCATTACCTCACCGACAGCACGCATCTGTGTTCCGAGCTTATCCTCCACTCCCTTGAACTTCTCGAACGCCCAGCGCGCAAACTTCACCACAACGTAATCACCTTCAGGCTTGTACTTGTCTAGCGAGCCGTAATGTCCGCATGGAATATCGCTCAACGATAGCCCCGCCGCAAGTTTCGCAGACACAAGGGCGATAGGGAAGCCCGTAGCCTTCGACGCAAGAGCACTAGACCGCGATGTTCTGGGGTTAATCTCGATGACTATAACTCTGTCAGTTTTCGGGTCATGTGCGAACTGGACGTTAGTACCGCCGATTACGCCGATATGCTCAACGATTCTATATGCCTGCTCCTGCAATCTGGCCTGAAGTTCCGGGCTGATTGTGAGCATCGGTGCAACGCAGAATGAGTCTCCGGTATGAACACCCATCGGGTCAACGTTCTCGATGAAGCACACGGTGATCATGTTGTTATCCTTGTCGCGGACGACCTCAAGCTCCAGTTCCTCCCAGCCAAGCACAGATTCTTCGACCAATACCTGATGCACTATGCTGGCCTGCAAGCCGCGCTCACACACTGTGCGTAATTCGTCGCGGTTGTATACGAGTCCGCCGCCTGCTCCGCCCATCGTGTAGGCTGGTCTCAGGACAACGGGATAGCCCAATTCCTCAGCGATAGCCAGTGCCTCGTCAACCGACTCCGCCGCTTTCGAGCGGGCCATGTCGATATTTAGTGCCTGCATCGTCTTCTTGAACTCTACCCTGTCCTCGCCGCGTTCGATTGCGTCAGCCTGAACCCCTATAACTTCAACGCCGTACTTGTCGAGAATGCCGGCCTTGTTGAGTTCGGCGCATAGATTAAGGCCGGACTGCCCCCCTAAATTCGGGAGGAGGGCATCGGGACGTTCGCGGGCTATTATTGCTTCGAGGCGTTCGGGGTTGAGCGGTTCAATGTAGGTTATGTCCGCCATCTCGGGGTCAGTCATGATTGTGGCGGGGTTGGAATTCACGAGGACTACCTCATAGCCCAGTGAATGCAGGGCCTTGCATGCCTGTGTGCCTGAATAATCGAACTCGCAGGCTTGGCCGATCACTATCGGGCCGGAGCCGATGATTAATATCTTGTGGATGTCTTTGCGCTGTGGTGCGTTTACTGCCATAAATAAATCCCTTCTTGTTACTGCTGGGTGTCCTGACTCGTAGTGGTCAGGGTTATTTCTGTTTTTGCTTCTTCAACCGTTGCAGGAATTTCTGCCTCAGCTGGTTTTGCTTCCTCAACTACGGGAGCTTCTGTTTCTGCGGGCTTGGGTTCTTCTGTTGAAGGAGTCTCCTCAGTTTCTGCGGGCTTTACTTCCTCAGTTGCTGGAGTTTCTGCCTCTGCAGGTTTAGCCTCTTCAACTACAGGAGCTTCTGCCTCTGCGGGCTTTGCCTCCTCTGTTACAGGAGTCTCGGCCTCTGCGGGCTTGGTCTCTTCTGTTGAAGGAGTCTCCTCTGCCTCTGCAGGCTTTACTTCCTCTGTAGCTGGATTCGCTGTCTCTTCAGTTGCGGGTGTTTCTGCCTCTGCGGGCTTTGCCTCTTCGGTTGCAGGTGTTTCCGTTTCAACAGGCTTTACTTCTTCAGTTGCAGGTGTCTTTGCCTCTTCTGGTTTTGCTTCCTCTGTAACAGCAGATTCCGGCTCTGCACTCACAGGACTCTCCGCAAGCTCTGGTATAACATCTTCAACCGCAGGCACTTTATCCGCGCTCACAACAGGACGCGCAAATAATTCCTGATCGTTTATCACAACCTGTGCCTTGTTCCGCAATGCTGTCTGATATTCACTAAGCCTTCTGCGTTCCTCCTGCTGGCTCAGAAGATTCCTGATGTCCCCGCTCACTTCATCGTAGGGGCTTACGCTGGCCTCTACATGTTCAGTCTTGAGTGCTACCGCAAAGTCAGAACTGCCTACGCTGAATACTTCACTGGGAGTCCCTACATCAAGCGACGCAAGTACACTCAGTGCTCCGGTCGCAAATGCGCTCGCCGGAATGAAAACAGGTGCGCGCGTAACGTTTATCACGTCGCGTGAAGCAAGTTCATCGTTCGACACTATATCTGCCCATTTCTCGCCGCCTGCAAGTTTCGTATGCATGTACTCCGCATCCGCGCTCGTCCGGAAATCTGCCATGTGAATATTGTAGCCTTCGGGCTTGCTGTAGATTAAGTTCTTCATGGTCTCGTAGAACGATAAAGCCTGATCCTCGCTCACAACAACCTCGCCAATTTCGCCGTGTATAAGCTGTTCTATAGCCATCTGCCGGGCCAGCGATTTCTTGTAGTCGTCAACCTTAACGCCGCTGTTCGCAAGTGCCTGGTAGAACGTCTCGCGCGTGGGGTAATATCTGTCAGCATAGTCCTTCATTGCACGGTCCGCATCTGCATCGGAGACACGAATACCCTTCTCGTCAACTTCTTTGGCCAGCTGTGAATCCAGAACTGCCTGGTCGAGCACTGTCTGGTATATCGCCGCCATATCGAGGCTCTCTACGTTGCGCGAGCTGTACGTGCTCAGGTAATCCCTGAGTCTGCGTTCAAGCTCCGAACGCATCAGTGAACGCCCGTTGATCTGTGCAACTTCATAGTCGCTCATTGAGCCGTCCGGATTGCGTCCGGGTGTACGTCTTGTGCTTCTGCCCTCATACATCAGGAACGTCGAGAGCAAAAATGCTACAACTATGATGGCCATAACCCACTTCATTTGTTTGCGCAGAAAATTCAGCATGATTTGTTAAAACCCTCTCTCTGGAATATTAGTATATTCAGTAATTTTTACGAATTGAAATTTTAGCATAGAGTCAGCAATTTCACACATCAGCAAGCGTTTTTCCACGCTTGACCTCTACTTCAAGATGCTCTATTTCGCCGCCTGCAGAAATCATTATTTCACGCAGAGCTTGTGATATTTCGTCAGCCTCACCCTCCGGGCACTCGCACACAAGCGAATCGTGAACCTGCAGGAATAATTTTCCCTTAACCGCACGCTCAAACTCTATCATCGCTCTACGCGCTATATCTGCCGCCGTTCCCTGAATAGGAGTGTTGATTAGTGCGCGGTCCAGTGCCTGATTCCTCGCGGGTATTCCGCTGACAGGCCGGATACGTCCCGCAAGAGTCCTAGCGTAGCCGCGTTTCTTTGCCCCGCTGACCAGTTCCTCAAGGAAGCCACGAAGCCCGGGCAATGCCGCAAAATACCTCTTCATGATTTCACGTGCCTCCGAACGCGATACATCTATCCTCTCCGCAAGCCCGAAGTCCGTCATTCCGTAGAGCAGCCCGAAATTTATCATCTTGGCCGTCCGCCGCAATTCCGGCGTAACCAGTTCAGGCATCGCACCGAACACCCACGATGCAGTCTCCGTGTGAATGTCCCTGCCCTTCCTGAATGCCTCAAGCAGTCTCTCTTCGCCGGAAAGATGTGCCAGAACACGAAGCTCTATCTGCGAATAATCAGCCGCAACAAAAATATTCCCGTTCTCTATTGGAATTAATCCCCTCTTGATGCTCTCTGCCCATTGACCGAACGCAGGGATATTCTGCAAGTTAGGGTCTCGTGAGCTGAGCCGTCCTGTCCCTGTCGCCGCAGGCTCAAACGTCGTGTGAATCACTCCGTCATCCCTCGCCGCCTTAGTGAGCGGTATCACAAATCCCGACAGCATCTTGAACAGCTCCCGGTATTCCAGAAGTATGCGGGGGACTGTCCCCTTCTGGAGCTTGCCGAGTCGTTCAAGCACTGTGTTATCCGTAGAGTTAGCTCCTCCGCGCGTCCGGGTCAGAGGCTCAAAATTCATGTGCTCGAACAGAAGCCAGCCCACTTGCTGCGAGGAGTTCATGTTTATGCGTACTCCAGTCTCCTGTATCAATCTCCGCTCAAGTTCCGCGATTTTCTCCTCAAGTTTCAGCCTTACAGCCTCAAACTGTCCGTGCGATAACCTGACCCCGTGCTCTTCCATTTTATTCAGCACTGGAATCAGCGGAAGGTCTATTCTGTTCATCACGTCCTTCAAGCCCTCGTGATGTTCTATTTCTGCCTCGAGGCCCCCGGCGATTTCCGCAAGGGTCTTCGGAGGATTAGCACTCTGTTTCAGGAACGCGAGGACATCCGGAAATTTCATGCCGGACTCATCCGGGTGGAGCAGGTAATACGCTGTCCGCAAATCCCACACCCTGCAATTCTGCGTGAACATTGCGGGATTATTCTTCAGGGCTGACTTGTAGTCGTCGGTGAGTATTTCTGCATCAGGCATCACAGATTCGCCAAGACCGCCGAGTATTCTGGGCACAACATGCCTGCTGCTGCCCATTCTCTTTAGAATGCGTTCAAGCCCAAGCCGGGCCGCAAGTTCTTCTGCCTTGTGAAAATCCCCTTTGAACTTTACGCATTCGTCCAGAAATTCAGGCTCATCGTCATAAATATCGTCCTTCAGTCTGGTCATGTAATCCCTTGTCCAGATTACGCGTTCATATCCTGCTGTTTCGAGCTTGGTGCGCGTGGATTTCGGGAGCTGGTCTATCGCCGCATAAATGTCCTCAATCGTCGGGAATGCCGCAAGTATTTTCTTCGCACCTACAGTACCGATGCCTTTTACGCCCTTTATGTTGTCAACGTTGTCGCCTATGAGCGCAAGATAATCGGGCATTGACGACGGAGGGAAACCAAACTCATTGACGAATGCATTCACATCGTAGAGTTCTGCACCAGAAATTCCGTTCTTTACGGGGCGCATCATTCGCACTCCTTCATCAAGAATCTGGAGCAGGTCCTTATCCGAAGAGAGCACTACGGCTTCATGTCCCTGCTTCTTCACAATTCGGACTAACGATGCCACTACATCATCTGCTTCAACTTTTTCACGGACTATGACTCTATATCCCATAAACTCCAGAAGATTCTGCAGTATAGGCATCTGAACTCTCAGGTCATCAGGCGTGGGGGAACGATAGGCCTTGTAGTCCTTCTGAAGGTCATAGCGGAAAGCCCTGTGCCCTGACTGTTTGCTCGAAGCGTCGAAAACTACGATTGTGCAGTCAGGCAGAAGTTCGTCCTGAACCTTGAACAGCATATTCATGAAGCCTACGATCATTGCTGTTGGTGTACCGTCTGGGGCGGTCAGCCTCACAGCAAGGGCATGGAAGCCTCTGTGAGCGAGGCTGTGTCCGTCAACAATCAGGAAAGTCTTAATGTTAATCACCTCTTATTAGTAAATGGGAAAATGTCTGCGTAAATTATAATATGCGAAAAATTTTCAGGAGGTGCAATTATGACTGACAATCTGGCTTATCTTATCAAGTTTCTGCTTGACGAAATGCCGGAGTACAGGGAATCCGCAAGAGCAATCGACGACCAGAGGATGCTGTTACGTTCATTGATGAATGTCCGTCCTCCGATTCCTATAAACCCCGATTTCCTGAGGGTACAGGACGAATTTCTCTCGGAGGAACGCGAACTTAAAGGAGTTGTTGACACGGAGAATCTTCCGGAAATTGAGAGGGGTATTTCGTTGTGGCAGGGGGATATTACGAGGCTGAAGGCTGATGCTATCGTGAACGCGGCTAACAGTAAATTGCTGGGGTGCTTCATTCCGTGCCACAGGTGCATTGACAACGCAATACACTCTGCCGCCGGGCTTCAGCTCCGTGATGAATGTGCCGGAATTATGCGTGAGCAGGGACACGATGAGCCTACAGGAACGGCCAAGCTCACGGGAGGCTACAATCTTCCGGCGAAACATGTCATTCACACGGTCGGGCCGATAGTTTTCGGGGAATTGACTCAGGAAAATTGCGACGAACTGGAGAGCTGCTACAGGTCATGCCTTGAGCTTGCGGATAGTGAGGGGCTGAAGAGCATTGCTTTCTGCTGTATTTCCACAGGGGAGTTTCACTTTCCGAATGACATTGCGGCAAAAATTGCGGTGAGGACTGTGCGAGATTTCGTGAAGGGTGCTCAATCGGTCAGCAAAGTAGTCTTCAATGTCTTCAAGGATTTAGATTTAGAGTTGTACAGGAGGGAATTGGGATGCTAGATAAATTCAGGAGGATACTTGCTGATAGCGAGGCAGTAGTTATCGGTGCGGGAGCAGGACTCTCAACTTCTGCGGGCTTCACCTATTCGGGAGAAAGATTCACGAAATATTTTGCGGACTTCGAGGCCAAGTACGGCTTTCACGACATGTATTCGGGAGGATTCTACCCGTACCCTGAGCCTGAGGAGTTCTGGGCATTCTGGAGCAGATATATTTTCGTGAACAGATACACCGACGCTCCTAAACCGGTTTACGATAATCTGTTGAGCCTAGTTGCCGGCAAAAACTACTTCGTCATCACCACCAACGTAGACCACTGCTTCCAGAAAGCGGGCTTCGACAAATCCAGGCTGTTCTACACGCAGGGAGATTACGGCCTGTTTCAGTGTTCTCTTCCGTGCCACAAGAAGACCTACGACAACGAAAACACCATCACCGCAATGCTCGAACGCCAGCACAACATGCGCATACCCTCTGGCCTGCTTCCGCACTGCCCGGTCTGCGGACGGCCAATGACTATGAACCTGCGCAGTGATGATACATTCGTTGAGGACGAAGGCTGGCACGAAGCCGCAAGAAGGTACATGAACTTCATCGAAGAATACGGCGGTGCAAAGACTCTCTTCCTGGATTTGGGTACGGGCATGAACACTCCGGGCATCATCAAGTTTCCGTTCTGGAGAATGACACGCGAGAACCCCGAAGCATTTTACGTGTGCATCAATTTCGGCGAGGCATACGTCCCGGAATGTGCAGGCATCTCCAACCGCTCAATCTGCCTGAACGAGGACATCGGTAAAGTCCTTGACGCGCTGCTTTGACCGACACTCAATTTCTCAATCAAGACCAGCTCAACAGGCTTCCCGAATACATAAATGCTCTGGCTAATTCTTCGGGAGGTCTTGTTCAGATTGAGGGAGGCCAGGAAATCCACGTTGCTCCGCTCGAATGGCACAGAAGGCCCGCATATTTTGACGGTAAAGTCTTCCGCAGAGTCGAAGGCCAGAACATAATCTCCAGCCAACGGTCAATCTCCGTCATGGCTAGAGACTCGCAGAATATTTCGGGCGATGACTTTCCTGCGGATTCAGCCTGCCTCGACAGAAAAAGTCTCGCTGAATTTCGCAGTGAACTACTTGGCCGCAACGAATACTACAGGCAGTTCACGCGCAAAGAGTTCCTGCGCAGAACAGGCATATTCTCGGGAAAACACCTGACCTTCGCAGGAGCGTTGATGTTCGGCGATGATTTGAGGATAAGGGCTGTCCTGAATCACAAGGACATTCACGCAGAGATTGAGGCACATAACATTTGGCGGGCATTGCGGGATATTCTGCCCAGACTGAGGCTCAAACTTTCTCCCAAAAGTTCGTGCACCCTGCGCAACGCTTTTAACAGTACACTCCTGAACGCGGATTACACTCTGGACTCACACATCAACATCACAATACTTGCCGCTCCTCCCAGAATAATTATCGACTCTCCTGGAATAATAAGGCCGTCAATCAGGAATCACAGGCTCGCAAAAATTTTTGCACTTGCGGGATTTTCACCAGAACCTTATCCGTCAGGACAGGACATGCTGAATTTCAGGACAATCGCAACAATCCCAATCGAGGAAGGTGTGGCTGTGATACTCTGAAAAAGTTTGCAGCTAATAACAAAAACTTGACCCGCAAAATCACAACTGGTAAAATTCACGCCATCACAAATAAAGTTTGACAGACACAATTTCACACACATCATAGAAGGAGTATGACCTCACTTGCTTAGACATAGACGGGGCATCGCCGGGTTTGCGCTGCTCGTAATGTTGTTGTGCACTCTGATTTTCACCTCAGCGAACGAATCCGAAGCCGCAAAGAAGAAAAAGCGTTATGCAGACTGGCGCGGAGTCGCCGCAGATATGGCCCTGGAGTTCAACTCCGCAATCGAAAACGTCAAGAACGACAAATACCAGGACGCATATACCAACGTCAACGATGCATACTTCAAGTACTACGAGGTGCAGGGTGTCGAGCGTATGGTCATGGTCGCAATTTCGGCGGCAAGGGTGAATCACATTGAGGGACAATTCCGCGACATTAAGCACGTTTTGCTTGGCAACCAGCAGAAGGATAAAGACTCCCTGCTCCAGCAGATCGAGGACCTGAAGCTGAAAGTCTACAAGGACTCGATGGTTCTCGACGGCAAAGCGGAAATCTCTGACCCCGATTCTTTGGGCGCGGCTCTCTACACCGACACACAGATAGCCCGTCCGGAATTGGCGAATGCTCCGTCAGTGAGTGAACCTGCTCCGGAAGTCAGCGAGGCATCATCGCAGACAGCAGAAGCACCGGCACAGGAAAAAGCCGCTCCGGTAAGCAGAGACTGGATCACGTTTGTTACGGCGTTCGGTCTTCTGGTGCGGGAAGGACTAGAGGCAATTCTGGTGATTGTCGCGATTGTCGCCTACCTCATCAAGACCGGCAACAAGAATATGCTCAAGGGAGTCTATCTAGGGTCTTTCGCGGCGATAATTGCGAGCGTAATTCTTGCGTGGGCACTCGAGGCACTCATGGGCGAACAGAGCGGAGTCGCAAGAGAACTGTTAGAGGGCTGGACGATGTTCCTCGCTGTGGCGGTGCTGTTCTACGTTAGCAACTGGATGCTTTCGAAAGCTGACACCATAGCTTGGGAAAATTACATCAGCGGCAAAGTTCAGCAGTCAATCGACAGCAAATCACAGTGGACGTTGATTTTCGCGGCATTCATCGCGGTAATGAGGGAGGGTGCAGAATTAATCCTGTTCTACTCTGCGGCGTTCACAGGAGGCATGAGTGATCCGACGTACATAGCCTACGGAATCGGTGCAGGGGTTCTCGTGCTCGTCGCTGTGTGGGTAGCTTTCCGGTACTTCAGCGTGAAACTTCCGTTAAGGGCGTTCTTCCTGTTCACGAGCATTCTTCTTTTCCTGATGTGCATATCGTTCATGGGCAAGGGTGTCGTCGAACTTACGGAAGCTGACGTAATTATGGGGCACACGGTCATTCCGTCGATGAAGGGCTTCAGCATTGAGATACTCAACATTTACGACAGGGCAGAGACTCTAATTCCGCAGATAATGCTTGTGATTGCGGCAATATGGACAACTCTTCCGCACCTGTTCAGGAAAAAGGGCAACAACCCCGCAAAATAACGGGGCAAAGCATAAAGGAGGAAATAATCATGAAGAAGTTAGCATTAGCGTTGATGCTCGTGGCAGTAGCGAGTGCGGCGTTCGGAGCAGAGGCAGTATCAGTACGTCCCGGCGAAGTAGGTTTTGAGGAAATTCCGATCGGCGAAGCTCAGGTAGGGCCTTACAACGTAGCGGCAGTGTATTTCCAGGCAGTAGACATGTACCCTGCTGGAAAGAACCCCTCAAAGGAAGACAGCGATATGCACCTCGAGGCAGATATTCACCTTCAGCCGATGTACGCAATAGCTTACGGATTCGGCAACGGCGAGGACATCTGGCCGGCATACCTCACAGTGAAGTACCAGATTCTCCAGATGGACGGAAAGACCGTAGTAATGGACGGCTCATTCATGCCCATGAACGCAGACGACGGCCCGCACTATGGCGCAAATATCGCTAAGGGCCTGAAGGTCGGGCAGTACAAGCTCCGTTTCATCATTGAGCCTCCTACTGATTACCTGCTTCACACTGACCCCGAGACAGGAGTCCCGGCAAAGGAAGGCGCAAAGGATTTCTTCCAGACTCACACTGTCGAGTTCAACTGGAACTACACAGCAGAGCAGTTACAGAACGACTAAGGTATTGTGTTATATCTGCGGGAGGCTTAAGGGCTTCCCGTTTTTGTATTGGAGGGATGAGTCATTCTTAAGTATCTTGTTGCGGTTACTGACCACTTGGCCGCATTTGCCGTACTGCTCGGAATAATCTTCAGCTATTCGCGGAGCAGACTCACCAGAATATTCGTGCTGCTGGGGATTGTTGCAGGGGTTTGTGTTTTCGGCGTAAGGATGTATGACCCGCGCGGAATGAACTTGCTGTTGATGCGATTCAACCGATGGCTCGTCGTAACGATTGCATGTCTTGCTGTTCTGTCCGCGTTGTCCGTGATGTTCAGAAAGATTAATGAGCTGATAGTTCCGGCGATGCTTTTTGTGTCGCTGATGTATTTAGTGCCTCCCGTCCTGCAGTACACGAGGGAGTTCGTGTATTTCGGCGAGGCAGGAATAAGCACGAACGCAATGCTGCGTGCACTTGGCTTCTCGCTCGGGCTGATTGAGTGTCTGCTTCTGATTCTTGGGGCATATGAAGTTCACAGCTCCTTGAAGTCCGGAAGTCAGGAAAGAGTTTTCCTGTTTGCGTCGCTGGTGATTTTTGCGTGTGAGTACTTTGCTTCGGCGATGGCGGCATTGCAGAGGTTGAGGGTGCTCAAGACGAGTGATGCAATGTTCGGAATCTCCGTGTTTGACGTAATGATCTGGCGCGACGCTAACCCGAATGCATTTTTGTTCGCGCAGTTGGTGCTGGCTCTGGTTATGCTCGCGTTCGTGATAGCTACTCACCGTCAGCCCGAAGGAATTTTCCCGAATAAGGCACTTCTCAGGAAAGAGAAGGCCAGACTCAGAGATTGCCGCAGATGGTCGTGGAGTCTGGGAGTGTGGGGAATTTTGGCGGTGTTCATTGTGATTGTCCTGCACTGGTACGACACCAAGCCTCCCGCAGAGATTCAGCCCGAACCGTACGATATTGACGGCGGCATAATCTCGATAGCACTCGATAAAGTCTCGGACGGACACCTGCACAAATTTTCGTATGTTACGCCTAATCGCTATGACGTTAGGTTTCTGGTCGTCAAGAAGCCCGCAGGAACCGCCTACGGTGTGGGACTCGACGCTTGCGACATTTGCGGAATTGCTGGGTACTATGAGCGCGGCGACGACGAGGTAATCTGCAGACGGTGCGACGTGGTCATGAACAAGAACACAATCGGCTTCAAGGGAGGCTGTAATCCCGTTCCGTTTGAGTATGAGATACGCGGCGGGAAAATATACATTGATGTGAAGGAACTGGAGAAGCACGAAACGAGGTTTAAGTAGAAGAATGTTTTGGAGAATGATAACTAAGACCCTCATACGTCAGAAAGGCAAAATGTTAATGATTGCCTTCACCGTAATTCTGGGGGTGTCGCTCTCGACGGCAATGATGAACGTTATGCTGGGAGTCGGCGACAAGGTGAACAGAGAGCTTAAGGTCTACGGAGCGAACATAACCGTCCGCCACAAAGACGCTGCCCTGATGAATGACCTTTACGGTTTGAGCGGGCAGGGAGTGAACGATAAATTTCTGCACGAGGAAGATGTGCTCAAGCTCAAGAGCATATTCTGGGGGTTCAACATTCTGGACTTTGCGCCAATGCTCGACGGTCATGCGTCGCTAAATGATGGCGAGGATGTCCAGCTTGTTGGGACTTGGCCGGAGAAGAATACTACGCTCCCGACAGGTGAGGAACTTCACACGGGGTTTAATGCCCTGCGTACATGGTGGGAAATTTCGGGCGAATGGCTCGGCGAAAATGATGATGAGGCTGTGATGGTCGGACACATGCTCGCGAGTGATAAGGGCATCAAGGCCGGAGACACAATCACTCTCAACGGAAAAGCCTTTAAGGTAAAGGGCATCTTCAACGACGGAGGCAATGATGACAGCAAAATTCTTATGACCCTTCCGGCGGTTCAGGACATCATGAATCTTCAGGGCAAAGTCTCCGCAATTGAGGTATCTGCTCTGACGACTCCGGATAACGATTTGGCACGCAAGGCTGCACAGAATCCTTCGAGCCTCTCTCCCGATGAATATGAGACCTGGTACTGCACAGCTTACGTGAGCGCAATCTGCCACCAGATCCAGGAAGTAATCCGCGACGGTGTGGCCAAGCCCGTGCGTCAGGTCGCAGAGTCAGAAGGTACGATCCTCAACAAGACCACGCTGTTAATGATTCTCATCACGATACTTAGCTCGATAGGTTCTGCACTTGCAATCTCGAATCTCATCACTGCAAGCGTAATCGAGAGAAGCCAGGAATTGGGACTCCTTAAGGCACTGGGCGCATACAACTGGCAGATAGTTTTGCTCGTGCTCGTTGAGGTAATGATGACGGGGCTTCTCGGCGGGGTGTTCGGCTATTTCTTGGGAATAGGCTTTGCGCAGATTATCGGGCAGACAGTTTTCGGGTCATACATCGAGATTGCTCGAATGGTTATCCTGATTGTCGCGGTTATCCTGTTCTTCGTTACGCTGTTCGGGAGCATTCCGGCAATACGTTACTTGATGGCATTGAAGCCTACGGAGGTACTTCATGGCAAATAGACATGGCAGCAGAAGGCGCATGTACTGGCGAATGGTGTCCAGTTCGCTCATCAGGAGGGCATCGCGCCTGATTATCGCAGTCCTCGCAATCGCAATCGGAGCAACGATTCTTTCAGGACTGGTTACGATCTACTACGACATTCCGGATCAGCTCGGAAGGGAGTTCCGGTCTTACGGAGCTAACCTGATTGTGCTTCCAGGCGGCGAGGAAAAAATTACGCCCACGACTCTGGCAAGACTTCGCGAAATTATAGGCGAATCGCGAATTGTCGGAATGGCTCCTTACAGATACCAGACAGTCAAGATAAACGAGCAACCCTATATCATCGCCGGGACAGACCTTGCGCAGGCAGAGAAGAACAGTCCTTTCTGGTACGTAGAAGGCCGCTGGGGAAATGTTCAGGACACTTCCAGCGTGATGGTCGGCCACGAAATCGCGGAGACACTTGGCCTGAATTTGGGCGATAACTTCATGGTTCAGGGTGTCCGGTACGGAGAACAGGCCGAAGCGTCCGGACAGAATCTCTCTGCTTTGGAAAACCAGAAGCGCGATTTGGCACGCCAGAACTTTCACCGGACTTTCACTGTCTGCGGAATAGTTACGACGGGCGGAGCAGAAGAAGGATTTATCTTTGCGGATATAGACATGCTCGACGAACTTATTGGCGATACGTACAGGGCGGATGCTGTGGAGTGCAGTGTAGTGGCTGATGCCGCAGAACTGTCCGCTATTTCCGCAAGAATAGAGGCCGAAATTCCCGGACTGATGCCCCGCGCAGTGAGAAGACTCACCCAGTCTCAGGATATAGTGCTCGGAAAATTGCAGGCACTGGTGCTTCTGGTTACGGCTGTTGTGCTGATAATTACGATGATTTCCGTGTACACAACGATGATGGCGATGGTTGCGGAGAGGCGGCGCGAAATTGCGCTGAAGAAGGCACTCGGAGCGGAGAACAGGTTAGTGATGAGCGAGCTGCTGGGTGAAGGAGTGCTGTTAGGGTTTATCGGCGGAGCAATGGGTGTGTATTTGGGGTTCGAGTTTGCGCAGAGGGTCAGCCTTAATGTTTTTGGGCGGGCAATTAATTTCCAGGCTGCGCTTATTCCGGCGACGATAGCAATGTTCATCGCTATAACAGTTCTTGCGTCGATAATACCTGTGCGCAAAGTAATGGACATACATCCTGCAATAGTCCTGAAGGGAGAATAACTAGAAATGTCATCAACGATTTTGGAGCTTCACAATGTCTCGAAGATTTACGGGAATCTCAAGGCTCTGGCGGATATTAACCTGAGCGTGAACGCCGGGGACTGGCTGTCGATAATGGGGCCGTCCGGTTCAGGGAAGACCACAATGATAAATATTATCGGGTGCATGGATACACCTTCAGTTGGGAGCGTAATTCTTGACGGGGTTGACATCAGCAAGGAAAATGCTGCGAGCCTGACGCGTATTCGCCGTGACAAGATAGGGTTGATTTTCCAGCAGTTCCACCTGATAAGCTATTTGACCGCAGTGGAGAACGTAATGGTTGCGCAGTATTACCACAGTATGCCCGACGAAGAGGAAGCGATGGAGGCACTCGCTAAGGTAGGACTTGCGGACAGGGCAAGGCATCTTCCGGCGCAGTTATCCGGCGGAGAACAGCAGAGGGTGTGTATTGCGCGTGCACTGATAAATTCTCCGCAGATACTATTGGGCGATGAACCAACGGGCAATCTCGACGAGGAGAACGAGGGAATTGTAGTAGACATATTCCGGAGATTGCATGAAGAGGGAGTCACGATAATTGTGGTTACGCACGATCCGGAGGTTGGTGATGTTGCGCAGAGGAAGATAGTGCTTGAACACGGAAGGATAGTTGACGACATTGACCAGTCTGCTACGTTCGGCGAGGCACTGAAGCTCAAGAGCAATGTTAGCGTGTAGGAATTGAGGCTGTATATTATGCGTGTAGAGTCTAATATTTTCAGGCGTTTTTGTTTGTTTGTGTTGCTGACAATTTTTGCGGCGTTCCTGTTTGGCGGAACAGTCTTTATGTTCGGACTCTCTGCAGGGACGGAAAAACTAGCTGACCGTCTCGGTGCAGACATCATTATTGTTCCGGCAGGCTATGACCCTCACGTTGACAGCGTAATTCTTTCTGGAAAACCCAGTGCGTCATATCTTCCCGATAACGCGATGGACGAACTCCGTGCACTGAACCTCGAGGCCATCGACAAAATTACTCCGCAGGTATTTATGGCGACAATGAAGGCTTCTTGCTGTTCTTATCCCGTCCAGATTATGGGCATAGATTGCGAGAGTGATTTTATCGTGAGGAGCTGGCTTCCTTCATCGCAGAAAATTACACTCAATGACGGTGAAGTGCTTCTTGGCCACCATAACGCCGGAAATGTTGGCGACGAGATAGTATTTTTCGGAAAGTCCCTCAAAATCGCAGGCAGGCTTGAACGTACAGGAATGGGTTTTGATTCTGGAGTGTTCATGAACCGGAAAACGATAATTGACCTTGCGAAATCGGCAGAGAGCATGACATCCCAGAAGCTCGCCGAGAATAATAATCTGGTCTCCGTGATAATGATCAAGCTCAAGCCAGGCCAAGATACAGCACAGATTGCGCGGAACATCAACAAATCCTTGAACTCGAAGGGAATTTACGCGCTGTTCAGCAAGAGATTCGTCGGCAATATCTCTTCAGGCATAGTGAAGGTATCGTGCATAATGAAGGCTTTCCTGGCTGTGATGTGGGGAGTTTCGGTGATAGTGATTATCTTGCTGTGCTTGCTGTGCGGAAAAAGAAGGGTGTTTATGTCAGTAACAACAAACATTTTCGGTACAATAGCAGGTATAATTCTGGGCGGGATAATCATTATGTACGGAAGCGGATATTTTGCGGAAGTACTTGGCCTGCCGTAGTTGCTGCCGGACATGATGACACACACGAGAACATGAGGTGAAAAATGAATGTTAAGCCCGCGAATTGAGGACTATCTTGAGGAATTATTCCTGCTTGAGAGCACCGGCAGGAAAGTTACTGTTACTGATGTTGCCGACCGCCTGAAAATCACTAAGGGCACAGTTACGGCGACAATCCAGAAACTTGTTGACCTTGAGCTTGTGAAGCACGAACGATACGGAACTCTTCACCTTACCGAAGCGGGGCGCAGGCAGGGGATGACAGTTTTCCACAGGCACGAGGGGTTCAGGGCATTCTTCCACGAACTGCTGGGACTGGATAGGGATCACTCGTCTGAGATGGCGTGTTCGATGGAGCACTATATTGACGCTACGACTGAGGACAGGCTTTATGCATTGCTGGAATTTTTCCGGAAGGCACGTGCGGAACATCAGCCATGGGTTGACGAGATATTTCTGGCGATTGAGAAGCCGATACTGCTTATGCCTGTACCGCTGACGCTGTGCGAAGTTGGGTCTGAGGGAGTAATTTTGAGGCTGACGGCAGATGAGCCGCTGAGGAAGAAATTGCTGGAGAAGGGTTTTGCTGTTGGGACGGAGGTTGAGCTGCTGGGGAATGAGGAGGAGAAGTTCAGGTGTAAGGTGGCGAGGAAGGAACAGGAACTTTCGCTGAACGAGGCGGCTACGATCTGGATACAGCAGCCTTCAAGGACATAAAGAAAATCCCCCGTTGAAGTTAGACGGGGGAAAGTTTTTATTAGGGTAGCCTTGAAGGTTTCAGTTTACTTTTCACAAACTTTAACACTTCCCATAATCCAAGAGGCTTCAACAATCTCTTGGCGTGATATTTCACAATTGCGTGTGGGATCAGCACAAAATACGCTTCGAGCATACGGAGGTGCATAGTTCTATCCTTCATGGCGGTATATGTGCCGTTTTCCTTAAGGTGGGCTTTGGTGTCCGAGTAGGCTTTGCGGATATTCTGCACCATTTCACGAACAGTTACGCAGTGTACTTTTTGGCCGTAGTGCGCCATCTGCTCCGGGTCTCTCAACCAAGAGTACCATTCATAAGATACATTCTTGAGGAGTGAATAGAACTTGACCCCAAAATACATATTCAGTTCTTTAGGAGTGAATATGCCCGATAGAGCAGGATCTATCATGTCGATGAGTTCATAGAACTGAAGAGTCCTCCGCTTAGGCGCAAAATATGTCTCGAATAAGTTTACATCGTGTTCCACTGTAGATTTTATCTTTTTCTTGTCGATCACAAAACCACCATAAGATAGTCCACTGCTGATGAAAGCTCCTTTCCCCTTCATGAGCAGTTCTTTAGCAACGTATGCTTCAGGATACATATCTGCAATCTCGAAATAATGGCCTCTATTGGGAATTTCCATGAAGTAGTTGCGGTAAAAGATAGTGCCTGTAGGATGGTTGTAATCGACAAAAGCCGCAAGAGCATCAATGCCACTATAAATTTTGCGGGGAGATTTTTTCGGTCGTCCTCTGTCCTTCAGGTAAGTAACGTTGTTATCGCGGCAATATTCCAGCAGCTGAATTAAGTTAGGGATATTTTCGCCGTGCATTTTGTCGCGTCCCATAATAAGGTACAGATACTCTCCCTGCCCAAGTTCGAGGCTGTGTTCCCAGTTCTTATGAGCACCTAAATTCTTTTCGTTGCGGAAATACCTGAAGCGCGGGTCTTTCACCTGTGAGAGAAGTTCCTTCGCGTTGTCCGTTGAGCAATCGTCGCTAACCACTACCTCAAATCTGGCATCGTCAGACACTAAAAGGTCGTTTACGATTTTGAGAGCCGCCTCCGCATTGTTGTAGACGGGGATGCAGAAAGAGACAACAGGCCTGACTCCTGACTCCTGACTCCTGACTCCTATTATATTATTCATGGCTTGTCAACCTCATTTCACATTATTCTTCAGCTCCAAGACTGCCGAAGCAAGTGCCGACTCCATAACATCGCTCTTCTTGCCCCAGCCCTGAGCACACACCGGACTTCCTCCGCCCCTGCCCTCCAGAATCTCCATCGCCTTCCGAAACGCACCTCTCACATCAACTCCCTTGTTCTCTTTGTGCGTCCCGAACGTCAGGAATACTCCATCTGAATTTTCACCGGCAAGCACCGCAATCACCTCACGATTATTCGCCGTCAATAACCGGAACATTCTCTTCACGTCGTCCTGCCCTGCCTGCATTACGTGCCTCACCAGCTTATACCCTCCCAGTGCTTCAGCACCAGCAACCAGATTCTCAGCTATAGGCTTCAGGAATCTTTCCATCGTTGCGTCGTTCTGGGCCTTCAGGTCGTGAATCTGTCCCTTCAGAATCGCTATCTTCTCGTTGATGCCGTCATAACCGCACACCAATTCCGCCTCTGCCTTCCGCAATTCACGGTACACCGAGTCCAGCCACCTATACGCCGCCTTGCCGCACCGAAGATATATCCGCGAGCCGCCCTTGTGGTTCTCCACGCTCGTAACCTTCACTAATCCGACTTGGCCCGTAGAACTGACGTGAAGTCCGCAGCACGGAACGTAGTCCACTCCCTCAGCCTTCACAATCCTGATCGGGAGTTCCGCATCCTCTGGAGGAAGTTTGCGGGCACGTTCACGAATTTCGTCCATTGACGGGTATATCACTTCAACGGGAATATCTGCCCAGATTGCGCGGTTAGCTTCCGCTTCAGCCTCCAGAATTGCGTCAAGTGCTATGGGCTTGTCGGTGTCTATCGAGACATTTTCGCCCTCAATGCGCATTCTGTCGGTGTGTATCTGGTGCAAATTCCACAGACACCCGGCAAGAAGATGTTCACCAAAATGCTGCTGCATAAGCTCAAATCTGCGCTCCCAGTCCAGAATGCCGTGAACGTTCACTCCCTCAAGCCGTGAGGCCAGAACATGAACAATGTCCTTGCCTTCCTCATGAACATCAAGCACATCTATTCCGTCAATACTTCCCAAGTCGCAGGGCTGGCCTCCGCCGGAAGGGTAGAACAGCGTCCGGTTCAGGATAACGTGGTATTTTCCGTCGTGCTCTTCCTGCGAGAGTACTTCTGCGTCGAACTCGCGGTCGTATAAGTCTTCGTAATACAGTTTAGCGGTCATTAGTGAAACCTCGTGCGTGAAAAATTTTCTGTGTGAATGAATTATAATACACTCATACTTTAAGGAGGCATATAAATTTGAGCAGAGTTTTTAACTTCAGCGCAGGCCCAGCAGTTCTGCCTGAAGAAGTTTTACGCACAGTACAGGCAGAATTACTCGAATACGGCACTTCCGGAATGTCCGTTATGGAAATGAGCCACAGGTCAAAGGATTTTGAGGAGATTCTCTTCACCGCAGAAAAGGACTTGCGCACACTCATGAACATTCCCGACAACTACAAAGTCCTCTTCCTTCAGGGCGGAGGCTATACACAGTTCGCAATGATACCCATGAACCTCATGGTGAACAGAGTCGCGGATTATATTGTTACGGGCCAGTGGAGCAAGAAGGCCGCAAGCGAGGCAAAAATTTTCGGCGCAGTAAATGTCGTCGCCGATTCATCAGACAAGAATTATTCGTATGTGCCTGACCTCTCAGACCTGAATATCTCTCCAAACGCCGATTACGTGTACATCTGCCAGAACGAGACAGTTCACGGCACAACTATCCGCCAGCTCCCCGACACTAAGGGAAAGACCCTCGTTGCGGACATATCCTCAATGTTCCTGAGTGAGCCTCTCGACGTGAGCAGATACGGCCTGATTATGGGCGGAGTTCAGAAAAACGTCGGCCCTGCAGGTGTAGCAATAGTGATTATCCGCGAAGACCTTATACGCGACGATGTTCTGCCTTCAACCCCAACAATGATGAAGTACAAGACTCACGCCGACAACAAGTCCCTGTTCAACACTCCTCCCTGCTTCAATATTTATGTGTGCGGTCTGGTGTTCAAGTGGCTGCTGAAATTGGGCGGAACTGAGGCCATGAAGAAGATAAACGAGGCAAAGGCCAAGCTCCTCTACGATTATCTTGACAGTTCGAAACTGTTTCACGGTACGGTCGAGAAAAAAGACCGCTCATTGATGAACGTACCGTTTATCACCGGCAGCAAGGAACTTGACGCAGAATTTTGCGCACAGGCCGAAAAAGCAGGACTCCGCAACGTCAAGGGCCATCGTTCTGTCGGAGGAATGAGAGCCTCACTGTATAACGCAATGCCTATCGAGGGCGTGAAGGCACTGGTTGAGTTTATGGCGGACTTCGAGGAAAAACATCATGCTTGAGCCTAAACACAGAAAGATATATTGCCTGAACAACATTGCGTCCGTCGGACTTGGCCAGTTCAGGGACGGTTACGAGGTTACGCAGAACGTGAACGAGGCCGCAGGGATTCTCGTGAGAAGTGCTGATATGCACACAATGGAGTTCGCTGAAGGCTTGAGGGCAATAGCCAGAGCAGGAGCAGGTGTCAACAATATTCCGATAGACCGCTGTTCTGAGCATGGAATAGTGGTCTTCAACACGCCGGGCGCAAACGCAAACAGCGTTAAGGAACTGGTGATAGCCGGGCTGCTTCTTGCATCGCGCGGAATATTCGAGGGCATATCGTGGGTAAAGGACAACACTGGAGATTCAGGTCTGGCCAAGACCGCAGAAAAGGCCAAGAAGAACTTTGCGGGGCACGAGATTCAGGGAAAGACGCTCGGGGTTATCGGGCTTGGAGCAATAGGTGTGCGTGTCGCAAACGCGGCTGTAAGTCTGGGAATGAACGTTCTAGGTTACGATCCATTCCTGTCCGTAAAATCTGCGTGGATGCTCAGCCCGATGGTCAAGCACGCAGATTCTCCTGATGAGGTCTATGCGGCCAGCGACTACATCACAATTCACGTGCCAGCAATGGATTCTACAAAGCACATGATTAACGCCGAAGCCGTAAGCAAGATGAAGCCGGGCGTTAAGCTGCTGAACTTTGCGCGTGATGTTCTGGTCGATGAGGACGCATTGCGCAATGCACTGGAGTCCGGCCAAGTCGGAAGATATATCTCTGATTTCCCGAACACTACGAGTGCCAATCTTCCGAACGCAATAATCCTTCCGCATTTGGGTGCATCAACTGAGGAAGCAGAGGATAACTGCGCAGTTATGGCGGCACTGCAGCTTCAGGACTATCTGGACAACGGGAACATCACCAACAGCGTGAATTACCCTGAAATTAACGCCGGGACGTGCGGAGCAGAAGCGCGCGTAGTTATCTTGCACCGGAACATCCCGAACATGCTTTCGCAGATAACGTCGTTCTTCGGGAGCAACGGTCTCAACATTGAGAACCTGCTCAACAAGGCGAAGGGGCAGTATGCGTACACGCTTGTGGATATTTCGCACAAGATGCCTGATGACACGACGGAGAGACTGCGTGAGATTGACGGGGTTCTGAGGGTCAGAAGGGTGAAGGAACGAAGTCAGGGCTGGTAGAAAGAAATGGAGATATGGCCTCTCTCGATTTGTCGGGGGAGGCTTTTTTTGTGTGTGCTATAATCAACTCATCCCATAAATCTTTACACATTTTGTTGTTTGGCTTCGTAACCTCTAACTTTATATTTTCAGGAGGCCTTATCATGAAGAAATATGTTGTGCTTTTGCTGGGAGTTTTGCTCCCGGCTGTCCTATGCAGTGCGTCGTTTGCCGGCGACCAGCCCTGCCCGACTTGCGGAGGCGATGGAAAAGTCAATTGCCATGAGTGCAACGGGTCAGGAAGGTGCATATACTGCGGCGGTGATGGGAAACTTAGTTATGTACCAAGCTACGGAAACGGTCCAGGAGAGTACCCACGCTGCAACCAATGCAACGGCAGCGGAAGATGCTCGAACTGCAACGGCAACAGAACAGAAACATGTTCCCGCTGCTCAGGAAGCGGTACTATATGGGCACCAGACGGCAACGATGGAGGCGGGAACAATGACACAACAGACCAAAACGGCGGCAATACCGGGAATCAGACTCTTGCTCCCAGCATCACAGGCTCTTTCGGCGGAGCATCCGTAGGCGAATCCTACCTCACTACACAGCATCTTTACGGCAATATCTTTTCGTATGCCGGCGTGGAAAACGGTACACCTCCGTTTAAGTGGAGCGTGAGCAAGGGAACTCTTCCTCCAGGACTCGGGCTTTTCCCTGGAGATCATTCAGAGAGCAGCGTCATCGATGAGCACACCGACAGATATTTACACTTCAGGGGAATACTCACAACTGCAGGGACTTACAGCTTCACGCTCAAAGCTACTGACGCAAACGGCAATTCTGCAGAAAAGGATTTCTCTATTGAGGTAGGCGGGAATAGTTTTGATGACGGTATAAGCATAGTAACTTTCGGAGATGATGTAATTGATTCAGCGGGCACTAATTGGTATGACGGCAAGTTCGCTTACATGGAAAAGTGCTTTGCTGGAATTATCCCTTCTCCGCGCAAGCCCTATACATGGTCGCTCGTGAAAGGAACTTTGCCTCAAGGACTGGAGCTTTCTTGTTCGGATGAGGTTATCTCTGTCTATGACTCCTGGAAACATCCAAGCGGAAATCAGGGCGAATATGCCTATGTATCCGGACACCCCGAAGGAAACGGCATATTCACATTCATGGTCAAAGTTACTGATGCGGACGGACGTTCAGCGAGGCTTCAGCGCAGAGTGAAGCTCGAAGGAGTCTCAGAAGATGACCCAACCGCAAACGGCGAACAGGAGTTCACGGATGACCCTGACCCCGAAATTTCCGGGACATTCACTGACGGCCAAGAAGGCGAAGCATATTCCGGCCATGTTTCGGCGAGCGGAGGAACTGCTCCCTACACGTGGAGTGTCAGCCAGATTGACGGCCTTGATGAAGAAATGCAGCTAAGTGCTTCGGGATTGTCGCTAGCCGCTTCGGACAGCGAAGTATACGCTAGCGCGGGCACAACAGGGCAGTACGCTTTCCTAACAGGAACCCCCAAATATTCATCGTGGGGAGGCGGATACTATACATTTGTCCTGAAAGTTGCTGATGCTAACGGCAACACCAACGCCAAAACTTTCACGGTGCATATTGCCGGGACTGAGGCAGAGACACCCGCTGAGGCCCCCGCAGATCCGATTCTGACAGAGAGCATCACGATCACTAAGACATCTCTGGCTGACGGAACAGAAGGCGCAAGCTATAATGAACTGCTCACCGCGAATACCTCAAGCGTAACGTGGTCGGTGTCCGAAGGAGAACTTCCGGACGGCCTCACCCTCAACTCCTCAACGGGCGTAATCTCAGGCATTCCCGCAAAATCAGGCACATATACATTCACAGTCCAGGCCTCAAACGGTACAAGCACCGGCACAAAACAATACACCCTCACAATCAAGAGTTCTTCTACGTCGCTGGTCCAGGTAGGGAAGAATGCAGTTATTACTACGGACAGCCTTAGCGACGGAGCAGTAGGCGAGGAATACAGCGCAAGCATCAGAGTCAGCGCAGACTTGGCCTTGTTCGCGACTTGGGAGTGGGAAATTTCGGAGGGATCACTTCCGCCAGGACTCACGCTCGGCAGCTATACAGGGAGATTCTCTGCTCTTAGCAGAAATCTCGGCGCAATTACAGGGACTCCGACAACCTCAGGAACATACACCTTCACGGTTACAGTGTCGAGCAGCAACGCAACAGCCTCAAAAGAATTTACGCTTGTAATTGCAGAAGAGTCATCGACACCTGAAACGCCGGATTCAATCCAGGCACCTGATACTACAGGGAACATAACCATCACGAAATCATCCCTTGCGTCCGGAAAAGTCGGAGTGAGCTATTATGACACACTGACGGCCAGTTTTTCGGCAGTAACATGGTCAATAATTTCCGGAGACCTGCCCGACGGATTGGCTCTAGACTCACTCACCGGGAGCATAACAGGTATTCCGACAAAGGCAGGAAGCTATACGTTCACAGCAGAGGCCTCAAGGTTTGCGGGGCTCAGCAGTATTATGTTTGCCAGTGATACGGTATCAGCCTCGAAAGAATACACGATCACAATTGAAGAGGCAGATACTCAGAACGTGGCACCGGAACCAGATGTATCACCAGAACCGGAACCAGATGCATCACCCGAACCTACTCCTGATGATGCATACCCCGTCGATAACTCTTTGCCTGATAACAGCGGCGGCGAAGCACCAACCGTCGACAACAATAACACGGGCGATTACGGAACGCCGACAACGCAGAACAACACTAACGATAATGCGGCAAGCGGCGGCGGAGGAGGCGGAGGATGCAACTCCGGATTTGGGCTTCTCATGCTCGCGGCATTCGTGCTTAAACGTTCACGCTAACCTGACAAACAATAAGCCTCCTCTGAGAAAATCAGGGGAGGCCATTTTTCCAGCAACAGCCTGTTACAACGGAATACTAATAACGGCAAAGTGTGCTATAATACCCATATTCCATTTTATATTACATAAATCTTCACAGTCATATTGGGGAGGTATCTTCACAGCCATATTGGGGAGGTATCTTAATGAAGAAGTATTTTGTTGTTATGCTGGCTTTTATGCTGGCGGCGGTGGCTTCGTGTGCTTTTGCTCTTAGCATAACGGGCGGCTTTGACAACCATAAGGTCGGTGAACCTTACAGCATTTTGTCGGGCGAAGCAAGAGCTGAAGGTGTTGCATCTTATTTGTGGGATATAGTTGAAGGTTCGTTGCCCGACGGTTTACGCCTTAACCCTAATCTCAATACCTGCTGGCTCGAAGGAACACCCACAAAAGCAGGTACATTCACGTCCACGCTTATTGCAGGTTCGTCCAGCGGAGAAAGAACAACGAAAACTTTCTCTATTACTATACTCGGCAATCCCGACGTTACAAACCCGGAAATTTACGGCTCATTCTCATCACCAACTCTAAACGTACCCTACTCGGAAGCCATCTCCGCCGCCAACGGTCTGGTACCATGCGGAACCCCTACAGAAACAGGAACATTCACTTTCACTGTTACTGTTACGGACAGCTACGAGAATATGGCGAGCAAAACCTTAATGGTTAGTGTAACCAGCGGCGGCACCGCGCCAACTACTGACACTCCGACAATCAACAACTCGCCAACTACTGACACTCCGACCTACACACCTCCAGCAAGTAACAATACTCCGACAACCAACAACAACTCTAACGATAATTCCGGAGGCGGCGGCGGTGGCTGTAACTCCTTCGCAGGACTTGGCCTTCTCCTCGCGGTATTAGCCTTCAGGAAATCACGCGGCTAGCATAAAAAAATTCCCCCCGACCAAAAATCAGGGGGAGCTTTTTATATTAGGCACAGCACTTCTTGATGACTTCTGCCGCCCTCTTCAGCAAATCGTCAGGGATATTCAGCGCAGGCAACAATCTCACCCTGTCCTTCGCCGTCAAGCACAGCACACCCTCCGCAATACACGCATTCACTACATCTTTCGCGGGCTTCGTTGTCTTCAGGCCCATCATCAAGCCCATTCCAGACACTGCCTCAATTCCAGGTGCTCCGGTGAACTCCTCGAACAGGTACTTGCTCTTCTCCCGCACTCCTGCCAGCAATTCGTCATCTATTCTTCCGAGAATGCTCACTCCTCCGGCACACGCAACAGGATTCCCCCCGAACGTTGAACCGTGATCTCCGGGCTTCAAGGTGTCCTTGACCTTTTCGCCCAGCAATGTAGCTCCAAGAGGAAGCCCCCCGGCGAGTCCTTTCGCCGTCGAAACTATGTCGGGCGTTATTCCGTAGTTCATGTAGCTGTAGAGCTGGCCGCTTCTTCCGTTGCCGGTCTGCACCTCGTCAACTATCAGCACAATATCGTTCTCCTTCGCGAACTGTGCAACCGCTTTAACGTAGTCCTCACTCAGCGCAACGACTCCTCCTTCGCCCTGCACGCACTCAATCATTATCGCCGCAGTCTTGTGCGCATCCGCTAAGACCTTCAGGTACTCGAAGTTGTCTGCTTCCGCGTGGACAAAGCCGGGCGTTAAGGGCCTGAACAGTTCGTGATAATGATCCTGCCCTGTCGCCGAGAGCATCGTTATCGTCCTGCCGTGAAAGCTGTTCTTCAGCGTAATCACCGTGTAATAATCTTCGCCCTTAGTATCCGCCGCATATTTCCTCGCAACTTTCACCGCGCACTCGTTGGCCTCTGCTCCGCTGTTCGAGAAAAACACCTTCTTCATGCCCGTGCGTTCGCAGAGCATGTGTGCCAGCTTCGCGCAAGGCTCGGTGTAGAACAGGTTGCTCATGTGCTGAATCTTGGCCGCCTGCTCGCAGATTGCCTTGTACCACACATCATCACATGCTCCGAAGGAATTTACCGCTATTCCCGAAGTCATGTCGATATAGTCCTTGCCGTCAATATCCGTAACCAGCGATCCCTTGCCGCCTACAATCGTTACGGGAAAACGTGCATACGTTCCCGCTACATATTCCCTGTCAAGTTCCTGAATGTCCATGTTCGTGATTATCTCTCCTTATGCCAGAAACATCGTGCCGGCTCCCTCATCCGTCAGCAGCTCTATCAGAATTGAGTGAGGGACTCTGCCGTCCATAATTATAACTTTGTTCACGCCTTCGGTGATTGCCTTGATACAGCATTCGGCCTTCGGAATCATTCCGCCGGAAATTACGCCGTCTTCACGGAGCTTCTTTGCCTCTGCAACCGTGATTTCAGGAATAAGGGTTGCGGGATCGCTCGGGTCTCTGAGAATCCCGGCTATGTCCGTCATCATGATCAGGCGTTCGGCTTTGAGCGCACCGGCTATGTACGCCGCCGCAGTGTCTCCGTTGATGTTGAATATCTCTCCGTTTTCCCCGCAGGCTATCGTCGAAATTACGGGGATATAGTTTTTCGCGAGGAGGTCATACACACATTCAGGGTTGACCTTCGTAATTTCGCCGACAAATCCCAGCCGCTCATCCTTGAACTTTGCCTCAATGAGTTTGTCGTCAATTCCCGAGAGACCTACAGCCCTTCCGCCCTTAGTCTCGAGCAGACTCACTAAGGACTTGTTGACTTTTCCGGCCAAGACCATCTGCACGATGTCTACCGTTTCTTTGTCCGTAACTCTGAGTCCGTCAACGAACTCCGGAACTTTTCCGAGCCTCTTCATCAGATCGTTAATCTCCGGGCCGCCGCCGTGAACCAGAACAACATTTACTCCGACAAGCCGCAGCAGCACAATATCCTCCATTACCTGCTGCTTGAGGGTCTCGCTCGTCATTGCGTTTCCGCCGTATTTGATGACTACTATTTTTCCTGTGTACTTCCTGATGTATGGCAGAGCCTGTACCAAAATTTCCGCTCTCTCTGTTGCTTTCATGATTATCACCTCATGCTATAATGCCCTATCCTTCAGAACAAAACACTGCCCCGAACGATTTTTTTCAACTACTTTTTCAACTACAGAAATTGCCCGTAAATCCTTGTGCTGCCTGAATTTATGGAGGGTCTACCGAAAATTAAGTCCTGCAGTTTCTTCGAGACCTAACAGTATGTTCATGTTCTGTATTGCCGCTCCGGAAGCTCCCTTGCCCAAATTGTCGAAACGCGATACTAACAGCGCACGTTCATCATTTCCCTGTACCGTTATCTCCAGATCGTCGCGCCCTGCAAATGCTCCTGCAGACATGAAGCCTCCCTCACTGAACGCATCTTCCTCCGTGAAATGCACAAGACTGCTCCCGGCAAAATATTCCCTGAAGCAATCCTGAAGTGCCTTCACGCTCACATTATGCAGAGGCACAGTTACTTCCATTCCGGCGTAATAATCAGCAACTATCGGGCAGAATACCGGAGCGTTATTCAGTCCGCAGAGCTTCACCATTTCGGGAATGTGCTTGTGCTTCTGGGTGAGGCCGTACTGTCTCGGAGCATCGAGCAGGGAATCGCGCGAAACATCTTCGTACTGGGCGATCATCTTCTTTCCGCCGCCCGAATAGCCCGTCAGCGAGAAACACGACAACAGCGAATCGGGACTCACAATTCCTGCCTGAACGAGCGGTGCAACAAGAACGATAAAGCCTGTAGCGTGGCAGCCGGGGTTAGCAATTCTCTTTGAGGCCGCAATTTTCTCGCGCTGACCCTTCAATTCCGGAAGACCGTACACCCAATCAGTATTAACCCTGTGTACTGTTGATGTGTCGATTACTGCGGTTGTGTTATTCTCGATGAGCGAGACAGATTCTTTCGCGGCATCATCAGGCAGACACAAAAAGGCAATATCTGCGGAGTTCAGGGCATCACGGCGGGCGTTAATGTCCTTGCGGGTCTCCTCTGTCAGAGTGATAAGCTCAATATCTTTGCGGGAAGACAGCCGCTCGTAAATTTTGAGGCCAGTTGTTCCGGCGTAACCGTCAATAAAAACTTTGTTCATAATAAATTCTCCGTTGTGGTTTGAGATTGGGGGTAATTATACGTGAAGAAAATGAGTTGTCAAAGTTTTCTGAAAAGTAAACAAAATTTCACTAAGCTATGCCGCAAAAAAATTCCCCCGCAACAGCAGGGGAAATAGCATCACAAATGCTAGTAGTTCTCGCCGTGAATCTCGAAGTATGCCTTCGGGTGAGCACACACCGGGCAAATTTCCGGAGCCTTAGTGCCGACCACGATGTGCCCGCAATTCCTGCACTCCCACACCTTCACTTCACTGCGCGCAAAAACTTCCTGTGCCTCTACGTTCTTGAGCAGTGCACGATAACGTTCCTCGTGGTGCTTCTCGATTGCGCCGACCATCCTGAACTTCGCCGCAAGTGCCTTGAAGCCCTCTTCCTCAGCGGTCTTCGCGAAGCTCTCGTACATGTCTGTCCACTCGTAGTTCTCGCCATCAGCCGCCGCCGCCAAATTCGCCGCAGTGTCGCCGATCCCGTCAAGCTCCTTGAACCAGATCTCCGCGTGCTCCTTCTCGTTCGCCGCAGTCTGGAGGAAAATTGCCGCTATCTGCTCGAAGCCTTCCTTCTTTGCCTTCGACGCAAAATATGTGTACTTGTTGCGTGCCTGCGACTCTCCTGCAAAAGCCGCCTGTAAGTTCTTCTCGGTCTGTGTTCCCGCGTACTTATTCGCCATTATGTTTTGTCCTCCTCGTTATATGGAATTTGAGTATTATATCATCCCTATTCTTCAAGGTCAGGAAGTATCTTCTCAAACTCGCTCTCATAAGCATGTGCCTTCTTTGACATGCGCTTAATCTTCGCGACCTCGCCCGCCGCCTGATTAATCAGCTCGACAGTTCCCGCTCCGCCAACACACCCGCCCGGACACGCCATGCCCTCAAGCAGATAGCCGTTGCGCTTTCCTGCTTTCGCCATCAGCAGCATTTTGCGGCAGTCGTTCAGCCCTTCGGCCCGCTCCGTCAGAACTTCACGCTCAGGGTGTAATTGCTTGATACAGTTCACCACAGCCTCAGCAACTCCGCCCGAAACCGCAAAGCCCCTTCCGTCCGCGCTGGCATTGTCCGGAACGTCCATCTTCTCCAGATAATCGAAGTCCACTTCTTTGGCCTCGAACATTCCGAGCACTTCCTCGAACGTCAGCACAAAGTCAACGTCGCTCCTTACGCTCCGCCTGCTCGCCTCCAGTTTCTTGGCCGCGCACGGACCGATAAACGCTACCTTGCAGCCCGGGTGTTCCTTCTTGATGAGGCGGCCGGTTAAAACCATCGGGGTCAGTGCCATGCTGATACACTCGGCATATTGCGGAAATTCACGTTTTGCCATTACCGACCACGCAGGACAGCACGACGTGCCCATAAACGGAATCTTTTCGGGTACTTCCTTCACGAAATCCTCCGCCTCCTGCAATGTGCACAGGTCTGCTCCGACGGCGACTTCCACAATATCATGGAATCCTAGCGCACGGAACGCCGCCCGCATTTTTTCGGGAGTGAGAGTCTTTCCGAACTGTCCGGCAATCGCTGGAGCTATCGCAGCATAAACTGGAATCTCACTGCGTATTGCCTGTATGCACTGGAATATCTGCGCTTTGTCGGCAATCGCTCCGAACGGACAGTTGGCGAGGCACATTCCGCACGATACACATTTTTCCTGGTCAATGTCAGCGCGTCCGAACTCGTCGGTAATTATTGCCTTCACTCCGCACGCTACAGCACAAGGTCTCTGCATTCTGAGGATCACTCCGTACTGGCAGACGGTCATGCACTTTCCGCACTTGATGCACTTTTCGGAATTGATGTGTGCCTGTCCGTGCTCAAAGTATATTGCGTCCTTCGGGCAGACCTGAGAGCATGGACGCGCTAAACATCCCTGACACTGATCCGTAATGACTACTTTGTTGTCGGGGCATGAATGACATGCGAACTTGATTATGTTGATGAGCGGAGGCTGATAGTATTTTTCGGGGTGAACGCACTCCTCTGCTCCTGTCGAGACCGGTGCGTGCTCTGATGCTTTCCTCAAGGGAAGGCCCATTGCGAGCCGCATTCTTTCCCTGACGATTGCGCGCTCAAGAAATACGCTCTCCCTGTAGTGCGACACCTCGCCGGGAATTACCCTGTACGGAATTTTCTCCATTTCGGACAAGTCGCCTTCCTTGTAGTTGTAGGAGAGTTTTGCGACTTCGGCGAAGATTGCTCTGCGAATGTCATTAATCGAGGTATGGATACCTCTCATTCCCATAGTAATACCCCCTTGTACAAAAATTGTTGTCTGGAATTGAGGCTATTATACTTCACAGAATCTATATATGTGTGTAGTATTCTTAGCATTACGAAAGGCGTGATGAATCATGAAGAAAGTTATAATTTTGCTGGGTGTGCTTGCAGTTCTGGCGGCTTGTCCGGCTTTTGCTGACACTCCGGCCCGCGAAGGAATGATTGCGTATTCTGGGACAGAAGCATTCACAAAGCTGGCACCTGATGAACGCCAGGCGTGTACGAGCTGGTTAGTCTACGGCGGGGAAATGGACAATGCGTGCAAGAATGCTGTGCTGAAACTGACATCAGAAGCTCCCGACGCAGTTACTGCGGAGCAGAGGCAGGCACTTATCGCGGCGGCATCAGGAAATGCTTCGACAACTACAGCGAAGACACCTGCACCAGTTAAGCAGGAAGAGCCGAAGACGGAGATCAAGAAGGACGACAATACCGGGAAATATCTGGCTGCCGGGGTTCTGGGTGTAGTTCTGGGGATGGTGATTCATAACAACGTTGGACACCGCCACCGTAACAACGCCTCGCCTGTGTATCAGCCCGAACCTCCAAGACCTGCACCCAGCGGAAGGACTGCACCTCCGCCGTACAAGGCTCCTCAGCGTCCGACGTGGGACAATAAAAGGCCAGTGCGCAGATAGTCATTATTCAAGGGGGAAAAGTTCCCCCTTTTTTCATGCCCTGCGTTTGTCAGGAATCTTTATGCTCGCCGCGTAAGCACTGTTGCACAATCCGAATATAGCCGACAGCATAAACAGAGTCTCAATCCCCATAATCTGCCAGATCCACCCGCCGAATAACGCAATCAGAATCGTTATCAGGTGATTCACGGAGACTCCGGTAGAGATTGTCGCCTTCACTTCTTCGGGAGTATCAGACAAGTCCTGAACGTAGACATTAGAGGCCATCGACGCGAGGGAGATTACGGCATCGAGGACGTAGTTCACACAGCACACGATGAAGGCGGTCTGCATCGAGAAGATGTGATGAGCGAATCCGTAGAAGAAGCACACAATTACGAGTATAAGCGTGTCCATGACCATAACTATCTTGTAGCCGAAACGGTCTATTATCTTTCCGACGAGCGGCGAACACACGAAGCAGGCAATTGCAGAGACCGCGAAGAGTATGCTTATCGCCATTGCTCCAGCACCGTAGAACAGCACCAGCAGATACGGCCCGAACGTGAAGAATATCTGCTTGCGTGCTCCGTAAAACACTTCCAGCATGTAGAACTTGAAGTATTTTCTCCTGAAGTAAAACCTGCTGATGTGATGATCCGGTCTGCTTTGTCCCTTGAGCTTAAGCGAGATTAGCATACCCGCAACAATTATTGCTGAGGACACAGCGAACACCGGCCTGTAGAGGTCGCTCCTTCTGCCCATAACCCAGAACACCAGCGCAACAAGAATATATCCCGCAAGAGTCCCGAACTGGTACGCCGAGTTCTGGAAGCCCAGAGCTACTCCGCCGCGTCCCTCCCGCGAATACTCCAGAGCCAAAGTGCTGCGCATTCCGAACTGCATATGTTCACCGAGCGAGTACACGAACACTGCCGCAGTTACCCAGATACGATTTGCCGGAACCAGAGTCTGCATGAGCATACCTGCGAGCATGACCAGAGCACCGGCCTTGAATATCTTTTCCGCCGAGAACTCGTAGAGCACCGCAAGAACGAACACCAGCATAAAGCCGGGCAGTTCACGGAAAAATTCGGAGACTCCTCTGTCGAACTGGGTCATGCTGACTATTTCAGCAAGGTAATTGTCGATTATTGCTTTATAGAGGCCGTAAGCAAGCCCGAACGTTACAAGCGAAATGATGAAAGCCTTGTACTGTGATTCAGGTTTGAATGTTGTTGTCATGATTTGCTCCCTTCGAGAATTTCTAGCGTAATTATACATGTGTGAACTACCCACGCTTATAGAAGCGGGAGCTTCCTAATTCATCGAGGCTGCACCGCGATGGTCTGCCAGCGTCTTACGTCCTCTCCAAAGGCGTTAATTCCCTGCGTCCCGCAGGTATTTTTCTTGGACAGCAATATCATATTACGGGCTGCGTGCATATCACGGTCTTCTTGATACCCGCATGTGCATTCATACACTCTGTCAGACAGGGTTATATCTTTCTTCAGACTCCCGCATTCAGGACAATATTTCGTCGTCGGTGCTGACTTCGGCAGAACTGTTACCCGCTCATTCCTCATCAGCTTCATCTTCACCAGTCCTAACACTGAGTGCTGCACTGTCTTTCCGAACAGTCCTTTATGCCAGCCGGAGATATTTTCGTCCTGCATGTATACACGTTCATGTTTCAGAAGTTCATGCACGATTTTGTTCGCGGCATCACGCTTCCTGCTGCCTAGCTTCTGATATTCCCTTCTCAACAGCTTTACGGCCTTGTACCTGTTGCTTGAACCCTTCTTGCGCCTGGCTATCAATCTCTGGCATTTCTTAAGGCGTTCACTTTCTTCAACAAATACATTTATCTTTCTGCCGTCTGATACTGTTATTGTGGTCTTGATGCCCATATCTATACCGATTTCCGGCTTATATTCCCTCTCTTCACCTCTCCTATTCCGATATGTCGTGATTGCTATATAGTAACCGTCCGGCAGGTTCAACAGCTTCGCATTCGCAAATTCTAGGTCAGGTATATTCCAGAATTGTTTTGTACTCTTAATCCTTATACATTCCTTGAAGCCTTGTATCCGAATATGCTTCGCGTCATAGAATTTGTACGTTACTCCTGTCTGCTGAAGATTTATCGACACATATTCGGACTTGTATTTCAGACTGCCAGTCTTTCGGTCCTCTTCCCTTCGCGAGGCTAGAGACTTCATATTATGTTTTATGTCCTGAATTACTGACTGCCTCATCTGCGAGCTAAGATATTGCAGATCATGTGTTACTGGCTGATGGTCTTTGTCCAAGCTGTGAACTGTCAATGTCCTGGTGTCGTATTCGTTAATGTCGTGGTCTCGCATGAAGGTTAATGCGTCGTTATATAGCCACTTAGCTTCAACAAAAAGCATTTTCAGGTGAAGTAATTGTTGACGGCTGAGATGAGAGACATCTATTTTCACACGGTACACTCGGCATATCTGACCCTTGCGCTTCTGTCTGGTAAGTCTGCCTTGCTCACGTATTCTATTGTTTTTGGCTAATCTCTCGTTTTCAGTCATGGGAAAATTATACTCTATTAGCACAATTCATCTTCCACTTCTAAAAATGTAAGTATTCCTGTGCGTTATGATAAATGCCCGGACAGCTTTCGGTGTGTATTCACGTCCGGGCAGTACCGCGTAAAACTTTCTTTCCGCCGCCGCCGAATCAACCTTGTAGAACCTCAACCCTTCCTCTCCTTCCTCAATCATTCTATCGCTGATGAACGCCGCACCAAAATCCGCGCGGGCCAAGTGATATGACGTTGCCAGCTGTGAAATCTCTAGCTTTGTTCGCGGAGTGATTCCCGCCTCAGCAAAAATCTGCAGTGCACGGTCATGAAGGTTATTACCCTCCGACAGGATAATATATTCCAGCCCGCTCATCGCCTCCGCAGAAATCGCAGGGCACTCCGGCAGAAGATGTTTCCCTGCCCTGACATCATCAGCGGTTAATGCACATGGCAGTGCCTCCCTCATTGACGAAACGGCAAGCAGAACGTGATCCATGAATGCCGGATAGTGCTCAAACTTCGCAATAATGTCGTCCCTGCACGAAAAGGTTAAATCTATCAGGCGTTCGCCGAGCATTTCCGCAAGTTCCGCCGAGCTTGCTTCGACAAGTTCAAGCTCCACGCCAGGGTACTTTGCGCTGAATCTGGTCATTGCTTCCGGCAGAATATATGCGTTGATGTAGTGGGAGCCTCCGATACACAGGCTTCCTGTCTTCAGCTCGTGGATGTCGTGAATCCTGCTCGTCATGTCCTCTTCAAGCGCAAGCATCTTCTCGATCGACTCAACGTAAATTCTGCCCGCCTCAGTGAGCATTACCGGCCTCGTCGAACGGTCAAAGAGTGCCATACCGATTGAGGCTTCAATTTTCTTGACGGACATGCTCAAAGCTGGCTGTGTTATGTAGAGCTTCTCCGCCGCCTTCGAGAAACTTCCGGCCTTGTAGATTGCGTAGATGTATTCAAGCTCCTGCTGCATTATAAGCCTCCCTTATCTGCACATAATTAATGATAATTGGAATTTATGACGCGGCTATATTAACATAACTGCATTCCACAAGAAACCAGACAATTTTTGAGGGGGTCAGTTCATGAAGATTAACGCGCTCCTTATCGATGACATTGACAACGTAGTAACTTGCGTTGCTGATGTTCCGGCGGGTGCAGATGTGTGCTACAGGAAGGTAGACGAAATCCTGAGCCTCAAGGCTGAGGAGAACATTCCTTACTGCCACAAAATAGCCCTGAAGGATTTTGCGCAGGACGACGAAGTCATCAAGTACGGTGAATCACTTGGCCGGACAACTGAGGCAGTGAAGAAGGGTCATTGGCTTTGGGACAAGAACATGCGCAGTGTACCGAGAGATTATGACAGTGAATTTGTTGATGTGGGAGGTAGAGGCTAATGCAGTTCTGGGGATATAAGCGCAGCGAGGGCAGAGCAGGAATCCGCAATCACGTCCTGATTCTCCCGACGTGCGTATGCGGAAGCGAGAGTGCAAGGATCGTCGCAAGCCAGGTTCGCGGAGCGGTCAACATTGTGTTCAACACGGGGTGCTCGGACGTTCAGGCGAACACCGACATGAGCCAGAAAGTACTCACCGGCTTTGCGTGCAACCCCAATGTTTATGGCGTGGTGATTATCGGCTTGGGCTGTGAGACCGTCGGACACAAACCCTTGCGCGAGAAGATTCAGGCCATGACCTCGAAGCCCGTTGTGTCGTTCGGGATTCAGGAGGAAGGCGGAACGCTCAAGACCATCGAGAAGGCTGTACGTGCGGCCCGCGAAATGGCAGCTCAGGCAGGACTTCAGCAGAAGGAACTGTGCGACATCTCGGAGTTATTGCTGGGGATTGAGTGCGGAGGCAGCGACGCAACATCAGGAATTGCGAGCAACCCTGCTGTGGGTGAGTTGAGCGATCTTCTCGTGGACATGGGAGCGTCAACGATGATGAGCGAGTCCATCGAGTGGATTGGCGGCGAACATGTACTCGCGAAGAGGGCGGCGACCCCAGAAATTCACAATCAGATTATCCAGGTGTGCAAGGATTACGAGGCGCATCTTCTTGCGGCGGGTCAGGACTGCCGTGCAGGTCAGCCCACACCCGGCAACAAGGCGGGAGGACTCTCGACGCTCGACGAAAAGAGTCTCGGCTGTATCCGCAAGGGAGGAACAAGGCCAATCGTTGAAGTTCTTGAACAGGCGGCACGTCCCACAAAGCGCGGGGCTGTTGTGATGGACACTGCAGGGTTCGACATCTCATCAATCACCTCAATGGTAGCCGGCGGGTGCAACGCAATAATCTTCACGACAGGACGCGGCACTCCCACAGGCAACGCAATTGTTCCGGTGCTGAAAGTTACGGCGAACGCGAGGACGTACCAGATGATGGACGACAACATGGACGTGGACCTCAGCGCAATAATCAGCGGCGAGAAGACGTATAAGGAGATGGGGCGTGAGCTTGTCGACGTAATTCACGACGTGTGCAACGGCAGACTCACTAAGGCAGAGGCATATGGTTTCAGCGATATAGCAGTAGATCACGTTTGCAGGTTTGTGTAAAGGAGGACTAATCATTATGGGATATATATTCAAGCCGTGGAGAAATTGGAGCCTTTTCACCCGTATAATGATCGGGTTTGTTTTGGGAATAGCAGTCGGATTAATCTGGGGGCCTGGCGCAAAAGCCCTTAACCCTCTGGGTACGATACTCACCAGACTTCTCACAATGGTAGTTGCTCCGCTGGTGCTATGCCTGCTGGTTTGTGCGGCGGCTGATGTTGGCGACGGAAAGAAGCTCGGCAGAATGGGCGTGAAGACGGTTGTGTGCTTCCTGCTCTCGACGGCAATAGCAATCGTACTTGGCCTCGTTACGTCAAACATTATCGGTGTAGGGACTGGCGTAACTATTCAGCAGACGACGCAGGCAGTTTCTTCCGCAAAGGAAGTCTCAATGCTGGATACACTCATCAACATTATTCCGAACAATCCGTTTGAGGCACTCTCGAAGCAGAACTTGCTGCAGATAATTTTCTTCGCGCTGATACTGGGCTTTGCGTTAATGAAGCTGGGTGAACCTGTGAAGCCTTTGCTCGATATTTTCAGGGCAGGCCAGGAGGCAATGAAGGAAATTACCAACATAGTGCTTGAGTTCACGCCCTACGGAGTGTTTGGACTGATGGCTAATGTCGTTGGGAGCAACGGCCCGGAGATTCTCATTCCCTACATCAAGGCGATTGCGGCAATGTACATCGCCGGAGCAATCTACGTGATAATTGTGCAGGCCGGAATCATGGTCGGGGTAATCGGCCGCGTGAATCCCTTCAAGTTTTTGCGGACAATGAAGGAAGCGATGGCGTTTGTGTTTGCAACTTGCTCAAGCGTCGCTACGATACCGCTTAACCTTGAGTGCACAAAGAGGCTTGGCGTTGACGACGAGACTGCGAACTTCGTTATTCCCTTCGGAGCAGTTATGAACATGAACGGTACGGCGATTTACGAGGCAGTTGCGGTAGTGTTCACGGCGCAGATTTTCGGGATAGAGTTAGGGTTCACACAGCAGGTTATGATCATGCTGACGGCTACCCTCGCATCAATAGGTACTGCGGGTATTCCTGGCTCAGGGCTGGTTATGCTGACGATAGTGCTCTCTTCCGTAAACCTTCCGATGGAGGCGATAGGGCTTCTCGCAGGGATTGACCGTATTCTGAACATGGGCCGTGTTATTCCTAACATTGTTGGTGATGCGGCAAGTGCTGTGATAGTCTCGAGAACTGAGGGAACGTTCAAGGATTAACTTTTTTGCTGAAAGTTTGCACTCCCTGTGAAAGTTGCAGGGAGTTTTTGTTGTCCGTGTGTGTAATACGGAAAAATATTGATGTGGTTTACTCCGAGTAATCGTGCTGTTGTGCGATAATACACAAAAATGTTTTGGAGGAATCATATATCTTGGATTTTAGTAATTACGGCCTCAGAAAAGAATTGCTCTCTGCCCTGAATGAACACGGCTTCTCTTCGCCGATGGATGTTCAGGACCGCGTACTCTCTGAGGACTGGAACAATGACCTGATCGTCCGCGCAAAGACAGGCTCGGGCAAAACTTTAGCCTTCCTTCTCCCTCTTATGCAGGAACTCGCAATCGGTGAACGTTCACCGAAAATTCTGGTGCTAGCTCCCACGCGTGAACTTGCCCAGCAGACAGCCAGCGAGGCAGAATTTCTCGGAGGTTTCCTGAAAATTTCGTGTGCCTCACTTGTCGGCGGAATGGAGATAGTCCCTCAGCTTAAGGCTCTTTCGCGCGGAGCGGCAATCATCGCCGGAACTCCCGGACGTGTTCGCGACCACATACAGCGCGGCTCACTCAGGACTGACGAGATAAAGACAGTGGTGCTTGACGAAGGGGACTTGATGCTCGATATGGGTTTCCGCGAGGAGCTGGAGGCGATTCTTGATGCGGTTCCTGAAGGAAGACGCTGGCTGTTCTCCGCAACTATGCCGCTAGAAGTCAGGACGCTTGCACAAAAATATCTTCATGAACCGCTGACTGTCTCGGTAGACGAAGAAGGCTCACAGCATGAGGACATTTTGCACAGAGTGTATCAGATTCCGTCGCGCAAGAGGTTCGAGGGGCTGGTAGATATATTGCTGTGGGAGCACCCTTCACGCTCGCTCGTGTTCTGCCACACAAAAATGGAGTCGATCGAGATTGCGCAGAGGCTGCAGGATCACGGCTTCAGGGCTTCGGCACTGCAGGGCGACATGACTCAGGAAGAACGCAACGCTGCACTCGCGTCGTTCAAGTCAGGGTCTGTCCCGTGCCTGGTGGCTACGAACGTTGCGGCCAGAGGCTTGGACATTGAGGGAGTCAGCCACGTGATTCAGCTCGGCCTTCCTGACGACAGGGAGACATTCATACACAGGAGCGGACGTACTGGCAGAGCGGGGCATGAGGGCGTGAATCTGGTGCTGTTGTCGCCGCCGGAAGTCGGAAGGTTCAGGGAGATGCTGAGGGGTACGGAAATTCGCACTGAGTGGCGGGACATTCCGAACATCGAGGAAATTCGGAGTGCGTGGCGTGATGCCGCCGAGCAGGATATTTTTGCGGCACCAATCGATGAATTTTACGGCGAGTGTGTGAAGTGGGCTAATGACCTCGTAACCAGAGCTGAACCTAAAGTCATAATCGCAAAGTTACTTGCAGTTCTGAGTGCACGCAACAAGGGTTATGCTCTCGATAAGGAACTTGAACGCGAACAGGCCAAGCGCAACAGGAAGCCTTCGCCGCGAGTTCCGGCCAGGCAGAAGAAGGAAGGCAGACCTAAGGGAGCATTCCGGCACTTCAGGAGTTCTCAGGCACAGGATGTCGGTCATGTGTTGAACGCAATGTGCAAGGCCCTCAAGGTCGAACGCAGTGAAGTCGGTGCA
This sequence comes from Synergistaceae bacterium, assembly GCA_017451025.1. Taxonomy (GTDB): domain Bacteria; phylum Synergistota; class Synergistia; order Synergistales; family Aminobacteriaceae; genus JAFUXM01. Next base: position 79,493 of record JAFSSM010000015.1, on the reverse strand, counting down.
ATCAGGCTCAGGGATAATCACGTAATCGTCGAGCTTATGCCTCTTGCGGTGTCGAGGCTTGAACAGGGAATCGCCGGGCTGTCGAAATTTGGGCTGTATCCTGATGATGAGAAGAGGCCGCGCAGACGTTAGTGTGATGTATTGTTGAGGGGAGGGTTAGTGATGTCCGTGATGAGCAGGGAAGAATTTTTGAGGGAATTTGCGCGTTGTGCGGGCAGGGAGCCGGAAATTGATCTGCCTCGTGAAATTCTGGACGAATGAGCGGAATTTTTGTTTGCTTTGTATGAGGCTGCTCATTACAGGTTGACGGTCAAGGAACTTAATCAGGCATATATCATTCTGGCAAGGCTTCTATTAGGAAAATATCCGAAGATTGCTGCGATTGTGCCGTCAAAGGACAGAGTGCGTTTGCCGTATATTGCCATTTCGCCACTAGCAAGGATACCCCTGCAATGAACGCCTCCGCTTAGCCGCAGATAAGGGGAATGAAGAGGCAGCCGAAGCATTAATCAGACTCGGATATTGATTAAAGTGCAGGTTATCATGGTAAGATAGACTATCCAAAAATTAATGAGGGGGTAATTTATCATGTCGTATCTTGGTGAAGAAATAGGCAAGTTAGGCTTCGGGCTAATGCGTCTACCTAGAGTTGCAGGCTCTGAGGACGTAATTGACATTGAGCAGACGAAGCAGATGGTTGACGAATTCCTTGCGGCAGGGTTCACGTATTTCGACACAGCGTGGGCATATCCTGGCAGTGAGGACGCAATCCGTCAGGCACTTGTTGAGCGTTATCCTAGAGAGAAATTCCAGCTCGCGACGAAAAATGCCGCGTGGATCAACTGCAAGACCAAAGAGGACGCGCTCGAACAGTACAGGACATCCCTGCGTCAGTCGGGGGCAGGCTATTTTGACTTCTACCTTCTGCACAATCTGGGAGACTCCCGCACTCATGTGTTCGATGACTTTGACCTCTGGAAATATTTCCTGAATGAGAAGAAAGAGGGCAGAATTAAGCACTTGGGATTTTCGTTCCACTCAACGCCGGAACAGCTCGACGAGATTCTGAACAAGCACCCGGAGGCTGAGTTCGTGCAGCTCCAGATAAATTATGCGGACTGGGAAAGCCACTCTATACAGTCAAGGAAGTGCTACGAGGTTGCCCGTAAGCACAACAAGCCCGTGATAATCATGGAGCCTGTGAAGGGCGGTAACTTGGCCACTCCTCCGGAGAGCGTCGCGAAGATTCTGAAGGACGCTGACCCTAACGCCTCATGTGCATCGTGGGCTGTTCGGTTTGCGGCGGACCTTGAGGGAATAATCACCGTGTTATCCGGAATGTCTAGCATTGAGCAGATGAGGGATAACCTTTCGTACATGAAGGGCTTCACGCACCTTACGCCCGAGCAGAAGAAGGTCATCGAGGCGGCACGTGAGGAGATGGCCAGAATCCCAATTATTCCTTGCACAACCTGCAACTACTGCGCTAAAGTCTGCCCGAAGGACATCGGGATTTCCGGGTCATTCGGCGCGCTGAACATGTACACGCTTTACGGAAATTACGAGCTTGCGAAGAACCAGGAGAACTGGAACGTAGTGGGGCAGGGCCACAAAGTTGCGTCCGAATGCATAAAGTGCGGAAAATGTGAGCAGGCATGTCCTCAGCATATTGAGATACGCAAGGAACTTGTGAGAGTGGCGGAGACCTTCAAGGATTAAGTGTTAGCGTCATTTCTGATAGTTCTGTCGTTTATATCTGCAATACCAATCCCGCAGAGATTTATTCCTCTGTGGGATTCTCATTCTCTGCGCTGGTTCTGCCCAATGCTTCCAGTCGCAGGAATACTCTTCTCCTTCTTATGGTTCACTCTATGGCGCATACTCTCACTCTTTATCACACTATCGCCAATTTTGCGCGGCTTCTTCATGACGCTCTTCACGCTCTGGCTGACGGGAGGACTTCACCTTGACGGGTTAATGGACACCTGCGACGCAATATTTTCACACCGGGACCGGCAGACCCGGCTTGAAATTCTCTCGGACACACATGCAGGAAGTTTTGCTGTAATCGGCTGTGTAATCATAATCCTGGCCAAGACCCTGTTATTCTCCGAACTCCTCTCTCTACCCCCTACCCCCTATCCCCTAATCCCTATCCCCATATATTCACGTCTTGGGATGGCTTTTCTGCTCAACACATTACCTTTCGCAAAATCTGGCGGTCTCGCTGTAATGTTGGGAAGTTCACGAAATAGTAAGCATAATGTATTCCTCGCGGCCTTGATGCTATTATTGTGCGCATTCAGCCCGAAAAGTATTACAGTATCATTTGTGTTCTGCCTGTTGTTTTGGCGTTGGGAATGTCTGCGAATTTTCGGGGGGATAACTGGTGATTTGTTGGGTGCGTTTGTTGAAGGGAGTGAAGTGATAATGCTGTTATGGCATGTGATTAGTGAGCGCATGTGATTATAGGCGGGAAATTTCGGGGAAACGAACCTGCATAGAGGTATTTTGCGTATTCAGGAAGTGTTGTTTAGGAAATATTCAGATCCCGATGCATTGTACACTTGATTCCTTTGGAACTTATAGGAAGCTGGACATAACTAAATCGTGTTGAAGTCTTCACAGGAGTGATTGGAATAGATAGCTGCCAGGCAATCTCTGACATAAGGATTAAGGCGGTCAGTCTTACCGAAAGCTAAAAGCTAACGATGCTGCACAACACGGCACAATAATACGGCCGTATCGCAACAGCGAGCAGGTATGATAAAAAATTTAGCTGTTTAACGCTAGATTTGAGTGTTCATTTCGAGAAAAAAGGAAATCAGCCAAAAACTTATTGTAGTTTGCTGTTTTCAAAGTTGTCGAAAACAGTGTGATTACTAAATCTAAAGCGCAAGCGACAGAACCTGAGTTAAAATTTTTCAAGCTCAATCGTTAATCCGATATGAGGCATGTTCTTCTAGTAGTGGATTAGCTACTGCAATCATTTTACTTTATGTTATGTGATAATGTTATAATCAAGAACATCTTGACATTTTGAAGAGGGATTGCGTATAATTACCAAAGTTTTGAATTTGGGGATATAGCTCAGTTGGGAGAGCGCTTGAATGGCATTCAAGAGGTCAGGGGTTCGAATCCCCTTATCTCCACCAGACAAACCCACGACTTAAAGATTATAGGTCGATAATGTATAGAAAACAGGATACTTCTCTAAACGTTAAGGGAAGTATTTTTCTATATGCATAGACCAAAAAAGAGGCATTCCCTATTTATCGGAAACACCCCCTAAAACCTTTGCGAAAAACTCCGCCCTTCCGACCAAAACGATAACCTTTTCAGTCGTTTCAAACATTTACAGCGGATTGTACTTCAGATTTTCCGACCGTTTCCTGACCAGTTCCAGACCGTTTTTTCGCATGATAGTTGCTTTCTACGGCTTCCTTTGTTCCTTCACTCTTCATCTGGCTCACTGTTCCCGTTGCTTTATCGAAAACATTTACCTTGAAGATTATATCTACCTTGTCATCATATACGATAACTCTCTCAATATAACTGTCAATGAAGTTCCGGCACTCTGCTACGTTATGCGTTCTGATGAACTCGCCAGACTTACGGATTATCTCTCTTACCTGTTCTTCAGATATGCTGTTAGCTCTGTTTTCGGCTTCTAGCTCTCTGATATAGCCTTCGAGATACTGTTTCTGCTGTTCAAGGTTCATCAAGTCGGCGTTCACTGTATCGATTGATATTCAGGCCTCAGTTACCATATTGATGATACTTGAGACTTTCCGCTGGTTTTCCGCTCACTCTGCTTTGGTCTTGTCAAGCTCGCCGTTGGTCTCTAGGGCTACCCTTTGATTGTAGTCAGGGAATAGGCGTTTGTACAGTTCATCTAGTACGAAACTATCTATATACTCCCGTCTAATCTCTTTGTTCTTACAACCACGCTTATTTTCCCTGCCGTGACAACGATAGGAGGAATAATTGCTTTTCTTCCTGCTGTCTAAATGCTTGTTGCCGTGTATAGCCTCTCCACATTCTCCGCAAGAGATAAGCCCGGAAAGTAAATAAGTCTCTTTTGCATTGAATGAGCCTGATTTGCGCTTGTTCATGCTTAACTTCTCCTGCACTGCGTCAAAAATCTTCTCGTCAATAATTGCCGGAATGCCTCCCTCAATCACTATCCATTCTTCTTTGGGTTTCAGCGTGGGATTACGTTCGCAGTCTCGTCAGCCTTTACCAGAACGGGAAATCCCAGACCCAATTATGTGCTGAGTTTGGTGTCTCTCATGGTGCTTTAGGCAAGTGGGTTAAGCTCTTCTCTGACGATTCAACAACTGATAGCAACTCTATTTCCGTCAGACAGTTTCAGAAACAGCAGAAGCTCATTTTATAACCTAAACATAATAGCGGAAATTATTGTTCTTTACGCCTCAACGGATAAACGGTTTGGCGTAAAAAAATGAGGCGGCGGCTTGAGGTTGAATATGGCCTTCATATTAGTGTTGGACATGTTTTGTAGGCTTATGCGCTCTATGATGTTGCCTAAAATTTCCACACGGGCAAAACTTCGCAAAACGAAATTTAAGCATTGAGGCGAAACCGCAGATTACCAGGACCTGCTAAAGCGTCAATTCAACGTCAGTGCACCAAATAAAGCGTGAGTTAGTGATATAACTTACGTCCGTGTGCCTAACGGCTTTAACTATGTATGTACAGTAATGGACTTATATTAGCGCAAAATAATAGCCTAGCGGGCAGGGCGAAACCCAGAAGGAAGAAGAATTGTATCGGCGGACTTTTTCTAGTCCGGGCGAGTTAAAGAGGTCATTGCGATCGGAGAATTAACACCAGAAGAAAAAGAGACGTTATTTTTGAGGTACGAAGGCAAATAAAATAGTTTTTTTTGTTGTCTACTTTGTTGGCCATTATCCAATTTACGATAGTACGTTTATTTTTCACAGACTATCTAATATTTGAATAATGCTTCAGCCTGGATGCCAATTGCATAACACATTAACTCAAGGCACGTTTCTCAAGCATTGGGGACTCCGAAGTTCTAAGTTCACATCCTAATATCCTCCTATAGCGTATACAGGAGCTGTTTACCGACATCGCCGGAATTTGTTGCACATCTGTAACACATCATGTAATTCTCCCTGTGGTTCTTTGCAGCCTCAGCCTATACCATCAAAAATTGGTACATAAGGGATGGCAGTCCGTGTTGAACGCACCGAATCCATCAAAATATCTCAACATACCATCTTATGTTGCTCTGCGGAAAATATGGCGTATACCGTCAAGGCTAAGGGGTTTTGGTGTTGTTATTATCTGCGTAAGTGTTTGGGATGCGGCGTTGCTCAGTGGAACAGGAACAAGGATAATCTGCTTCTCAATGGTGATTACGTTACGGCCTTGCAATAAGGGAGCTTAGCCTCATATTTCCCCGGCTTCCCTGACGCGCCTTTAAGGCCTGGTTCACGAGGCAGATTTTCCTTATATCAACAGCTCTACACATGGATATTACATCAGCGATCCAGACAAGTGTAAGGGCAATCACGAAATCACTGCAGGCGATGGCGTGTTCTGCATAGCCGGAACAGGGCATGACAGCTACCGCGAGGCTACGGGGGTCTTGAGATTCTACACAATATCTCTCAAAACAAAGGTGAACGTGAGAATCTATAACTTGGTCGCAACGTTTTAAGCATAATCAGCACAAATTCTTCGTAGCTGTATAGAACTGCAAGCATAGCTTCGGATTGCTGGACGGAAGAAAATTACTTCGGAAGCATCCTCAAAATCCCAACTAAGTTATAGTTCCGCAAATAAGCTACCCTCATCATCTTAGAAGTACTGCTACCGTCTCTACATGTGCCGTCTGCGGAAACATGTCAAATGCCTTCACACTATCCAGCCTGTAGCCATACCCCGCCAGTATCCTGCAGTCCCGCGCTAATGTCGCTGGATTGCACGACACATACACTATCTTCCGTATACCAAACCTGTTTATCGCGTCAAGCACCCCGCGCGCACATCCATCACGCGGCGGATCTAGCACCACTACATCATGTTTCCCCGAGTCCTGCAGATCTCCTATCACTTCCTCTGACCTCCCGCACAATGTCTCCACGTTCGTGAAACCGTTAGCCTGGAGATTCCTGGAGGCCATCTTCACAGCCCCTCGCCACTCCTCAATGCTCGTTACACTCTTTGCATTTCCGGCCAGGTAGCACGTCAATGACCCCGTACCGCTGTAGAGTTCGAGAATGTTCCGCGCCCCGCGTGCCTGCGACGACGCATAAGCAAATAGCTTTTCGGCCTGTCCGGTATTCACCTGGAAGAACGATGCTGTGTCGAACGCTAAACGGTATTTCCCCAGAAGCTCAGAGATTAAGCCGGAACCCGTCAGATTCTCCGTGTACGCTCCCAAAATCACATTGCCGGGCTTCGAGTTGTGATTCATCGTCAGTGTTCCGGGACGCGCAAGATTTCCAAGCGACACCAACGCCTTCACACTCTTGGCCGCCAGCTTACCGTTTATCACAAACGACATAAGTGATTCTCCCGTGTTGATGCCGGTACGCGCAATTATGTGCCTCAATTTTCCCGTACCGTTACGCTCATCGTAGCCGTCGAACGGATAACGATTCGCTTCAAGCCCGTCTAGAATCTTCCCGTACATCTCGTTCAACCTCTTTGCGTTCACCGGACACTGCCGGATAAATTCCAGACGATGAGTCCCGGCACGATAAAACCCTGTGCAGATTTTTCCGTGAATGTTCTGGACGGGAAATGCCGCCTTGTTGCGATAACCCCATGCCTCAGGAGATGCCTCGCACTCAATTTCTCCAACGCTGAAGCCCCCCAGCCTCGTCATCGCATCACGAACTATCCCGGCCTTCAGTTTCAGCTGAGTCTCGTAGTCCGCGTGCTGAAGCTGGCACCCTCCGCAACGTCCGTAGTACTTGCATCTCGGCCTTATTCTTCCGGGTGAAGCACTCTCCACGTTCACAGTGTCCGCAACCGCAAAATCCTTCTTCCGCGACACAACTACAGCATTCACCGTCTCGCCGGGCAATGCCCCCTGCACAAACACTATACCCCTGTCCGTGCGCGCAATTCCTGCCCCGTCGCTCGATAATCCTGAAATTTTCAGGGTCAATGTCTCGTCTATTTCTGATGCACTCCTTCCCACTCGAAATTTTCGCCCAGATAAAACTTCCGGGCCAGCTCATTGCCAGCTACCTCTTTAGGAGAGCCGGCAAGAAATATTTTTCCGTCATGTATAAGGTATGTCCTGTCCGTGATTGAGAGAGTCTCCCTCACATTGTGGTCAGTGATTAATATTCCGTAGCCGTGATCCTTCAGCTCGTGCACCATGCTCTGAATGTCCGCAACAGCTATCGGGTCAATCCCGCTGAAGGGTTCGTCAAGCAGAATGAACTTAGGTTTGAGGGTCAGTGCCCGCGCAATTTCTACTCGTCTGCGTTCGCCGCCGGATAGTGCATAGCCCTTCGTATCCGCAATGTGCGTTATCTTGAACTGTTCCAGCAATTCGTCGGTGAGAGACTTGGCCTGTTTGCGTTTGCCCGTCTCCTCCCACACTAGATTGATGTTCTCGCGCACCGTGAGATTCCTGAACACCGAAGCCTCCTGCGGAAGATAGCCGATGCCCTTTCGTGCCCGCGCGTAAACCGGAAGTCCCGTAATCTCCTCGCCGTCAATCTCAACCCTTCCGGAGTCAGGACGAATCAGCCCGACTATCATATAGAACGACGTGGTCTTTCCCGCACCGTTCGGGCCAAGCAGTCCGACAACCTCTCCGGCGTTTACGTCTACGCTCACTCCTCCCACAACTAACCTTCCGCTGTAACTCTTGCGGAGGTCTTCTGCTCTAAGACAGCTCACTTCTTGCGAGTCCTTTTCGTCTTGGGTGCGGGAGTCTTCTTCTCCGGCTGGGCTTCCTTCTTCGGCTCAGTCGGTATCTGCAGCGTCTGAGGCTGCGGCTCCGGAGATGCTTTAGGCTTGCGCTCGCGCGTAAGGTCTATCGTGATTTCCGCTCTGTCCGCACTAACCCCGCCGCTCGGTGTCTTCTTCGTGAGGCCGCCAAGTGCTTCAACTCTGTTCTGGTCAGGAAAATACACGATCGAGTCCGAACGCAGAGTACGTCCGCCCTGCACCGCCACAACATGACCGCTCACTACAACACTGCCTCGCTCCAGAGAGTAGAGCGCGTTATCTCCCTTAAGACTCACTGCTCCGTCCTTGCCCTTCTGCCTGCCCTTCAGCCATACTCCCTTCTTGGCCGTAAGGTCTATGAGTTCTCCGTCCTTTATCACTCCTTCAACTGAATCAGCACCGAAGGATAATCCCCGCGATGTGTCCTCGAGGTTGCGGGCCTTAGTGAGCCAGAATTTCGTCTTGTTGTCAGAAGGTGAAGGGTCAGCTATCCCGCCGGTTCCCGTAATCGTCAGGCGGTCAGCATCGAGTTTCATTGTGCCTATTCCGCCCTTAACTCCATTCTGGAATTTGCACGTAGGTACGTCCGCAAAGGAGAGCAATAACTTTCCGGCCTTTATGTCCACCTTGTCGCCGTACCATTTGCCTGAAGCAGTGATGCCCTCGTCAAAATTTATCTCACGGCGATCCACATTCCCCGAACCGACGGGAGCCTCTACGTTAAGTTCTCCTGCTTTTATCGTAACGTTGCCGTCCGCGAGGAAGTCTCCGGTCTGTGCGTCGAAGCGCATTCTGTTGGCTGAAAGAGTCGCTGTGTCAGGAAGCGAATCCTCAGCGACAATCGGCGAGCATAAACAAAACAGCATAATTACGGGCAATATTAATCTCTTCATGAGCAGTCCTCAAATTGTTAAAATGAATATGCTAAATATATCACAAAGGAGGCTGATTGTATGGATTTCATTGAACGGTGGCAGGACAAGGGCGACGAACTCGGCGACACTCAATCCTTCTGGAATGAACTGCTCTATTACGTGCTGGGCATTGAGAACCCGACACAGTACATTGATTACCAGAAGAGGGTAAAAGTCTCCAACGTCAAGTTCATCGATGCATACATACCATCAACGTGCACAATTATTGAGCAGAAATCGCGGGATATTAGCTTGGACGCTCCGGCAAAACAGGCAGACGGTACGGAGCTGACTCCGTTTGAGCAGGCCAAGAGATATTATGACTGGCTCCCGAAATCACAGAAGGGCAGGTACATAATAACCTGCAACTTCAGGGAGTTCCGCATTCACGACATGGAGAACCCGCAAGGTGAGCCGGAGATCGTCCCGTTGAGTGAGATTACCCCCGAGAAGCTCGCCTTCCTCGTCGTACCTGAACGCGAACTCACCCACGAAGAGAAGATTTCACGCAAAGCAGGAGAACTCGCGCAGACACTCTATGATTACCTCCTCAACAAGTACATCAACAAGAATGACACCGCCGCCCGCGAGAACCTCAACATCTTCTGCGTCCGGTTAGTGTTCCTGCTGTACGCTGAGGACTCCAAGCTCTTCGAGAAAGCACAGTTCCACGACTACCTCAAGCCACGCGCAAAAATGGCACGCACCGCATTAACTGAACTCTTCCGCGTCCTCAACACCAAGATTCCCGAACGCGACCCGTACCTAGAACCTGAGCTTAAGGCCTTCCCTTACGTCAACGGCGGACTGTTCGACAAACCTGCTCCCCTTCCGCCGCTCGATGATGAGGCACTCCGAATTATCCTTGAGGACATGAGCGAGGGCTTCGACTGGTCGGAAATCAGCCCACCGATTTTCGGCGCAATCTTTGAGAGCATCCTTAACGACGAGACGCGCAGGGTTGAAGGCTCGCACTACACTTCACTTGAGAATATTCACAAAGTTATAGACCCTCTCTTTCTCGATGCACTCACAAAAGAAGCAGAAGACCTCATTGCGGCCAAGTCCCCGCGCGCAAAACTCTTAGCTTTCCAGAAGAAGCTGGCATCCCTCACGTTCTTAGACCCTGCTTGCGGTTCGGGCAACTTCCTCACAGAAACTTACCTTTCACTGCGCAAGCTCGAGAACAAAATCATCCGTGCACGTGCCCGCCTGTCCTACAAGCCCGCTAAGAACGAGAAGCTAATTCGCGTATCAATCTCCCAGTTCTACGGTATAGAGGTCAATGATTTCGCCGTAGCTGTGGCACGTACTGCCCTGTGGATTGCCGAAGCCCAGATGTGGACTGCAACGCAGAAAGAGGACGAACGCCAGACCTTCATTGAGTTCTACGGCGACTTCCTGCCCCTCAAGAACGAAGCACATATAGTTCACGCAAACGCACTCCGCATAGACTGGGCTGACCTCATCCCCAAGAAGAAGCTCTCCTACATCATGGGCAACCCTCCCTACAGAGGCGCGCGCATCATGGCCGGAACTCAGAAAGAGGACATCACCGCAGTCTTTCACGGACAGTACAGGCCCGGCGATCTGGATTATGTGTGCTGCTGGTACAGAAAGGCTTTCGACTTCATCAAGGGCACGGACATTCGGGCGGCTCTCGTCTCGACGAACAGCATAAATCAGGGCGACACTGTTGCGATGTTCTGGAAGCCCCTCACTGATGACGGACTGCACATAGATTTTGCGCACAGAACCTTTGTGTGGAACAGCGACGCGGCGGAGAAGGCACATGTTCACTGCATGATTATCGGGTTCTCCGACAAGCAGGGGCCGGGCGTGATTTACGACGGGGGCTATGCGTTTCCCGCAAGGCACATCAACGCGTACATTATCGACGCGCCGGACTGGTACATCTTCAGCCGCAATCTCCCTCTGTGCGACGTGCCGCTTATGCGAATAGGAAGCCAGCTCATCGATAACGGCTTCTACACGTTCACGCAGGAGCAGTACGAGGAGTTCATAAGGATAGAGCCGAGAGCCGCAAAGTTCTTTCACGTTCTGTTAGGGGGTCAAGAGTTTCTTCACAATGAAAAGCGTTACTGCCTGTATCTCGGGGACTGTTCGCCTCACCAGATAAAGATGATGCCCGAATGTTACAAGAGGGTTGAGGCTGTGAAACAGTTCAGGCTGGCGAGCAATAGGACATCGACACGCAGAATCGCGGACTCGCCGACACATTTCGGCAGTGAGGTATTCCCGAAGGGTAACTATATTGCTGTGCCTCAGACTTCCTCAGAGAAACGCGGGTATATTCCGATGGGCTTCCTTGATGACTCTGTGATGTGCGTGCAGACGCTGTTAGTGATTCCTGATGCAACGCTGTATCATTTCGGGGTTCTGGAGAGCCTGGCTCATATGGCGTGGATGCGTGTTGTTGCTGGACGGCTTAAGAGTGATTACAGGTACTCGAACACGCTGGTGTATAACTGCTTTGTGTGGGCTGACGTGAACGCAGAGCAGAGGGCGCGGATTGAGGCGACTGCGAAGGCGATACTGGATGCGCGGGCACTGTACCCGGACTCGTCGCTTGCGGAGCTGTATGATGAGACGCTGATGCCGATAGAGCTCCGGCGTGCGCACCGTGAGAACGATGAGGCGGTTCGGGAGGCGTACGGGTGGCCTGCGGGGATTGGGGAGCTGGAGATGGTTGAGCGGCTTGTGGGGATGTATGAGGATAGGACGAAGGACGAGAGGCATTGATATAATGACGGGGGAGGTGATAACAATGGAAGCAGTGTTGGACAGACCAAAGCAGAAGGTACTTACTCTGCCGTTTACGAGGAAGCTCACGCCTGAGGAGCTGGATGAACTTCTGGACAACTGGGAGTATGACCCGAACAGGTACGATGATTATGACGATGATGACGAAATCAGGCCGGTATATGACCGCTACGGGAATCCTACGGTTGAGACGATGGACGCTATGTATGAGTCTCTGCACGGATTAGGCGAGGAGACGACGCTTGAGGAGCTTCAGGCGTGGGTGGACAGCTTATGAGGCATGTCAAAGAATCACGGACCTTCAAGCGCGACAAGAAGCGCATAGACAGGAGCGGGCAGTACGGCAGGGCAATGCGGGAACGATTTATACCGGCTGTCCTCACTCTTGCGAATGACGGTATGCTGGATTACTCGTACCATGACCACGAACTTATAGGGAAGAAGAAGGGTATTCGTGAGTGCCACATATTGCCTGACTTACTGCTGATGTATCGTTATGAGGGTGATAATACGCTGTGGCTCGAGGGACTCGGGAGTCACGCGGAGCTGTTCGGGATGTGAGACTCACCACACGGGGAAGTAGATTCTCAGATGCGTAACATCCCTCAATGCATCATCTACTTTCCCCGCCGCATCCGGCAGCCTCTCCCATGCTCCGCCGTCCCTCCTGCACAGCACCAACGGCTTGCGTCCGTAATAGCTCCACACGTCCGGCAGTCTGTCCTTCAGCTGCGGCCCGGGCACTAACGCACTCTTGAACAGCGGCTCCGTTCCCTCGAGGTCCGGCCCTCCAGGAATCGGGGCAACAATCATCCACTGAGTCAGCTTCCACGCGTTAATCATCTCCTTTGAGGTCAGGGCATGTTTCAGCGGCATAATCTGAATCCCGCCGATCTCTCCGCGCTTCGATGTCGACACGTCAATTACACCGGAATGCGAAGCCCTAATCCTTCCGACTCCCTGATAGGCTGTCCCTCCAAACCTGCCTACTCCTCCGATTTTGCGCACAACCCTAGCAATTACCTTCACTCCATCACTGCCGTAAGCGATAACTCTTCCGCCCGGCCTGTTCTCGAAGTCAACCATGTATACCGCCGGATTTTCAGGAAGAGGACTCCGAATCACTAGAGTATCTCCCGGTTTAGGCACTCCCTCGAGCGGAGATTCTATGCCTTCGTGTTCGACTGTAACCTTTGAGCCGGTGAGCGGGGCAAATCCGCCGAATATTCCCGTCCCTGCAGACATGTTCAGAACAAAATATGCTCCTCCTGTTGCCGCAGGTGCCGTAGTGATTGCTGGAGTTAGGCTGATTATCCGTCCGCGTCCGTCCTCAACGTTCACGAGAATGTGTATTGCGTTTACAGCACTGGCACATACGGTTGAAGGTGAAGCCCATTTGCTGGCGGTGTAGGCCGGGTAATTTGTCTTGTCCGGAATTCGGAGGACTTGGCCGAGAGTTATAGGCTGTAATGTCGGGAGGACAGCTGTAACTTGCTTTCCGACTGTGCAGGGTATCCGAAGCTCTAAAACTCCCTCAGCGTTTGCGCACGAAGCCCACGCCAGAAGGATTAATGTGATAATTTTCTTCATGGCACAGGAGCAAGCCACACTGCCCACACGTTGCAGACTGCGTGATAGATTATTGACGGCATAACAGAACCTCCTCTTAGCCGTAGTACAGCCATAATCAGACCGGGAAAGAATGTTGCGACCCTCAGCCAGCCCGTAAGCACAACAAGATGACTCAGCGCGAATACCCCCGTAGCAATCAGGACACCCATAATTACGCCGAGCTTGCGGGCCAGAATTGTCTGCATCCATCCGCGATAGAACGTCTCCTCGATGAACGCTGCCGCAACTCCTCCGCCGAGCTGGTCTATTGCTGTCCAAAACGTGGGGTGCTTCAATCCTCTCCCGCCCCATTCAGCAGGCCACAGGTACAGCGAGATGAACGTTAAGGGGATGAGCGTAACTGCAAGCGCAATTGCGACATCACGCCATGACTCCCGAGTCATGTACCACTTGAGGCCGTAATCACGCTCGTCTTCGCCGCGCCTCCTGCACCACTCGTACGGAAAGTACAGCATGAACGACGCAACGATCAGCCCGATAATTATTCCCATTTACAGAACTTTGATTGCGTCCTGGAGGAACTGGAAGCCTGCATTGATGTACGCAGCAATGTTGAAACGGTTGACGTAGAGCAGTGCGGAGACTTTCCAGAGCAGAACTATCACTGGCACAGCTACGATTACCGCACCGGTCTTGTAGAGTATCTTCGAGGGAATACGTCCCCACTTCTCGAAAAGCTGATCCACGAGCCAGCCCGATACCATGAAAGCAAAGCCCAGAATCCAAATCGCGAGGCCAAGTACTAACTGAGTGTTAATGATGCGCAAAATACATCAGCTCCAAATTTTGAATAAGTGTTGAGAAATTGCGATTATTATACGGCAATAATCGATATGTGCTAAACTTTGCGGGTTAAAATTCTCATATGGGAGGAAACTCATTCATGACCAGAAGATACTTGACCGCATTTATTCTCGTACTCATTTTTGCGACTATGGCAGTTGCCGCAGAACCCGACAAGGTATTAGCCAGAGTAGGCAGCACGGACATCACCGAACGCGATGCTATGGAGTTCATACAGCCTTTCGGCCAGCAGGCAATGATGCTCTACGGAACAGAACAGGGCCGCAAAATGATCGTTGACGACTTAATCTCGATGAGGCTTTACGCTCTGGACGGAGAAGCCCAGAAACTCGACGGGACTCCGGAGTTTCAGGCACAGCTCAACAGCGCGAAAAGGGCAATGCTCGCACAGGCGGCCATGAGGAAGATTATTGACGGCCTGACGGTGAGCGATGACGAAGCCAAAAAGTTCTACGACGATAACCCCGCCCAATTCGTACAGCCTGAACGCGTACACGCAAGGCATATTCTGGTTAGCGATGACGTTACGCTCGCAAAAGTTGTGTATGAGCTGAAGGGCGGGGCATCGTTTGACGCGCTGGCCAAGCAGTACTCGATAGATCCGGGAAGTGCACAGCACGGCGGAGATTTGGGAGAGTTTCCGCGCGGAGTGATGGTGCCGGAATTTGAGAAGGCAGCGTTTGAGCTGAAGGAACCGGGCGAAATTTCCGAGCCTGTGAAGACTCAATTCGGGTGGCACATAATCAAGCTGGAGGAACGCATTCCGGAATCACCGATGCCGTTTGAGCAGGTAAAGGCGCGTATTCTGCAGGAACTCAAGGAACACAAGACGCAGGATGTTCTTCAGGAGAGAGCAAAGGAACTTGAAGGGGTCTACAAGGTGGAACGTTTCTAATCGACCCCTCCCCCTGCCCCCTCCCCTTATCGCAGGGGCGGGGGTGTTCTTTTCTCAGCCTCTCGCTTCGGCCTCGCGTATCTGCCTCTCTACCTGCGCAAAACCTGTCCCGCCGTAAACATCCCTCCTCCTCACGCTCTCACGCACGCTCAGAATCTCCATCACAGAATCGTCAATGCCATGTTCACGCCACTGCTCCGGAGTCAATTCGCTGAACGCAAGACCGTTATCTATGCACCATCCCACTAACTTACCGACTATTGCGTGAGCCTCGCGGAACGGAATACCCTTCATCACTAACCATTCCGCAATGTCCGTCGCGAGCGAATAGCCCTTACCGAAACCTGCAAGTGCCTTCTCCTCGTCAACCTCCACTTTCTCCAGCAAGGCAGTCATTATCCGCACAACAGCTTCAACCGTGTCCAGCGATGCCCACAGCCCGCGTTTATCCTCCTGCAAATCACGGTTGTACGTCATCGGCAGGCCCTTCATGTTCACGAGCAGGTCAATCATGTTACCGATTACTTGCCCGGTTTTTCCCCGCGCAAGCTCCAGAACGTCAGGGTTCTTCTTCTGCGGCATCATGCTTGAACCCGTGCAGAACTCATCAGGCAGCACGATAAATGCGAACTCCTGCGTGTTCCACGTTATCAGGTCTGTGCACAGCCGCGAAATGTGAATCATGAACGTGCTCGCAAAATGGTGATAGTCCAGCATATACCCCCTGCTCGCCACACTCGCCAGACTGTTGCGCGTCGGAGCCTTGAACCCTAATAGTTCGCTGGTCATCTCCCGGTCAATCGGCAGAGTCGTTCCGGCTAATGCCCCAGCACCGAGCGGACACTCGCTCATTGACGATAAGGCAAAATTGAGCCTGTCGTTGTCGCGCCTGAATGCCTCGTACCACGAGAGCCAGTAATGCCCCATCGAGATTGGCTGTGCCTGCTGCATGTGCGTGTAGCCGGGAATTATCACGTTGATGTGTCTCTGTGCATTGGCGGTCAGTGTCCGGAGCAATGCGGCCATGTCCTCGCGGAGTTTCTCAAGCCTCGTGCGCAGGTAAAGCCGAGTCGTCGTCGCTACCTGGTCGTTGCGTGAACGTGCTGTGTGCAGTTTCGCCCCTAGCGGCTCAATCTCCGTCAGACGGGCCTCAATGTTCATGTGTACGTCCTCAAGCGATTCTGAGGGCGTGAATTTCCCCTCGTGTATCTCCCTGCGTACCTGCTCAAGTCCTGCCTCGATTTTTGTTGCCTCTTCCTGTGAGAGAATGCCGGTCTTGCCGAGCATCTTTACGTGCGCAATACTTCCGGTTATGTCCGCGTCATGCATTCGCCAGTCTATATCAAGCGACTGCGTGAACTCCTGAACGATTTTTGCTGTGTCGTGCTTAAACCTTCCGTGCCACATGTATATCTTTATTCCTTTCTTGATTGTGATTGCGTGAGAATATTAGCATGAAGAGAAATTATTTTGCTGTTCGGAAAGGATGATTAGTGAGTGCACGTGATTATCGGAGGAAAATTTCAGGGCAAACGCGCTTATGCAGAGAGGCTTTACGGGAAATTCCGGCATGTCTCGGATTTGGAACTTAGCGACACAATAATTCCTGGCTTAGTCGTGAATGTGCATATGGGAGTTAAGCGCGGGCTGGGCTGTGATTATTTTGCGGAGAGGATTTCTGTGCTGAGGAAATGTGTGATTATCTGCACGGAAATTTGCGGAGGAATAGTGCCTATCGACGAAGCATCGCGCAGGTGGCGGGATGAGACCGGAAGACTCTATCAAACATTAGCTCGTGAGGCGGAGATAGTTGATAGAGTCTTTGCGGGACTCGCTCTCAGGCTGAAGGGAGAATGATTGATGTACGTATTCTTCGACATAGACAACACACTAATCAGCCACAAGGGAATATCCCACGTTCCGCCTCAGACCCGCACAGCAATCGAGCTTCTCCGTCAGGCAGGACACATCCCGGCAATTGCTACGGGACGGGGAGGTTTTCTGACGTTCACTACCGCACGGGATTTCGGGATAACTCATATTGTGTGCTCAGGAGGTGCACAGATTTTTGCGGACGGCCAGGAAATTCACCGCGCAATGTTTCCGCCTGAACACCTCGACGCTTTCCGCGAAGTGGCCGCAAAATTTCCCTCACTCACTGCCGCAATTGACGATAAATACCTTTACGCAACTGATGCCTTCAGCCCGTTCTTCAATTACTTCAACGCTCAGGCAGGTTACGACTGCATTCGTCCCCTAAGTTCCCTCAAGTCTGCAATAATCTGCTACATAATGCTTCCTCCCGAAACTCTAACCCCCATGCACGGAATATTCTTCTCGCCTCCGGGAAACATTACCCTCGAACTTATGCACGCCTTCACCGAAGCAAGATGTGCAGGTTCCTCAAAATGGAACGGCATAGAGAGACTGATTGCTCACGAGAAGGCAAGTCTTGATGAAGTGATTGTGTTCGGGGACGGGCCTAATGATGTTGAGATGATTGCGCGGGCAAAGATTGGTGTTGCTGTCGGGAATGCATCAGAGTGTGCGAAAAATGCTGCGGATTATGTTTGCGGAGATATTGACGACGGCGGAATACTGGAAGCCTGCAGACATTTAGGATTGATATAACACAAAAAATGCCTCCGCGAGTACCGTGTAATGAGTGTTCTGACCCGTCCCTAATAAGACATGAAGTCTGTGGCATTAGCCTAGCGTAAACGAGTGTTGGCTCAGAACTTAATCATTATCACGAATACCGCAGGGGCATGTGGTAAATTATAGCAGGTTTCATAAAAATTGATTGCGAGGTTTTTATCATTATGAGAAATTTCAGACGTATATGCTTGCTTCTGCTTCTGCTTCTGCCTGTCTCAGCATCAGAGGCCGTAACAAAATATGCCTTCCTGTCAGGACTGCTTGATGCTCGCGGAATCGACTGGAGCAGTTCACCGGAAGCAGAGTACGATGATCCCGGCGGTTTCGTCCTCAGGACAGGTTACGTTACTGATGACGTGGACAAACTCGACGCTCCGGTTACCAGGCTCGAAGCTCTCAGGTGGTGCATTCAGAGTCTTGGCCTGACTTTTGAGGCAGAACTGCTCAGCGATTACCCTACAGGTTTTAGCGACGACGGCAAACTCGCCAGTTTCGAGAAAGGCTGTCTAGTTGTGGCCTCGAACATGAATCCCCAGTTGTTCGCCAAAACTGGCACATTCAACCCATCCGCTAATCTGTCCGCACAAGACTACAACGCCCTCATGTCAAAAATGGTACAGGCCAGCAAAAGCCTCACCCTAAACATGATACGCAATCCTCTTGACGGGGTCAGAGTGTACATTCACCGTGAAGGAGTGCCGAGCGGGATTCCTTCGTGGCGGGTTCACGCCTACGGAATTAACCGCGAAATGGCCAATAACATCAAGAATCTCCTGAAGTCCCAGAACATCGAGGCAGGCATCACAGGTTCAGGCAATAGTTCAGGTGTCAGAACCGGCAAGCTGGAAGATTTTAACCAGGCCAGAAGGTTTATCGCGTTCCTGAACTTCCGCAAAATCAAGTATAAGCTCATTCCCGCAGTAACTAACCCCAAAACGAGAATAGTCCCGCGTTTCTGGGTGATGGTTACGATTGACCCGTCATACTGGAAAATTCTTCCTGTGGCTTCGCGCAACGGCCCTCAAGACCTCTCCACACTGTCGCGCATAGTCTCGCAAAATAACACCGGCGTAGCGATTAACGCGGGCTTCTTCGCCGTAACTAAAAGCGGAGGTTACCCGATTGGTGCGCTGAAGGTCGGAGGACGTGATTTCGGTGAAGTCTACGAGGGACGCGGTGCTTTGGGCTGGGACGACAACGACGAGGCAGCGTTCGGGTTAATCACTGACGATGATTATTCGGTGTACGAGATGAGCAACGTGATTCAGGCCGGGCCCATGCTCCTTGAGAACGGTATACCCGCACAATCTGAGGAGGACTTCAAGAGCGCGTTCACGGCGGCACGTCATCCTAGATCTGCTGTAGGTGTGAATGACTCGGGGCAATGGGTGTTCATGATAGTGGACGGACGTAACGGGATGCATTCATCCGGAGCGACGATAAACGAATTGACGGAGATTATGCGTTCTCAGCGTGTAACACATGCACTGAATCTCGACGGAGGCGGCTCAACGGAGCTGATAGTTGACGGGAGAATCTACAATATTCCGTCAGACGGGTATGAACGCAGAATAAGTTATGGGCTTGGTGCAATAGCGCGATAACAAATCTGTGATAGAATAGCACTCAAATTTTCAGCAGAGAAAGGCTGTGCGTATAGTCATGAAGAAATTTGTAGCGTGTGCCCTGCTTCTTGGGCTGTTAGCAGCACTATCATCACCAGTATTTGCGTGGGATTCGGCCAAGCAGAAGAATCTCGGCCAGGACAAGAACAAAATGCAGTGGTACCTTCTGGATTACGGCAAGGATTCGGCAGGAATCCCCTACGCCATTTCGAGGAAGTATTACACGAACACGACGATCAAGAATGAGACGATTGAGCTCCTTATGTCGAAGTTCGGGCTTTCACCTGAAGTAGCGGGCAGTCTGTATTTCACGGAATACGGCTACGAGTACACACCCGACGGTAAGCAGTTTGCGATGACGTATCTCAGGCACTATGACATGCTCGGGAATCTGCTTCACGGAACGGAGTACGAGGGCGATGATAAGACGTTTTCGTCAGTGGCGGCGGTAGGTTCGGCACATGCGGTGTACAAGGGAGCTGCGCTTGCGGTAGGCAAGGCACCTGCGGCTACAACGACAGCGAAGAAGGCGACTGCTTCCACAGCGAAGAAGAGCGCGACTGTTCCTGCAAAGAGGGTAGTACGCGCGAAGAAGAAGTAGTTTTTGGCGGTAATCACTGCTCCTCCCAATCAACGGGAGGAGTTTTTTTTTACACAAAAAATAGCCCCCCTAACTTTCAGGGGGGACTTTCTTTTCCGCAAAAATCCAGCTACAGCTCGTTGATAGTTATCGTGCTGATTGAGCTGTTCTTGTCCAGCTGAACACTTAGCCCGGTCTTGCCGTTCTCGTTGTAGTTCAGCGTCCTTCCGTTCACGCTCGAAGGATAACCCATAACCTGAAGCAGTGCTGTCTGGCTCATTCCAACCTTGAGGCCGTTCTGAAGCTCTCTGCTCGCATTATTCAGACGTATTCGCGTGATGTCCTCACCCTTCACCGTAGCAGTAAGACCCTGCCACTCAAGACTGGAACTTGTGCTCCTGCTGGGCTGGCCAAGTGCCTCGATTAACTGGCTCTTGGTGCTCCCGAAAGATTTCAGCAATGCGCTGGAATATCCCGCAGGAAGTCCTGACCCTAACGGCTGAAGGTAACGGCCATACACCCATCCGTCTTTGCCTCCAGTCCTGATGTTGTACCAGATACCGGAATACTGCCCTGATGTTACGTTGAACGTGCCGATTACTTCTACGCGCGTCCCGACACTTAACCGCGTTACACGGCTCGAATTGGTCGTGTGATCTGAACGTACATTGACGTTACTGCCGATTATCGCTCCGTTCTTGGGGGTGCGCTCGGGCGAGAAACTCGGCAGAGTGTTATCCGATATGGCTATGTCCCCCGGCTCGGCTATCGTCTCTGTCTGCGCAGGACGGCTCTCCTGCTTGGGCTGTTCGTTCGTAGACGCTGGCACTACCTCAGGTCTCGCTATTGGCGGCAATTCTCCAGGCGGAAGTTTCCTCAGACCAAGAAGGAAGTACAACGCTCCGCCTACTGCACCAACAAGCAGCAGCATACTCAATATCTTCCTGCCGAATGACTTCCTGCGCTTCTTGCCCCTGTTTGCGTATTTCGAAAACTCTGCATAACTCGCAGCTGCATCACGAGCCGCTACGTTTATACTCTTACGCTTTACTGCCATAACTGCCTCCTGATTTCCCGGCCTCACCGCCGCTCGATAATTCATTGCTTCCTGCTCTGATGGCATATCTTCCTCGTCATTTCCTGCAAAATTCACGTCATCAACAAATCGCTCGTCCTCAGGCAGAGCAAATAACTGTTCGTTCACGCTCTGGATGTCATCTCCATTGTCCAAAGGCGCGTGTTCCAGGACCGGCGCATTCATTCCGCCTATATCCTGTTCGTCTGATACTACGAATAACTTGGCTCCGCACGTCGGACAATAAAACGCATCACGCGACACCACCGCTCCGCATTCCGGACATGACTTCGACATTCGGCGGCGCAGTTTCGGCGGTTCATTGTTGGGCTGTGGTGTGCTTGCTGTGATTTCGCCCTCCGCAGGTCTCAAGTCCGGATCGGGTATCTGTATCTGAGCAGCTGCAGGGTCATAGTAGAAATCCTGCTCTCCGTTATCGTAGTCATATGGGGCTTCCTGTTCTGATTCGTCGTACTCATCGTAGAGTTCCGTGTAATCATCGTTCGAACGTGCCCTCAGGAAAAAACAGCACAGCCCGGCAAAAAAGTAAAGCCCGCCGTATAGCCATGTATCCCGAGACGGAGCACAAAGCCCCATCGCTATGAACAAAAACAATGCTCCCCATTTGCTTTGGTTGAACGCGATTATCCCGCCTATCAGCGCAAATATCGCCGATATTACCGGCAGAACTGCCAGCATCGTCGACGGTATGCCGGGTATCGCCGCACCAGTGATTGAGAGTGAACCGAACAGCATAAACACTCCATGAATTATTGATGTGATTGACGCTCCGAGAGTCAGGGCCAAAATTATCCAGATCATTCTTATGCTTTACACTCCTTCTGAATCGTTATCCGCCTTATTATACATAACCCGCTTTGCCGGTTAATCCACAGCCGCGCGGATTATTCTGTCCCTAAGTCCCTCATTTATACCAGAATTTTCCGCAGGCCATTCCGTAATTATGCATAAATAACCTTTTGCTTCAAACTTTCTGAATGCCGCAAAAAGTTCATGCGAATATTCATCCCAGCTTGAGCACATGAGCATTCCTGCTGTTTTTACCGGCGGCTCGTGCATTCCGATATACCCTGCACTGTCATAATCGCATTCAGGGAATTTTTCGTCTGTGTGCCATATTTTCACGGGGATTGACGGTGCATAATGACGGTAACGTGTTCCCGGCGAACGTTTAGCACTCTGCGTGTCGGGAACTTCGAGGGGCATTCCGAGTTCTGCTTCGATTAGTTCTCGGTTCATTCCGCCGGGACGCAGAAGCAATATTCTGTTTGGGTCAGTCAGGTCAATAACGGTGCTCTCAATTCCAAGATTGGAGCTGCCTCCGTCAATAATCATATCAATGCGTCCGTTCATGTCCGCATAAACGCTTTCGGCATCTGTTGGGCTTGGGCGACCACTGAGATTTGCGCTTGGGGCGGCTATTGGGGTTTGGGCACTTGAGATTAGGCCAAGTGCGATGGGATTATCGGGCATTCGCACGGCGGCGGTATCGAGACCTCCACGAGTTATTGAGGGAATTATGGATTTTGCGGGGAGCACCATAGTTAGTGGAGCGGGCCAGAATTTAAGGGCTAGTTTTTCCGCAAGATGATTCATGTGGACTAGCTGCGAGGCCATCAGGATACTATCCACGTGGAGAATCAGGGGGTTATCCGAAGGACGGCCCTTTGCCTCATAGATTTTTCTGACAGCGTCGTGGTTCAATGCATCTGCTCCAAGTCCGTACACAGTCTCCGTCGGAAATGCTACAAGCCCTCCGTGCTGAATTATCCCTCCAGCCCTCGACAATACATTAATATCCGGGTTCCAGCGGTCAATTGTCGCTCTTTGTGTCTTCATGGAATGTATTTGTGAAGTGCTCCAGAAATTCGGGGAAGCTCCCGGCGATTATTGCCTCACGTGCACGCTCCGCAAGGCTTATCGTCAATCTCAAGTTGTGCCACGTGAATAACCTGGAGCCCAGTATTTCGCCGCTCATGGCCAGGTGCCGCAGGTATGCCCTCGAAAAATTGCGGCAGGTGTAGCAGTCGCATTCAGCGTCTAACGGCCCGAAATCGTGTGCGTATTGCGCCCCCCTCATGTTCAGGCGGCCGGTGTGCGTGAAGACTGTTGCGTTGCGTCCGTTTCGCGTGGGCATTACGCAGTCAAACATGTCCACACCTCGCGCGATACCCTCAACGATATTCAGGGGATGCCCTACACCCATTAAGTAGCGGGGCTTATCCTTCGGCATTATCCCGTCAAGAATTTCCAGCATGTTATACATTGCTTCGTGGCTCTCTCCAACAGAAAGACCGCCTATCGCATAACCCGGCAGATCCAGACTGCATATCTCTTCCGCGCTGCGCCTTCTCAAATCCTCGTACACACTTCCCTGCACTATGCCGAATAATGCCTGACGCTCCGGGTCATTGTGCCTCATGAAATATTCACGCGAACGCAAAGCCCATTTCGTCGTACGAACAACCGCCTTCTCTGCACGTTCATGTTCAGCAGGAAATTCACAGCACTCGTCAAAACACATAGCTATATCCGAACCCAGAACTCCCTGCATCTTCATCGACCACTCAGGAGACATTTCCAGCAGTGAACCGTCTATGTGTGAACGGCATATCACCTTCTCGTCGCTGACTTTCTGGAGACGCGCCAGCGAGAACACCTGAAACCCTCCGCTGTCCGTGAGAATGGGTCCGTCCCAGTTCATGAAGGCATGAAGTCCTCCTGCCTCCTCCAGAATTTCGGGGCCTGGACGCAAATACAGGTGGTATGTGTTGCCCAGAATTATCTGCGAGCCTATTTCTTCAAGCTCTGCAGGAGACATCGCCTTAACCGTCCCGAGCGTTCCTACAGGCATAAACACAGGAGTCCTTATCACCCCGTGCGGCGTAATCAGCTCTCCGGCACGCGCTCCGGTCTTCGGACACTCCGCCACAACTCTGAACTCAAACATTAGACATGCTCCACTCAAAAAATCTCTCCGCGTTGCTGTCTATCTTGACCTCCAAATCGTGCATCAGCATTCCGCGTTCACGCGCTATTGCTTCATACACGTACTTGACGTTTGCGGGCTCGTTCAGCTTGCCGCGATAGGGTACTGGGGACATGTAGGGGCTGTCCGTCTCGACCAGCATGTTGCTGATGGGAATGCGCCGGACTACCTCGCGCAGTTCTTCCGAAGCCTTGCCGTTCCATGTTACTGCTCCGCCGAATGCACACATAGCATCCATCGACAGCACCCTGTCCAGCCATTCGAGACCGCCAGAATAGCAGTGAAACAGGAGCTTGAGATCCGCATAATGTTTCAGGATAGACATTGCTTCAGGCATTGCGTCCCTGATGTGCAGAATCACGGGCATATCATGTTCCCGCGCAAATTCCAGCTGAGCCTCGAACATACGCTTCTGGTCTTCACGCGGAGAGTTGTCATAGTGATAATCAAGCCCTATCTCACCAACCGCTACTACTTTGGGATTATTCACCAATTGCGCAAACTCTGAAGGCACAGCTCCGTAATTCTTGGCCTCGTGCGGATGAATGCCTATTGACGCATAAATCCCGAACTGCGAAAAATCCTCAGACATCGCCAGTGCCTCGCAAGAATCCTCGAAATTGCACCCGACTACAAGCATCCTGCAGACCCCTGCATCTCTGGCCCGCGTTATCACTGTACGAGCCTTCAGCCTCAATTCCTCTGAATTTATATGACAATGTGTGTCTATATACATGGTTATACCAGCCTTATTACCTCCGAAGTCAAGTCTCTTGCTTCATAAAGTGCCGCAAATTCTTTCAGCACAGGGTCTTTGCTCTGTGATGCAAATACCTTATCGCAAGCCTCAATGTCCATATTTATCTGTGCAGCAAGCTCTTCCTGCGAGGCAAACTTGCGCATACTCCTCACACGGCCAAGAAAAAACACAGGCAGTTCATGACCGTAAAGTTCTCCCTTGTAGCCGGGAATATGCACCTCGCAACGCACATCCCCAACATCCCCGAACGTAGGATTATTCCCCAGCGAAGCCGCCCCTGCTAATATCCTGCCGTCAACGATTACCGCACAGGCATATACTCCTTCTGCGGGATGCACAAACTTTCTGCCGGCAATGTCTATATTCGCTGTCGGGAAGGACATTTTTCGTCCGCGCCCGAAACCGTGCTTCACACCGCACAGCATAAAGAACGGATAGCCCAGAATTTCGTGTGCCCTCTCTACATTGCCTGCCTCCACCATTTCACGAACTTTCGAGCTGGAGTATTCGGCCTTATCCACAACTTCAGCTATCACTATTTTGCTCAGGCCGTCGTGATTAGCAAGACGCGAAAGATACTCCGCATTTCCTGCCCTGTTCAGCCCGAAATGGAAATCGCTTCCCATCACCAGGCCGTCAACGCAAAATCTCTCACGTACCATCTGCCAAAACTCATAGGGAGCAAGATTCTTCAGTGCTTCGGTGAAGCTGAGAAAGTACATGTTCGGTACGGCCATAACCAGACGGATAAGTTCGCGTTCCCTCAGCGTGAACAGTGTACGGCTTAACTTGTGCATGTATTCTGCCGGGTGCGGTTCAAACGAGATTACGCCCCAGTTATCACCGTCAGCATTTTCACGGCAAAGCCTGAGAAGTTCTGCATGTCCCTTGTGAAAACCGTCAAATGCTCCAATCGTGATTAACATTTTGGCACTATAACCTCCGGCCTGACGTAATCATAGCCAGCATAACGCCCGAACCCGATAAACTCTTCGCCTTCAACGCACAAGTCTCCGTTCATCAGGGATACGCCCCTGTGAATTTTGAGTGCATGGCTCAGCAATATGCTCATGCCGTTGGTGAAACTGCGTTCATCTGCAGGACCTACATCTATCCGCGTGAAATTATGCGCAAGTTCCGTTAAAGATATTGGCTTGATGTCCTCACTGTCCAGGCCGGATGCATCTTTAACACGGAAATTACCTACGCTTATGCGCTCAAGCCAGGCGATGTGCGCTCCGCATCCTGTCAACCGGCCAATATCCTGCGCAAGACTCCTAATGTACGTTCCGCGCGAGCACGATATTTCCAGCTCAAGCCTGCCTGTCTCGGGGCTGTACGGTGTGATTTGCGTTATCCTCCGGAAAAACACGGGACGGGTTTTCAGTTCCGGGACTTGGCCCGAACGCGCAAGTTTGTACGAAGCCTGACCGTTCACCTTCACCGCCGAAATTGCGGGAGGTGTCTGCATTCTCCAGCCCGAAAAACACTTCAAGAAGTCCGCAACCATTTCCACAGAGAGATTTTCCCAGCCGACAGAGCTTATCACTTCACCGGAGTAATCGCACGTGTCCGTCTCGCTCCCGAACTGAATCACTGCCCTATATACCTTAGGGAGATTCATAACGTATTCGCACAGACGTGTTGCGTGTCCGACCAGCACAACGAGCAATCCCGACGCTGTACTGTCCAGAGTTCCGGCATGTCCTGCCTTCGCGCCATCGAAATACTTGCGAACAGCACCAACGCATTGTGTACTGCGGACTCCTACAGGTTTATTGACCAGGACCAGACAATTCATCACCGGCTCTTCTCTAGCAGATATTCCCGCATTTTCGCGCAAGCCTCATCCACACTTCCCTCAAATGACGCTCCTGCTGCCCGCTCGTGCCCGCCGCCGCCAAATTCTCGCGCTATCTCTCCTGCTCCGAACGGACTGCCTTCACGCGAACGGAAACTCAGACGCTTTGTCCCGTTGGGGTATTCCGTCAGAGTAACAGCAAACTTCAGGCCGCGAATACTCATCAGCATTGCGGGCAGACCTTCGGTTTCGGTCATGTCAGCTCCGGTTTCGCGGAAGTCCTCAGCGTAAAGCCTGGTCAGCGCGAATTTATTTTCCTCACCGAACATCTCGATACGCGACAGCGCACGACCCCACAGTGCCATTCCGCAGACGGTTTTGTTCTGGGTAATCAGGTCGGTCATGTGTCCCGGCTCTGCACCGAGTTCGATTAATTCTGCTGCTATGTTGTGGGTAAGCGGCGATGTGTTTGAGAAGGTAAAGCTCCCTGTGTCCGTGAACAACCCGGTGTAGAGACTCTCTGCGATTGAACGGCTAAGCGGCCACTCTCCGGCCTTGAGTATCCTGAAGAGCAGCTCGCACGTCGACGAAGCCTTGCCGTCAACACAATTTACTTGTGCGTAATGTGAATTATCTTCATGGTGGTCGATGTTCAAGGAATTTGTGCTGCCGGTCTGCGGAAAACCGGATACGCTTCGTGTCTGGTTTGCACAGTCCAGAAACACATAGAGCGTTCCGTCGTCAGGGAAATCAAGAGTTTCTATTGTGGTGTGTTCGGAAAAGCAGGGGAGGTAGTTATATCCTATGGGGAGTTTTGCGTCGGGGCTTGACCACTTCACGGAATGACCCGCAGATATTCCGGCCTCGAACAGCGCGTTTGCTGAACCTACAGCATCACCGTCGGCCTTCCTGTGCGTGAAAATGTGCCAGCTGTGATTTGCCCTGAGCATGTCCGAAGCCCTCAGAAGTTCGTCATTCGTCATAATCTTCCTCCAAATCATTACCCTCACGGTAATTTGAGCTGAAGCCCAGTCCGTCGAGTATTGCGTCAATCTTTGCGCCGTAGTCCTCGCTGGTGTCGATCACAAACTCCAGTTCCGGAACACGCCTCAGCTTGATTGTCCGGCCAAGAAGTCCGCGCACTGCACCCTTCACCTCGTTCAAGTCCTTCAAGATGCCGGGACGTTTTCTCGGGTCAATCGCAGTGAACCATACACGGGCCTTCAGCAGATCCTTTGTGCAGTCCACGCCGGTAATAATTATGCCCTTGAGGCTGGACTTCTTTATCTCCGTCTCGAAAATGAGTGCAAGTTCACGCTGAAGCTGTTTGTTTATGCGCGACATACGCAGATTATTGCTCATAATTCCTGCACCACCGTGTATAGCACAAGGTCTTCACTGCCGGTATTGTTTATCATGTGGCTTGAACCTTTGGGGCAGTAATGACAGACTCCGGACGTTAAAGCCTCTTCTGTGCCGTCGCAAATTGCCAGGCCGGTACCGGAAACCACAAAATTTATGTCGCTGCCCGTTGTCTGGGTGTGAAGTCCTATCGATGACCCGGGCTTCAGCCTGCTCACAATCACTTTTCCGGAAGAGTTCATGAACATTTTTGCGGCAACTTTTCCTGTTCCGCCGTTCATGCCCTCAAAGATTTTCTCGTCCTGTGCATTGAAATCTATCAGCATTACAGTGAACGCTTCTCCTCTATAACATCGTAGACCTCGAGAACATCTCCTTCCTCGAAGTCCTGATAACCCTCTAAACTTATTCCGCAGTCCATTCCGGCCTTCAGTTCGCGGACTTCGTCCTTGAGGTGCCGCAATGACGCAATCTTTCCGTCCCAGATAACTATACCGTCGCGGATTAAGCGCACCCTTGCAGTTCTGCGCACCAGTCCCCGCGTAACGTGAGAGCCTGCGATTTTCCCGACCTTCGGCACTTTGAATATCTGCCTTATCTCGACCTCGCCGAGCGTGTCTTCACGCAGAACCGGCTTGAGCAGTCCCGCCATTGCCATTTTCACGTCGTCGATAACGTCATAGATTACGTTGTAGATGCGGAGCTCTATCCCGTTAAGCTCAGCCATACGCTTGGCGTTGCCGTCCGGCCTGACGTTGAACCCGATAATTACAGCTCCGGACGTTGAGGCGAGCATAACATCACTCTCGGTGATGCGGCCTACCCCTCTGTGTACGATTGAGACGGCGACCTCATTTGTGGCGAGCTTCTCCAGAACTGCGCAGAGTGCTTCGAGCGAACCCTGAACGTCGCATTTCACGACAAGGTTCAAGTGGGGGAGCTGTCCTTCCGCCAAATTGGAGTAGAGGTCTTCCAGTGATGCACGTTTAATCTCTGAGGCACCTTCGCGTTCTGCGTTGCGTGTCTCGGCAATTGCGGCACGTGCGTCGCGTTCTGACTTCACAACAGTGAACTTTTCGCCGGGATTGGGCACGCCGTCCAGACCAAGAATTTCTACGGGGGTACTTGGCCCCGCCTTCTTGAGACCTTTTCCGGCCCAGTCAATCAGTGCGCGCGTCCTGCCCCAAGTTGTACCGAAAAGCACAATATCCCCGGCCTTCAACGTCCCATCCTTCACAATGACCGTCGCTACCGGGCCCCTGCCCTTGTCAAGCCGCGCCTCAATTACTACTCCTTCGGGGTCAGCGTTCGGGTCTCCGGTAAGCTCCTGCATTTCGGCTTCGAGCAATACCCGTTCAAGCAGATCGTCAACGCCAATTCCCTGCTTTGCGGAAATTTCGACTGCTCCGACATCTCCGCCCCAGCCCTCGACGAAAATCCCCAGCTCGCTTAACTGCTGGCGGACTCTGTCGGGCTTTGCTCCCTGCTTGTCGATTTTGTTGATAGCTACGACAAGCGGAACGCCTGCGGCCTTGATGTGGTCAATCGCTTCGCGCGTCTGGGGCATTACTCCGTCATCAGCACCTATCACGAGAATAACTATGTCCGTAACGTCTGCTCCGCGTGCCCGCATTGCCGTGAATGCTTCGTGCCCGGGCGTGTCAAGGAACACTATGGGCTTGCCGTCATGCATCACTACGTAAGCACCGATGTGCTGTGTTATGCCTCCGGCTTCGTGTGCCGCAACTGAAGCGTGCCTGATACGGTCCAGCAATGTCGTCTTGCCGTGATCTACATGGCCCATCACCGTTATAATCGGGGGACGTTCAACAAGTTTCCCATCCTGGAGCTTTGACTCGGAAGAATGCTTCGGCTGTTCGGGCTTCGGTTCAGGCTGAGGCTTGGGGAGGTCCGGCTTGCGTTCAGGCTGAGGCTGTTTCTGATGTTCAGAGCTGTGCGTATTCTGGTTAAGGGGCTTCTTAGGCTTGGAGGATGAGTCGTTTTTCTGGGGATTCTGAGCCTCTGAGATCAAGTTTTCTACAGTTTGCGCTATATCTTCATCAATAGAGCTTGAGTGTGATCTCACTGTTACACCAAGCTCCTGAAGTATGGCTATTAATTCCTTGTTGCTCTTGCCGAGTTTTTTTGCCAGGTCATAAATTCTAATCTTGTTCAAATGGCATTGCTCCTTTCTATTATTTGTGGAATACGTCGCTGAATATGTCCTTTAACGTCGGCATCCTGTCAGGCTCTACCGGTGTTATGTCTATCTTCCACCCGGTCAGCTTTGCCGCCAGTCTCACATTCTGCCCGCTCTTCCCGATTGCGAGCGATAACTGGTCAGGATACACGTAAACCTTAACAGCCTTCTCTGCGTCAAGCACCGGCTCAACTTTTGCCACTTGTGCGGGTGCCAGAGCATTCTTGATGTACACCAATGGATCCTGGCTGAAGACTACCACATCTACTTTTTCGCCGCGCAAGGCTGAACTTATCGCCTTAATACGTATTCCTCCGTTGCCTACACATGCTCCGACAGGATCGACGTTCGGGTCTAAGCTCACTAACGATACTTTGGCACGCATACCTCCATCCCGGACTAATGCGCGTATCTCGACAATCCCTTGACGAATTTCGGGGATTTCCAGCTCCATCAGCCTCTTCAACAATCCAGGGTGAGTCCTCGACAACACTATTCTGGGTCCGCGCGAACGCTCGTTGACCTCAAGAACGTAGAACTTCATCACTTCACCAGGCAAATACTTTTCACCTGCAATACGTTCCTTCTTAGGCAGCACAGCATCAGCTTTTTCGGTCAGCTTGACTATCACAGCATCACCGTCAATCTTGAAGACCGTACCTGTTACCATGTCGCCCACTTTATCCACGAATGCACTGTACTCTGCCCTCAATGCCTCATCTCTCAGCCTCTGGGTGATAACCTGCCGTGCAGTTTGTGCCGCTATCCTCCCAAAGTCCGACGGGTTAAGCTCTATCCTGATGGTATCTCCAACTGCCGCGTCAGGCTTTAAGGCTTTCGCGTCTTCGAGCGTAATTTCTGTGTCAATATTCTTGAGCGTATCAACCACTGTGCGCAATTCATTAACGGTTATTTCGCCGGTTTCATGGTCAATGCGTATTTCTGTATTCTGTTCTCCAGGGTGGAACTTGCCATAAGCCGAAGACAGAGCAGCTTCAAGTGTAGAGATTATGACGTTAATATCCAGCCCCCTGCTTTCTGACAGAGTATCCAGTGCACCAATGAAGTCATGCCCTAAACGCATTAAGATTTCTTCCTTCCTTTAGAGTGTTCATCATTAAACTTGTAGACCAAGTTAGCCCCCTTTATTTCTGCAAACGGTATATGCTTCTCTTCATTTCCGCATAACAGCTTCACGTTTTCGCCTTCAGCTCCGAGAATTTCTCCCGTAAATGTCTTGCGGCCGGCTGATGGTTTCGCCAGCCTGATGCGGACTTCCCGTCCTGTGAAACGGGTATAGTCCTCCAGCTTGTAGAGCGGACGCTCAACACCAGGCGACGATACTTCGAGGTAATAGCGTCCCTTGTCGAGTTCGGGCAGATCCGGCGAAGTGTCGAGAAACCTGTTTATGCGTCTCGATACTAATTCGCAGTCATCAACATTAATTCCGCCTAAAGTGTCTATTAACACCTGAAGCCTGAGCCTGCCGAAGTCGGACTTGATGCTGACGTGGACGCACTCATAACCTAAACCCGCAACTATCTCTTCAATTCTGAGCAAAAAGTTATTGTCCATAAACTCATCCTAATAAAAAAAGGAGAGGGCTGAAGTTCCCGCTCCTTCCACGTTAATAATAAATTAGTGTGAAATTAGCTGAATTATACGCGCAAAAAATTCCTCTGACAAGTTTTTACTCCCAGCGTCTATATACACTGGCAAGCAATGCACCCGAAATATTGTGCCACACGCTGAATATTGCTCCTGGAACTGTAGCCATCGCCAAATCAGGGAAAGAACTTCCAGCCAGGCTTGTAGCTAATCCTGAGTTCTGCATACCCACTTCAATCGAGAGTGCCTTAGTTTTGGGAATATCCAGTCGCAGAATTTTACCGAGCAGGAAGCCGCAGAAATACCCCAGCATGTTGTGGAGGAAGACTACGGCGAACACAAGCCATCCCGTCGAGAGGATGCGGGCCGCATTGTGAGAGACGACGCACGCAACGATCATGCATATTGCCGTTACGCTAACAGCAGGCAGAACATCGACGAGGGCACGCGTAATTTTCGCGAATAACTTATTGATGACGAAGCCGAGCACTATCGGCACAATAACTACCTGAACGATGGACATGAACATTGCGAAAATATCTACATGTACAGTTGTGCGCAGGAGCATGTAAGTTATTGCGGGTGTCAGGAAGGGAGCAAGCAGAGTGTTTACGCTGGTCATGCCCACGCTCAACGCGACATCACCTTTTGAGAGGTACGTAATGACGTTGCTGCTAGTTCCTCCGGGACAAGTCCCGACGAGAATAACTCCTGCCATCAGCGCAACATCGAGGGCAAACGCCACACTCAAGCCGTAAGCCAATGCGGGCATTATAACGAACTGAGCGAGGCATCCCAGCAAAATATACTTGGGCTTCGTGAAGACCAGAGCAAAATCCTTGAAGTCGAGGGTAAGGCCCATTCCGAACATTATTATCATGAGGAGCGGGGTAATCCAGCCTGTTTGAATCCAGAGGGACGACTGCGGGACGAACAGTGCAAGAAGAGTAACGACGACGACGATAGCGGCCATATACCGCCCGAATGCTTCGCTGACCTTGCGAAGAAAATTCATGATTATCACCTCAGCAGGTATTATCTCACTCTCACTATTTCAACTGAATACCTGCTTCATTATTTTGAGATTCTGTGCTGCTTCTGCTTTGCCAAGAGCCTCTATGCTTAACCCGCCGGAGTAATCCAGTTTCCTCAATACGTCCGCAAAACGGTATATCTCCGGGACTTCTCCGTCCAAACTGGTGAAATAGCTTCTATTCTTCAGGCGAGCAATATGTATATGGGCTAGCTGGCCTGGAAAATCATACAGTACTTCGGGGGCCTCACCTGCAAAACGCAGGTGATAGTAATCACAATGCATTTTGACGTTCTCGCGTCCGACTATGCTGACCATTCTCCCAACATCAGCAACGAGATTCATCATGTTGGTCTCGCTCTTGTTGTTATTTTCGATGGCGATAGTTATACCCGAAGCCATTTCTGAAGCTGTTATTAGGAAGTCAGCTACTTGTTCTTCTGCACGGGCAAAATCGAATCCAGGAGGGCAGTTCCTCGACCATGGACTCCCGAACACTACGACTTTTGCTCCTAGTGATGCAATACGTTCGAAGGCAAACTCCAGATAGGACTTTACTTCTGCAATTGGAGTAACCTCTTCTCCAGTCAGACATAACGACGAAGGCAGAAAGTTATTGCAAGCCATGCAGGGCAGTACGCAGTCCTGAAGTACCGCCAATACATGCTTATACTCCGTCTCAGACAAACGGGAAATCCTGTCAGCAGGAAGCTCTATGTAGTCATACCCTGCTTCCGCAAGAACCGGGGCGTACGTAATACCTGCCATATTGTCAGCCTCTTGCGTGAGGTTGACACAGAACCCAAATTTCACCACAATAATCACTCCTTATGATTTAGCATCCATTCTTCAAACCTGCATATGTCAGAATTTCCTGCTATGAACTCCTCAAGCTCAGCCGTAAAAGTCCTGATTGCCTCAACCCTCCGTGAATTTGGGTACCTGTTCGTCAGCATGTAGCATATTCGCGGCGCAGGAGGCTCGCTCAGCGTGCGGCAGGTCAGGTTTTTGCGGTGAGCTATTGCATTCACGACACTGCGCGGAGCAACTGCCCACCTCATCGGTGCGTCAAGGTAGTGCTGAAGCATTGAGCCGGTATTGACGCTGATTACAGGGTAACGGTCAGGGGGAAAGAACCTGTTGTGCCACTGCTGGAAGTCCAGCCCCCAATGCAAATATATCTCGTTATCAGGCTCTAACTCTTCAGGAGATATGCCGTCGTAATATGGGCTGTCAGAACGGCAAATCAGGTACATCAATTCACGATAGACCGGGCGCGAAATTATGTCGGGGTACGGCGAGCGTGAGAACACAAAGCCAATATCTGCTGTCCTGTTGGATATGAGGCCGTGAATTTCGTCGGAATGGTGCGTGCGAATCTGAAGGCGTATGTTTGGCTGAGTGTCTATTATGCGGTTGAAGAGTGGTACGAACGTGTAATTGTTCACCGCGTCAACGCTGGCTATTGAGAGCGTCTGAATGCTGGCTAACGTGTTGAGGTTTCTGCTGTCCCGAAAGACTGAGGACCATTGAGATGCTAACGGCAGGAAGGCTTGGCCGTGAGGGGTAAGCTCAATATTTCTGTGTCCTTTGTGCCTGACGAGGAGGGTTGCACCTAATTCGTCCTCCAGCATTTGGATACGTGATGACACCGTTGACTGCGAGACGTGCAGAAAGTTAGAGGCACTTGTTATCGTGCCGTAGGTCATTATCGCGATGAAGGCTTCGATTTGCTCATAGGTCATGCTCTCACTCCCAGCCTGAAATAATCTGTTCAGCAAATATTAATCATGTTAATTATCTGTTTTACGGGAAATATAGACACTGATATTATACACGCATTCCGACGCGCGAAGGAAAATTTGGATCATAATGGAGGCAGTCATCAATGAACCTGCTGTTAGACTTCATGATACTCAATATTTTTCTTGGATTAGGCTGGTTTGTGCGCGAGAAGTTCCCGGTTCTTCAGAGAATATTCATGCCCTCATCAGTCGTCGGCGGAATAATGCTCCTTATTTGCGGACCTCAAGTCCTTAACATTGTTCCCATATCCCCCATGATAGGCAAGTACCCCAACTTCCTAATCATCATAATATTGACCTGCCTTGTGTTCGGGACAAAATTTGACAGCAAGAGAGCACGTTCATACATGGATTACACTCTTGTTGCCGCAGGGACATACGGAGCGCAGTTATTCTTCGGTGTGGGCATCGGTGCACTGCTCTCCAAAGTCTGGACCAACATGCCGCCTAACTGGGGAATAAGCGCAATATACTCCTTCTTCGCAGGACATGGTGCCGCAGGAAGCGCGTCCGCAATCTTCACGGAGAAGGGTTACCCTGACTTCATGGGTATATCGATGGTAATCGCAACTGTGGGACTCGTTGCCGCTCTCACAATCGGAATGCCCCTGCTGAACTGGGGAATACGCAAAGGCTATTGTGAGTTTGTCGACAAGCCCGAGAAATTGCCGCCGGATTATTACGGAGGGCCTATGCCTGTAGAGAAGCAGACCCCAATCGGCACAGTGAAGACCTCGACAGCCGGAATAAACGCTATAGCCCTGCAGATGTTCTTCATCTCGCTGTGCATAATGCTGGGATATGTACTCAGGCTTGCAGGGATAACCTACATCTCCCCCTACTTCAAGAATGTTAATGACCTGGTGCTGGGAATAATCGGCGCAATAATAATCTGGCCGATCATGTGCAGGACCGGAGCAGATGTTTACGTCGACAAGAAGACCTGCTCCAACATCAGCGGTTTCTGTCTGGAATACCTGATTGTGTCAGCCGTTGGGACAATCAGCGTGAGTGCAATGGTCTCGTTCATCATCCCGATAACTATTTACTGTGTGCTTATGCTCGCGATATTGACGTTCCTGTATGTGTACATGAGCGCGAAGATTTGCAGAGAGCAGTGGTTCGAGAAGATGGTTGTTGTGTTCGGGCAGTGCATAGGCAACGCGGCAACAGGATTAACGCTTCTGCGGTGCATTGACCCCAAGACGGAGAGCTGTGCGGGTGATGCCGGAGGAATGGGGCTGTTCCTGTTCATGCCCATATGGGTTGGAATGATAGCTGTCGGTCCTGAGCTTGCTGTGCTTGAGAACGGTACGATGATGCTGCTGGGTTTTGGCGCGGGATTGATGGCCGTATGTTACGGAATAGGCTTGTTGTTCATGAACACGCACAGAAAAATTTTCTAGGGAGGAATAATTATGTTAGCAGAGAGAACGTTAGCACCGGAAATTATAGCGGAATACAAGAGGCTTGATGTCCCGTCAATCTCTGACGCAATGGATAAGCTCAGGATTTTCGGAGCACTCTATCACATCAAGGCGGTAGTCCCTGACACATATTTATGCGGACAGGCTTTCACGGTTCACTACATGCCCAACGGAACGACTAAGGGCACAGTAGGCGACTTCATAGACGACATTCTTCCCGGAGAAGTTGCGGTGCTCGACAATAACGGACGCGATGACTGCACAGTGTGGGGCGACATCATGTCAATCTATGCCTCCCAGCACGGAATAGCAGGGACGGTAATTGACGGGGTCTGCCGTGATATTAACGTTATCCGTGAGCTGAAGTACCCCATCTTCACGAAAGGTACATACATGGTTACGGGGAAAGACAGGGTATTTGTCGACCGCACCAACTGCCCCGTGAGCATCGCAGGGATTCAGGTGAACCCGGGAGATCTGGTCTGCGGGGACAACACAGGAGTGATTGTTGTACCGTTCGAGAGGGTAAGCGAGGTTCTGGAAGTTGCTCTGAACATCGAGAAGGTAGAACAGCAGATACTTGCTCACGTCAGGGCCGGAATGCCCCTAAAGGAAGCCAGAAGGCTCACGGGCTACCATACCCTTCAAACGCCGGAGGCATAACATGATTACGATTCAGCTTGACGTTATCCAGACAGTCGGGCTTGCGGTGCTGGTGTTCGTACTTGGCCGTTACATCAAGAGCAAGGTGAAATTCTTCCAGAAGTATTTTATCCCTGCTCCCGTAATCGGCGGAATAATCTGCAGCCTCATAATCTTTGCAGGAGTTCGCGGAAACTACTTCACCGTCAAAATGAACGGAGTGCTTCAGGACTTCTTCATGAACATTTTCTTCACGGGTACAGGCTTCACGTGCAGTTTCGCAATTCTCAGGAAGAGCGGCAAACTCGGCGCAAAATTAGCAATCGGTGCAGTAATCTTCCTGTTCGTGCAGAATATAGTCGGCGTTGTCTTGGCCGGAGCTTTCGGACTGCATAAACTCTTGGGTGTCGCGATGGGGTCTATCTCGATGTCCGGCGGCGTAGGTTCAGGCGCGTCATTCGGTCCCACGCTCGAAGCCGCAGGAGCACTCGACGGCACAACAGTAGGAGTTGCGGCGGCAACCTTCGGGCTTCTTCTCGGGAGCATAACCGGCGGGCCGGTTGCAGAGCGTCTAATCAGCAAGTACAGCCTCAAGAGCACAGCTTCAGCATCTCAAGATACGGAGAAGTCAGAGACATTCCCTCTCATCGAGCGCAAATTCTTCGACAGCGTATTATTGATGCTGTTCGCAGCATTCATCGGCTCGTACATCTCGAAGCTCCTTCTGCTCACAGGACTCAATTTCCCGTACTACGTGGGCTGTCTGTTCGGCGGTGCGTTAATCAGGAACATAGCCGATGCTTTCCACAAGGACCTGCGCATGAATGAGCTTGACGTTATCAGCAACACAGCCTTGAATCTGTTTCTGTCGATGGCGTTGATGTCCCTGAACATTAACCGGCTTGTAGCACTTGCTCTTCCGATGATAGTTATTCTGTTGTCGCAAGCTATAGTGATGGCACTTTGGGCATATTTCGTTACGTTCAGGACTACGGGCAAGGATTATGATGCGGCAGTAATGGCGGCGGGACATTGCGGGGTAGGTCTCGGACAGACACCTAACGCAGTTGCAAACATGTCTGCTATCATTGAGAAGAACGGCCCTGCACCTACAGCGTGGTTTGTGCTTCCCGTAGTAACGGTAATCTTCATCAACATCATGAACCCGATAATCATTACCCTGTTCATTAACTGGTTAAGCTAAGGAGGAATAATCACAATGGAACTTACAGCAGAAAGAGTCGCCGAACTCTCAAAACTTCCGACGGGCAACATTGCCGACAACAACAACAATGCTCCGCGTCAGGGAGTAATGCACTCCTCAATCAAGCCCATTGACCCCGCAAGCCATGTATTTGGCCGCGCAGTAACAGCACGGTGTTATCCCGGCGACAACCTGGCACTTCATCAGGCAATCTACGCCGCAAATGCAGGGGATGTTCTGGTTCTGGACGTTCACGGTTACACAGAGGCAGGGCACTTCGGGGACATTATGGCTCTCGCGTGCCAGGTCAGGGGAATCGCTGGAGTGATTCTCGATGGATCATGCAGGGACTCTCAGGACATAAAGGCTATGGGTTTCCCGATGTTCGTCAAGGCGTTCAACCCTTCCGGCACGGTCAAAAAATCTCTTGGTGAAGTGAATGTGCCTGTGCTGTGCGGAGGAGTTCTCGTGAGGCCGGGTGATATTGTTGCGGGAGACTGCGACGGTGTTGTGGTTGTGCCGCGCGAGGATGAGGACGAAGTTTTTGCGGCGGCTCTGGCCAAGTTCGAGAAGGAAGCGCACATCGTTGAACAGCTCAAGGCCGGAAAAACTACGCTGGAGATTTACGGTTTCACGGAACTCATCGAGAAGCTCAAGAACATTTAGCCTGTTCACAAAAAATAAATCCCCCCGGCTCAAAACGAGTCAGGGGGATAATTTAGTTAGTGCTAACGTATAATCAGCTTCAGCACTCCCGAGTCTTCAGAGTAATTTATCTCCGAGACAGCTCCTCTCAGCACAGCACTAGACAGCTCATCAGCTCCTTCAAGAGGATTCTTAGTGAGGCCGTTGTTCCGCACATCAATTACTACACTGCCTTCTGACTCCGAATACTCCATTACGATGCTGATACCAAGTTCGGGACGCAATATCTGCTGTACAAGCTCCTCAAACGCCAGCTGAATCCTGTTGCAGGTGTGAGGAGCAACGAGATTTTTCCTGCAATAATTCTCAATCGCTGACACCATGCCCGGAAAATCATAGTCCCTGCTCTCAATCGCAAGCTCCAGCACCTTCAAGTGCTGAATGAACCTTCTGGTCTTGTCGCGCTTGGGAGAACCGAAAATCTGCTCAGGGCTTCCGTCCTCATAGATTCCGCCTTCGTCCATGTAAAAGACTCGGCTGCTGACTGTCCGCGCAAAGTTCATCTCGTGCGTAACGATCATCATGGTCTTTCCGGACTTGGCCAAGTCCCTGATTACCGCCTGAACTTCTCCGACCATCGTCGGGTCAAGTGCACTTGTCGGCTCATCGAGCAGAATAACGTCGGGGTTCATCGCGAGTGCGCGGGCAATTGCGATTCTCTGCTTCTGGCCTCCGGAGAGTTCGTGAGGGTAATTCAACATCTTTTCGCCTAGTCCGACTTGACGAAGGAGTGCCATTCCCTCATCGAAGGCTTCCTGCCTTGATGCACCCTTCAATTTCACGGGAGCCAGCATTATGTTCTCAATCACCGTGAGATGTCCGAACAGGTTAAACGACTGGAAGACCATACCCATTTTCTGGCGTATCTTGGGCACATCGCATTTCGGCGCAGTGATTTCCGCATCATCAAGGAAAATTCTTCCGCCGTCCGGACGTTCAAGAAGGTTGATGCACCGCAACAATGTGCTCTTGCCTGTTCCCGACGGCCCGATTACTGAGATAACATCTCCGTCATGAATCTCCGCGCTTACGTCAGAAAGCGGCGTAACGTTCGGGTAAACTTTCCTGACGTGTTCAAGCCTAATCATGAATATCAATCCCCCTTAATATGTCATCTCTGGTTCTCTTCTCCGGCCTTATCCTGTTATGAATTGCGTTCACAATCAGGTTAAGCAGTCCGGCCAGCACGAAGTATATTACCGCCACAGCGATTAGCGGGAAAAATGCCTCATAAGTTCTGCTCCTCACTATGTCGCCCATCTTAGTAAGGTCCTGCACAGCGATATAGCCCACAATTGCCGTAGCCTTGATGAGCGCAACAACTTCTGCCTTATACGCGGGCATGAAGTGCAGTGCGGCTTGTGGAAGTATCACCGTGAAGAATGTCCTTCTGTCCGAGAAGCCCAGTGCATACGCCGCTTCGGTCTGTCCTTTGTCGAGAGCTTTTACTCCTGAGAGCAGCATTCCGTAGACACCAGCCCCGAAAGTCAGGCTGAACGCAATAACAGCTACCCAAATTCCACTTATGTCTACTTTGCCGAAGATAATGTAGTACAGAATCATTAAGAGCACCACCATCGGCATACCCTGAATGAGCCACACGAAGAATCTCGTGATTAAGTTAGCGATTGGGTTACCGCCCCTGCAGAAGAGATAGACGACGAAGCCTAAAACAGTACCGCATATGATGGATAGCACCGTAATAATCATCGTGTTGACGATGCCTTCAGCGAACAGCCTCCATCTTTCCTCTCGGATGAACGTCCTGTTGAAGCTGGCCGCAAGGTCATCGAGGAATGACGGCTCATTTGTCGTCTCCGCAGCATCAGAAGACGGGCGGGCTATCGACGATACGGCTTGAGGTGCCTCCTTCATCACAATAAGGACTATCGGAGTTTCTGCGTTCGGAACTGGCGAGAACAACATAGTTTCTGCGCGTTCTTCTGTACGTGTTATGCTGCCGGTCAAATCGCATTTCCCTGTTTTGATTGAGCCAAGAATCCCGGCGAAATCCATAGCGTAGACTTCAAGCCCATAACCTTTAGCCTTGCAGAACATTGTTGCAAGCTCTATGTCATAGCCGATAATCCTGTTATCCTTGACATAAGCAAACGGCATACGTCCTGTGTCTATTGCCATCTTAAGGGTGCCGTTAGTAGCAGGCAGTGCAGAATAGTCCTCCAGCGTTCGCAACGATTCATCCTCACCGTAAATCCATTTTTCCGCCAGCTGCTCAATCGTCCCGTTGTCCCACAGGGATTGCAGGAACTCGGAATATTCCGCGCAGATTTCACGGCCCCTTTCAGAGTTGGTAAACGCTGAATAAGTGTTTGTGATTTCCAGCGGCTCGGGTATGTAGGAAATGTCCTTGCGCTCATGCGTCATGTATATTGCTGTAGGCAGGGTATTGGCGAAAGCGTCAATTTTTCCGTTCTGCAGAGCGAGGGTTATAGTGCTGAGATCCTGGAAGTACTCAATCTTTACGTCAGGTATCTTTGCGGAAGCGAAAGTGTCATGATTGGCTCCCAAGATAATACCGACTGTACGGCCGGCCATGTCCGCAAGTGAAGAGTGCTTGCCTCTCCCTCTCCTCACCGGACGGGCCTTCATGACAACAATAACGTTGCCGGATTTTGCGTTCGGTGTCGGTGAGTAGAGTACGCTTTGTGCGCGTTCGGGCGTGTAGATCATGCAGCAGGAGAAATCGCACTTGCCTGACATCACCGCAGGAACTATCGCCGCAAACGCCATAGGCACAATCTCCAAGCCGTAGCCTTTGGCCTTGCAGAACCTCACAGCCAGATCAATATCGTAGCCGGTAATCCTGTTGTCCTTCATGTAGGTGAAGGGTATAGCCGAAGGGTCAACCGCCATCTTGAGCGTTCCGTTGGGTGCAGGAAGTTTCGTGTAGTCTTCGGTTACCTTGCTGGCTTCATCACGGCCAAGCCACAGTGAGTCAATCTCTGTTACAGTCCCGTCAGCCCAAAGTGCCCTCATGAACTCGCCGTATTCTTCGCTGA
Source organism: Synergistaceae bacterium (assembly GCA_017451025.1). Taxonomy (GTDB): domain Bacteria; phylum Synergistota; class Synergistia; order Synergistales; family Aminobacteriaceae; genus JAFUXM01. The sequence goes on along the minus strand of JAFSSM010000015.1, from coordinate 37,984 downwards.
GTTTGCGTCCCTTGTCAGACGACGTGAATATAGGTGCAAGTTCTACGTCAGTCAGCATGTGGTTAATGTAGGTGATGTTGTCATTTTCCAGCATCATGTACCTTGCCGCAAAAATCGAGCAGCATATAGCCTCAATCTTGCCGGTTCTGAGGGCGATCAGTGCGTCGGGCAGTGACTCGAAGTATTCTGCCTTTGCTGTCGGGATGTTCTTCGCGACAATCTGTGCGTTGGTTGTTCCGGTTTGAACACCGATTTTCTTTCCGGCCAGCTCGTCAATGTTCGTGAACCTCGCGGAAGATATTTGCTGCGGCTGTGTGTCTGACTTCCTCACAACTATAACGTTCCCCGTCTTGGCGTTGGGAGACCCGAAGAGTACCTGTTCTGCCCTCTCCTGAGTTATGGCGATGGTGCAGGACGCAAAGTCGCATTTCCCGGACTTCACGGCGGGTATCAGCGCACCGAAATTCATCGGCACAACTTCAAGCCCGTAACCATTTTCCTCGCAGAACTTCACCGCCATTTCGACCTCGTAGCCCACAATTCTGTTGTCCTTGACGTATGCGAAAGGTGCAAGCGTGGTATCCACAGCCATCTTCAGCGTACCATTCGTAGCAGGAAGGTTAGAGTAGTCCTTCACTGTGCGTTTGCTCTCGTCCTTGCCGAACCACACAGTGTCCATCCTCTGGAACGTCCCGTTATCCCACTGAGCTTTGATGAAGTCGTTGAACTTATCGCAGAGTTTACGCCCCTCTTCGGTCTTCGCGAAAATCGGAGCAGCGTCTAACTCCGCTAAAGGCTTATCCAGCACAACAAGGTCTTCATTGGAGAGCAGGGCAAATCTTGCGGCGTTGAGAGCCAGACATGCCGCGTCAATTTTCCCAAGCCTGAGAGCCACAAGAATATCCGCAAAGCTCTCGAAGTAATCTATCCTCACATCAGGGATGGCCTTTGCGGCGGCCTTGTCATTTGTTGTGCCTGTCTGGACACCGATTCGTTTTCCGGCCAAGTCATTAATCTTTGAGAACCTAGCGGAAGACTGAGGGGCTAACCCTGATTCTATGTCTGCCTTCCTGACGACCATAACCTCACCGCTTATGCCGTTTGGAGCGGAGAACAACACGCTTTCTGCCCTCTCAGGCGTAATTGAGAGCGTACATGCTCCAAAGTCGCACTTCCCCGACATCACGGCAGGAATAATCGCACCGAAGCTCATCGGCACAATTTCTAGACCATACCCGTACGTTTCACAGAACTTCACGGCGAAATCAACCTCATAGCCGACAATTTTGCTGTCCTTCATGTAGGCAAAGGGAGCTGCCGCAGTATCCGTTGCCATTTTGAGGATGCCGTTCGGTGCCGGGAGGCTCGCGTAATCCTTAGCTGTCCTCTTGCTGTCATCGGGGCCGAACCATATTGCGTCCAGCTCCTGAATAAAGCCGTTATCCCTCTGGGCTTTGGCGAACTCGCTGAATTGGCCGCAAAGTTTGCGTCCTTCTTCGGTCTTAGGAAAAATTGGAGCAGTATCCGTAGTAACCATAGGCTTGCCCAGAATAGCGAGGTCTTCATTTTCCAGAAGAAGGAAGCGCGCCGTGTTCTGTCCCATGCATATAGCATCGATTTTCCCCTGCTTTATGGCGATTAGTGCATCAGGTCTGCTGTCGAAGTAGACTATTTCCGCGTCCGGGACAAACTTAGAGGCAGTCTGTGCGTTAGTTGTCCCTACGGTTACTCCGATGCGTTTGCCCGCCAAATCCTGAATGCCCGTGAACCTAGCGGAAGATATTTTTTGAGGCTTAGTCTGTGGCTGAATGTCCGACTTCTTCACGACAAAAGCATTTCCGCCCCTGGCGTTGGGGTACGAAAATAACACGCTCTCTTCACGTTCAGCTGTACGGGTAATTCCGCCCATGCCGAAATCACATTTTCCTGACACGATGGAAGGAATTATCCCCGAAAAGTTCATCGGCACAATTTCCAGCCCGTAACCGTATTCCTCACAGAACCGCACCGCTGTATCAACGTCATAGCCCGTAATCTTGTTGTCCTTAACGTAGATGAACGGAGGGAGCGATATTTCGGCGGCCATCTTCAGGACTCCGTTAGGTGAAGGAAGCTGTGAATAGTCCTTGAGTATCCGCTTGCTCTCGTCCTGTTCGAACCACAGGGAGTCCATCTCCTGAATCGTGCCGTTATCCCACTGTGCTTTAAGGAAGTCGCTGAACTGTTCGCGGAGCTTGCGTCCTGTCTCAGTCTTAGCGAATATCGGAGCGCATTCTATGTGAGTGAGCTGTTCGCCAAAGAACGCAAAGCTGTCATCTTCAGCCATAGCCATTTTTGCAATTGGAATACTCGTGCAGATTGCATCAACCTTACTCATCTTCAGTGCCGTAAAAGTGTCCGGCGCGTTGTCGAAGTACACAAGCTCCCCTGTCGGAACATACTGCTTTGCGATTTGCGGGTGAGTTGTTCCGGTGAGGACGGCTATTCTTTTCCCGGCCAAGTCGCTAATTTTCGTGAACCTCGCGCGCTTTTCTGGAGCAGGAGAGGGCAGCAAGTTTTTGGCGAGCACTGCCATTCGCGTTGAACATGCATAATACGGCACGGAGAACAGCATCATTTCTGCGTGTTCCGCTTGCGGGGACAGGGCAGACAGCGCAAAATCACATCTGCCTGACTGTACTGCAGCAAATATCCCTTCATACGACATAGCTTTAACTTCGAGGGCGTAACCGTACTTTTCCGCAAATAGTGCCGCAAGCTCAACCTCAAACCCTATCATCTTCCTGCCGCTGTAGTAGTTGAAGGGCGGATATTCTCCCTCAGTTGCCATGACCAGCTTCCCATTCGTCGCAGGAAGCGAAGAGTAGTTCAACATAGTCTTGGCGTTGTCGTCGGGGCCTGTCCACTTCTGAACGAGAGCGTCTAATTTTCCTTCTTTCTTTATGGAAGTAATGAACTCGTCCCACTGAGGTTTGAGCTTTTCCCCCTTCGCGTTCTTTGGGAAGGCCACAGCTACATCAAAACTCTCTTCAAGCATTTCACCAAGTGAAGCAACATAGTTATTCTGCGCAACAATCAGGTCCATCACGGGGCTGTCGCAAGGGAAAGCGTCAATCTTTCCGCTCTTTAGTGCCGCCGTGAGATCTGCAAACGTGTTGTAGTAGATTATCTTAGAGTCTGGGAGCTGGCGGCGGATAACGTCTGTCCATTCCTCTACGCCGGTCTGTACGCCGATGCGTTTTCCGTTGAGGTCAGAAATCTTGCTGTATTTCGCGGGAGAGCCTGGCTCTTCGGTAGATTTTTTGACCAGCATCATCGCTCCGCCGGTGTATACAGGCTCCGAGAAATTCACGCTCTCCGCACGTTCAGGTGTGATAGTGATTGCGCCTATGCCGAGATCACATTTGCCTGACTGTACAGCCGGAATCACTGCCGCAAAATTCATACTGGATATTTGGGGCCTGTAACCTTTGGCTTTGCAAAAACGCACAATAATATCGACATCGTAGCCGATTACCCTATTGTTCTTGACGTACGCGAACGGAGGGGTCTCATTATCCAGCGCAATGCTGATTACGCCGTTCGTGTCGGGGTAATTCTCGTAGTCAGGAAGTGTCTTCACGGTTTCGTCATTGCCCGCCCAAAGCTCATTAAGTTTTTCGAGCGTTCCGTCAGATCTCAGGGAGCGTATAAATTCGTTGAGTTCGCTGCGCAAATTCTCGCCTCTGGTGGATTTGGTGAAGATAAATGCATTGTCGAAAGTCTGCAGGTATTCGTCTAAATGCTTGAGTGATGGACTTTCGCGCTCCAATTCCTTAATAATCGAGTCATCCAGAACTATTGCGTCAATTTTTCCTGAAGTCAGGGCATTAACCATGTTAGCAATGCCATCGAAATAGGACAGCTCTGCGGACGGAAGAACTTCCTTCACGATTTCTGCGTGAACATTGCCCGTGCAGACCCCTATGCGCTTTCCGTCATACTCAAGGACTGACGAATAGCCCTCAGTTTTTGCGGCTGGTGCTTCATCCTTCACCATAATAGCCACCTCTTCGGTATACAGCACATCAGAAAAATCAATCTTCTCTGCGCGTTCTGCGGTAATGTTGAGATTAGCCATTATGCAGTCAATTTCTCCGGTGCTTGCCGCCGCAACCAGACCGCCGTAATCGTAGAGCCTTAACTCCAGCTCAGCACCGAGCCACTTAGCGAAGCGTTTAGCCAGCTCAACGTCAAGTCCGGTGAGTTTGTCGCCCTCATAATAGCTGTGAGGCATCACTAATCCCGTAGTGCCTACCCTGAGTTTCAGGCCGGAGCCTGTTACTGACGGAATATCCGGCATTGTGCGGTTTTTGCCAATAGCCCAGCGGCGATACATGTCCCGAAATGTTCCGTCAGCCTTCACTTCCGAGATGAACTGATTGATTTTCCCTTTCAGACCGTCAATCTTTGAGGCTCTGGAGATTCCGACAGCTATTTTCGTTCCTTCGCCGATATTTTCGGGAAGCAGCCTTACACCCGAGAGTCCTTCAGCTATTGCGTTCTCCATTTGCAGGCGGTCGAAAGCATATGCGTCAATTTTTCCCTGCTTCACAGCGAGATACGCGGTCGGGCTGTCGTTGAAGTAAGCCTTTTTTGCTTCAGGCATAATCTTAGCGAGAAGCAGAGAGGCCGCACTGCCCGAGTCTAGACCTACTGTGCAGTTAGGGTTATTGAGCTGCTCTAAGGAAGTGAAGCGTTCTCCGGCAAACACTACACTGCACATCATCAGGCAGAGCATCAGAGCAGCAGGGTAAAATCTTTTGTGCATTAAAGACACCTCTATTCATGAATGGGTATTGAGTTTAACAGTATACAGCTTTTTATTCTTGGTATAATGGCAAAAATTCCTCAGGAGGTATTACAAATTATGATAAGTCTCTCAAAAGGCCAGAAGGTTGACCTCACAAAAGGCAATCCCGGCCTCTCAAAACTGTTAATCGGTTTGGGCTGGGACATCAACAAATACGACGGGCAGGCTGCGTTTGACCTTGACGCTGCTGCGTTTCTGCTTGGTCCAAACGGAAAAGTAACGAGTGATGCAGATTTCGTGTTCTACAACAACCCTAAACATAGTTCCGGTTCAGTTCAGCACATGGGCGACAACAGGACAGGAGCAGGCGAGGGCGACGACGAAGTTATCCGCGTAGATCTGTCATCAGTTCCTGCGGGCATAGACAAGATAGACTTCACGGTTACCATTCACGAGGCAGAGGAGCGCAAACAGAATTTCGGCCAAGTCTCCAACGCATTCATTCACGTAGCGGACGACGCAAAGGGAGTTGACCTTATCCGCTATGACTTGGGCGAGGATTTTTCGATAGAGACTGCGGTAGTTGTCGCGGAGCTTTACCGCAACGCAGGCGAGTGGAAGTTCAACGCAATCGGCTCCGGCTTCAAGGGAGGCCTTCGTGCGTTGTGCCTCAACTTCGGCGTGAACGTATGAGGTACGAGATACTCCATCAGGACGCTTTCCCCGTAGTCAGGTGCGATCTGTCGCGCGGCGAGTCCCTCAAGGCGGAGAGTGATGCGATGGTCGCAATGTCCGCGAATCTTGACGTATCCGGTTCAATGGGAGACGGTGGATTTCTTGGCGGGCTTGCGCGTAAGTTCCTGACTGGCGAGAGCTTCTTTTTCCAGAGGATAACGGCTTCACGCGGGCCGGGCAGTGTTCTTCTTGGCCACAGCGCACCGGGCGGAATAGTTGACGTTGTGCTCGACGGAACTTATGGTCTGCGGGTGCAGAAGGACGGATTTCTTGCCTCAGAGGAAAGCGTAGAGATGGATACAGCTATGCAGAATTTGAGTCAGGGCTTCTTTTCCGGAGAGGGGCTGTTCGTGCTGAACGTTCGCGGCAAGGGAATTGTGTTTCTGTCCAGTTTCGGGGCAATTCACCCGATAGAGCTTGCGGACGGCGAGGAAGTAATCATCGACAACGGTCATCTTGTGGCTTGGCCGGACTACATGAACTACAAGATCGAGAAGGCTTCGTCCGGATGGTTTTCGAGTGTAACGAGCGGCGAGAGTCTGGTGTGCAGGTTCAGAGGGCCGGGCACAGTGTTAATTCAGACGCGCAACCCCGATTCATTTTCAGCGTGGCTCAAGGGAATGATAGGCCCGCGCTAAAAGGAGAGATGTAGATTATGGCTGTGAATTTGCAGAAGGGACAGAAGGTAGACCTTAGGAAGTCAGACGGAAGTACATTGCGCCACGTAATGGTGGGCTTAGGCTGGGACGAGGCGGAAAAGTCCGGAGGCGGAGGTTTCTTGTCGGGACTTTTCGGCGGAAAGAAGACGCACAACATTGACTGCGATGCTTCGGTGTTTGTGTGCAGAAACGGCAGGCTGACAGACAGCGACGACGTAGTATATTTCGGCAACCTGACGCACAGTTCCGGAGCTATTAAGCACATGGGCGATAACCTCACCGGAGCAGGCGAAGGCGACGACGAGGAGATATACGTTGACCTCGATAAATTGCCGGGCAGCTGCGACAAGATAATTTTCGTGGTGAACATCTACAAGTCGAAGGAAAGAGGCCAGCACTTCGGGATAATCCGCAATGCATTCATCAGGATATGCGACAACGATACTCACGAGGAGCTTTGCCGCTATAATCTCTCGGAGAATTACGACGGAATGACCGCAATGGTCTTCGGTGAGATATATTCCCGCAACGGTCAGTGGAGGTTTAACGCGATAGGCCAGCCTACTACGGACAACAGCATAACGGAACTTTCCCGTAAGTTTATGTAGAGGAGGGAATGTGAATGAAGTTCTACGATTTGGAATGGTTAGCACAGAAATGCGGAACGGATAACAAGTACGAGATTACGGCGAAGATAGCCGCTGAGGCCCGGCGCGAGAGCGAGGAAGCATCATTTGAGAAGAGTGCTCCCACCAACGAACGCTACATCTCGAACGTTCTGCACGAAATCGAGGAGGGCACAAGCCCTGTTAATGCCGCAAATGCCGGAGTGGAAGCATAACCGCCGTATACTTTTGGGGATAAGCGGCGGAATAGCGGCGTATAAGCTGCCGTATCTTTTGCGCAAAATCACGAAGGCTAAGTGTGAGGCCGAAGTTATCATGACTTCTTCGGCCAAGAATTTTGTTGCACCGATGACGCTAGAGACTCTGTCGGGCCGCAAAATCTGGACTGACGATAATTTTGACGCAGCTATCCCCCACATCAGGCTGACGGACTGGGCAGAAGTTTTCGTGATAGCTCCCTGCACGGCAAACACTCTCGCGAAAATTGCACAAGGAATAGCGGATAACCTGCTCACCTCTGCGGCTCTGGCGGCATCGTGTCCTGTTCTGGTGTTTCCTGCGATGAACGAGCGCATGTACTCCAATCCCGCAGTTCAGGAGAATATCGCGATTCTTAAGCGCAGGGGAATTTTTGTTGCTGACCCTGAGGACGGGGATTTAGCCTGCGGAGTTTCGGGCAAGGGCCGAATGCCAGAGCCGGAGGAAATTATGCACGAGATATTCCGGGCATTGTGCGTCCACGACATGAATGGAAAGCATGTGCTCGTTACCGCAGGACCGACCCACGAATACATTGACCCTGTGCGCTACATCTCGAACCCTTCCAGCGGGAAAATGGGGTTTGCGATGGCGCGCTCTGCCTGGTACAGAGGAGCAGAAGTCCGTGTAATTTCCGGGCCTGTGGAGGCATACAGTTTTTGCGATGGTCTCAAGGTTGAGGGAGTAACTACAGCTGTGGAAATGCTGGAGGCTGTGCGCAAAAATCTTGACTGGGCTGATTACGTGGTGAAGGCCGCCGCAGTTGGTGATTATCGTGTGAAGGATTACTCTGCGCATAAGCTGAAGCGTGAGGGCAGTGATGAATTAACGCTTTCTCTTGTGCAGAACCCGGACATAGCGGCGGAAGCCGGGAAGCTGAAGCACGACGGCCAAGTGCTTATCGGTTTTGCGGCGGAGACGGACGACGTTGTTCTTCACGCCCGCGAAAAGTTAGCGCGCAAAAATCTCGACTATATTCTGGCAAATGACGTTCTGGCTGAAGGATCAGGTTTCAGGACGGACACTAACACCCTGCATCTGATTTCCAGTTCAGGGACGCAGAGTTTCAGCGGCCTCAAAGAGGATATAGCGTTCGACGTATGGAGTGCTGTTCTTGCTGGTTGACGTAGCAGTTCCCGAAATGGCCCTAGACGATCTGACCTACAGCACCGGCGCGGAAATCCCGGAGGGTGTCCGGGTAATCGTCGAGGTGCAGAAATCCCTTCATGCAGGAATAGTCCTAGGACCGTCAGAGCGTGAAGTTGGGGACGAGAAGCCGATAGCCGGGGTGATAGACGAGCGCATGATGATTGACCCCGACCTGTGGGACTTGGCCAGGTGGTCAGCGAATGTCTGCATGTGCGGAATTAGTGTGTCGCTGCGAGCAGTTCTGCCCCGTAAATTCTGGATGGGCGAAAAACTGGAAGCACCTCCCGAAACTCTCAATCACTCCCAAAAGTTCAGCGAGGTACATAACTTTAACCCGTTTGATGCCGAGCGGGTTAATTTTTGTTTGTCTGAGCTAGAAAAGCCCGAACGCACATTGATGCTGTTTTCCTCGCGTGAGGCCGCCTCAGATTTTTACTTGACTCTTCCTGCGAAATTGAGGCAGGATGCAATTTTGTGGCGTTCACCTGAAGAATGGGAGGAAGTAAACAGCAAGAAGTGCCGGATAGTAATCGGCAGTGCAGGAGCAGTTTTTGCGCCGCTGAGTCCCGAAAGGATAATCATTGAGGACGAGGCGAGCAGCGGCTATTTCCTGCCCTACGGACTGAGAATTTCTGCACGTAGTCTCGCAGGAAGACGCGCAACGTTTCTCGGCTCAGAGCTTGTTCTTTGCGGAAGAATGCCATCGCTGAAGACGTTTATGCGTTCGCACCCCGTGATGACTGCTAAGCCCGACCGGAACAGCATCGTTATTGCGGACATGTACACTTCCCGCAAGGAGAAAGCCGCCGGAATTGACGGGAATATCCCCCTGACGTTCTCACTTATCCGGCGTACGTACAAGGAACTGGTGAGCGGGCATAATGTGCTGTGGATTTTGGGCAGGCAGGGCGAGGCAATGGAGGTATTTTGTCCGAAGTGCGGGCATATTCTGGTCTGCGACAAGTGCGGAAATATCATGCGGAGTATCAACGACGGAGAAATGCTGAAATGCCGAGTGTGCGGGGCTTTGCGTGAACTCCCTGCGAAATGCCCGGAATGTAATCACGAGGGGTTGAGGGGAAAGCGTCCCGGAATTGAGGCACTCGCAAAAATTGTGAGCATGTATTACCCGAAAGTGAGGCTGTATGTTGACGGCGCGGATAAGTCCAGAATGAAGGGGCTTATCCTCTCAGGACACAAGGGGCTTGAACTTTTGGAGAGCGTGAAGCCTTCGCTTGTGGCGTGGCTGGACATTGATGCAGAACTCAGTGCAGGAGGATATGATACTCGTTTCCGTGTGTTCTCCATGCTGTACAGAAGTCTTTACGCCGGGATAAAGTCTTCAGGTGAACGCAAATTACTGGTACAGGCCCGCAAAGAAGGCCGCAAACTGTGTGAGTTCCTTCTTCATGGCTGGGAAAAATTCCTTGCCGACGAGCTGAAAGTCAGGGAGGAGTTCGGGATGCCTCCGAGCGGATATATGATAGAGCTTGACTGCGGGGGTAAAATATCGCGCGAAAGAATTTTAGTGAGAGACATTCTGGAGGAAGAAGGCTTTTTCGTGATGGACTCCGGCGACGAATCACAGCCCCTTTGCGTGAACACGAACAGTCTGGACGAAATTGCGAAGCTGCTTGAACCGCATCACAGGATGCTTAATATCACAGTCAGGAGTGAATAGCGATTAACACAACAAAACTTTCACGCGGAGCATTAATCGGTGCGCTCTATGCAGTGTTGACGATAGGGCTTGCTCCGATTTCGTACGGGCCTGTGCAGTTCCGGGTCTCAGAGGCACTAACTCTTCTGCCGTTCTACCTGCCAGAAGCGATACCCGGACTTTTTGCCGGATGTGTATTCGCAAATTTCTTCGGGGGGTTTGGACTGCCGGATATGGTGTTCGGTTCGCTCGCAACACTCATAGCCGCAATACTTTCACGCAAGTCCGGAAATATTTACGTTGCGTCGTTGTGGCCGGTAATCTCGAACATGGCAATTATCGGAGTGATGCTTCACGTGATGATTGAGGCCCCGTTGATGGCGACGTGCCTGTATGTCGGGCTTGGAGAGGCCGGGGCGTGCTGGCTTGTAGGTATTCCGTTGATGAAGATACTGGAAACCAGAAAGATAATCTCACGTGCTAATTAGTAATCTTTACGTTTTTGCAAGCAAACAGTGAATGTTAGAATGCAACACAAAAAATTTTCAGGCGTTTATTACACAAGGAGGAATTTTATTCTGATGATGAAGAAGGCATTAATTCTCGTATTGGCAGTAAGTGTTCTGTGCGTAAGTACTTCGGCATTTGCGGCACAGGCCAAGAAAGCAGCGGCTCCAGCGGCGACAACAGACAGTGTAGGCATTGTAGACAGGGGAGAAATTCTGAATAATCATCCCAGACTTGCGCAGGTACGCCAGCAGTTGGCGAACATAGCCCGCCAGAAGGAAAACGAAGCCAAAGCCGCCGCAGATAAGGAAAGCGACACGGCGAAGAAGGCTCAGGCTGTGCAGTCAAAGCGTATGGAGCTTGCGCAGGAGGAGCAGAAGCTGATGGCCCCGATATACCAGGATTGCGAGCAGGCAGTGCGTGAAGTGGCGGTGCGCAAGAAATTAACGCTTGTGCTGGATAAATTTGTGGTGCTTATCGGCGGAGTAGACATTACTCAGGACGTTATCCAGCAGTTAGCCAAGAAGAAATAAGTACACTCACACAAAAATCAGATGCGTAAAATTATTGCGGTAATCGCGACGGTTTTATGCCTGATGATTTCGGAAGATAACTCGGCGTTCTGCGCCCAAGCTCACAGCTGGGTGTGGAACGTTCTTGTTATCCCCCCTTCAGGCGGATGGGAGACCGAACCGGGCAAATCGATAAAGACTGCGCTTGCGTGGTGCGAGCGTGAAATCGGCGAGAGCAGTTCGGGAGTTGGCGGTCATGACGTGCATTTTCTCAGGGCGGAAATTTCTGGCGATATATCTTCTTTCCGAGCCTATAGCCTTAATTACGACCGTGATGTTATTGCGGTGATGAGCTTTGCCGGACTTCCAGAGCTTGACCGTGTTCTGGTTGAACGTATGGCGGGCCGTGATGTGCCTCTGATGCTCGCGGGCGGAGAGAGCGTGTTAATCGACAGGGGAGGCCGTCCTCTTGCGAACGTCTTTGCGCTTGACATGTACAGGGATTATCGGGTTGCGGCATTCACGGAGTACGCAAAGAGGATTTACGACAAGAAGAAACGTATTGCGCTTGCGGCGAGTCGTTTCACGGTGAATCAGGAGCGTGAGGCGAAGATATGCTATGACCTGATGGACAAGGCGGGATTTATGCCGATGCCGTACTGGGCTGATGCCAGCGTGAAGGACACGTACTTTATGCTATCAGAGGAGATCGAGAGTTTCGAGGGTGAGCAGGCCGGAATAGTAATCTCGTTTATGGGAAGCATGGGGGCGCGGGAAATTTGGCGTAACTTTATGCGCCTGCGGTCTAACTGGCGGTTGTGGAACTGCACAGCTCCGGACAGCACGTATTTATCCTGCAGAGGAATGGTGTTTGCGGATCAGAACGTGCTGCTTTCGTCGCAGGGAGGATTTCTCGAGACGAAGCGGAATTTGTGGAGAACGCGTGCAATGGCAATTGATGACACCGTACACGCCGGAAAAGCAATAGCTCTGTGCGAGTGGCTGAAGCGCGGAGTGGAGATGATGCCCCAGCCTGTGGACAATATGCCGCGCGGCCAGTTATTGGCGAATTTAGCTCGTGTACAGCAGATACCGTTCGGGAATCAGGTGCTTAATATTGCGGCAAACCAGCACCGCCCGGCGGAACGTGATGCGTACATAGTGGAAGTTCGGGACAGGGATTACCTGTTTGTGGACACGGTGAACACGAAGGGACTTGCTTATAGGGAGGTAGAGTAATCATGAGGAAGTTTGCTGTTGGAGCGGAGGCCGTAATCTGGCTTCTAATTGTTGGCGTTGTGGGAACTGTAGGTATTCCTGTCGGAGTGCTGCTTGCGCTTGTTGGACTGCTGTTGAGTTGGGTGCACATTGATTTCTTCAAGGGAGTAGTTGATTGTTTTCTGCTGTGGCTGATGAAGTTTGCGAGGTTTGCGACTCACAGGGTGAAGCAATTGACGCGCAAAGCTGAAGCACTGAAGTCGGAATGATCTACACTCCCCTGACGAACAAGGCGATTGACCTTGCTTATGAATACCATCACGGACAGAAAGACAAGGCGGGCAGGCCGTATATAGTTCACGTTCTTCATGTTGCGGAACAGATGGACGATGAATTTTCGGCCTGCGCTGCGCTTCTGCATGACACTCTTGAAGATACGGAGCTTTCGCCCGAAGTTCTGGAGAGGGAATTTCCGCGCGAAGTTGTGGAGGCGGTGAAGCTGCTGACCCATCAGGAGGGTACGGACTACTTCGAGTACGTGAGGAGGGTTGCGCAGAACCCGATAGCGCGTAAGGTGAAAAGGGCAGACCTTGCGCATAACCTTGACATATCACGGTTTGACATGTGCGCTGAAAGTCTGGTAGAGTCCGCCCGAAAACGCAGCAATAAATATCTGGAAGCTCTGCGTGTACTTCAAGACTAGGAGGAAATTTTATGAAACACAAAATATTTTTGGCCGCCGCGATACTGGCAATATTTGCGGCATTCACAGCAGGAGGATGCGGAAGCTATACCAGCTCTTTGGACTCCGGGCAGGAATCCGAGCAGTTCACTTTCGCAGAATACCCGTGGGTGAACTCCAACATCATCGGGCGCGTCCCCGAAAGCTACAGACCTTCACCGCAAGAAGACTTTTACGTCTGGACAAACCACGACTGGATAACCAGTGCTGCACTCAAGCCCGGAAACATCGAGACATCAGGATTCTCTGAAATCGACGACAGCATACAGGCAAACTTAATCGCTCTGATGAGTGATTCCTCCCTGCAAGGACATGATGCCGACCTCGTCAGGAATCTATATGCCTTATGGCTCGACTGGGACGCTAGAAATTCCGAAGGCGTAAAGGCAGCGCAAAATGCTTTCACCGTTATCAGCTCCCTGAACTCAATTGACGAACTTACAGCATATCTCGCAAGCAAAGACGTAAACGCTAAGAATAGGCCTTCACTGTTCGAGGTAAACGTTATGGCGGACATGAATGACTCCGAATATTACTGTCTCTACATATCTCCTACAGCATTGCGGCTCGAAGACTCCGAAGAATACAAATCCCTCACCGAGAACGGCGCAAGGGCGAAGAAGGCAAACGATGCTAAAGCGTCCTACATGCTCCAGAGAGTGGGATGTTCCGAGTCGGAAGCTCAGGCAATCATGGATCGTGCATATAACTTCGAGAAGGCTATAGCGGAATACATCATGACGCGTGAAGAATCCCGGCTGCCCGAAAATAGAGCAGCTCAGAACAACCCGGTAACGTATGACCAGCTCCGCAGTATGTCGCCTGTGTTTCCTATCGCTGATATGCTGATCTCTGCGGATTTGGTCTCGGACCGCCTGAATCTTATACTGCCGAAGTGGCTCGAAGGCATGAACGCGCTTTACACTGCCTCCAGCCTTGAGGACATTAAGGCATATCTGATACTTCGTACTGTTGCAGACGGCTATATCAGCAGATCTGATGAAGCAGCATACCGTGAGGCTATGAAGATAAGCAACGAACAAAACGGAATTACTGAGAACGCACCAGACACAGAAAGTGCCTTCACCTTTGTGAATGACATGCTTCCCAAGCCTCTCACAAGAATTTTCGTGAATAAGTTTGTCAGCAGTGAGACGAAACAGGATATTACAGAGATTATTCAGGACATCATAGCTGAGTACAGAATAATGCTGCAGGGTGAGGAATGGCTCAGTGAAGCAACCAGAGCAAAAGCCGTCGAGAAACTTGACGCAATGAAAATCAACGTAGCTTATCCTGACAAATATTCGGACTCCGACACAATCAACAACCTGAATATCGGGACTGTATCAGAAGGCGAGACTCTGGTATCTGCTATCGAGAAAATCAACATGTTCAACTATGAATGTTATTCGAGTGTCCTGAATACCAGAGTTGACCGTAATATATGGGCTGACGAGAAAGTCCATCAGGTTAACGCTTACTATAATTCCTTAGAGAACTCTATCAATATACTTGCGGGGATACTCAGCGGAGATTTCTACAAACCTGATGCCTCACGTGAAGAGAATCTCGGCGGAATAGGAACTTTCATCGGACATGAGATTTCACACGCATTTGACCCGAACGGAGCACTGTACGACAAGGACGGGAATCTTTCCAGCTGGTGGACTGATGAGGATTTTGCGGCGTTCAGCGCGAGAGTTGCAAGGATCATTGACCACGCAAACAGCATTACGATTCTTGAGGACGGCACAAAGTGGAACGGCAGCTACACTCAGACCGAGACCATTGCGGATATTGCTGCCTTGAAAGTTATCCTGAACATGGCAGCCAAGACGGAAGGATTTGACTACGAGAAATTCTTTGAGGTTTGTGCTTCGAAATGGAAACGTGTAGCTACTCTTGAGGGGATTAGTTATCTGATACAGGCAGACGTGCATCCGCTAAATTATTTGAGAGCTAATGCAATCGTTCAGCTGTTCGAGGAGTTTCACGAGACTTACGGGACAGAGAGCGGAGACAGAATGTATTTATCGCCTGAGAAGATTAAGGAGCTGGAAGTCTGGTAGCTTTCAGGAAAGATGCAGGGAGATTCTTCACGGAGTCCCCCTGTTTTTTTGCGGGTTATTCTTCGTCTTCAGAGTCAGGCTCAGGACACGGAACTCGGTACGCTATCGCCGTCAGCACCGGAATCACTAACAGAGTCAGTATCGTGCTCACCGTCAATCCTGCCATAATCGTAACAGCCATAGGCCCGAACATTACATCCCAGATTAACGGAATCATTCCCAGAACCGTAGTAAGTGCAGACATAGCCACAGGGCGAAGGCGTGATATTCCGTCCTCAACGATAGCTTCATACTTGTCGCGCCCGGCTGCAAAATCAGCACTCACCTGGTCGAGCAGGACTATCGAGTTCTTGGCCAGCATTCCCACGAGGGACAGCAGACCAACAATTGCCAGGAAGCTCACGTCCATACGCATAACCCACAAGCCCAGAACTACACCTATCAGGATTAACGGCAGGGACAGGAAGATTATAACCGTCTGCCGGAAGCCGTTGAACAGGAATATCATGATGATGAACATGATTAATATTGCCGGAGGAAAAGCTACAGCCATTCCCGCCATAGATTCGTTCGAAAGTTCCATCTGTCCGCCAAATTCCAGAGTGTAACCCAGCGGAAGCCTTATTGCCTCAATCTTCGGCTTTATCCTTGCGAGCATTGCATCGGCGTTAGTGCCCAGCTTGATCTCGCTCATGGCCGTCATCATTCGGCTCCTGTCACGGTGAATGATTATGTCGTCCTCAAACGATGTCTCCAGATTCGTGAACACCGTACCGAGCGGAACAGTCTTGTTGATTGTCGGCGACCACACAGGAAGTGAACTCAACATCGCAATGTTATTCCGTTCTTCGGGTGTGAAGGCGGCGTATATCGCAAGGGATTTATCGCCATCCCTGAATGACCCGATTGTTGCGCCTGTAGTAGCTATCTGAATTGCTGTGTTGATTAACGGACGGCCAAGCCCCAAACTCTGCATCTGGTCCTTCAGGATTTGGGGACGTATGACCTCTACTCTCTCCCTCCAGTCCGTGCGCAGGAACTGCGACGAAGGATCCTTCTCCATTACCTCGAGTGCCTGTGCTGTAAGCCTGCGCAAAACGTCAATATCTTCACCGTAGAACCTGACTCCTATCTTCTCGGACATTCCGCTTCCGCGTGCAAACAGCTTGCAGTGCCCGTCATGTCCCGGCATGTGCTCTTCAATGTAGCTCTGAGTCTTCAGGAGCATCGAGCGCGTGTCTTTCGCGTCCTTCATCTCAACCATGAGCTGTGAAAATGCAGTGTTGCTCTCGGGGGGCGAATACGTCAGCATGAACCTCAAGCCTCCTCCGCCGATGAACTGCGTAACGTTCTTCACTTCCGGCTGTGAGCTTATGTAGTCCACGAGTTCCTGCGTTGCTCTCTCCTGCCCGGCTAACGATGTGCCCTGCTGGCTCCAGAGTTCCACGTTGTAGTACACGGTCTCAGCGTCAGGGAAGAATGATGTTTCCATGTGCGAGAATATCACCATTGAGACCGCAAACATGCCTACAGTGGCTATAACGGTCAGCGTTCGGTGATGCAGGCATCCTTCAAGAATTGCCCTGTACATTCTGAATAAGAAGCTGTCGTAAGGGTCTCCTTCCTGCTTCGAGGGCTTCAGCATTACTTTTCCGAGTGCAGGTGCGGCAATCAGCGCGGCAAACCAGCTCAGCATCATTGAGATTGCGACGACCTGAAACATTGTGCTCAAAAATTCGCCCGCCTGTGCCTTCGATAACCCTATAGGTGCGAACGCCAGCACCGCAATGAACGTACCCCCCAGCATTGCCCATATTGAGCCGTTCACCGAATCAGAAGCCGCGTCCTCAATGGACATTCCGCGCTCCGTGCCGACGAGCATACCCTCAGCTACAACTATCCCGTTATCGACTAGAGAACCCAGCGCAATAATCAGTGCCGCAAGAGAAACTATCTGCAGGGTTATTCCTGTGCTGTTCATGATGAGGAACGTACCCGCAACAGTGATTAACAGCACAAGCCCGATGATTAACCCCGAACGCAGGCCCATGAAGATTAACAGCACTCCTACTACGATTGCGAGGCTCTCGATTAGGTTGATGATGAAGTCATTTGTGGACTTGATAACCTGGTCGGACTGCATGTATATTTCGTTCAGCTCAATTCCGACGGGACGGAAAGCCTCTAACTCCTTGAGCCTCTTTGAGACAGCGCGCCCCATATTCACGACGTTTCCGCCCTCAACCGTAGAGATGCCTATTGCGAGTGCCGGCCTGTTGTTGAACTTCATCTTGAAGCTCTGAGGTTCTACGTAGTCCCGTCTAACCGTAGCTACCTCACGAAGACGGGTAAGATTTCCGCCGGAACTCCCTATCACGAGGTCGCCGATGTCCTCAACAGTGAGAATTGCTCCTGTCGGTGAAATGCGTATGTACCTGTCGCCGAGAGTTATATTGCCGAGTGCCGAAAGAGTGTTCTGCTGTGTCAGTGCCGCAAAAACTGTAAGGGGTGAAAGGCCGAGTGCTGACATCCTAGACGCTGAAAACTCAATGTACACGGCTTCAGTCTGCTCGCCGAGAATCTTTACGCTGGCTACCTCATCGACAAGCACAAGGTTTTTCTTGAGGAAGTCCGCGTAATCGTACAGCTCCTTCATTGTGTAGCCGTCCCCTACTAGTGCGTAGTACTGGCCGTAAACTTCACCGAAGTCGTTGTTGATGAGTGTGGTAACTCCTGAAGGCATATATACCTGTTCGTCGTTGACCTTCTGGCGGAGCTTGTCCCATATCTGCGGAAGTTCCTTGCTGGTGTATTCGTCCTTAATGTCCACGTAGATTATCGCGAGGCCGGGCGTTGAACGCGAACGTATATGCTTGATTTCGCCCATTGCCTGGATTGCGTCCTCAAGGCGTGAAGTTACTTCCTGTTCTACCTCGTATGCGCTCGCTCCCGGATACACTGCGGAGACTACGGCGGTTTTGATGGTGAAGGAAGGGTCTTCGAGCTTCCCTATCTGGAAATATGCCCCGACCCCACCTATCAGCGTAAGCAGGCAGATGAATATTACGACCCTGTAACGCTGTATGCTGGCTCTTGCTATGTCCATACTTATCACCTCACAGTTTCACGTTCGGGTTAATGTATCTGCCGTTCTTGGCCGACTTGCCGCGATTGATGGCCTGCTTCGGACAGCGGTGAAGGCATCCCAAACAGCAAGCGCACTCATCGCGAGTCCACACGGGCCGCTTGTCCTTCAGGGTGATAATGTTCATAGGGCATACCTGCTCGCACAGCCCGCAGCCTATGCAGTTATCGTTGACGCTGAAGCCCTTAACCTTTCGCTGGGACGGCATGAAGAATTTTCGGATGAGCCGCACGAAGAATCTAGACGGCTTGCGTGTCATCTTCTGCACATCTTTCTTCGCCGCGATGTCCTCCGCAAACTCCGAAAGTGTATCGTCCGCTTTGGCGAGGTGTTCGGCTTTGCGATCCGGACTTGCTGTCCTGAACATCAGCACGTAATTATCCGGCATACTTACGGTGAATGCTGCGTTTAGGGTGATACCCTTACGACCGAGAATATCACGCAGGGTTTCGTCCGCACGTCCGCCGTTGCTCCCGCAGGTGAACACTCCGTAGACGTAGCACGTGTCCGGCAAATTCTCGAAGCTCACCCTCTCCAGAAACTCACTGACCGCGTAGGCCAAGTCCCAGTCATACACCGGAGCAACAATTCCTAACCGTTCCGCTCCTTCGCAGTTCACGGAACAGACTCCGGTCTTCATCATGTCGTTTAAGGAGATAATTTCGTCGCTGGTGCGTGAGGATATGTATTCGGCGCAATATTTGCTGTTGCCCGTTGCAGAGAAATACAGAATCATGATTAGTCCTCCAGAAGTCTCACACGCTGGCCTTCGTGCAGGAAATACACTCCCGCCGTAACGATCACATCTCCGCCGCTCAGAGTCGCACCCTCAATCTCCACAGTGCCGTCATTGTGCATCTGCCCGACTTTCACAGGAACGCGCGACACCTGACCGACCGCGAACCTCCACACATAATTGCTGCCTCCATCGTTGAGTATGGCTGTTGACGGCACAGAATAACCGCCAGCGTCTTCGTGTGCTGTTCCTTCTCCCGCAAAGTCCACCTCAACAGTAACGGACATTCCCGGCAGAATGCGTATACCGTCCTGCTTGGGCATTGTCGCCGTAACAGGGTAAGTGTTTGCGGCTGTGGCCTGCGTAGCAACCTCTTTAATGCTCAACGGAAATGTTCGGTCGGGTATTGCGTCGAACGCCGCGTTTATGGTGAACTGGTCAGCCTGATTCTTGAGGTCCTGCAGGTTTCTTACTTTGGTTATGGGCGCAATCAGAATGTCGTTATCCGGAATGTTGAACACAATCTCCAGGCTGTTCAAGTCCTGAAGGCTGAATATTGTCTGCTTGGCCGTGATGTCCTGGAAATTTTCGGCCTTCCTGTCGGCGATGACTCCGTCAAACGGTGCACGAAGTTCCGTATCTTTGAGGGCATCGCGTGCACTCTTCAGGTTTGCCTGCGCGGAGTTCACTGCGGATTGCGTTACGTCGACCTGCGTCTTGTATGTGTCATACTGCGCACGGGCTATAACCTTCTGCTTATAGAGGTTCTCGTAGCGCTTGAAGTCTGCCTCAGCGTTTTTGTGCTGGGCCTGAGCCTGAGACAGTGCACTTTGAGCTTGGGATATTCTGGTGTTGAAGTCTCGCGGGTCAAGTGTGGCCAAGAGTGCACCCCTCTTCACCGATGCTCCCTTATCGACGTTAATCTTCCGTAGAGTGCCCGAGACCCTGAACGATAAATCTGCGCGTTTCCCTCCCTGAACAGTTCCGAAGTACCTGCGCCTGAATGAATCTTCTCCGCCCTGAAGCCTGATTGTGCGGACCGGGCGGACTATTTCGGGTTCTGGTTCTGGTGCTTGTTTTTCGCGTAAGGTGTTAAGGCCGTAGCATACTCCAGCAATAACGAGAATGCCGGTTAATATTTTGAGAAAATGTTTCATGTGGTCAGCTCCTTGTGAATTTTCGGGTGATTATAGACTTAGGCGGGTGATTTGTCGTGATTTGTGGTACCGATTGACTTAATCGTGTTTTCGTGGCCTCATACAGAAATTCCCCCCTCAATACTTCAAGGGGGGAGTGTCTGATGGAATATGTCCTATTCCTGTTCGTTCTCCTGCTTTGTGCTGAAGTGGAACATCACAATTCCCAGCGGAGGAAGCGTCAGCATCAGTGAGTAAGGCATATTGCTGCACCCTACCATTTCGGCCTCCATGCCTCCGCAGTTTCCGAGACCGCCTCCGCCGTACTTCGGAGCGTCGCTGTTGAGGATTTCCTTCCAGAATCCCGAACGAGGAACGCCGACACGGTAGCCGTATCTCGGTACGGGCGTGAAGTTCGCGGCGCAGAGTACATACTCGTCGTCGCTCTTGCCCTTCCTCAGCCACACGATAATGCTCTGCTGCCAGTCTGAACAGTCAACCCACCTGAAGCCTTCGGGCGTGAAGTCCAGCTCATAGAACGGAGGATACTTCTTGTAGGCGTTGTTGAGGTCGCGCACCCAGTCCTGAATCCCGCGAAAATCGTCCTTCTGGAGAAGGTGCCACTCAAGCGCGGAGTCGTGGTTCCACTCGAGGCCCTGTGCAAACTCGCCGCCCATGAACAATAACTTTTTGCCGGGATGTGCCCACATGTAGCCGTAGAGCAGCCTCAAGTTTGCCCTCTTCTGCCACCAGTCGCCGCTCATCTTGTTGATGAGGCTTCCTTTGCCGTGAACAACCTCATCGTGCGAGAGAGGAAGCATGAAGTTTTCGCTGAAGGCATACCAGATTGAGAAGGTCAGCTGATTCTGGTGGTAGCTCCTGTAAATCGGCTCAAGGCTCATGTAGTCGAGGGTGTCATGCATCCAGCCCATATTCCACTTCATGCCGAAGCCCAAGCCTCCCAAGAACACCGGGCGCGTAACCATCGGCCAGTCTGTGGACTCTTCGGCGACAGTCTGAATCGTCCCGAACCTGCCGAAAAGTTCGCTGTTCATGTCGCGCAACAGGGATATTGCTTCCAGATTCTCGCGGCCTCCGTAGATGTTGGGGACCCATTCGCCATTTTTGCGGGAGTAGTCCAGATAGAGCATCGATGCTACTGCATCAATCCTCAGTCCGTCCGCGTGGAACTGGTCAACCCAGAACGCCGCACTGGAGATGAGGTAACTGCGTACTTCGTTGCGTCCGTAGTTGAAGATGTAGCTTCCCCAGTCAGGATGATAGCCCTTGCGGGGGTCTTCGTGCTCGTATAACGCTGTGCCGTCGTAGCGGGCAAGTCCGAAGTCGTCAGTCGGGAAATGGCTAGGAACGAAGTCGAGGATTACTGCGATATTTTTCTTGTGGAGTGAGTCGATGAGGTACATCAAGTCTTCGGGAGTGCCGTATCTTGCTGTCGGGGCAAAGTATCCGAGCGTCTGATAGCCCCACGAGCCATAGAACGGGTGCTCCATCAACGGCAGGAACTCTACGGCGTTGAAGCCCATATCCTCGCAGTAGCCGGGCAGTTCTTCGGCCATTTCGCGGTAAGACAGCGACAGTCCGTCGTCCCAATGCCTGCGCCACGAACCCATATGTACCTCGTAGACACTGAGGGGTGCGGACAGGTTCATCTTCTCGCCCCTGTGTGCGAGCCACTCGCCGTCGCCCCACTGGTAATCTGGCCAGTGAACGATCGACGAAGTTCTTGGCGGAAGCTCGAACGCGCGGGAGAACGGGTCCATCTTTTCCTTGATCTCGCCGTGCGAATTTCTGATGTGGAACTTGTACAGCTCCCACTTCTCGATTCCGGGCACGAAGCCCTCCCAGATTCCTGAGCCGTCCCAGCGTGCCGCGAGAGGGTGTGCTTCGGGGTTCCAGCCGTTGAAGTTTCCGACGACGCTGACCGCCTGCGCATTGGGTGCCCACACGGAGAAAGCTACTCCTTCTGCATTGTCAGCGGGGTCGGTGAATTTCTGTGCTCCCATTTTCTCGTAAAGATGGTAATGCGTTCCCTGCTTGAATAAGAATATGTCATAGTCGCTCAAGGGAGATACGCCATGACGTATTGAACCGGCCATAAAACAATCTGCCTCCTTATGAAAAATGTGAATTGATTGGGTGCATAGATTTTACCGTATTTCTCATTACTAATTCAACGAATGCATTACGGGATAATGTGTTTCACCATTTCATCGCAGACAATTTTGATTCCCTTCCAGCTCCAATGAGTATCGCCCATCCAATAAACATCTTGTTCACCTCTGGCCAGAGCTTCACGCAGAACACTCATTGCGTCAACGAACACATACTCTTTTCCCTGAACTTCGCGCATTTCTTTGAAGAAGGGATTTTCGGGGCGGCCTTTCTTGTCTGTGAGGTAGGGGTAATAGAGGTCGTATTTGTCTGCGGCGGCGAAGAAGATTAACTTTATGCCCTTAGCTTTGAGGAGACGGGCGGCGTTGTTGAGATTCTGGTTGACCATTTCAGCATTGAGAGGGTTTTTGAGGTATTCGAGGTCTTCCCAGTAATGCATGAGTGTATTTTCGTGGCCTGGATTGGTGAAGAAGGGGCGGTCAAGTTTCGTGATGTAGACTTCGGGGCTGAGTTGTTCGGGGTGCAGAAAGCGGTACAGCCTGTTGAAGAGAAACGTAATATTCCATTTGACTAAAACCGGTTCAAATATTCCTGCTGATGCTGTTGAAATTTTCGGGGATTTGTCTGCCTGATTCAGCAAAACGTTGATTATTGTTTTGCGGTCTGTGTCCTGAGAAAATTTGCTCTCCATGCCGAGCCTGCCCTGCACACTGCGTTCAACACTCTCCAGAATCACAACTCTAGGACTAATCTCATCGACGATTCCCGCATTAAGCAGCATGTACAGGTCCTCAAGGCAATGATACTTTATGCGGACGTTAATGACCCTCAGGCCGTAACGATTTACCAGGTAGTCCTGATAATTATTCTTGCCGTTCGAGAAGGAGTCGCCGAGTGTCAGAACATCAAACGATTCGTGCCTGCCTGAGGCGATATATTCTGCAAGTTCGGTGTGATGTTTTGTGTAGCTGACGTTTCCTGTCAGGGCTTCGGGTGTCTTTGTGCCGCCCATTCGGTTCATGTCCTTCATGCCGAAAACTTCACGGGTAAGTCCATACCACAGTACAAGATTAACCGCCATAAATGCATACATAACCAGCGTAACGCTAAACACATATTTTCTTGTGCTCAAGGTTAATTCCTCCTCTCAGAACCTGAAGTACAGGAAATCGGATATTCCCGAGAAGTTCCAGAACGCCATCACTGCAAGTACCGCCACAACAACAACCCACTTTGCACTTGGCCGGAAGCCTGCCATAACCTGCTGAGTGTTGGGTGCAAATAACGTCCAGAGCATCAGCGCAAAGACATACAGGCTGTTCTTGAAGAACCCTCCCTCAAGCGGAACGAACTTCACGAAAGATATTCCCCAGTTCTCCAGAAATCCCAAATACCCGCTAAGTTTTGCAGGCAGGGCAATATTCCGCAAATCAACCATCGACGCAAATATCTTCCCTGCTTCGTTCAGGCTTTCAGCACGGAACATCACCCACAACATCACCACAGCTGCGAACGTCATCACCCACGACACAATCACGGGAATCTTCACGCCATGTTTCCGCCACCAGTGATTTACCGCAAGCAGGACTCCATGCACTGCCCCCCACACCACGAACGTCCAGCCCAATCCGTGCCACAATCCCGTAAATAGCATCGCCAGCATAACGTTGCGGGTACGTTTCAGCTCTCCGCACCTGCTCCCTCCAAGCGGAATGTACAGGTAATCCCTCACCCACGCACCCAGACTCATGTGCCAGCGTCTCCAG
Organism: Synergistaceae bacterium; assembly: GCA_017451025.1. Lineage (GTDB taxonomy): Bacteria > Synergistota > Synergistia > Synergistales > Aminobacteriaceae > JAFUXM01. The sequence goes on along the minus strand of JAFSSM010000015.1, from coordinate 14,138 downwards.
AAATCTATAATGCTCAGGGATTTATACGGCGAGGCGAAATTTTGCGGCAAACTCATTCCGAACATTAAGCCTATTCCGATTGCCATATCGCTATAGCCCGAAAAATCGAAGTACAGCTGCATTGCGTAACCCACACCTGCAAGCCATGCCTCAAAGAACGTCAAAATTCCCGATGCCGCAAAAAGCACATTAACCGTCTTGGCCAGACCGTCAGCTATAGCTGCCTTCTTGAACAGGCCAAGCACAAACAGCGTCAATCCTCTGGCAATTGCGTCATAGTCTGCTGTGAATTTAGGGCATGTCTCGTTGAAACGGGCAATCGGCCCCGAAGTTATGCACCCGAAAAACGTAACATGCCTGCCGTATTCTGCAAGCCCGGACGCTCCCGAACCGCCCCTGTACACGTCAACAAGGTATGCACTCTGCGTGAACGTCCAGAAGGATATTCCCAGAGGCAGAGCGTCAATGAGCTTGAAGCAGGCGAGCAGTCCGAAGTTGAAGGCCAGGCCAAGAATCAGCACCACTCTTGAGCGCGAAACTCTGAGCGACAAAACATAATTCACGATGACTGAAATGATGAGAAGAGGTAGTGATTGCAGGTTCAACGTCCCGTAGAAGAACAGAGAGGCAATTATGAGCCATATAGAGGCTAATTTTGCGGGAAGGGTAAAGAATATCGTTAGGGTTATCGGGAGAAACAGGAAGATGAACTCGTAGGAACTGAAACTCACTGCACTTCCCCCCGTTCACGAGGAGAAGATATGCTTGCTGTCAGAAGGGCATAGTTAGGCGATGTGCGATGTGCGATGTGCGATGTGCGATGTGCGATGTGCGATGTGCGATTATACACGTGCAGAATCATTACGTCAAGCTCCTTTGCGAAAAAGTTTTTGTGAAATACGAAAGGTATTATAGCATCGCAGGTACAGGCTTGAAGTTTTAGGGTATAATCACATCACAAACTATACACAAAAATTCACACACTTACTTATTCTCGAAGGAGGAAATTTTCTTGATGCGCATAAAACCTTTTAACAAGCACGTACTCCTGCTCACTCTCTTACTTTACTTTGCTCCGCCGGTTCTCGCCGCTTCCCCCAGAATTATCGCAAACGGTGAAGCACACGTCGGCGAACAGACAGTAATCACAGTCGATGCATCCGGCATTCCGTCAGGAGGTTCCGTCGAATGGTCGGTCAGCCCGACGGCAGGCCAGAACCCAGACAGAATTTCACTCAGGGCAGGCGGACGCGAATGTGCCTTCACCCCGCTCGACACTCAGCCCATCAGAGTCATTGCGTCGTTCATTGACAGGGAAGGCAACGTAATTTCCAGCACAGAGTCCCTCATTACTCCGCAGGAGTTCACCGTGAATGTCGCTGTTGTTGTGGAAAAACCGCTTACCTTGTGGGATGCTTCAAAACGCTCGAACTACGTGCTAAGCCCTGATATTTTGATGGCAAATACCCCGATAAAATTACGTGCATCCCTTGCCCCGAACTTCAAGGGAAAACACACGTTCAAGTGGGAGAGCGACGCGGCTACTGCACTGATGAGCCAGGATAACGACGATATATTCATCAGGCGCGGAAGTACAGGCGAAAGCGAAATTGCAGTTACTGCCTTCAACGCTAACGGTGTACGTCTCGGGAGCGGAGCAAGCAAGGTGAACATTACCCTTCCTGTTTCGACGTACGAGGACTCGGCGAGCGAGCGCGAGGCGTGGCAGAACTGGCAGAGGTCTCAAGCTCTGTGGGAGAGCAGGAATTATTCGGAGGCCGTAGAACTTGCGGGCAGAGCATCGCTGTTGTCGCCCAGAGACAATGAAATTGCTGAAGGCCTGCGGGCAATGTCAACGAACTATGCGCGTTACACGAAGGCACTGAAACTCCGCGAGGACGCAGAGAATCTCGAGAACCGGCAGCTCTACGAAGATGCGTTGAAGAATTTGCGCGCGGCTCAAGTTATCTGGCCTATCGACAGCGGCGCGGAGGAAATTTCCGAAGCCGAGCACAAAGTGAATGAGCAGAGACTTCTTCAGCAGCAGGCGAATTGGCTTCGCGACACAGCAAGTGCCTACGACAACGAGAACATGTACGAGGATGCTCTGGACTATTATGCACGGAGCATTGCCCTAGTTTCGAGCGATGCCGTCCTGGACAGAATGGAGAGAATACGCAACAGACTCACCCTTATTGCCGACGCAGACAGGTATGCGGGCGAGGGCAATACTCTTGAGCGTGAGGGCAAGTTGCAGGAGGCACTTAACCATTATGCGGCGAGCGTGCAGAGCAACCCCGACGCAACTCTCCGCCAGCACATAGAGGAACTGCAGAGCGTAATATCGAGGCGTGAACGCCAGGCCAACGCCCTTAACCGTGAAGGCCAGGACCTGCAGAGGCGCAACCAGAATCAGGAAGCACTTAAACGCTATTACGAGAGCATGAAGGTGTGGGAGAACGACACAGCGAACCAGAGAATCCGACAGCTCAGCCGAAACGTCAGGCTCGCTCCTGATACGGTGATTAGAGGGCCGGAGGATTTCGGGATAGGCACAAGAATTGATGCACAGAAAATGATTCAGGCCGCAGATTCACTTTACGCTCAGGGAGAACTTGACGAGGCCGCCGCTCTCTACAGAAAAGCCCAGAATATCGCCCCGTCCGACGAAATGAAGAGATGGGTCGCGAAACTCGACGCTCTCATCAAAGAACGTGATGCAGTAAATGCCGCGAACAGGCAGATAACCGAAGCCAATGCACTCTACAAGGCCGGCAAGGTAAAGGAAGCACTGGACCTTTACCGCGAAAGCCTGAAGACGCATAAAAACGCAGAAGTCGAAGCATTCATCAAAAGGCAGGGGAATTAGCGTGATAACAATAGGATTCTGCAACCTCAAAGGAGGAGTCGGGAAAACTACAGCCTGCCAGAACATCGCTGTAGCTCTCGCAAAAATGGGCCGCAAAGTTGCTGTCGTTGACATGGACCCGCAAAGCAACTTAAGCGCAGGTTTCGGGGTAACTCCTTCGGAGACAGAAGCACAGGTCTTTGATTTGTTGAGCGGCGGAGCATCGTGGGATGACATTATCCGCCGGAAGGAGAACGTAGACATCATTCCGAGCTGTCTGAACCTCGCGATGGCGGAACTCAACAACCAAAGCCCCGTCAACAGCAACGAGGCATTGCGCGATGCTCTCAAACAGGTTGAGCCGGACAGATACGACTTCATCCTTCTGGACAGCCCTCCTCAATTGGGAGTTTTTACGCGGAATGTCCTCTGTGCCAGCGACAAAATCATTGTCCCGATGGACGGAGGGTTCTACAGCCTGTTCGGGCTTCGCCTGCTCAGTGATGCTATGCCTGTTCTGCGCGAGAGGTTAAACCCGAAGCTGGAGATATGCGGTATCCTGATGACCAACTACAACCCGAGACTCTCAATAGTGCGCCAGGTCTTCGAGGAAGTCGGAAAATCTTTCGGGGATGTGCTTTTCCGGAACTGCATACGGCAGAACGTGAGCCTGGTTGAAGCGTCGAGTATGGGGATGTCGATATTCGAGTACTCGCCGAAGTCCAAAGGAGCAGAGTGTTATCATGATGCCGCACAGGAACTTTTGGGCAAGTTATCGTCAGGCCGTGCACCGTCAAGCGCAAAAATAGAAACCCATGATGTGCCGAAGCGTGAACCGGTCCGCAGAGCCATAAAGACACCCGAGCCGGAACCCATTGCGACGATTCCCGAGCCGGACCCCGAGCCTGAGCCTGTAATTCCGCCAGAAATTCCAGAACCGGAACCAGAAGCAATAACTCCGCAGGAAACTCCAGAGCCGGAGCCTGTGGAGCTTGAGAAGGCACCGGAAATAGAGCCTGAGCTGGAAATTGCACCTGAGGACATCGCCGCGGCACTTCAGGAAGCTCCGGAACCCCCTGTACCTGTTCCTGAAGAACCCGAACAGCCCAAACCGCCGGTACAGTACACCCAAAAAACACTCGGTGATTACGAGGAGGGCATCAAGCAGTCAGTTCTTGGGATGCTGCCGGAAAAACACAGGGCTATGTGGCGGCAGATTCTCGGCAACGTAAACGATATTTCTCGCGGTGAAATTGACGCGGGAACATTGCGGGACGACTTCGAGGATTGCGACAAGGAACGCTACAAGTTCTACGTGCTCAATGACGAAAGGGATTCGTTCTGGCCTGTCGCTTATTCTGACCAGATAATTGACCCGATGAGGTGCGTGCTCAAGATGGACGAGTATGAAGGGTCTGCTGAAGTGTTCATCACGTATGAATAAACGGTGAGAAGCCCCCCTGCAAAAGTGAGGGGGGTAATTTTTTAGCGTTTCCAGGTGAAAGAATCAGGGAACAAGACAGCCAATCTCTGCACAATCAATCCGGCCGCAAAGCACTTAATCAGTGCACCGGCGGCAAGCCACGTCAAATAGCACGGCCTGAATTTTTCGGCAATATATCCGGCGGTCCAAGCTCCTGCAATAACATACACGCAAACACTCACCGCTCGCGATTAGCTCCGCGAATAGTGCGCAAAGCACAAGATTTTTCGTATTCTTCACGGCGTTCTACCTCTTCCACGTGAAATTGTCGGGGAAAAATAACGCAAGCCTCTGCACGATTAACCCCGCACACAAACTCTTCACGATGTCTCCAGGTAACGGCATAAGTACAAAGTACATCAGCAATGTCTTAGCTCCTAGTTCATTGCCCAGATAATATTTCGACATAACATAGTAGTACGGAATCCCTAGCGCATAAATCACAGCTATTCCCGCAATCGCTCCGAACACCCACGTCCAATAGCACGGCCTGAATTTTTCGGCAATATATCCCGCAAGCCACGCTCCAGGAATAAACCCCAAAATATACCCGAATGTGGGATTCATCACTGAGCCGGTGAATACAGGGATACCGATTATTCCTGCGGCAGCATACACGCACACGCTCACCGCTCCTAGTTTTCGGCCAAGCACCAGACCGGACAGAACCACAAAAAGCGTCTGAAGGGTCAAGGGCAGAAGCGGGGTCGGTATCTTGATGTGCGTTCCTATCGCGATTAGTGCCGCGAATAATGCGCAAAGTGTCAGTTGTTTCGTTGTGGTCATGAAGTCTTTTCCTCCGTTCTTACCATGAAGACCTCGCCGCTTCGAAGCGTTTCGAGTTTGCCCGCCTCGTTCTGAATCACAAGCCCGCCAGTATCGTCAATTCCCTCAACATGGCCTGTACACTTGGCCTCGTTCTTCATGTAGGTTATGTCCTGGCCCGTCAGGATTGAACGTTCTCGGTAAGTGTTGATGAGGGCAGGTGTGCCCAAATCCTCAGCAAAATCCATCACTCCGTCAGCTACTAGAGCGCACAGCTTATCCCGCCTGAACGGACATTCCCCCTCACAAAAAATTGACCCTGCTGTTTCTGCAGAAAAATTCTTCGTCGATACATTGATACCTATTCCCGTAACGACGCTCTCTATCTCCCCGCTCTCAAAGCCGGTTACTGCTTCGGTGAGTATTCCCGCAATTTTCCTTCCCCTGAAGAAAATATCGTTCACCCACTTTATGCCCAATTCCCTTTGAGCTTCAGGATAAAGGTGTTCAACTCCAAGACACACAGCCACTGCATCAGCTATCGTTATCATCTGGAAACGTTCTGCGTCAACTTTTGGCTTGAGTATCAGCGACATGTACAGCCCGGTCCCAGCTGGCGACTCGAACGTGTGGCCGTATCTTCCACGTCCTGCTGTCTGACGGTCAGCAACTACAAGCGTTCCGTGTTCCGCCCCTGTGAGGGCAAGGCGTTTCGCGTAATTATTCGTGGAGTCTACTTCGTCGAGGCAGATTATCCTCCTTACACGTGAACCCTCCCTCAAGTTCTGGCGTATCCCTTCCTCTGTGAGGGTATCACTTTCACTCATCAGCTTATAGCCCTTGTTCGTTGCGGCATCGATTATGTGCCCCTCCTTCCTCAACGAAGCTATAGCTTTCCACACAGCTGAACGCGTTACCCCTAACTTTTCGGCAAGAGATTCACCGGAGACAAACTCTCCTCGTCTGGCTTCTAAGTAGCGTAATAATTTTGTCTTCATGATGGGAAATATTTATAGCACTTTCTCTCTGGACTGTAAACCAAAAAGTTAATACGGGTTGACAATGATATATTGCTTGCAGAAAAATCATATAGACGGTTATAATTCAGCTATCCATATCTTTTATGCTAAAGGAAGTGTGCAGAAAAATGGCACTTGCTGCTAATCTGAGGCTGCAGAGGAAAAAAGCGGGCCTCACTCAAATTGAACTTGCTGACAAATTGGGGGTATCGATTGCTACGCTGAGAAGGTGGGAATCCGGAGAAACTGCCCCTACCGGCACTAGAATTATGGAGCTGGCTAATCTCCTGAAGATTTCTCCTGACGAAATCATCAAGGAAGGCGAAGATGCAAAACCTGGCAGGATAAGCATGTTGACACCATTTCACGAGGCGAGCGGCGGAATGCTGGTATATGAAGGGGAAGGCACAAGAATTGAGCTTCCCCCCACAGAAAAAGGTTATGAACTTTTCCAGAAGCTCATCGAAAACATGATGAACCGCAAGAAAGAACAGTCTGACTCAACAAATTAGCAGGCGAAATCCTGGCTTCCGGCTTTGCCAGAAGTGAGCTGCTCGATGTTGCTCATGACCTGAGTGCTCAGTCCCATAGCTTTGCCGAGCTTGGTCAAATATTTACGCTCTGCATCCGTGTCGACGTTAATTGCCATCAGTGAAGCGGAATATACCTCTGCCGCAAGTTCCGGCCTGCCCTTGACTGCGGCGACTATCTTTGCTGTCTCCATAGGCCCCTGCAGTTTCTGGATGACGTAGTTCATTCCGTCCTGACCAAGTCCGTTTTGCTTGAGACTGCTGGTGATTCTCTGGAACTCGTCCGCGTCAACTTGGCCGTCTGCTTTTGCCGCGTCGAGCATCGCCGTAATTATTATCTCCGCGTCGTTAGCCTGCTGTTGTGCTGAAGGCTGGGTGTAGGTTTGTGGTGTTGCGGTCTGTGCCGCCGTTCCCGCAGAATTTCCGCCCAGTGAACCGCGCAGGGCTTTATACGCCATCATTCCGAGAAGCCCCATCATTCCGCCGCCAAGTGTGTTGGCTGTCGTGCTCTCGGAACCGCCCATCAGGGCACCGAGAAGTGCTCCGATCCCTCCAGCCGCCAGATTATCGCCGCCTACTTTGTCCTTGACGGTCTGGCCCGCTCCCATCAGTGAACCCAGCAAGTCCTGAATGCCGCTTCCTGCGTTGGACATCCTGGAGGTTGATGCGCGTGATGATGACATATTGCCCTGAACCATAGAGCCCAGAAGACTCATGAAATCCATTGTTTTATTTTCTCCCTTCACAAATTAGTGATTGCAAAATTTTAGCATGTAATCTATCGTTCGGATGTACATATCCCTCAAATTTAGAGATGGTACCCAGCCTAAAGATTTTAGAGCACTCACGTCCAGCTTCAGGAAACGCGGAGGAGGGTACATTGATGCGTCGAGGCTCAGGTCCAGTTTCACGTCGCTTCGTCCGCATGACACTTCGCGGGACAGCATCTCCGCCATTTCACGCACAGAACAATATGTTTCTGGGTTCGCGGCGTTGTAGACGTGCCCGGGCTCTCCCTTAAGCAGGATAGCCAGAATCGCAGTTACCGCGTCCGCAGTGTAGAGATAACAGCGTTTTGTGAGGCCGGTGGTCTTCAGCACTATATCACGTTTCTCAATCACACAGCGAATGAAATCCGCACATACCCTTGCGTCAGCGTAGGGAAGGCCCGGCCCTATGGTCATTACCAGACGCGCAATTTTCGCTGGCACTTCGTATTCATGAGTATATGCACCACACATCGCTTCACACATCCTCTTGCTCTCAGGGTAACAATTTCGGGGATTTAGAGGGTCAATATATCCCAAGTCATCCTCTGTCAGAAGACGTTCCTCCCCGATGTGTCCGTAAGCCTCCATGCTCGACAGGTACACAAATCCTGAAACGTCCTTTGCTCGCGCAATTCTGAGCATGTTTATTGTGCCGGCAAGGGATGTCGTTATCGTCTCGACAGGGTGCGTCAGAAAATATTTGCTGGCCGTCGGGGATGCCCCGTGCACTACGTAATCTATCGGGCCGTCTATTTCCCTGAGCTTCTCCACGTCTGACACCACAAACTCAATCTCTGGCAGCATCTGCCTCGCCTTCACGATGTCCCGGACTACTGCAATTATCTTCAGGCCAAGTCCGAATTTATCTGATGCGTACGATAAGGCATTGACCAGGTTGAAGCCGATTAATCCCGTCGCTCCAGTGATGAGGATAGTTTTGTTGCGGAACTTCTCCCAGTTGATGAAACGTGAGGCACATATTCTCTCCATGTCCTCGCGCAATATCTCATTCACTCCGTTAGTTTCTCCCCTTTCTGCCATTTCGGCATTATTAACCGCATCAGCTCCAGGTCGGCAGGTGATGTTATCTTGAAGTTCACTCCCTCGTCTATCACCGCGTATATCCTTCCGCCGTAATTCCTGAAGAGTTCTGCTGAATTTGTGAAACGGTAATTATTTTCCCGAATGGCCTTGTTGTGTGCGTCAATAATATCACCAAGTCGGAAACCTTGCGGTGCTTTCAGTGCATAACACTTTTTACGGTCTGGTATTCCCGAGATTTCGCGCGTGTCCTCAACAATTCCGATTGTGTCCGGAACCGGAGCCGCTGTTATCGCTGAACCGTATTGCTCCGTGCACTCGATACAGCGGGTGATTATTTCCTGCGAGACAAATGGCCTTACTCCGTCGTTAATGAGGACTATATCTCTTGGGGATGCCGTCTTCTGCAAGGCACATAGTCCGTTGTAGATTGACTGCTGGCCTGTTTTGGCACCTGGCACTATGAATTTCACCTTGTCCAGCGCGTAACGTTCGACCAGGCTGTGCATTTCGGGGATGCGTTCTTCGAGGCAGACCAGGCTTATTATGTGAATTTGGGTGTGCTTCTGGAATTGCTCGAGCGTGTGGATAATTACGGGCTTGCTGAGAACTTAGAGGAACTGCTTGGGCGTTTGGGTGTGCATTCGTGAACCGATGCCTCCCGCGAAAATTACTGCGCAGTTCATATCGAAACCTCCGAATTGTGGGCGGCATTTCTCGCTTCACTTATCCGCGAAAAATAGCCCCCCCCCCCCCTAGTTGTTTTACGCTTGAAGAGAATGTTTGTCCCAAGAACAAAACCATCCACTCCCATCGGTGAGAACTCGGCTATCTTGTCGAGAGTGCATGAACCGTCCCAAAATATGCTTAATCCATAGCGATGCTTCAAGGCCAGAAGCTCCCGTATCTTTCCTGCTACGTACGGAAGGTAGCTCTGACCCGCAAATCCTGGTGTTACCGCCATAACCAGGATGTTCTTGCTGACGTTGAAGAGTTCTCGCACGGTCTCTACTGATGTCCCGGGGTCTATCACTATCCCGGGGGTCATGCCCAAGTCTATTATGCGCTGAAGGGTCGTGAACGGGTGATAATCTGCCTCCGGGTGAATGAATATCGTGTTGACACCGGCACCCGCCAGAATGTCAATGTAGCTGTTCACCTTGCAGACCATAAGGTGCGCCTCTATCGGCTTGGACGTTAGGGAACGTATACACTTGATGTCCTGAAGCCCCATACCTAAATTCGGCACAAACATTCCGTCCATTATGTCTATGTGATATTTGTCGATGCCCGCTTCATCCAGAGATCTCACTTCGTCATGGAGATTGCCGAAATCTGCACACATCATTGATGCGGAAAACTCCATTAAGATATACCTTCTTTCGTGATAAAATCAACGCACCCAATTTTACACAATATCTATTTTTTTCAGGGAGGCTTTATCATGAAAAAATTTCTGTGTGCACTCTTGGCACTTTGCCTCGTAGGGTGCTTTGCCTCGTTCGCTTCCGCTGAGTGGAAGTTTGAACGCAAAATCTCCATCGTCTGCCCTTGGGGCGTCGGCGGCGGTGCTGACTCTACCATCAGACCGATGGCTACCCTCCTTAAGCCCATTCTTGGCCAGGAAGTCGAAGTAGTCAACGTTACTGGCGGAAATGGCGTTACCGCTGTCGAGTACGTCTACAAACAGCCCGCAGACGGCTACACCTTCATGCTGGGGACTCAGTCCCTCTTCATGCAGGACATTCAGGGCACAACCTCAATGAACTTCAAGGAAGAGTTTATCCCTGTAGCGCGCTTAGTCCATGCAATTAACGTCATCACTGCGTCAAAGAAAGCTATGGACAGAAAAGGCTACAAGTCCTTCTCCGAGATGAGGGACTACGTAACCAAAAATCCCTTCGAGGTGAGCGTAGGTATGCTCACAAGCACAGGTCTCGACGGCGCATCACTGAAGCAGGCACTCGAAGGACTGGACATCCTGGATGTGTCCTACCCTTCAGGCAGTGAGATGAACTCCGCTCTCGTAGGCGGCCATATCGATATTATGGTTACCGGCACCGACGAAATAGAGGGACTTATCGCGGCAGGTGATGTTGTGCCTCTGCTTACTCTCGCTGAAAACAGAATGAAGAGATACCCTAATGTTGAGTGCTCGGTTGAGCTGGGGATTAACTCGGTGCTCGGACCGGCTAGGGGTATTTTCGCAAAGAAAGGCACTCCTCAGGAAGCAATCGATGCACTCGTTGCGGCGATTGAACAGGCAGCGAAAGATCCTCAGTGGCAGGCGTTCCTAGTTCAGGGATGCTATGACGAACGTCCTGGATTTGCCGGGCCTGCTGAGTATGCGGCTGACTGCGAAAATGACTACAAGCTCCTCACCGATTACCTCAAGGCTGAGGGCGTCATGAAGAAAGATTACTACGCAAAGTAAATACAGAAGCACCCCCCTCAATCCCCCTAACTTAGGGGGGAAGAAAAAGGGGGGTAATTTCTTAAGGAGAAATATACTGTGTTCGAATTAATCTGCAATATTCTTTTGTGGCTCGGCCTCCTCTACGCTTATTGCTTCAACGTTCTGGAAGCCCCAATCCCTGACAGAACAGCTAGAAATCCCTACACCCTTAAGCCAGACGTTTGGCCGAAAGTGATAATCGTTCTTCTGCTGGTCTGCATCGCAATCAACATCATTAACATTATCCGCAAAAACAAGAATAACCCTGACTTCAAGCTCGATGCACTCCTGAGCATAAGGGCAAGGCTCGTTATCGGAATTGCACTCGTCTTAGCCGCCAGCTTCGTCCTCGAACCCCTAGGCTATATGGTTACTTGTGTGCTCGTGCTCTTCCTCTATGGATTACTGCTCGGGCAGACCCACGTCTTCAGGCTCGCTGTCTTCTCCGTGCTGGTTACTCTGGTGCTTTACGTCGTCTTCAGCGTCCTCTTGTCGGTGAACCTTCCGCGCGGCACAATCCCGGAACTGCGCAACTTCTCGCTGTACGTTGAGAGCATCGTTGCGTCGGTTAAATCAGCAATAATGTAGAAGGGGGCTAAAGATTATGACTACATGGGAATTATTCACTAACGGTTTCAGCGTACTTCTTGACCCCTACACATTCATGATGGTCGTGTTCGCAATCGTCGTCGGTACCATTTTCGGAGCACTGCCCGGTGTCAGCGCAACTATGGCTGTCGCTCTCGGCCTGCCCTTCACATACTCGATGGCTCCAATTCCCGCGATTGTGTTCCTCGTCGCTGTTTACTGCTCATCGATTACGGGCGGAAGCATCACGGCTATCCTCTTCAAGATACCTGGCGTTCCGTCGAGTGCTCCTACAACTTTTGACGGCTACCCTATGGCTCAGAGAGGCGAGGCAGGTAAAGCTCTCGGTATAGCTTTGGGTTCTTCGGCTATCGGCGGGCTTGTGTCTGCTCTGGCAATGCTCACTCTTTCACCGCAGCTCACGCAGGCCGCGTTGTCCTTCAGCCCGTCAGACCTATTCGCTGTTACGTTTATGGGCTTGTCTATTTTGACGTGCCTCGACAGCAAGAATATTCTGCGGACCCTGATTTCCGGACTTCTCGGGCTATTGCTGGCGTGTGTCGGCCAAGACCCGATGTACGCGGTCCAGAGATTAACCTTCGGGAGCAGTGAACTTATCGCCGGTCTCGAAATGATACCCGTCCTAATCGGAATTTTCGCGGTTAGTGAGGTCCTCAAGCAGACCAAGAAGCGCGACAAACTCACCAGCGACGAGAGCAATGCAAGCGTCAACACGAAGATGCCGTCGTTCAAAGAATGGTGGGGCATCAAGTGGCTGTTAGCCCGCTGCTCGGTAATTGGTACAATAATCGGAATTTTGCCGGGAGCGGGGGCAACAATAGCTTCCTTCCTGTGCTATTCGACCGAAACCAAACTCTCCAAGCACCCCGAAAAGTTCGGGACGGGAATTATTGACGGAGTAGCCGCTTCTGAGACCGCGAATAATGCCGCGACCGGCGGAGCGATGGTGCCGCTGTTGTCGCTGGGTATTCCGGGAGGGAATGCCGCAGCAGTCATGATGAGTGCTCTGGTGTTGAAGGGAGTTCAGTTAGGGCCGTTGCTTTTGGTGAATCAGCCGCAATATCTCAGCGCAACGTTTGCGTCGATGGTCGTAACTAATATCTTGATGGTCGTTGTCGCAATCGGTATTGCGAAGGTGTTTGCCCAGATTCTTGCGGTGCCGTATTCGTATCTTGGCCCCATAATTATTATGCTGGCGATTATTGGGTCGTACGCAACGAACATGAGCATAGCCGACGTTAAGATTATGGCAATCGCAGGAGTTATCGGGCTGGTGATTTCGGCCTGCCACTTCAACAGCGCGGCGTTAATTCTGGGCCTGGTGCTCGGAGTTATCTGCGAAGGGAACTTCAGCAGAGCCTATACCATTTCACGCGCAAATGTGATTGCGATGTTCTCACGTCCTGTTGCCGGGACATTAATGGTAATCAGCATAGTGTTATTGCTGTGGCCGATTGTGTCGTCATTGTTCAAGAAAAAAGAAGCATAAAAAAAACTCCCCTTTAGCCGTAAGCTGAAGGGGAGAATTTCTTTCTACAGAACTTCTGGATCGAAAAGTCCCATGTCGATCATTTTATTGATGTGATACTGAAGGTATATAATTCCGAAGAAAAATACACACACACCTGATGGAGCAATAGATTCCATGACAGTATTTTTGTCAAGGTATTTCAAAGCATAAGTTCGCAATATAGTCCTAATTTGAAACTTCATGTAAATCCATATCCCAACGCTTGCAAACGCGGCTATATACGATATAAACACAGGCGCGAAATAAGAATATATGCAGCTACATAAGCCCAAATTACAGCCTCAGCAACTTTTTCTTCTGCAAGACTGTTCAATGTTTTTTTTCGTGTAAAAATCCAATACATACCATACAAACCCCAACTAAGTGGGGTGATTAGTATTGTAAATGCCAAAGACACACGCTTAATTTTGGGGAGCTTTCCAAATCTCTTGAGCTTTTCCACCTCAGACTCAACAATCGCACCGCAATATGGGCACTTTTCAACATTTGCCTGTAACGGTGCACCGCAACTCTCACAATTCACAGGTAAACACATCTTTATTTAGGATAATAATATAATACTTACTCCGCAGTAATACTTACTCCGCAGTAATACTAATTAATGAAATTAATATTCCGATTTTTATTAAAAATTTACATTCATACTGTGATAGAATTAATTTAAATTATTTCCCAAAACAATTATTTCCCGAAACAAATATTTAGCTTGGAGGTGTTTGTTCAAATGGAGTTAAAAGCGGTAGGAACCGCCGGAACTCTCGAGTCAAGCGACGTCATGATTACGCTTGAACCCACGACGAGCGGCGGAATCGATTTGTCCCTCGAAAGCTCCGTTCTCAACCAGTATGGCCGCCAGATTAAAGAGCAGGTCTTGGCCTCGCTCGACAGGCTCGGCGTGAAAAACGCTAAGGTCATCGTCAACGATCACGGTGCACTCGATTGCACCATCAAAGCCCGCGTCGAATGCGCATTCTACAGGGGATGCGGTATCGACATGGACGGCAAGTTTGACTGGGGAGGAGTGATTCGCTAATGAGTATACCGAGACCGAAGCCGGAGAGGTTCCGCCTCCGCAGGACAATGATGT
>JAFSSM010000014.1 GCA_017451025.1 Synergistaceae bacterium | reverse complement strand
CCCTACGAGGAGAAGCTTGAATTAACGCGAGAAGTCCTACGAGCGTTATATGGTGGGGACGACGAAGAGTTATCGAGGCTTGCGATGGAACAGCGCAGGTCAAAAAGGAGCAGAGGACAATGCGAGTGAGGGTATCAAGCGCGAGGATGTACGAAGTCCGTCTGGTGTTGGCGCGTGCGGCAATGGATGCGCGTAGAGAACTGGATGAACTGTTGAGCCGTCCCGGAGTGAGCCTAGAACGTCTTGTAGACGCCAAGTCAAAGTTTGAGGGACTACGTGCGGCGTACGACTACGTAGACGGAGTAACGCGGAGGTAACATGTCGCAACTTGATAGGCAGTGCCCCGTATGCGGATGCGAGGGAGAAATAGTGAACCTCGATGGGAGCGACATATACTATGTGCGCTGTAAGGAATGCGGTTTCAGAACGTATGCAGTGCATCAGGAGCAGAACGCAGTGTACGAGTGGGATACGATGAGCCGCCGTACGCGGAACAGTCAATAAATGACCGATAGAGCGGGAAGAGGGAGAGAGCGAGCCCTTTTCCCGCTCAATTTTTTTATTCATCGTCTGGATCAGGTTTATTTTTGCTGATGAGCTGCTTCTTGTGCCAGCTCAGGAACAATTCCTTTATCTTCTCGGGGACTGGCGTATCCATTTCGATAGCGTTTTCTAAGATGCTAAGGCCTTCGTTGGCGATATAGAAGCAAATGACAGCATCACGCGGGACTCCGCTCCAAACCTCCGATTGAGAGAAGACTTCATTGCCGATGATATTAGTGATGCCGACAATGATGAGCATGTAGACTTTGCGTGCAATGCCATGAAAGCCAATGTCGGAGCACCAGCGTTTGAGGTACGCACCCTTTAGGAGGCCTGTAACGTAATCGAGAACCATCATGACGAGCAAAACCTTTAGTGCCTCGTCGAAGCCGCCGTAAAGCCACGACAGAAATCCTCCGAGCAAAGCAAACCCAGTATCAAGGTAAGTATCCCAGCTCATGGTTTGGCCTCGAATAAATTATTGCGTGATTTCCCGCAGTCAATGTGAACAAAGTCTTTTTTGCCATACCAGATAGCATAATCGAGGTCGGGCAGTTTCCCTTTAGCCTTGAGGTTCGCAACAACAAGGAATAATGCTTTTGCGCCGAGCGAACAGGATAAATCCGCCGCGAGTCCCTTCGTATGGAATGACCCGTCAACACCGCCGACAGCCTTATTGCGTTTGTCGCACCTGCAGCCGGAATTGACGTGAACGGGAACTCCGATTGCTTCTCTGATAGTCTGAGCCATATTGATGACGCGCTGGTCAATAATATTTTTCCCGCACCCGCAATGACATGCGAACTCCGAGACCGAAAAATTCTTAGTGTTTTTAGCCATGTGTATACCTCCTGATAACAAAAAAGCAGGGAGTCCCGAAGAACTCCCCGCAACCCTTGAGCCTGATTAATAGGCCTTGCCCGTAATCTCCGTGAACTGAGCCGCCGTGATCGCACCCTTAGCGACCGCATCACGTACCCTCTGCTCGCTCCAAACGCCAGCATCGTAGAACTTCTTGATTTTCTCGAACATTACAGATTCACCCCCGCCATCATAGCGACATACTCAATATCCGCGCGGTTCTGGAGCTTCTCCAGTTCAGCCGCCGGAATGTCCCTCAGCACGAAGTAATACCCGTCCTCGCACCCGTGAACCGCCTGTGTGTAGTGCGCAACCTGCACCAGCTCCATGTGCTCATGCGTTCCGATAAGTCCCGCCTCGTCAGCCTCAGCGTCGCCGGTGATAACAACGCGCCCGAGCTTGCCCCTGAATGTCTCCTCCGTTACCTCCGTCTTGCTGACGAAATTGTTTCCGTTTAACGCCAATCCGCTGAGCTGTGTACCATCAGCCAGCGTAACCGTGAATGTCCCTTTTTCCATTTCGGTATCCTCCCGAATAGTGTGATGTATAGCTGTGTCATGTTGAAAATCTGGCGGTGCGACATCCTTTTATAGTTGCCGCCCAGCCAGCTCTTGAAGATATTTTCTATCTCGCTGTACGTGATTATTCCCGCGTCGAGGAGCCTCTTGTAGGCCTTGAGCTTCCGCCGCTCCCTCGTTATGCTCTTGGGGTTAATCTTGCGGATAACGCGCCCGGTCTCGGTGAGGCTGTAGCCGTTCTGCAAGTGCCTGTAGAAGCCGGAGAGTTTTACAATTCGTGTCTTGCGCTCGTTGATGATAATCCCGAACTCCCGCGCAATGCCCCTCAAACCGTCAAGCAAAGCCAGCAACTCATCCCTGCTCTCAGAGATTGCGTAAAAGTCATCAGTGTACCTTCCGTAGCCCTGAATGCCCGCAACAATCTTCGCGAAGTTATCGAACCTGTAAGGATAAATCAGCCCGATGTTCTGCGAAGTCTGGTTGCCTATGTCCACTCCCTTATCGAGGAACTTTTCCCCCGTCAAGGTAGCAGGGTCAGCGTTGAGGTTAATCATCTGGTCGACCTTGCCCGTCATGAGTGCAGCAATCTCTGCGTCGGAAAACCTGCTGACATCGACGCGGAAGGTCGCGAAAACCTTATCGAGCAGGTCGAGTGTCATTGCAAGTTCTGCGGGGTCATCAAGCGAGCGCGAGAGGAAATGCGCCAAAACCTCACGGCATCTGTCATGCGGAATGTTGGCGTAATACCCCGAGAAATCCCCGAGCATGATATAGCCGTCGTTGCTCCCGTGCCTCATGAAGAACTTGTGCAGGTGAGCCTCAAACCGGCGGCGGTGAAAAGCCACGCCTTTACCTTTCTGGGAAGCTCCGTTGTCGTAAATAAGGAACTTGCTCAGGGTTGGAGTGAGAATCTCGTCGCAGATAATGTGATTGACGGTCTTATCGGCCATCGCGTTACTGGTGATGTAACGGGGCTTTCCGCGCTCCCGAATGAGAAACTTCTTGCCCTCGTCGGGCGTGTACGTGCCTTCACGAAGGGACTGCTGGAGCATAGCGGTATAAAGCAGGTGGTTCATCTCGAACAACTGGGTAGCATACTTGAACTTGCTCGTGCGGATGGCCTTAGTGCCCGCGTCATAAATCACGTCAGCGTCAAGAAAAACGTTCATGGACAAAAAGCAGAAAGAAAACCGCCCTGTAACTGCATCGGTCGTAACCGGCAGCGTGGCGGTTGGCATTTATGCACCCTGTGGGCGCAAAGGATGTCTCTTCCTTCCCTTTACCCGCACACGGAAACTCGTCCGCAAATTGTGCGGGAAGCGAATCGGGACGCACACCGCTGCCAGCATTCGACGCAGTATTGTAGTTACAATTGCCATTATTGTTGACATTAGCGAAGCAAGCCGCAGAGACGACAAACAAGAGGCACCCTAAACTTATTGACTAGCTCCCTGAATTTTCTTCAGGAAGCGGTTATCAGCTTTTCTCAAGGCTTTAATCATTTCTTCTTCGGCCTTGACTTCAAGCACAAT
>JAFSSM010000013.1 GCA_017451025.1 Synergistaceae bacterium | reverse complement strand
GGGCGGGTGGGTGGGGTTGCTGGACGCGAAGGCATGCCGAGCGGACAGCACCTAATCTCCCCAAAGCACAATATAAGGAGGAAATAATGAGCAAACCTATTCTCGGAATCAGCATGGGTGATCCGTTCGGAAGCGGCCCGGAAATTACGCTGAAGGCTTTATCGCACAAGGACGTTTACGACAGGTGCAGGCCCCTCGTTGTCGGCGACGTGCCGGTGATGGAATACGCCGCAAAAGTGGCCAAGAAAGTATCGGGCCTCGACGTGAAGATTAATCCCGTTAAGGACGTTAAGGACGCAAAATTCGAGTTCGGAACGATTGACGTTTACGACATGGGCATAGTGAAGGCTTCGGACAACAAGGGAGACCCTAATAACCCTTCACCCTTCAACGTCGGACCGACCAAGCTCGGCGGTGAAGCGGCCTATCAGTACGTCGTGAAGGTTATCCGCATGGCACTGGCGCATGAGGTTGACGCGACAATCACTAACGCCATCAGCAAGGAAGCCATCAACATGGCAGGACATCACTATTCCGGACACACAGAGATTTACGCCGACGAGACCAAGACCAAGAAATACGCAATGATGTTAGCGCACGAGAACCTGAGGGTTATTCACGTTTCGACGCACGTTTCGCTTCGCGAGGCCTGCGACAGGGTGAAGAAGGCCAGAGTTCTTGAGTGCATTCACCTGGCTGACGAGACCTGCAAGGCACTCGGTATCGACAACCCCAAAATCGGCGTGGCAGGACTCAACCCTCATTGCGGCGAAAACGGAATGTTCGGACGCGAGGAAATCGAGGAGATTCAGCCCGCAATCGATGAGGCACTCGCTGAGGGGATAAACATTCCCGACAAGAAGCCCACTCCTCCCGATACAGTCTTCAGCAAGGCACTCGGCGGCTGGTACGATATGGTTGTGGTCATGTATCACGATCAGGGACATATTCCGCTGAAGGTCAAGGGCTTTGTGTACAACAAGGAAGAACATCACTGGGAGGCAGTCGCAGGAATCAACGTAACACTTGGCCTGCCGATTATCAGGGTCAGCGTGGATCACGGAACTGCGTATGACATCGCCGGTTCTGGTGAGGCAAACGAACTGAGCCTGATTAACTCGATAGATTACGGCATCAGATTAGCCGCAAGCAAGAAGTAAACGCATGGACATCGAATATCTGCTCTGGCTTCAGGACTTCAGGGAGGCAGCCGGAAATATTCTGACTCCGTTCGTTGACTGGCTCTCTTACTCTGCGATTACGTGGCTGCTCTTTGTGCCGTTCGTGGTCTACTGGTGCGTGAACAAGAAAGCCGGACTCTTCATGATAGTCTCGTTATGCATAAGCAGATTCCTCAACGGGATAATCAAGGTTACGGCTTGCGTATATCGTCCGTTCGTCAGAGACACACGTATAATCCCGGCAGGTCACAAACCAACAGGCTATTCATTCC
Organism: Synergistaceae bacterium; assembly: GCA_017451025.1. Lineage (GTDB taxonomy): Bacteria > Synergistota > Synergistia > Synergistales > Aminobacteriaceae > JAFUXM01. The sequence goes on along the minus strand of JAFSSM010000013.1, from coordinate 51,697 downwards.
CGAGCGGTCATACGATGTGGGCATCACCAATTCTCGGAAGTCTCGCAGTCCTGACGCACAAGAAATCCCGGCTGTTCGCGTGGCTCTGCGGCATCGTGATAATCCTCGTTGCGTTTTCACGGAATTATCTCGGCGTTCACACTCCGCAGGACGTAGTCGTCGGGACATTTGCGGGACTCTTGTCTGTGTGGATTGCCTCGCTTATTATTTCGCGCCCTGAACGTGAAAATTTTTATCTTATTGCTGGAATAGTGCTCTGCATTCTCGGAGTAGTTTACACAGCGTACAAGCCATATCCTATGGATTACGTTGACGGCAAGCTGCTTGTTGACCCAGCAAAAATGATGCTCGATACGTTTTATGCTGTCGGAATGACAACAAGTTTTATTCTCGGACGCTGGATTGAGCGCGAATACATAAAGTTTCATGTTACGGGTCTCAACGTCAAAGGTGTAATTCTCGCAGTCATAGGGTTAATTCCTGTATATTTCATTGTCTGCACTTTTGCAGGTAGTTACAACTGGCTGTTTGACGTTTTCGGCGAATTATTCACGGTAAGCGGAGGAAGATTTGTGATTGGCTTTATTCTTATGTTCTGGACGGTTGCAGTCTGGCCGTATGTAATAACTAAATTTTGTGAATGACCTGCGAAATTTGCAGGCAGATATATATCTTAATGGAGGTAACACAATGAAGAAATTAGCAGTAGCAGTAGCGTTAGTGCTGTGCTTCACCCTCGCAGCATGTGCAGAACTCTCCGAACCCGTGAAGTTAATCTTTGCGGCACAGGAAGTCGGAACAGGTGCATACTCAGTCAGCGCGGCAATTCAGGGCGCAATGCTCAAGGGACTTCCCGAAGGCTCAACGATTGACCTCACCACAAATTCACCCGGCGGAGTCGGTGCACCGGTGCTCATTCAGCGCAAACGTGCAGACCTCATCGTCGGCAACGCAGGCCCTTCACTCTGGAGCTATGAGCGCAAGAAGGCAGACTATCAGTTCGGAGACTGCCCGGATGTCCGGAGCATCGCAGGAGGACTTGGCCACGCGTTCGCCAACATCATGTTCACGAAGAAGTTCGTTGACGCTTCCGGATGCACCACGATTGAGGAAGTAATCGCCAAGAAAGTACCCATCAAGTTAATCACCAAGAAGAACGGAACACTCGGTGAACTTACGGCGGAGCGCGTAATCGAGGCTTGCGGAATCAGCGTAGCAGACTTCATGAAGTTCGCAACATGGGAGAAGTCCGGCACCGACGCAATCAAGTCCGGCATTCAGGACGACCTCTACGACGCAACGATTGACCACGTCGACGCAGGACAGTCCACAACAACGGAGATTGCTCTTACGCACGATATGCACTTCGTACAGCTTGCACCCGAGACTCTAGCTAACCTCAACAAGATGGGCTATGCACCCGTAACGATGCTTGCAGGAACGTGGAACAAGCAGGATAAGGACATTCAGACGATGGGATCACAGCAGAACGTAATCGTCCCTGCCTCAATGCCTGACGATGTAGCCTACGCGCTGGCAAAGGCAATCTGCGAGAACAAGGAAGACATCGCCGCCGCAGTTGCCTCGCTGAAGTGGTTTGACCCCAAGACAGCAGGAAAGCATGAGCTGAACGGTGCACCTCTTCATCCCGGTGCGGCCAAGTACTACCAGGAAATGGGCTATGAGGTAGATTAATTTATCCCTTACGCTTAATGAAACTTCTTGAGGGAAAAACAGCAATAATCACAGGCTCGTCTCGCGGAATAGGCAGGTCAATTGCTATGGCCTTTGCTTATCACGGGGCGGGCCTCGTGATTCACGGCACCAACGAAGCACAGTTGAAGGCTCTTGCTGATGAGCTGGGCTGTGCTTACGTCGCCGGTGATATTGGTGAATTTTCTACGTCAGAACGCCTTGCGGAAAAATGCCTGTCTCGTTTTGGACGCATTGATATTCTCGTGAATAACGCAGGCATCAACTCGCGCACAAAGTTTATTGACCTTACGCCCGAAGAGTGGGACAAGATTTTGCGCGTGAACCTTAGCGGAACGTTCTATACATGCAAATGCGTAATCCCTCACATGCTGGAACAGAAGGCAGGAGTGATTATAAACATGTCATCGCGTGCAGGGAAGACAGCTCACCCCACGTCGTCAGCATGTTACGGAGCGAGCAAGGCAGGGATCGACGCGCTCACCCGAAAACTCGCCTACGACTTCGGGCCTGAAGGTATACGCGTCAACTCAATATGTCCCGGCCCAATTGAAACCGACATGTCAAAACAGTGGACTCCTGATTACCGGGAAAAACTGCTCGGCAATATTCCGTTAAGGCATCTCGGAACTGGTGAGGACATTGCGAGTTTGGCGGTGTATCTTGCGTCAGACCTGGCAGGTTTTATCACTGGCGAAAGCATCAACATAAACGGCGGAACTTACATGAACTAATGAGGAGATGATATTTTTATGGACATTCGCACAATAGCAGCAGTTCTCGTAACAGTAGCATTCTTCGCGTTCCAGATGTATATCGCTCTGGTTAAGCAGTTCGCTCCTATGCTCCAGAGTCCTATACACTTAATCTTTGCCTTGACGCTCGTGTTCATCTACTATTCCGCAGACCACAATTACCGCAAAAAGGTCAAGAAGGCCGCAGAACTAGCAGGCACAGCTCCAGACCCAGCTCTCCTGAAAAAATATTCCTGGTGGAACATCACAGACCTGGCCGCGTTTGCGGGCATCGGCTATCTGCTGTGGTACATCCTGACCCAGTTCGCACGCCTCAACGATTACGTTATCGGTGTCGACGAAGTCATGACCATTGACCACGCGGCTATGGTCGTCGCAATCGTGTTATTGCTCGTCGCGGTCTACCGTACTCTCGGCGGAATGCTCGCAGGCTTCATCACAGCCTTCATCATTTACGCGTGGGTGTCTCCCTACCTGCCCGGCATTCTCCACACCAACGCAAAGCCCTTCGACCAGTTCATCGAGGAGTTCACTTCGGGAATGACCATGACAGAGAGCGGCGTATTCGGTACACCGCTGCTGACGAGTGCAAACACTCTGTTCTACTTCATAGTGTTCGGAGCATTCTTCTCTACAATCGGCGGCGGCCAGCTCCTAATCGATATGGGAATGAAGCTCTCCAACAAATCATCAGGAGGCCCGGCAAAAGCAGCAGTTCTTTCGTCAGGACTTATGGGCATGATTTCGGGAAGTGCTGTCGCCAACGTCGCAACAACCGGTGTTATGACTATCCCTATGATGAAGAAGATAGGCTATGAGCCTGAAGAGGCCGGAGCTGTTGAGGCTGTGGCTTCCACAGGCGGACAGATTATGCCCCCCATAATGGGAGTCGGAGCGTTCATCATGGCTGAGATGCTCGGCGTAAATTACATGTCCATTGCGGCAAGCGCGATTATCCCTGCGGTTGCGTACTACTTTGCTGTGTTCGTGCTCGTCGACAAGCTGGCGGCAAAGAGAGCAGCTAATCTCGACACAACAGCAGACGCATCAATCCGTGTAGACCGTCCGATTCTGCCGAGACTCTACTTGCTTCTTCCTGCGATTCTGCTTGTAGTGTGGATAATTCGCGGTTATTCGCTTATGCGCGCGGGCATGGTCGGAATTTTCTCGTGCCTTGCTTGCGACGTAATCAACTACTTCGTGAACAAGCCCGACTTCCTGAACCTGCGCCAGCTCTGGGACTGCTGTGTTGACGGAGCGAAACAGGCCGCCGCAATAGCAATCCCCACAGCCGCCTGCGGAATCATCATCAACGTCGTAACTCAGCAGACATCTCTGGCAACGAACCTCTCCGTGCTGATTCGTTCGCTGGGCACCAACTACCTCTTCGTTGCAATGTGCATCGCGATGGTGGGCTGTATGATTCTCGGAATGGCATTGCCGACAGTTGCGGCCTATCTCGTGGGAGTCATTCTGTTTGTGCCGTGCATTCAGCCGATTCTTCTGCAGACAGGACTTGAGCCTTCAACCGCCAACCTCTGCGCAAACATGTTTGTGTTCTACTACGGAATAATGGCTCAGATTACCCCGCCTGTGTGCGTGGCATCGTACACCGCCGCAGGAATTGCGGGAGCTGATGCAATGAAGACGGGCTTGAAGGGATTCACGTTCGCGATGGTGGGATTCCTCGTGCCGTTTGTGTTTGTGTACAACCCTCCGCTCCTGCTGAAGGGAAGCGTTCAGGAGATAGTTATTGCGACAGTACAGCTTGCACTCGGTACGTACTTCCTGGCCGTGATGGTCGCCGGTTTCTACAAGAAGACACTCAACACTTTCGAGCGCGTAATACTCTTTGCGGCGGCGTTGTCCCTTATTGCTCCTGAGATGATAAGCTCAATCATCGGTGCGGTTGTCGGAATCGCGATACTCGTCATCAATTCCAGAGGAGCGAAGACAGCATGAGCAGACATCACAAGGTTGCAATAGCAGGAAGCGGATTGGCGGCACTAGCTGCGGCGGCACGGCTTCATGAGGAGGGCGTGAAGGACATTGCGATTTACGCAAACGGTCTCGGCGGAACTCCCTACATTGCGGCGATAAACTTTGTCCTCCCCGAAAATCCTTACGGAGACACTCCCGAACAGTACGCACTTGACATGCTCGCGGCGGGCTACAACATCGGCAACAAGGAACTGGTCGGCGAAATGGCCGCCAACACTCTGCGGGGCTATGAGCTTCTCTGCAGGTGGGGAGTAACTTTCGCGCACAACGACGACGGCTCGATAAAGCTGCGCCATGTTTCGGGACACACTTACCCGCGTTCGCTGTGCCAGACCACTAACTTAATCGGCGTTGAGATCGAAAACGTAATGCTCAAGCGTTTAGCTGAAGCAGGGATAGAGTTTCACAATAACTGCGTGGTCGTCGGCCTCCTGAAGAATGATTCGGGCAAAATTGACGGCTTCACGGTTATTGAGGATGATGGAGAACCCTACAACGTTTACGCTCCTGTAGTTGTGGCATCTTGGGGCGGAGTCGGTAACCTGCTCGGAACATCAACATACCCCGACGACGTTAAAGGCAACACTTTAGGGATGGCCAAGAACGCCGGAGCAGAACTTGTTGATATTGAGTTCATAGAGTTTGAGCCTATGGTCATGATGAGTCCTGCCGGAGCTGTGGGTGAACCCTGTCCGACGGCAATGCTGGGTGAGGGCGGCTATCTCCTAAATTCTGACGGCGAACGTTTCCTGCTGGAAGTTCGTCCGCAGGGAGAGGCAGGAGCACCGAAATCACTAATCAATCATGAGATCTGGAAGCAGGTAGCCAAAGGCAAGGGCAACCCTCACGGCGGCATCTGGGTAGACTTGCGCCACATTGACGTGAACGTCCTCAAAGCATACCCCTGGTTCTACGAGCGTCTGATGAACAGCGGGTGTGATCCCGCGAAGGAGCTTCTGGAGGTCGGGCCGATGCCTCACAGTTTCTCCGGAGGAATCCGCGTCGACAGGAACTACGAGTCCAACGTTCCGGGCCTTTACGCAATCGGCGAAGCCTGCGGAGGGATTCACGGTGCCTGCCGTTGTGCCGGAAACGCCGCAAGCCAGGCCACAATGTCGGGTCTGCTCTGCGCCGAAGGAATTATGCGGACCGGCGAACTTGGCCGCGAAATTTCGGAGCGTCCGGTGAACTACAAGCGCGATGATTCTGTGAGGAGTAAGTATCTGGCTGAACTGCAGAAGATTGCGGGGCGTGCTCTGGGTGTCTACAGGAATGGTGAAGATTTGGAGTCCGCGCTGAAAGCTACGCACGATATTCTTGCTGACCCTGAGACGGCGAATGACGACATGACACAGCAGACAGCCTTAGCGATTCACCTTATCGCAAAGGCCGCGCTCAACCGCAAGGAGAGTCGCGGGACTCACAACAGGACGGATTACCCTGAACAGAATCCGGAATACGAGAAGGAATTTGTGTACTAATGTGAAGTAAGCTGTAAAATTAAGACCTCTCCGGCAAAACGGGGAGGGTATTTTTTTAGGGAGGTACTGTAATGAAGAAATTATGCGCTGTTCTCGCTGTGATTACGGCGGCAATGATGCTCGGAATGTCTGTGCAGGCTTCAGCTATAACGTACAGCAATCCTTCGGAGGCCAAGTCCGTCAAAAAAGAAGCGAAGCTCCGGAAGATTAAGCTGTTAAGTGTGTCGAAAGCCCAAAATGCCGCAAGAAAGGCAGTGATTAAGCATTCCGGCTTGAAGCAGGTCAAAATTCTTGAGGCAGAACTTGACGACGAAGCGGATGATTATCCAGCCGGCACAGATTTTCGTCCGGTCTACGCGTTCGAGTGCCGCGCCGGAAGGTATGAATATGACGTTGATGTTGATGCAGTTACCGGAGAGATACTGAAGCTCAAAGAGGATATTACGCAATTTGCGGGGCTGAAGGATGACCGTGAAAGCTATTATGTCCGCAAAGAAGCTGAGCGCAGAAACCTAACTCTGCTGAATGTTATGCAGGCAAAATACCTTGCGGCCCGAACTATCGGCTCAGCCAGCGTCAAGTTCAAGGAGATAGAGCTTGAGGATGAACACGATGATTACCCGAATGCGATAAACTTTAGGCCGGTGTACAAGCTGGAGTGTGTTTCCGGCGGCAATGAGTACGAGATAGAGATTGACGCGGTAACTGCACAGGTGCTCAAGTTCAAGCTGGACGACTGACAACGAAAAGACCTCCCCCAAAAAATTACGGGGGAGGCTTTGTTTTACTGGACGGGTTGAATCCTGCGCGGACTGTGATAAATTAGCCGCTATCAATTCATTTACAGGAGAAAAATGCATGTACGATTACCTTATTGTCGGTGCAGGACTGACCGGTGCAATTTTTGCCCGCGAAGCCAAAATTCACGGAAAATCCGTCCTCGTCACCGACAAACGTCCTCATATTGCCGGCAACATCTACACCGAAAACATCTCTGGTATCAGCGTCCACACTTACGGCCCGCATATCTTCCACACGAATAATCATCGCGTCTGGCAGTACATAAACCAGTTCACCAGCTTCAACCGCTTCACTAATTCACCCATAGCTAACTATTACGGCGAAATTTATTCCCTGCCGTTCAGCATGTACACGTTCAACAAGATGTGGGGAGTGATTACGCCGGAAGAAGCCCGAGCAAAAATTGAAGCACAGAAACGCGAGGCGGGCATATCTTCACCGAAAAATCTTGAAGAACAAGCAATAAGTCTTGTCGGACGGGACATCTACGAGTGCCTGATTAAGGGCTACACCGAAAAACAGTGGGGCAGGCCCTGCTCAGAACTTCCTGCGTTCATCATCAAACGCCTTCCCGTCAGATTCACTTGGGACAACAATTACTTCAACGCACTCTATCAGGGAATCCCAAACGGCGGCTACACGAAAATTATTGAGCGAATGCTTGAGGGAATAGATGTCAGGACGAATTGCGACTTTTTTGCGCACAGGGCAGAGCTTGAGAGTACGGCCAAGCATATTGTGTTCACCGGACAGATTGACGCATATTTCGGGCATGAACTGGGAAATCTGGAGTACCGTACACTTCGTTTTGAGACAGAGATTCTTTCAGGCACGAATAACTTTCAGGGAAACGCTATCGTGAATTACACGGACAGGGAGACTCCGTTCACGAGGTGCATCGAGCACAAGCACTTCTATCCTGGCCTGGAAACTGAGGCAACGGTGATTACGCACGAATACCCTTCAGAATGGAGACCAGGCGATGAGCCGTATTACCCTGTCAACAACGACAAGAACAACAGGCTCTACGAATCCTACAGGGAGATGGCGCGGGCTAAGTGTCCTGATGTGATTTTTGCGGGGCGGCTCGGCGAGTACAAGTATTACGACATGGATGCGGCGGTATTAAGGGTGCTGGAGCTTCTGGAGGAAAATCATATCTTGTAGCGGTTGAATACGCTCGGGTCAATCGATTTCACCTCGACGACTTCCTTGACGTTCACGCAGAAGTTATTGACGATCATTAATCGTGCAAGAATCCGGCCGTCTATCAGGATAATGTGCTTTTGTTTTGCGTAGTCCTGCGCGGGCTTTGAGAAATTTGCGTTAGTTACAAGAAGTCCGCGCCCTGCTTTCCTGTCCACCGAGTCGCCGAAAGTCTGCATACTCCAGCTTGTGATTATGCTGCCAGGCTCGAGCTTCCGGGTCTGAATGTATATCGGCCTGTAGCCCGGACGGTCCTCAATGATTATGCCCTGAATTGCGGAAGAACTTGTGCGTCGGCGGGCATTCTTGAAGACCTCGTAGCCCATGCGGATTAACAGGTCATACACAAGCTGCTCAAACCCTGCCTGCGATAAATCGTTGACACCGGCCAGAATTTGAGACACCAAGTCTTCGTAATCAGAGGCATCTTTGCTATTCATTGAGATATTGAGTCCAGAACGTTCATTCATAATTAACACGCCGCTAAAGTTTTTCTGAGTGAGTATTATAATAAATCATCATTCCCAGTGAAAGAAAGTGTAAGCACATTCTGAAGGATATTCTTGGCGGAAAGGAAGGCACGGTGAACCTCAAAGAGTTAGCCTCGTCTCTGGGAATAACTATGCAGAAAATCTACGGATTCATCGGGATTCTTGAGGGCTCCTTCATCATCAGGACAACCGCAACCTCTGAAGGCAGGCACATAGAACTGGCGGAATACCGCTCTTCGGACGAATACTCCAATTTTCCGGACGGCTGGCTCAGGGAACACGGCGTATACACCAGAAACTCCGCAGGCTCAGAGGAAATTAATCCGGCGGCCTATAAATCAGCTACTCAGCCCTGAAATCTACACTTAATGACCTAAGAGAGATTAACTTTCCGCTTGATGAGTTCGAGGCAAAGGACGCAAACACTATAAATGGCTGGAATACTGGACATACAGCAAAATAACCTCAATGCTGGGCGGAACTTATACTTGCGCAAGAAATCTCAACGTTACACTTCCAGAAAATGAACAGTTCGAGTTTGACCTCCAAATTTTCAGGAAGGCTTGTACCTGACCGGCAATCCCGCCACAACTTCCATCACTTCGTCCGCAATCTCCGCAATCCTCACGTGAAGCCCCCCCAGCGTTCTAACCCACTCTTCCGTCAGTGCGTCATACTCCATCCCATCACTGAACACATCGTCCGACACAACCACTACGTCCCTCACCCTCTCAACAATCTTCACTAAATCCCGATACACCTTCTCTCCGGCAGATAGATTCACCTCTCCGTCAGGTCTGAACATCTCGTTCGACAGCCACACCCCCAGACTCTCAATCAGCACACATGAATCTTCCGGAAGCTCCGCTCCGCCCAAATCACGCGGCCTCTCTATTGTCGCAAACCCCTTCCCCTTACGTCGTTCCCTGTGAAGCTCAACCCTACGTGCCATCTCCTCATCATAAATCTCTGACACAGCGAGATACACCCTCCTCGACGATAGCTCCATAACTCTCTGTTCAGCGTATTCACTCTTTCCGCTTCGGGCAGTCCCAATAATCAATATCAACATGTCTGCTATAATAGCCTAAAATTCCCGATAGGATAATTACATGAAATTCACGACAATAATTTTTCTCGCACTGTTCACACTTACAGCATCTCAAGCCAACGCAGGGCTAAAAGTTTCGTGCAGTATGTTTCCGGTCTACGACTTCACCCGCGAAATTACGGCAGGACAGGCCGAAATTTCCCTCATCCTCAAGCCAGGAACAGAGCCTCACGATTTTGAGCCTTCCCCAAGAGACATTAAGGCACTGCACGATTCTGACGTGTTCGTGTTCACCGGCCCGCAGATGGAACACTGGGCAGAGCGAATTGCTGACTCACTGACAGGCACCCGCATAGCTGACGCATCACACGGAATTTCCCTCACAGGCAATGACCCGCACATCTGGCTTGACTTGGACGACGCGCAGAAGATGGTGCGCAACATTTTGGCTGTGCTGTGCTGTGCTGACCCCGAAAACGCAGACACATACACATCAAACGCCGAAGCATTCTGCTCAAAACTTGCAGACCTAGATGCAAAATTTATGACTATGGCTAAAAATAAGCCCTTAGTCTTCACAGGAGAGTTCTCTTACGGATATTTCGTGAGGCGTTACGGCTTCGATTATGTCAGTGCTTATGACGGAGAAAATGAGCCAGGAATTAAGCGAATGGCAGACATCATCAGGTACATCCGCGAACACAAAAGCCGCTTTGTTCTCGCTGACGATCCCCCTTTGTCCCAAGTTACGCTCTCAATCAGCGAGCAGACCGGCGCGGAAATTCTCACATTCAGTTCCGTCCACAACGTCAGGCCCGGAAAAACTTTCCTGCAGGTAATGGCGGACAACCTTGCTGCAATCACGAGATTCCTCAATGACTGAGAGACTTAACTTATCACACGCCGTCATCAAGTACGGGGAAATCCGGGCAATTGATGATGTGTCGCTCACCGTCAGTGCCGGAGAGTTTGTGTTCATCACCGGCGCAAACGGAAGCGGCAAGAGCACCCTCACTAAGGGAATTGCTGGACTTCTGCCTCTTGCTTCCGGAACAATCACACGCACAAAAAGAATGTCCTACGTTCCGCAGATTGAGGAGGCTGACAGGAATTTTCCGGCCCGTGTCAGCGAGATAGTCTTAACCGGCACACAGGGGCAGGGAGGATTCTTCTACAGCATTGCGGACAAACGCCGGGCACTCCGCTCAATGGAGGAACTGGGTATCCGGAATCTGGCCAAGTCCGAGATATGCACGCTGTCCGGCGGGCAATTGCGGCGGGTGTTTTTGGCGCGGGCACTGTGCGGAGAGCCGGAATTGCTGCTGCTCGATGAACCCTGCGCGGGGCTTGACGCTTCGAGCCACAAGCTGCTGTTCTCGGTGCTGGACAGAGTCAGGGCCGGAGGGTGTGCGGTTATAATGGTTACGCACGATGCTTCTGACCTTGAGGGCATAAAAGCTGACAGGGTAATTACTCTCTCGCACGGGAGGATTCTGGAATGACGGAACTGCTTGAACTTCTCGCCTACCCCTTCGTGTACAGGGCATTAATCGCCGGCTCACTAATTGCTGTGTGCGCTTCGGTTCTGGGTGTAATTCTGGTGCTGAAGCATTACTCGCTTATCGGGCACGGACTCTCAGAGATAGGGTTTGCGTCGCTGTCGATTGCGTCTGCGCTTGGCCTGCCCGCAATGCTGGTGTCAACTCCTGCGGTGATAGCTGCGTCGTTCGTGATAATGTTCGTGAGCCAGCGGTTCAGGACTGCGGGAGATATTGCTATTGCTGTGGCATCGTCGGCGGCACTTGCGCTCGGAGTTCTGGTGTCTTCGTTGACGGGCCAGACCGGAGCGATGAACTCGTGGCTGTTCGGGAGCGTCCTTGCTGTGAGCCAGACGGACATGATTTTTGCGGTGCTGCTCTCGCTCGCGGTGATGGGGGTGTTCGTAATGCTCTACAACCGGCTGTTCCTGATTACGTACAACGATGATTACGCGCGTTCACTGGGTATAAACACGGCCATGTACCAGCTCATAATTTCGGTGCTGACGGCACTTGTCGTAGTTATGGGCATCAGGATAACGGGCACTCTTTTAATCTCGGGGATAATTATTCTGCCGGCGGTTACGGCACGGAGAATTGCACACAGTTTTATTAGCCTGGTGATTGTGTCGGGAATTGTCGCGCTGGTCTCGTTCGTGCTGGGGCTTGGGCTGTCGTTCATGATAAACCTTCCGGCGGGAGCAGGGGTGATTCTCGTGAACACGATACTGCTAATTCTAGTGAGGGTGATTTTATGACGGGCAAAGGGCACAGGCTCTCTACGTTTGCGTTTGTTCTGGGAGCGACGGGATCGCCGATAGCGGCGGCATTCAGTTTTATGGGGAGCACATTCCCTGATTCGTCGGAGTATATGTTCTTCGGGAAGCGGCGCAACAGGTATCACAGGAGATATACCCACTGGTTTTTGCCGTGGGCGGGACTGGTGTACGTGTGTTTCTCGCGGGCCGGGTGGATTGTCCCGAGATTGTCGGCACTGGTTGACGGACGGGAGGCACACCGGGACGTGTGGGCGTGTGCTGGGTTCTGGTTCATGGGGTGCCTGCTGCACATTCTGGAGGACGCGTGGTGCGGGACGGTGCCGTTCTTGTTTCCCTGGAAGCGGAGCGTTGGGATTCACGTTTTCCACATGGCCAAGAAGATCGGGGTCATGAGCAGGGGGGAGATTAATTTTGTGTTGTGCTCCGTCGGAATTTCGCTCGTGGCGTTTATGTTCAGGTTCTTCACGGTTAGCAGTTTTGTTGAGTTCTGCGTTACATTGTGGCGGAGCATCTAGCAGGATGAACTTAGTTTTGACGGTTCTTACCTGCTTAATGACTGCGGGAAATTTTCGTTTGGAGGAGATGAGTACTCCGTCATCATCGAGGCGGCCAAGACAACGCTGACGGTTTCGAGGTCTGCCGTGCTTGTCGCGGTAGCTGGTAACTTCAATAACGTAATTTGCGTGATTAATCATTCTTGTTATAATTATGCTCATAAATGACATTATTACAGAGCACTCCGAATTTTTCAACTACTTTTTCAACTACAAGTACCGACACTAAAAACTTATCCCTTCCTTGTTCATGTGCCATAGCAAAAAAATAACCCCGCAGGATTTTTCCCGCAGGGCATAGTCTGGCAAATAATACTTAAAGCCTCGTATCAAGTATATACGCCTTTATTCTCAGCTTCAGTGCTTCAAGAAAATTATCCTTGTAGATTAAGCTGGTAATACGCCTCATACAGCCTACATCTCCCATTTCTGCACCGAGAGTGTACCACCTAAAAGCCTCTTCGAGATTATGTGCATCCTTGCGTTCAAAATTCGACTTAGGGTCCCTGTAGTGCGCCATAATTATAATGGAATCGAGGTCTCCCTTCTCCGCTAGTTTAGCGTAGGGCGTAAGGTCTTCAGAGATAAGTTTTCTCACGTCCTCAGAATTAGTACTAAGCTCTTCGGGCACAAGGAAAACGTTTTTCGCACCATAGTACCGGGCAAAAGTAGGGCCGGAATAGCTTATCAGAGGGGCGATTTCGGAATATATCAGCTTAGGCTTGGCTTTCAGCGGAGGAACTTGCAGGTACATTATTCCTCTTTCGCTCTGAGAGATCATCGAGGCAACTCTTGCTTCCCATTCTGCCGCAAAATCAGGAGCAACTCGTAAATTACTAATACAATCGGTGAAGTTCGAGCTTACCAATACAGCCAAAATCAGCACAGGCCATTTCCATTTTGAGCAGAAATTCCCGAAGCCTTCCGAGTATGCCAGTTTCCCCCTGTAGAAAAATATCCAGAACATATTCCACGTTAAAAACATCAGCCAAAATGAAAGACTGACTCCTCTTGCCGGGAGACTGCCATAGCTGGCAGCACCAGCAATTGACTGCATCAATATCGACAATGCAAAAACTATTGCGACTATATGCCAAAATTTCAGCTTGTGCGATAGTTTTTCGTAAGCAGGAGGAATTTTTGCAGCAATGGCAGGGACAAAAAATATTATTGTCCAAATCAGCGGCCTCAAGAAAAACCGTATTGTGTTCCTGACACCAAACGAGACCCCAGGAATAAATCCTTTAAGTATCCTGACTAGCTGAGAATGTGCTACCGGTTCCAGTGCATAGCTGTCGAATACGGCCATTCTCACGGCAGTTCCTGGCGCAAAGTACATCACGCAGAACGCCGCTACCGACACAAGCCAGAACGCTCCAGACATCAGTGCACATTTCCTGTCTCCCCGCCAGAAGAAGAACAGCATAGCCAGAAATGCAGCGACCCCCTGAAACACGCAAGGCTGCTCCAGCATCGTACCGTTCAGGAACAGGACGACCATGCACAGCCAGAAGGACAACACAGATCCCCTGAATGCCTTTAGTGCCAGGGACAGAGCAAGGAGTATCAGCGTTCCGGCCCAGAAGTAGGGCATACCCGGCATCCAGTAGAACGTCTCTTTGAGGGAGAATGTAAAGCACAAGGTCAGAGCACAGAACAAGAACGACAGCGAGAATTTTTCGCCGGACTTTAGGGAAGGAATTAGAGTCCCGATGAGCGAGAAGAGGGCCAGAATATACGTTATTACTGTGATGAATGGCAGGAAGGGCTGAACTTTCTCGAGCCTGAAACTTGCGCATAAGTACACAAGAAATGTGTTGAATATTCTTCCTGTCCAACCTACATATGACGAGATTTGAGCCTGTATAAATCCTTGACGGACAACACCATTATAGAAAGAGTACTCATCAAACGGCATCGGCCTTGCGAATAACCCCAATAAGCAGAACATCGCAACAATAACTGCTGAAAAGATAAATATTCCCTTATACTTCATTTGTACCACCGTAAACCTTTCTCACAATATATATTGGCCTGTGCTTGCTCTCAATGTACGTCCGCCCAAGATATTGGCCGATAAGCCCTATTCCAATAAGGTTAAGCCCGCCGAAGAACAAAATCAGGCACACAATTGACGCATAGCCAGGAACTTCCACGCCGAATATAAGCGTCCTGACGAAAATATGCGCCAGATAGACAAACGCACTGAATGCTATTGCCGCACCGAGATACAGCCATATCGTCAGCGGGGCAGTGCTGAACGACGTTATACCCTCAAGCGCAAGACTCCACAGCTTCCACCCGTTGAACTTGGCCTGTCCTGCTGAGCGAGGATCGCGTCTGTAGTCCAGCGTGAATGTTCGAAAACCAGCCCACGCAAACAGCCCCTTCATGAACCTGCAAGATTCACGGCATTCTTTCAGCGCATTAACTGCTGCTCTGTCCATCAGCCGGAAATCTCCGACGTTTTCGGGAATATGCGGAATGGAAATCATGTTGTGGAACTTGTAGAACATCCTTGCTGTGAATCTCTTGGGAAAAGAATCCGTTGAACGGTCTGCACGGTGCGCAAGTACTACCTCGTAGCCTTCGTGCCATTTCAGAATCATTTCGGCGATAAGTTCCGGACTGTCCTGCAGGTCCGCGTCAATCGGTATCACCGCATCACCAGACGAGTAATCCAGCCCCGCAGTCAGTGCCGCTTCCTTCCCGAAGTTCCGCGAAAAATCTACAACCTTTATCCGGCTGTCATGCTCCGAGTACTTCCTCAGAAGCTCCAGCGTCGAGTCTGTGCTCCCGTCATTCACGAACAACAGCTCGAACGTCTCAGGAATTGTGCTTATAGTTTCTGTGATTGCTTGAATGAATAAGGGTAGGGACTTCTCTTCGTTGTAGCACGGACAAATTATCGAGATCATTCCGAGCCACACCAGAAGACATAACTTGAACTATTCAGAGACAAAAAGATTTCTGACACGCGACACGCGACACGCGACACGCGACACGCGACACGCGATTTTACTGACTTTCATGAATCATGTCAACCCTTTCTGCAAAATGTTTTGTAAATATTGCGATTATAGCACACAAAAAAACCCGCAAGCTCTAAGCTCACGGGGCATAATCTTTCCTGCTACTTCAGGTACTCGTTGAAGAATGATACTATCTTCGCAAACGGTATCGCTTCCATGTTGTCGTACAGATCACAGTGCGACGCTCCAGGAATTATCATCAGCTCCTTGTTGCCGCCCTTCAGCCTCTTGAACGTGTCCTCTCCCAAATACCTCGAGTGCGCCTTCTCTCCGTGAATTATCAGCACCGCACTGCGAATCTCCTCCGCAAACGCCAGCATCGGCATGTTGAACATCGTTATCATCGCCGACAAGTTCCACCCCTCGTTTGAGTTCACCGAGTTCTTGTGATAGCCGCGCGGAGTCTTGTAGTACGCATAATAGTCCTTCACGAACTGCGGAGCATCCTCCGGCAATGGATCAACCACTCCGCCCGCCTTCGCGTATGTCCCTGATACATAGTCCTTCGTCCTCTGCTCGTTAATTGTCTTCTTAGTCTGGTAGCGCACATCCTCACTGTCAGACGCATCAAAATACCCGTTGCGCGATACCCTGCTCATGTCGTACATCGTCGAGATAACTGAAGCCTTAATGCGCGTGTCCGCCGCCGCCGCGTTCAGACCAATTCCGCCCCAGCCGCACACGCCGATAATTCCTACTCTCTCCGGGTCGATGAACTCGCGCGTAACCAGAAAATCCACCGCCGCCGAAAAATCGTCGGTGTTTATCTCCGGTGAAGGAAGACTGCGGACATTTCCTCCGCTCTCTCCCGTGAACGACGGGTCAAACGCAACCGCCACAAACCCGTTTTTCGCCATCTCCTGAGCGTAAAGCCCTGACACCTGCTCCTTCACCGCACCGAACGGCCCCGCTACCGCGATACCTGCATACTTTTTCGCCGCGTCAAAATCCTTCGGCAGATACAGGTCTCCAGTCAGGTCTATTCCGTACCTGTTGTGAAAGTGTGCCTTCTTCACCGTAATTTCCGGGTAAATCTTGAAGACCCTCGTATCCTCTCCGAAATCCTCAATGTCTGCGGCCATTGCCATACCCGCAAACGAGAGGACTGCTGTTACTGCTGCCAAAATCTTAAACATTGTGTGTACCTCCTTAAAATTTATTGCTGAATCATTGCCTCGTACAACGCCCTGACCGTAACGTCAAAATCCTCGTCATAAACTCCGATTAAGATATTCAGGTCATCCGCCCCCTGCTCAATCATCCTTACCTTGACGTTCGCAGAGGCTATTGCGTTGAATATCTTGGCGAATATTCCCTTCACCGTGCCCATTCCTTCACCGATTACTGCTATCAGCGACAAGTCCGTTTCCACACCGATAGACTCAGGCTCGATTGCGTCATTGAGTGCCTTGATTATCTCGGCACGTTTCAGGTCAAACAGCGGACTCTTCACCACTATGGAGAACTGGTAGATGCCCGACAAATAATGTTCGCACGAGATGCTGCGGTCAGAAAATATCCCGAAAACTTTGCGGCCTATGCCGACGGTCTTGTTCAGGCCGAACTTGTGTATGTGCACTATCTTGAAGTTCCTGCGACCAGCTATGCACGCCGCCACGTTGCGCCCAATCTCAGGAGGAAGTGTCGCGGTAATCAGCGTACCCTTGTCTTCAGCGTGGTGAATATTCCTGATGCTCAAGGATATTCCCGTGTCCTGCAGGATAAGTATCATTTCCTCATAGACTATGTCTATGCCCATATAAGTAAGCTCGCGAAGTTCGGCATATGTGATGTTGCGGATTATCTCGGGATTCTTGACGATTGCAGGGTCTGCGCTGAACACCTCAGTCGCTTCTGCCCACTTCTCGCACAAATCAGCCTCCATTGCACGCGCAATTACTGCCGCCGTTACGTCTCCGCCTCCGCGCTCAAATGTCTTGATGTTCGTCGTGCTTCCGGCTATAGCTCCGTAGAAGCCGGGTACTACTGCGTGGTCCATTCCGCTGAGGACTTCCTTCACTGCCGCAAGGGACTTCTCCAGATTCAGAGTACCGTCGCGGTTGAAGACGATCAGCTTCACAGCGTCAACGAAAGGCCAGCCCAAATAGTCAGCAAGTATCTGGCCCATAATATATTCCCCGCGCGAAACTATAAATTCATTGCTGCGGCCAATAAACAGATTCTTCTTCAGATCGGAAATCGCAGAATGCATATCTACGCTCACGCCGAGTCCGCTGATTATTTCGTTGTAGCGTTCCTCAATTTTGGTGAGCACCTCAGTAAAATTTTCCCTGTTGGCATATCTCGAGTGGCAGATGTAAAGCATGTCGGTAACTCGTATTTCGTCGCCTGACCTTATGCCGGGCGCAGAGACTACCACGTAACGCCTTGAAGGGTCTGACAGAATAATATCCGCCGTTTTCTTTACGCTCTCGACATCAGCAAGAGATATACCTCCGAATTTGGAGACAATAAGGCTCAAATATATTCACTTCTCTCCGAAAGTTTATGACTGGTTATTTATCATTGTATTATACAGGGCATTTACGGCCTTCTCATAGTCAGAATCATCTACTCCTACGATTATGTTCAGCTCGTCGGAACCCTGATCTATCATCCTGATGTTTATTCCTGCGTTTGCGAGCGCACCGAATACCTTTGCGGCTACACCCTTTACGCTTACCATTCCCGCACCTACCACAGCTATAGCGGACAGTCCCTTCTCGATCGTAACGAAATCAGGAGCCAGTACATTCTTGATGTCCTGGAGAATCTCACTGCGTCTGCTCTCGAAGGCCGAACCGTTCACGACAACCGAAATGGTGTCAATTCCCGTCGGGCAGTGCTCAAACGGAATGCCCTTCTGCGCAAAAACCTGAAGCAGTTTCGCACCGAACCCTGTCTCGCCGTTCATCATGGATTTTTCCACGCGCACAGAACAAAAGCCCTTGCGCCCGGCTATTCCCGTAACGATGGGACGCTTTACGCCTTCAGGAAGAGATGCGGATATCAGCGTGCCGGCATCGTCCGGCCTGTTGGTGTTGCGTATGTTGATGGGGATTCCTGCCTGCCTCACCGGGAAAACTGCATCCTCGTGAAGAACACTCGCTCCCATGTAGGACAGCTCGCGAAGCTCCGTGTAGGTTATGTGCTCAATGACTTTTGGGTTCTTGACGATTCTGGGGTCAGCACTGAGCATTCCAGATACGTCCGTCCAGTTCTCGTATAAATCTGCGTTCACTGCGCGGGCAACTATTGAGCCGGTAACGTCAGAGCCTCCGCGCGAAAAAGTCTTAATGCTCCCGTCAGGAAGCGAGCCGTAAAATCCAGGTACTACTGCACGTTCATGCTTAAGCAGAATTTCTCCGAGCGTCTGGAACGTCTTGGACTCATCGAGTGCTCCGGCCTCAGTGAAGAATATTCCTTCAGCCGCATCGACGAACGGCCAGCCAAGAAACGCCGCGATAATTTTTGAGTTGATGTATTCGCCCCTTGAAGCAGGGTAATCCGGAGTCGTCCCTGCCTTGAGCTTTTCCCCTATCTCCCGAATTTCAGCGTCAATGTCAAACGTTATGCCCAGACCGTCAATTATCTTCGAGTAACGGTCAGAAATATCACGCAGAGTGTCCGCGAAATCTTCTCCTGCTTTTGCCTGAGAGTGGGCCTTGTAGAGCATGTCCGTAATCTTGATGTCCTCAGAGTACCTCTTGCCCGGTGCTGAGGCTACGACATATCTGCGCTCTGGCTTGGCCGTAATTATTGCGCAGGCTTTCTTTATCTGTGAGGCATCAGCTAACGATGTTCCTCCGAATTTTGCAGTAATGATGTTGTTCAAGCTGTGTTACTCCTTCGCCTTGTTGTATTGCATTACGACGGCAGCATGTACTGCCGAAGCTGTGATGAACGCCTCCGGAACGGGCAGGAAGTGGTCGCTGTGAAGGGGGTAACCGCACCCTGCACCGACATGGTAGAAGCAGCCAGTTCGTGCCATCAGGAAGAATCCGAAGTCCTCACTGATGAATAACGGCTTCTCGATTACGTCGACACGAGAATCTCCGAGAACTTCACGTGCTGT
This sequence comes from Synergistaceae bacterium, assembly GCA_017451025.1. Lineage (GTDB taxonomy): Bacteria > Synergistota > Synergistia > Synergistales > Aminobacteriaceae > JAFUXM01. Next base: position 32,220 of record JAFSSM010000013.1, on the reverse strand, counting down.
TCTCTCTGCCAGTGAGGTTAGTGCGTCGTTGTCATTGACGATTCCCGGACACGAGTCCGTGATTTCGCACCTGCACTTTGCCCCGAAACGTCCAGCTGCTTCAACGCAGACTGCCTCAAGCTCCCTGCACATCCTTGCGCGTTCGTCGGTGCCGTAAGTCCTGATTATTCCGGTGAACTCGCACGTTCCGGCAAGTATGTTGTTGGCAGTTCCGGCGTGAATTGTCCCGACAGACACAACCCCTCCCTGAATCTTGAGGGCTTCGGGAATTATTGCACAGGCCGCCTCGATTGAGTCTATGCCTTTGTCGCGCTGTGCACCGTGTGCGGATTTGCCTATGACCGTAATCTTGAACGTCGCAGATGCCGCGTAGAAATTCCCGTATTTTATGCCGATATGCCCCGCCGGAAGCGCAGGGTCAACATGGCACCCGAAGACTGCATCAATCCCCTCGAGGACTCCGGCCTTAATCATTCTGTCAGCTCCGCCGTCGCCTTCCTCGTTGGGCTGGAACAGAATCGACACGCTCCCGCAAAGTTCTTCACGGTGAGCACTCAGAATCATTGCGGCACCGAGCGCGCTGGTCATGTGTACGTCGTGGCCGCAGGCGTGCATCACTCCGGGGTTCTGGCTCGCGAAATCGCACCCTGTAGCCTCATTCACAGGCAGTGCGTCAATGTCCGAACGTATCGCCGAATTTTTGCCCGGCTTTTTGCCGTCAATGCGGGCAACAATTGCGGTATCGAGCAGTCTGTGATGAGGAATGCCGAGCGAGTCGAGTTCAGCCTCCAGAATTTCCGCAGTCCTGTATTCGTGGTCGCCGATTTCCGGAGAACGGTGAAGTGCCTTGCGTATTTCCGTAAGTCTTGGCCGGAGAGATTCGGCTTCCTTCAAAAAATCTATGCTCATATTTTCCGCAGCTTCTTCTGGAGTGCTGTCTTCATCGTAGTGTTTTCGTCCTTGTCCTTGATGACTCTTGCAGGGCACCCCGCGACAACTTTTCCGGGTTCAACGTCATCAACAACAATAGCTCCGGCGGCGACTACTGCTCCTTCACCGACGTGCACTCCCTCAATCACTACGGCATTTGCCCCGACAAGCACATTGTCGTCAATGACTACGGGCTTTGCGCTCGCCGGCTCAATTACTCCTGCTAGAACTGCACCTGCTCCGATGTGGCAGTTCTTCCCGACAGTTGCGCGTCCTCCGAGAACCGCACCCATGTCTATCATCGTGCCCTCGCCGATAACTGCGCCGATATTGATGATTGCGCCCATCATGATAACTGCGTTCTCGCCTATCGTAACGTTGTCCCTGATGATTGCGCCCGGCTCAATACGGGCGTGAATATTCTTGATGTCGAGAAGCGGAATTGCCGAGTTCCTGGCTGCGTTCTCGATGACCATATCGGCGATGAGGTCATTGTGGGACATGAGGACAGGAGCAATTTCCTCCCAGTCCCCGAAGATAATTCGGTCGCCTGTCCCGAAAATACGCGCGTTAGTCCCCGAAAAATCTATCTCTTCGCGTTCCTTCAGGTAAATCTTGACGGGCGTAAACTTCTTTGCGTTTGCAATCAAGCTGATAATATCCTGAGCGTCCATTGAGATTAAGCCTCCTTGAGAAAATCGCGCATTCCGTAGAGTCCTGCGGGCTGATTCACTAGCCATTTTGCGGCAGACAGTGCTCCGCGTGCGAATAATGCCCTGTCCTTTGCGTCATGCCTGATGGTGATAGTTTCGAGGCCGTTGGAGAATATCAGCTCGTGAGTCCCGACTTCAGTTCCGTAACGCAGGGAGTGAATCCCGATTTCGTTTGCGGTACGCTTGCCGTTTTCGTGTCTGCCGATGTTGAAGGTGAGGCTTTCGCGTGCTTCCTGGACTCTCTTTGCGAGCATCAGTGCTGTACCGCTCGGAACATCGAGCTTCTGGTTGTGGTGAGCCTCTATCAGCTCAATATCGCAGTCCCCGAAGATTCTTGCTGTCCTTTCGGCCAAGTCAGCGACCAGTGCAACGCCGATCGACATATTGGGCGAAATGAACACCGGAATCTTTTTTGCGGCTTCACGTACCTGCGCAAGCTCCTCCTCTGTCTGGCCGGTTGTTGCGATAAGGACGGGAAGGCCGCGCTTCACGCAATACCCGACAACGTTCGGTGTTGCCTTGTGCGTGGTGAAGTCTATTACGCAGTCAGCTTCTCCCGTGAACTCGTCAAGATTCTTGCAGATGCCCTCGCCGCCCATAACGTCAACAAGAGCCGCAATGTTCTCACTGCCTGCCATCTTAGCGATCATGTGCCCCATTTTTCCGGCGGCACCGTTGATGATTAACTTCATGACTAGATTAACCCCTGCTCCTGCATTAAGCCCTTCAGCTTCTCCCAATGAGCAGGCTCCATCGGTGTCAGAGGCATACGCAGATAATTTTTGCACCAGCCCATAGCCGCCATCGCCGCCTTCACCGGAATCGGGTTGACCTCACTGAACAGCGCATTGATGAGCGGAAGATACCTGCACTGCAATTCCGCCGCACCCTTCACGTCGCCCGCAAAGAACTTTTCGCAAATCGCCATAGTCTGCTTAGGCGCAACGTTCGACAGCACGGAAATTACGCCCTGCCCGCCCATCGAGAGAATAGGCACAATCTGGTCGTCATTGCCCGAATAGATGTCCAGCTTATCGCCAATTAACTGTGCTGTGTGGACGATTTTGCTGATGTTGGAGTTAGCTTCCTTTATGCCCGCAATCATGGGGTGATCTGCTACGGCGGCGTATGTCTCCGGCTCAATGTTTACGCCTGTGCGCGAAGGAACGTTGTAGAGAATGAGGGGTTTCGTCGAAGCGTCGGCAATGGCCGTGAACATTTTGATGAGGCCGTTCTGGGTGGCCTTGTTGTAGTAGGGAGTGATAACCAGCAATGCATCAGAGCCTACGTCGCACGCGAACTTCGAGAGCTGAAGGGCATACGCCGTATCGTTTGAGCCTGTCGCGGAAATTACCTTGCACCGTCCGGCGATTCTCTCCACTGCGAACTTCACCACTGCCTTGTGCTCTGCGTCGTCGAGCGTAGATCCTTCACCTGTTGTTCCTGCGATCACGAGGGCGTTAATTCCCTGTTCGCACTGCCAGTCGATTACGCGGCCAAAAGCATCATAATCTACTCCGTATTCGTTGAGCGGAGTGATCAGAGCTGTAGCAACTCCTCTGAAAATAGGGCTGTCTGTCATGAATAAACTAACCTCCTGAAAAATTATGTGCACACAAAAAAGCCGCCCCTTTGTTCTATCGTGAAAGAGCGGCTCTGAATATGCATAAACATTATCTGTCCGTTATTCACCATAGAACACGAGACAGTTACGCTTTATTTTGAGGCACAAAGACATTCCGCAGTTATTCTGCAGCATATCTCTATAGCCTCCTTTTTTCGCAATTTATTGTGAATGCGTGAAATAATAGACGCGAAAACTTATCCTGTCAAGATTTTCAAGCATAGCCTTTTTGAGATTGTTAGTATGCCCAAATTTTCCGTGATATAATTGCGCGTGTTTTGCCTAACAAAACTTTTTGAACAAATGAACTTCTTGTGAAGGGTGATGATTCGCAGAAAATTGTGAAGCATCTTGTTTTATTGTTGCCATTTTTGCGGTAAGTCAGCAGATAAAGTTTGCTGGCACTAAATTTTTAGGAATGGAGATGTATTTATTGTGAACATGTTCAGGAAATTATGCCTTGCACTTGCTGTTATTGTGGTGCTGGGCGCAGGAACGGCCCTTGCCTCTGAGCCGTATGTGTATGCTGTTACCGATATGACTTGGGCCGAATTTTACGCAGGAGAACTCGGAACTTCTCCCGCAAACCTCGCGGTAAGCTATGATGCCGTCAGTACCGCAACAGCGCGTTTCGTCGACAGGTTCAGCGGCGGATTCCTGGCCAAGACCTCAGGAGACGGCTCGGTGTTCTCCGGGGTCAAGGCAGTGCAGGTAAGAATCAGCTCGGACGTGTATAGTGCTATGGCTGACACATCACGCTACACATTGAGCCGTGCTTCCTTCGACGAGTACAAGGACTTGAACGCGGACGGAACGTTCGGAAAAATGGTCAGTACCTCAACCGACGCATCCGCCAAAATTTCCGGCCTGAAGGTAGCATTAGCCGGAGGACTCTCCAACGGGCACGGAAACTACAGGCTCAATATTTCCGGGTTAAACTGGGCCAGCCTCGATGTCAGCGTCGGGACGAGCTACGATAAATTTTTGGGCGCAACTCTCGAGACTGACGACGGCAAAGTCTACGGAATGAAGCCCCTTCATAATTTATGGGTGAGGGGAGATTTTGCACAGCAGGTAGGCTTCAGCATTCAGGATTTTGCTGAAAGAAACGGTACTCACCTCTCTTATGCACACACCGCAGACCTTCCGGGCAATACCATCAAGAAAATCACCTACATGCTCAAGAATCAGCCTGATGTAGTGATTTCTTGCGATGTCTACGTGAAAAACTGGAGTCTTGGTAATATCAAGGTATCTGGTGATGTAAAATCTGGAAGCAGCGTGAAGGTAACTTTGGTATCGAGTGATATTCCAGCAGATGCTTCGTATTCGCTGGGTGCTGTCGAAAAAATCACAGGCCACCATGAGAGCGAAACCCTCACGTCGGGAACTGACTACACATATTCCGGCGGAGTCCTCACATTCACGAAACTTGAGGCCGGAAGCTACACAGCTACATTCACGGATTCTTCGTATGTCGATATAGTTGTGGACATCACTGCATCGGACTATTACGCGACCACAAACATGAGCTGGGCTGAGTTTTACGCGGCAGAGACCGGCAAAACAGCAAAAGCTCTCGAGACTGCGGGGCTTGATGCAATCAGCACACCGACAACGAGCAAGTTCCAGCGTTTTCCGCTTTTGTGGGGGAGCAGTTTCTCCTGATGTTGCAGGCACAGTAATTTCCGGAGAGAAGGCCGTTCAGGTTCGTATGACCGGCGACGTGTACAATGCTCTTGCTGACAAATCACGCTACACGTTCAGCACTGATGTGTTCAGCGAGTACAAGGACGTAAACTCTGACGGGACATTCGGGAAAATGGTTAGTGAGGCTGCGCTGGTCTCGAAGGATGCCGTGATAACTCTCACAACAGGAGCGTCCAGTGCTTGGGGACATTACACGATGAAGATTTCCGGCGTAAGTCTCGATATAGGGTTGAGCGGCGACAAGGTAGCCCGCAAATATCTGGGAGTATTGCTTGAGACCAAGAGCGGCGATATTTTCGGCATGAGGCACAACAACAATATTTACTCGGACGCGGACACAATAGCCTTCTGCGTGAGCAATGACTACGTTGAACCTCACGGAAACGGTGTAGAGAGGAGCTACAAGTACACCCGGAGCCTCGAAGGACAGACCATCACCAAGATAACCTACATGCTCAAGGATATTCCTGACGTGGTGATAAGCTGTGATGTGTACATTCCGCCCATCTCCAAAGCCTCAGCAGCGGTTTCCGCCGACAAAATTACAGCCGGGAAGAATCTAGCAATCCCCCTGAAATTCGCAGACCTGCCCGACGGAGTAACTTACAGCGTAACGTCGATCTATTCCGGAAAAGGCAGAACCCGCACAAATTTCACTGACTACACTTACGCAAATAACGTCCTGACTATAAACGGAGATGTTCCGGCAGGAGATTACACGGTCATTCTTGAAGCAGAAGGATATACGGACATAAGCGCGGAGTTCACGGTTGCGGCGAATTACTATTACGCAGAGACCGATATGACGTGGGCGGAGTTCTACGCAGGAGAAGTTGGAACGTCATCAAGTGATTTGTGGGATGCCGGGCTTGACGCGGTAAGTTCCCCCACAGCAAGAATAGCAGGACGCTTCACCCAGTTAGCCAGCGTCTCCAACGACAAGGGCGGACGGGATATTACCGGCGTAAAAGCTGTACATGTGGCAATGACCGAAAATGTATACCAGTTATTGAGCAAGGATGAACGTTATGCGTGGAGCAGCGAGGCATTCAGCGAGTATAAGTTAGTGAGTGCTGACGGGAGCTTCGGCGAAATGCTCACCGAGTATGAGTACGCTGATGATGCAGTAGTAACTCTCCTGAGCGGTGCAGGTGCCACTTGGGGAAATTACATGCTGAATGTGTCGAGCGTTGACGTTACTCTTGGGAGCGGAGACACTGGATATTTTCTTGGCGCGCTTATCACAACTTCAAGCGGAGATGTCTACGGCCTCAGGCACAACAGCAATTTATGGTTCAGCGCAAACGATATAGCCCTGAGCTACAAGGAGTTCGTCGAGCCTCACGGGATCAGCAGGGATTATGACTACACTTCGGACTTGGCCGGAAAGACCATCACGAAAATTCAGTACATGCTGAAGGATATTCCTGATGTAGTGGTGAGCTGCAGCGTATACCTGAAGCTCCAGAGCACGGCCACAGTAAGCTGCGAATACCCCGAAGGTACGCACGGAATTATGGCCGGAACAGGAGCCCCCATCACCATAAAGTTCGAAGGTTTGTCGTCTGATGTGTCTTACGACATAGTTTCGGTTACGCCGAGTATTCGCCACGCCTCAGCACTCAGCCCGAAAATGTACACGTATTCCGGCGATGTGCTGATTCTTGATGCGAGTCTCTCTGCGGGAAAATACAAGGCACTGTTCGGCACAGAAAAGTACTCGGACCTTGCTGTTACCGTCGAAATTTTCACCACTGACGTAACCAGCAGCATAGTATCTCCCGACAACAACGGTGCAAAATTATCCTTCCTTCTGTCTCCAAGAGGATACGCCGACTCGATTGACGAAGTTCTGGACGCGAACAAATTCGTGAACGCCACAGACTACACATCGATTGCCGGCAACAAAACAGAGGACTACTCTGCGGGAATAAGCGGGTCAGGATTTTCGTTCGACATAGTCTTAGACGGAATATCTAGCGACTACACCGGAATAGTGGGCTTCAGCAAAGTTATGAACATGACCTCGTCGACGCTGGGCAGTGCTCTTTACGAAAAGGTCTACTCAGTCTTCAACGCTCTGCCAAAATTCTATGAGGAATGGCGTGCTCCGTCATCTGCGGACTTTGCGAAGGCAGGATTGAGGATAGTCCTGCTCCAGGCCGACGGAATTTCCCGCGACGTAACCGGGCTTGTTGGAGGCGGCGTAATAATCTCCAGCGACGGGTCAATCATGCTGAACTATGGCGCAATGGCCGCAGACTGCGCGCAGAGCGAAATTGAGGAAGGAAGCTATCTGCTCTCTGACGAGGGAGAGACACTGATAGCCGACGGAGTCAGGGACTCTCACATCAAGGTAACGATTTACATTGAGGAAGTGTCTTCTTCTGGTTCTGGCGGCAACTCTGGGCAGAATAGCGGCGGCAGTGATAATTCCGGCAATAACTCAGGGAACACGGACAATAATTCCGGAGGCGATAGCACAGGCGATAATTCCGGAGATAACTCTGGCGGAGATAACTCGGGCGACAATTCCGGCGGGGATAACTCCGGTGATAATTCTGGTGGCGACAACTCCGGTGATAACTCCGGCGGCGACAACTCAGGTGATAACTCTGGCGGAGACAATTCCGGCGATAACAACGGCGGCAATTCCGGCAACAACGGCGGTAATTCCGGCGGCGACAACTCAGGAAATAGCGGCCCTGTGTTCGTAACTCCTTCACGGCCAAGTTTCAGCATGACCAACACAACAATTCTTGGCAGGATAACGAGCTTCTTCCAGGCATTATTCAGCTTCATAACCGGTGATACAGAAGTTGCGGAGCTTCCTGAAGATGCTATGAGCGGCGGCGAAAGAGAAGCCTCACCTGAAGAATTGGCGGCGGTTCCTGCGGGACAGAGTCCGGTACTCGTTCTTCCGATTATCGTTGTGCCCAGACCAGCAATCTATGTTTTTGGTGTGAGCCTCGCTGAAACAGGACTTAGTGTCGGCGATCCGATCTTCGTGCTCATGAACGTAAACGCTGTCTCAGGCGCGCAGGTCTCAGCCTCAGCCGAAGAAGATGGTGCTTGTGTTTTCGTGGATGATGACGGGAATCAGCTTGACACAGTCCCGGCAAGCATGAACGTCAACGTTGCAGCATACATGGAGCCCGGCAATGAGTACGCACCGATGATAACGACAGCAGATGACTCTGCGGGCGGCAATGACACTCCGAATAACGGAGGCAACACTCCCAACGACAACACTGCAGATAATGATGTGGGAAGTTCCGGCGGCGGATGCGATGCCGGGTTCGGAGTTCTGGCACTTGCTGTTCTTGCGGGCTTAACATTGCGCAGAAAATAACCACGTAAATTTTACGCGCAGACGTTTTTACACGAGCTTCTTCCTGATTCTTTAAGGAGGAAGCTCATTTTTTATGCGATAATTGCAGCATTACTTTACTGCTTAGGAGGAAAAATTTATCATCTATGCTTCACACAATTAATCCGTTCCTGGTTGCCGGCCTGCTCTTTTTCTTGAGCCTGGTTGCCGGTGCACTCTCCGAGAAAATCAAAGTCCCTGCCCTGATTCTCTTTCTGGGAATCGGAATGCTCGCAGGAGTTGACGGCCCGGGAGGACTCGATTTTTCCGACGCTGAGGCCGCAAATAGCGTAGGCACCTTCGCATTGGCGTTTATCCTGTTCTCCGGCGGTTTCCAGACTCAATGGAGCGACATCAAGCCCATCGTTACGCAGGGAGTAGTTCTCTCGACGCTTGGGGTGTTCCTAACGGCTGTAGCTATGGCCGTACCGCTGGCTTTTCTCCCTCAATTCGACTACAAGGATGCATTTCTGTTAGGTGCAATAATTTCGTCAACGGATGCCGCCGCAGTCTTCTCGATATTGCGCACCCAGAAAGTAGGAGTTAAGGGCGCACTAAAACCCCTTCTCGAATTTGAGTCCGGCAGCAATGACCCGATGGCGGTGTTCCTGACATTGACGGCGATAACCTGGCTCAAGACTCCGGATGTTCCTGTTACTGAACTGGCAATAAAATTCGTTGTGCAGATGGCGGCGGGCGGAGCAATGGGTTTTGTGATGGGACGGTTTGCGTGTTACGCGATACAGCGGTTAAGAGTTACCAACGAGGCACTTTATCCGGTGTGGGGCATCTCAATTGTAATGGCGACTTTCGGAATAACTGAGACAGTTTACGGCAACGGATACTTGGCCGTATACGTTTGCGGTATAGTGATGGGCGGAGGAGATTTCCTGTACAAATACAGCCTGCAGAGATTCCATGAGGGTTTTGCGTGGCTGATGCAGATAATCATGTTCCTGGTGCTCGGCCTTCTGGTTACGCCGCGTGAAGTTGTGGATGCGTCGGTAATCAGCACCGGGCTTCTGGTGTCGTTCTGCCTGATGTTCATTGCGCGTCCTGTGGCAGTGTTCGTCGGAACAATCTTCAGCCGCTTCAACTGGCGGGAAAAGCTCTTCGTGAGCTGGACAGGACTCAGAGGAGCAGTTCCCATAATTCTGGCGACATATCCATTAACAGAAGGACATCCTCAGGCCAAGTACATGTTCAACCTGATATTCTTCGTGGTGTTGACCTCAGTGATGATTCAGGGAAAGACTCTTGCGAATGCGGCCAAGTTCCTGAAACTCGACGCAGCAGTCCGTGAGGCCAAGAGCTGGACGCTGAATTTCGACATCACACCAAGTTCCGGAGATGACGTTACGCGCGAAGTTGACCTTCTGCCTGACGCTGAAGTGATAGGGCGTGCGGTGAAGGACCTGCGCTTCCCTGACGGAGTAACTATCCTGCTCATCAACAGGGGCGATAAGTACCTTATCCCCAAAGGATGGACGGTGCTGGAGAAGGACGATACGCTGTTACTGTTCGGGGACAGGGCGAAGCTCACTGACATTGAGGCAATGCTGGCTGTCCGTGCGGAAAAAGAGAGTTGATTTTTGCACCCGATGCGCTAATATTCAGTCATACCCATAAAGGAGATTACATACATGAATACTGAGAACCTGCGCGAATTTGTCAAAGATTTATTCACGCTCAGAACCGTGTGGATAGACAAGGGGAGCGGAAGGTGGGCTGTCCGGAAAAGACTTCACCCGCTGCTTCGCGGCATACTCTGCACATCGGGGGTGGTACTCTGTGCGGTTGTGTATTCAGGACTTCACACTCCCAGAGTCGTTGAAGCCGAACCTCAGCCAGCACCAAAAATTATGACCGCTGCCTCTCTGCCGAAGCCTGAGCCTGCGGCTGTGAAGGAAGCAGCTATGCCGGAAAAGCAGAGCATAATAATTCCGCTTGCACAGTCAAAGCGCACAATAGTCCTGCCTTCAGAGCAAAATCCTGAACTCGACCAAATAATCACGCCGATTGAGAAGCCGGCAATGCCCGCAGTCAACAGCGGCAAGTACAGTATACGGATCAGCAAGGGTGATTACACATTGACGCTCTACAGGGGCGATGAAGTCGTCAAGACGTACCCGATAGCTGTCGGGAAAAATCCCGGCGACAAGCAGAGAACCGGAGACCACAGGACACCGGTCGGGGATTTCAAGATAGTATCGATTGAGAATGCGTCGAAATGGTCTCATGATTTCCGCGACGGCAAGGGCAAAATTGCAGGAGCATATGGCCCATGGTTCTTGAGGCTTGATGCCAACGGATGGAAGGGTATCGGGATTCACGGTACGCACGACCCGGATTCGCGCGGGACGATGGCAACGGAAGGATGTATCAGGCTCAGCAACGAGGACATCGCCGAGCTGAAGCAGTATGCTTACCGGAATATGCCGGTAGTGATAAGGGAGAATTAGGAGAAAAAATCATGCTGAAATGCGGAATTGTAGGACTGCCGTTGTCGGGAAAATCTACGGTGTTCAACGTAATCACGAGGGCTGGAGCTGAGGTGAAGCCCTATGCTTCGGGTAAGACTGAACCGAACCGTGCTCTGGTGAATGTGCCTGATGCGAGGTTTGACCGCCTCGTTGAAATCTTCAAGCCGAGAAGCGAGAAGCCCGCAGACGTTGAGTTTGTGGACTTGGCCGGACTGTCGCGCGATGCAGGGAAGGGCGCGGGACTGGGAAACTCGTTTTTGTCGTTCGTGGCGGAGAGCGAGGCACTGCTCCATGTTGTGAGGGTGTTCAAGAACGACTCGGTGCCTCACCCTGAGAACAGCATTGACCCGCTGAGGGACTGGCACATAGTCGAGGCGGAACTGATTTATCGGGACTTGGGCGTAATCAGCAACAGGTTATCGCGATTGGACGAGAAGAAGGCCAAGAAGAAGCTGACTCCGCAGGAGGCACAGGAGCTTGACCTGCTGAAGGAGTTAGAGGCTCACCTGCTGGACGAGAAGCCTTTGCGCGAGTTTCCCCTGACTGAGGAACAGAAGCGTATGTTGTCAGGGTTTGCGTTCCTGACGCTGAAGCCTGAACTTGTGGTGCTGAACCTCGACGATACGCAGACAGGAGAGGTTGCGGAACTTGCGCCTCTTGAGGCCGAGATGACGGCAAAGGGCTTGAAGTCGGTGAAGGTCTACGGAGCTACGGAGATGGAGCTTGAGCAGCTTGACCCTGAAGACAGGGAAGAGTTCATGAAGGACCTTTCCATCACTGAGCCGGGAAGGGACAGGCTGATTCACGAGGCGTATAAATTGCTGGGGTTAATCTCGTTTTTCACGAGCGGCCAGGACGAAGTGAGAGCTTGGACTCTTCGGGAAGGAAGCACTGCTGTTGAAGCCGCAGGGACTATTCACAGTGATTTGGCGAGAGGGTTCATCAGGGCACAGGTAGTTGCGTACGATGACTTCATCGCGAACAATGCATCAATTGCGCAGTGCCGTGATAAGGGAGTGCTAAGGCTCGAAGGCAAGGAATATATCGTTAAGGACGGCGACATGATAGAGATTCGCTTTAATGTGTAGAACAAGCCCCCTGTGAGAGCGCAGGGGGTATATTTTTTTGCCGTCAATGCCCGAAGTTTGTCCGCCAATCACTTGAACAGCGCAATCACCAGAGCAATCACCCCAACAGCAGCGCCGGCTCCAGACAGCATAACCGCTAATTTCATCGTCCGGGCAATTTTCCCGAACTGTCCTTCCCGCTCCTCGCTGAGTCTGGCCAGCATATCCTCGCCGTAATGCGCAATTTCTTCTGCTACCTTTCTGCTCACCTCGTGAATCAGTGCAATATTATTCTGTTCGTGCAGTGTCGAAATCTCTCGCGAAAACTCTTCAAGCTCCTGGCTCTGCGATTTAGCGTTAGCCCTCACGAATCCCTCAAGCCCGGGCAATGACTGCGTAACCAGTTTTTCCAGCCGGGCATCATTCCCTGAATATACCGGCACTGCCTGAACGTCTGACTCCTTCTGTTCCATGCTGTGAGCATATGCCTCACCAAAGCTCTTAAGGCCGTGAATTATCTCCTCAAGCCGCGAAGATATTTCGTTGAGTTTCCCGGAGAAGTCCGGCGCGTAATTCACAGGCTGTTCTGCTTTTGCCTTAGCGGGAGCAGGAACTTTCTCCATCATCCGCCGCAACGCAGAAATATCCTCGAGGACGTTTCCGAGAGACTGCATAATCACACTTCTTCCTGCACGGTTCTCCTCAATCTCGGAGCGTATTGATTTCTTGATATGAGCCTGTGTGTCCTGAGAACTGCGGGTTATGCGGTCAAATAGTCCGCTGAAATCCGCAGAGGGCATTGACGAAGCAAGGGACTTAGTGAGCGGGGGGATTATGCTTGCGGCTAATTCGGAGACTAATCGGGCAGTAGTAGGGTCTAATTCTTCGGGCATGGTAAAATTCTCAGCTCCAGTTAAAATTTGTGATGAAGCTAGTATAACATCAACAGGAGGCACAAAGATTAATTGCTTAAACTTCGCATAGGCACAAGAGGCAGCCAGCTCGCACTCATCCAGACAAAAATCATAGCTGACGAAATCCTGAAGGCATACCCTGACGCAAAAATCAGCATCGTCAAAATAACGACTTCGGGCGACAGAAATTCAGCCCCTTTCAGTTCAGATCCGCAGGGCATCAAGGGAATGTTCACGCTGGAACTTGAGCAGGCACTCATGAATCGCGAGATAGACTTTGCGGTGCACAGCCTGAAGGATTTACCGGCAAACATCAGTCCTGAACTTCCGATAGTAGCGTATTCGCGCAGGGCAGACCCAAGAGATGCATTAGTCGGGAGCGAAAAGGTGATAGGGTCGTCGTCATTGAGAAGGAGGCTTCAGTTAAAGAGGCTGTTTCCTGAGAGTGATATTATCCCTGTGCGCGGAAACATCAACACCAGGCTCCAGAAGATGGACTCGGGGGAATTTTCGGGGTTAGTGTTGGCGGTTGCGGGGCTTGAACGTCTTGGCCAGTCTCACAGGATTACGCGGATATTCTCTGTCGGCGAGGTAATGCCTTCGCCAGGACAAGGTATCCTTGCGTGTCAGGGCAGAGCGTACGAAGATTACGGGTATTTGTCGTGTGTGAACGACGAGGATGCAGAATTATGTGCGGTTGCGGAGAGGAGTTTTGCGTGTATTCTTGGTGCTGGGTGCAATGTCCCTGTTGGAGCTTATGCGGAAATTTTGGGGGATAGCATGAGGATTAGGGGATTGTTCGTGAATGAAGCGGGAAAATTTTTGCGCGGCGATGTTTTGGGGAGAAAGACTGAAGCCGAAGAATTGGGGAAAAGGCTTGCGGAGGAGATAGTGCAATGATCTGGCTTGTAGGTGCAGGGCCCGGAGATGCAGGACTGTTGACGCTCAGAGGGCATGAAGTCCTGAAGAGGGCTGACGTTGTGATTTACGACCACTTAGTCGGTGAAGGAATACTTGCGCTAATTCCGGAAGGAGCCGAGAGAATCGACGCAGGCAAATACTCTGGCAATCACACACTTTCTCAGCACGAAATAGAATCCCTGATGATTGAGCGTGCACGTGAGGGGAAAAACATAGTGAGGCTGAAGGGCGGCGACCCGTTTGTGTTTGGTCGGGGCGGTGAAGAAGCCGAAGTGATAATTGAGGCAGGACTGGCATTTGAGGTAGTTCCGGGTGTAAGTTCTGCTCTGGCGGTACCTGCTTATGCCGGAATACCTGCTACTCACAGAAATTATTGTTCCGGAGTAAATATCATGACTGCCCACGACAAGAACAACCTTCTGCCCGATTTTTCGGACACAACGCAGATTTTCCTGATGGGAGTCTCAAACGTGAAAGCACTTCAGGAAAAATTGCTGCTCACTCTTTCGCCGGATACCCCTTGCGCAATCATCGAGAACGGGACGACCTCGAGGCAGCGTGTTTTCAGGACGAAGCTGTGCGAATTATGCAGAACTGTCCGCGAAAACAGCATAACCCCTCCCGCTGTGATAGTTGCCGGTAAAACTGCGGAGTTATCCCTGAACTGGCGAAAAGCTCTTCCGTTAAATGGAAGGCGCATTCTCATCACGAGGCCCTCAGGTAGAGGGGAAAAGCTCTCGATGATGCTTCGGGACTTGGGAGCAGAAGTTATTCACCTCCCTACAATCCGCACTAGCACCCTTCACGGAGCACTTGATGGCGTAAATCTCGGGGGCTATGACTGGGCGGGCTTCACCAGCATAACGGGAGTCGGGGCACTCTTTGAGCTTCTGGCGGAAAGCGGGCGAGACATACGGGAACTTGGCGGAGCGAGAATTGCGGCGATAGGTTCTGCCACTGCTGAATCACTCAGAGCACACGGCCTCAAAGTTGACTTTGTCCCGGAAATTTATGACGGACTGCATCTCGCTGAAGGCCTGGCCAAGTTCAGGGAAAAAGTGCTGATGTTCAGGGCACAGGAAGGTTCGCCGGAAATCGGGGAGATTTTCAGGAAATACGGAATTAACTGTGAAGAGGTTTGTATTTACCGGACTGATTATGTAAAATTAGCTCACGTTCCAGATTCCATAGACACAATCATTTTTACATCAGCCTCAACAGTCAGAGGATTTTGCTTAGGCGTAAATTCTTTGCGTGAAGTCAGGGCGGTTTGCATAGGCAGGCAGACGGCGGACGAGGCTGTGAGGCATGGGTTCAGCGACATTGTGATTGCTGAACAGGCCGCGCTCGAGGCAATTGTGCGGGCTTGTTCGTGATACATTTCCATTAATGGAGGTATAGTTATGCGCAAAATTTTACTGGCACTCTTGGTTGTAGCTCTGATTGCTTCGCTGGCTTTCGGAGACGATGGTGTAAAGTTCGCTAGCAAGACTCTCGTGGTTGCGCTCGAGAAACCCCAGGTAATGCTCTATGAGAACATCCCGTTCAATTCCGGCAAAGAGCGCGGAAGCCAGATGTTCACCCTTGCTATGGACATTCTCCAGCCCGACAGCAAAGAACCTCTGCCGTTAATCGTGTTCATCACCGGCGGCGGATTCATGATGGCTCCCAAAAATAACTGGATACAGCAGAGAATGAGGCTCGCCGAGAACGGCTATGTAGTTGCCAGCATCGAGTACCGTCATGCTCCGCTCTCGAAGTTCCCGCTTCCCGTCGAGGACTGCAAGCTCGCAATCAGGTGGCTTCGTGCACACGCAGACCAGTACAACATTGACCCGGAGAGAGTCGGAGTTCTGGGCAACAGTGCAGGCGGTTACCTTTCGGCGTTTATGGGAGTGCTGAACGACAACAAGGAGTTCGACAAGGGAGATTTCCTCGAATACTCGAGCAACATTCTCTGCGCGGCGGACATCTTCGGAATTTCTGAGCTTATGAGCATTGGCGATGATTATCCTGAAGAACAGCGCAAGCTCCACGATTCGCCCGGCATCACCGAAGCAATGTGGGTTAAGGGAGTTCCTGGATTTAGCGGACCGGACGGCGGCGTGAAGGATTTTCCTGAAGAGTCGAAGAAGGCAAGCCCGCTGTACTACGTGAGCGAGAAGACTGTACCGATGCTGTTCATGCACGGCGACAAGGACGTATCAGTATCGCCCAGCCAGACCGACAAGATGTTCCAGGCTTTGAAGGCACAGGGCATCGAGGCAGAGAGGTATGTAGTTCCCGGTGCACCGCACGGCGGAGCATTCTGGATGCAGGAGCCGGTGTTGAAGGTAATGGTTGATTTCTTCGACAAGTACATGAAGAAATAGCCCGGAAAATGAATCAAGACTGCCCCCTGCTTTTCTGCGGGGGGTATATTTTTGTGGAGGAGTAGGAAAACTTTCACAGAGATTACACGATACAGTTATAGAATAATGGCAACCACGAATAATTAGGAGATGGAAATTATGAGGCGTATTATCTCGGCAATAATGCTCGTGCTTTTGCTTGCGGGAACAGCGTTTGCACTTGAGGACAGTGAATACCGCAAAATGAAGGAGTCCAACGGGAAATTTGCGGAGGCAGACAGACTTTTGAACGAAGCATATATCAAGCTCAGGCAGGCAGTCCCGGCAACCAAGACCAGAGAGGTTAGAGCGGAACAGCGTGAATGGCTGGACAGCGGGCGAGATATTGCGGCGAGCCAGTACATGGAGGAGGGTTATCCGAAGATTAAGGCTTATACTATGGCAACGAACGACCGGACAAAAGAACTCACCCGTCTCTACAAGCTGTACATGATGAGGAACAAGAAGTAGCGGCGAAAAATTAATCAGCTCCCTGCGTATATAGTTTATGGCAAGTATGCGCAGGGCTGTTTTATTCTACAGAGCTGACAACTCTTCCTGAGGCATTATCTTTATGCCCGAAGCTCTAAGTGCTTCCACAGCTTTTATGTTGTCGCTGACCTTGAAGATCATGCATGTGCTTATCATGTACTTTCCCGTCAGAATAGTGTAACTGTACTCGATGTTCACGTCAGCGTCCATTATTGCCCCGAGAACTTTGTTGAGGCCGCCGGGACTGTTGGGAACTTCAACCGCAAGTACCTCCTGAATTTTCGTGATGAAGCCTCCGTCTTTTAGGACTGACGAAGCCCACATAACGTTATCCACAATCAGCCTGACCACGCTGAAATCACTTGTCTCCGTAACCGTTAATGCCCTTATTCTTACGTTGTTATCCGCAAAAACTTTAGCTATCCCGTACAAACTGCCCGGCTTATTGTCCACGAACACCGAAATCTGCTTAACGTTCATTGTTCCATCTCCTAACAATAAGAGACTGCCGCCCGCAAGAGCAGCAGCCTCTGAAAAAATTTTCTCGCCCGATTACCTTTACAGGGCTGACAGCTCCTCCGCTTCCAGAATCTTCACGCCCGCAATATTCAGCGCAAAGGCTGCCTTGTCGTTGTCGTTGACCTTGAAGATCATGTAGGCCGTCTCGCTGGACTTGTTGCCCAAAATTGCGTACATGTACTCTACGTTAATTCCTGTGCCGCTGAGAATTTCGAGCACCCTGTTCAAGCCGCCGGGAATGTTCGGAACTTCAACGGCAAGCACCTCGCTCATGCTCGCAACGAACCCCGAGTCCTTCAGGGTGTTAGCTGTGCCCAGAACGTCATCGACGATGAGCCTGACGATACCGAAATCGCTAGTCTCTGCCAGCGATAAACCGCGCAGGTCTATATTTGCATCGGCCAGTGCCTTCGTCATTTCGTGAAGGCATCCCGGACGATTCTCCAGAAAAACCGAAATCTGCTTTACGCTCATAATTCACACTTCCTCCCGCTAAATTTTCCTGTTGTCGATTACGCGTACTGCCTTGCCCTCACTGCGCACAATAGTCTTCGGCGCAACAAGAGTAACTTTCGCCTTAAGGCCCAGCATAGAGCGCAGACCGTCAACCAGTTCTGCCTGCCTCTTGTTGACCTCGCCCAAATTGTCCGTGAACATCTCCGGAGTCATCTCAACACGAACGTCCAGAGTATCCGTGTTGTTCACCCTGTCAACGATGATCTGGTAGTTCGCAGGGTAGCCGCTGTTGATTAGGACGGTCTCAATCTGGCTCGGGAAGACATTTACGCCCCTTATTATGAGCATGTCGTCGGTTCTGCCCTTCAGCTTCGTCATCCTGACGTGAGTACGTCCGCAGGGGCACGGTTCGTGAGTAAGCGTCGTGATGTCGCGAGTCCTGTACCTGATGAGCGGGAAGGCTTCCTTGTCCAGCGTGGTGAAGACCAGTTCGCCGAGACTCCCTTCCGGCAGAACTTCGCCGGTCTTCGGGTCAATAATCTCCGGGATGAAATAGTCCTCGTTGATGTGCATTCCGTGCTGGTCCTCGCACTCGAACGACACACCAGGCCCGCAAAGTTCCGTAAGCCCGTAAATGTCGAACGCCTTGATGCCCATTGTGGCCTCGATGTCTCTGCGCATTTCCTCGCTCCACGCTTCTGCACCGAAGATACCTGCTTTCAGCGGAATATCCTCCGGCTTCATGCCCATTTCCTTCATGCGCTCGCCTATGAATGCCGCGTAACTCGGTGTGCAGCACAAAATCGTAGCCTGCAGGTCCTTGATGAACATAATCTGCCTGTCTGTGTTGCCCGATGATGTCGGAATGGTGAGACTCCCCAGCCTGTGGCTTCCTCCGTTGAGGCCCGGTCCGCCGGTGAACAGTCCGTAACCGTAGGACACCTGAACGACCGACTCGTCAGTTCCGCCCGCCGCGACGATTGCACGTGCGCACATGGTCTCCCAGATTTCGAGGTCATGCATCGTGTAGAATGCTACGACTCTCTGTCCTGTCGTGCCGCTCGTCGACTGAATGCGTACGCAGTCCTTGAGTGGACGGCCCATCAGTCCGTAGGGATAAGCTTTGCGTAAATCGTCCTTAGTCAGGAACGGGAGCTTGTACAGGTCATCCTGCGATTTTATGTCGTCGGGGGTTAATCCCTTTTCCTGCATTTTTGCGCGGTAATACGGGACGTTCTCCCACACATTACGCACCTGCTTCAAGAGACGTTCATTCTGCAGGTCGCGAATCTTGTCGCGGCTCATTGTCTCTATCTCAGGCTGAAAATATCTCTTTTCCATCAAAACATCATCTCCGTGTAAATATCTCTATGCGTTTTTCCCAAGCTCAAATGCTTTGCGGTTAAGTTCCAGGAATTTTTGGGGAACGCACGAATTTATTGCTTCGTCCCATGCCTCAGAAGGAATATCGTCGAAGTAATGCGACAGCCTTCCGAGCAGCACGAGGTTCACTGCTTTAGTGCTGCCTGCCTGTTCTGCGAGTTTCACGCAGTCCAGCGCGTCAATCTTAACGCCCAGAGCCTTAATCTTGCTGAGCAGGTCTTCGGGGTAGCTCATTGCGCCGATAAGTACGGGCATAGGGTCAATCTGCTGCGTTGAAGTAACTATCTGGCCTTCGGGCTTGAGGTACTCGATGTTTCTTGCGGCCTCGAGAAGCTCGAACGACACAATCACGTCTGCCTGTCCTTTGTCGATGACTGGGGAATATACTTTGTCGCCGTAGCGCACATAAGTTACAACGCTGCCTCCGCGCTGGCTCATTCCGTGAACTTCTGAGACCTTAACGTCGTAGCCCTGCGTGATGAGCAGATGCCCGAGCAATTTGCTGGCGAGGACGCTGCCTTGTCCGCCGACACCGACGATCATAATGTTGCGAGTGTTCATTCTGCCTGACCTCCCCGTAATTCTGCTATAAGCCTGGCCGATGATTCATTTATCATACGTTCCACGTCTTCAAATGTAACCGAAGGTTTAAACAGTTTCTTGATGAAGGCCACAAATGCCGGGATTACGGCAGCCAATGCCAGAACCAATGCGAAACCTCCGATTCCCCAGCCTATTACATGCTCAAGAGAATCAACACGAGTACTCAGGACCTTTATATCATTCCTGATTTCGCCAATCTCTGCTTTGAGCTCACCAGTACTTTGCTCGACATATGTTTTAAGCTCGCCGGTAGTCTTCTCGACATAGGCTTTTGTTTCGCCGGTAGTCTTCTCGACATATGACTTGATTTCCATTACAGTCTTCTCAAGCAGCATTTCCATGCGGTCCATTCTCGCATCGAAGACTTCCTTGCGCACATAATCATTCGCTTCTGCCATAATTACGCACCCTCCTTCTTGAACGCTCCGAACCTGCACAATTGTGTGCACACTCCGCAGCCCACGCACAGCGTCTCGTCAACGTGAGCATGACCTTCCTTCATCGAGAGTGCCGGACACCCTATCTTCATGCACGACTTGCACCCGACGCACTTGGCCGTATCCACGTGAAGGGGCGGATTGTGCTTGACGTACTTCAACAGCGCACAGGGCCTCCGTGAAATTATCACGCTGGACTCTCCTGCTTCAAGCTCCTCGCGCAGTGCGTCCTCGCACTCCTTGAGGTTGTAGGGGTCAATGACTCTTACACGCGAAAAACCCATTGCACGGCACAGTGCCTCGAGGTCTATCTTTCCGGCGGGGTCTCCGTGAATGTTCAGGCCAGTTGTGGGGTTCTGCTGGTGTCCGGTCATTCCGGTAATGGAGTTGTCGAGAATAATCACTACACTCTTGCTCTGGTTGTAGGCGATATTTGCGAGGCCGGTCATTCCTGAGTGCATGAATGTGGAGTCACCGATTACGGCTACAGGGGGGTGGGCGGGCGGGTTGCCGTGAACGGAGTGAGCGGCACTGTTTGCCTTATTGAAGCCGTGGAGTGCACTGACCGATGCACCCATGCATAACGTCATCTCCATTGCCGACAGCGGAGCAACAGCACCCAGCGTGTAACAGCCTATATCGCCCAGAACTGTACAGCCTGCCTTTTTGAGGGTGTAGAACAGTCCGCGATGAGGACAGCCCGCGCACATCATAGGAGGACGTGCAGGCAGAGTTTCACCCAACTTCACGCCGTCAACATGACTCATTCCCAATTTTTCGGCAATGATATTAGGGCTTAATTCCCCCAAAAATCCGAAAAGCTCTTTTCCATCACACATCAGGCCAAGTGAGCGGCAATGTTCCTCTATGAATCCGTCAAGCTCCTCAACAATTACGAGCCTCTTCACACCCTGAGCAAAAGCCTTCAGTTTTTCGTCGGGCATAGGCCAGATCATTCCGAGCTTCAATATCGGGAATTTATCACCGCAGGCTTCCTTCACGTACTGGTAGGACGTTGACGAAGTTATTATGCCGATTGAAGCATCACTGCCCTGTTCTGTGCGGTTCAGGTCTGAGGTTTCGGCGAAGGACTGCAATTTCCGCATTCTCTCTTCGACGATTGGGTGCCTCTTTATGGCGTTGCCGGGCATCATTACGTATTTGGCTATGTTCTTCTCGTAGGGGTGCTCCGGAGCTTCCTGACGTTCTCCTGTCTCAACAACTGACTGTGAATGCGCAATCCTCGTACACATCTTCACGATTACCGGCGAGTCATATTCTTCTGAGAGGGTGTAGGCACGCTTGAAGAAGTCCAATGCTTCCTGAGAGTCTGATGGTTCGAGCATCGGGAGCTTGGCCGCACGTGCGTAATGCCGGCTGTCCTGTTCGTTCTGGCTTGAGTGCATTCCTGCATCATCAGCCACGCAGATAACCATTCCTGCGTTAATCCCGGTGTAGGAGACCGTGAACAGCGGATCTGCCGCAACGTTGAGGCCGACGTGCTTCATTCCGCAGAAGCTCCTCTTTCCTGCGAGGCTTGCCCCGAATGCTGCTTCCATTGCTACCTTTTCGTTGGGTGCCCACTCGGAATATACTTCGCTGAATTTTGCTATCTCCTCCGTAATTTCCGTGCTGGGAGTTCCTGGATAGCTCGACGCAAAGCAACAGCCAGCCTCCCAGAGTCCTCTTGCGGCGGCGGTGTTGCCCTGCATTAACTGTTTCATAATTTTTCCCCCTTCTGAATTGCTGTGAATTTTAGCACCTGCTCTCTGCGAGATATAAGCTCATTAATAGTTCATGAGCACATAAACGCGAGGGAACATGAGATTATATTATTCTGCCTGGTGTTCATGTCAAATTTCTCTATATATATTACAATTTACAGCATCACCAAAAATTTACAGGGAGAATGACAATGCAAAGCAGGTTTGACTTTCTTGCGGAACAATTTCCGAAGCTGGCAGAATATGGACAAAAAGCAGAACAAGCACTTGGAACTGACAATAATATATGCCTTCTTAATCTTGGACGGATTGCAGAAACCATAAGCGAAGAATTGTGCAGAAAAAACAATATTCAGTCAGCAGGGCCTGATGTTCTGCTGGAGAACGGAATAATTGACGAAAATATATGCCTGAAAATAAAGACGCTCACAGAAATTAAGGATGATGCTGCTAATGACAATTATGCTTCCGAAAATTCGGCTTCAAGGATGCTGACTTCCGCACTTGAACTTTGCGAATGGTTTATTTCAGGGGACGGGATAAGCAGGTTTGCATTCTTGGGCGATATGTTCCCGGAAAATGCTCCTTGCCCGCCGCTCGCATGTCTTGCCGAATATGGCATTGAGGCAGAAGCCAATCTTTACTGCAACACGCGCTACTGCCTGCTGTGTCTTGGAGATATTGAGGAAGCGGTAACGGATTTGATTCTCGAGAGTAGCGGTCTCAAAGTTCCCGACAACATGGAACAGCACAAGAAGATAAACAATCTGCTCAAGCCTCTTGGCGTGGAGAACCGCGACAAGATAGATATTCTGCATAATTTGAGGCAGGCTCGTAACGAGGCAGTACACGGACGCTATAACTCGGAAGAGGCTGGCCGTAAATTAATAGATGCCGCACTGGATTTGTGCGAGTGGGTATTTATGTGCATAGTGTCTCCTGGTGATTTCTTCAGGGGAAGCATTACGGAGATAACTGACGAAGGATTCAGCGTATCTTCCGGAAGAATCTGCGGCTCAGTTCCGATTGAGGATATACCTCCGGAAAAACAGGGAACGTACAGAGAAGGAGAACGCAGGGTGTTTCGTGTAACAGCGAAGGGCACTGACGGTCTGACCTTGAGCGTAAGTCAGGCACTCACGGATCCGTGGACGAACATGAAGAGGCGTTATGAGAAGTACGAAGTCGGGCAGATACTCAGCGCGACAATCAAACGCATCACGGAGAACGACGGAGCATTTGTCAATATTGGCGGCAGCAGCGATTTAGAGGCTAGGATTCCGAAGTCAGAATATGGTTCATTGATGTATCCTGCGAGTGCACGTGATGCTATGAGGGCAGGAGATATTTTGAAGACACGTGTGCTGAAGATTAATCCGGAGCATTATCCGTACATGCTGCTGTCTGTTGAGGAAGCGGAGAGCAGGGCAGAAATTGAGAGCGATGCTTCTTGTCCTGACAAGTGGGAAAGATTGAGCGAACTTCCGGCCAAGTCGGGGATGCCGGATAAGGAGTTCATAACTTTCTGCAGGAAGGCTACGCACGAACAGATTATCAATGCACTTGATGCCGGAGCGAATCCCAACGCCCGAAGCCGTTTCGGTACTACGCCATTAATGGAAGCGTCGCATTTGAACAAGGATATTGGCGCAATAAAAGAACTGATTGATGCCGGAGCGGATATTAACGCGAGGAACGGCAAGGGGAATACGGCATTAATTTTCGCTGTGATGGAGAACAAGCCGGAAGTAGTGAGGTTATTGTGTGAGAGCGGAGCGGACACAAGCCCTACGAACAACAAGGGTCGTGATGCATTTTCGTATGCATTGACGAACCAGAGGATGAGGAATGCGCCGGGAATAATTCAGCTGTTAGCTGGTGAGGATGCGGAACTTGAGGTGCAGGCAGCGGCGGCGTTCAGCAGTAAGCCGACGGGCAAGACGAGATATAGCGTTCGGGACAGATATTTCATTGAGCTGTGCAAGAAGGGCAAGGAGAGGGCGATACTGCGAGCGATAGACAGCGGTGCTAATGTGAATGCTATGGATAAGCACGGGACGACTGCGCTGATTTACGCTTCGATATTCTCCATGCCTAAAGTTATTGAGGCACTTATCGAGAATGGTGCGGATGTCAATGCTGTGAACAATAGGGGAGTTACCGCACTGATGAATGCGGTTATGAACAGCAGGTGTGAGAATATCGAGATATTACTAGAGAACGGGGCTGAGGTATGCGTGGCTAACAAGCATGGCAAGACGCTTCTGGAATATGCACGAGAGAAGCTGTCGAATGCGAAATGTGAGTATTGCTTGAAGAAAATTGAGGAAGCATCATGTTTGGGCACTTCTGGACGCGAGGGCGGGTCTGACGGTGAGGAGGAGAGTAAAGTTTTGGGAGATGCCGGGACTTTGGAACTTGAAGAAGCTACTGCTCTCAACGCAGAGACTCTTACACAAGATGCGACTCTTGTTCAGAATAACGAGGCTCCTGTTAATGAAGAGGTTCTTGCACTCAACGACGCGGCTCATGCTAATGATGAGGCAATTCCTGAGTACAACGACACGGCCCCTGTTTTCACCGAAGAGCAACCTGCACAAGACGACACCTCTACAACTCTGGAAGAAATACACGCTAACATCTCACACAACGAAGCAATCCCTTCACCAGAGCAGGAAACTATACCCGCAGATACCCTCTCGCCTGAACAGCAAGAAGAATCCGCCAAAGCCCTCAAACTTACTTTCCAGCGCGACATCCTCAAAATCGCACGCTCTGGCTCAGAAGACGACCTCGCTCAAGCAATTAACTCTGGTATCTCCATCAACGTCACAAATAAATCCGCCGCTACCCCCCTCATGTTCGCCGCAAAAAGCAACTCTGCTGACATTATCGACCTCCTCGTCAAATCAGGAGCCGATCTCAACGCACAAGACATCAAGGGCAACACCCCTCTCATCTACGCTGCCGCCTACAACACTGACGACGTAGTTGATGCCCTAATCGATGCTGGTGCTGACCTTCACATCAAGAACTTTAACGGCTATTCTGCTCTCGACTATGCTATGACTAATTACAGGCTCACCGATACTTCGGCGTTAGACAGACTCAAGCAAAATGCAGAATAGTAACGCAAAATAGATTCCTTGACATTACTTTTGGTTTGAGGTAATTTTCACAAAGTCCTGTTGACATCAAACAGGACTTTATTCTTAGTGAAAGAGGGAATTTTTCTCGCTATGCCCATCACTGATTTGCTCGAACGCAACAGCAAACTTTACGGCAATGAAGTTGCTCTTGTCGAAATTAACCCGGAACAGGAAGAACCTATCCGCATTACGTGGAAAGAATATTCACTTATTCAGCCCACTTCCGCAAAACCCTACAGGCGCGAAATTACCTGGTCAGTCTTTGACGAAAAAGCTAACCGTGTCGCAAATATGCTCCTCTCTCGCGGCATAAAGAAAGGCCAGAAAATCGCTATCCTCCTCATGAACTGCCTCGAGTGGCTGCCCATTTACTTTGGCATACTCAAAACCGGCGCAATCGCTGTCCCCCTGAATTTCCGCTATTCCTCAGAAGAAATAGAGTACTGCGTAAATCTTGCCGATGTTGACGTTCTCTTCTTTGGCCCGGAATTTATCGGCAGGGTCGAAAACACGGTCCTTGCTCTCGGCGATAAGTGCCTGCTCTTCTTCGTAGGGGACAACTGCCCGTCGTTCGCCGAAAGCTACAACGAAGCCGTAAGCAACTGCTCATCGACTGCCCCCAAAATTCTCATTGAGGACACCGACGAAGCCGCAATATATTTCTCGTCAGGCACAACTGGCTTCCCGAAAGCTATTCTGCACAACCACACAGCACTCCTTCAGGCCGCGCGCATGGAGGCAAAGCACCACCTCACGACTCATGAGGACGTTTTCCTGTGCATTCCGCCGCTCTACCACACCGGCGCAAAAATGCACTGGTTCGGCTCTCTCTTCACCGGAAGCCGCGCAGTTATCCTCAAAGGCACCTCACCGAAAGCTATTCTCGATGTCGTATCGTGGGAAGGATGCACCATCGTGTGGCTGTTAGTTCCCTGGTGCCAGGATATTTTGACGGCACTCGACAGAGGAGACCTCAAACTCGCAGGCCGCAATCTCTCTCAGTGGCGGTTAATGCACATCGGTGCACAGCCTGTTCCTCCTGCTCTGATCAAGCACTGGCTCGACTATTTCCCGCACCACAAGTACGACACAAATTACGGCCTCTCTGAATCTACAGGGCCGGGCTGTGTTCATCTTGGGCTCGATAATATTCACAAAGTAGGAGCTATCGGAGTGCCGGGTTACGGCTGGGAAATCAAGATAGTCGACAACAACGGAAACCCTGTTGCTCAGGGAGAGACCGGCGAACTTTGCGTCAAAGGTCCCGGCGTAATGCTGTGCTACTACCACAATCCCGGAGCAACTCACGAGACTCTCAGGGACGGCTGGCTATTCACCGGAGATATGGCCATGCAGGACGCAGATGGATTCGTTTGGCTGGTTGACCGCAAGAAGGACGTGGTCATTATGGGCGGCGAAAACATTTACCCTGTACAGATTGAGAATTTCCTTGCGGGGCACCCCAAAGTCCACGACGTTGCTGTTATCGGTCTGCCTGAACCAAGACTCGGTGAAATTCCTGCGGCAATTATTCAGGTCAAGAAGGGTATGCGCTGCACTGAAGAGGAGATTAACAGGTTCTGCCTTGAGCTTCCGAGATACAAGAGGCCCCGCAAAATCATCTTCGCTGATGTCCCGAGAAACCCTACAGGCAAAATTGAGAAGCCCAAGCTCCGCGAAATGTACGCTCACGGGAGCAGTTTTCCAGAGGCTGAATAGCCATGTATGAGCTTGTTCACGTAAAGGGGAGCAGCTATTACATTCAAAGTCCCGCAAAAATCGGACTCGTCAGGCTTGAAGGCGGTAATGTCTGCTTAATTGACAGCGGCAACGACAAGGAAGCAGGCCGAAAAGTCCGTCAGGTCCTCGATGCCAACAAGTGGAAGCTCACAGCAATCTACAACACTCACTCGAACGCTGACCACATCGG
This sequence comes from Synergistaceae bacterium, assembly GCA_017451025.1. Taxonomy (GTDB): domain Bacteria; phylum Synergistota; class Synergistia; order Synergistales; family Aminobacteriaceae; genus JAFUXM01. Next base: position 5,405 of record JAFSSM010000013.1, on the reverse strand, counting down.
CGGCAACAAGTACCTTCAGGCTCAGACGGGGTGCAAAATCTACGCTCCTGATGTTGAGTGCGCCTTTACCCGTCATCCTGTTCTTGAGCCGTCGTTTCTGTACGGGGGCTTCCCCGTGAAAGAATTGCGCCACAAATTCCTGATGGCTCAGGAAAGCAATGCGGAATACCTTACACCTGAAGTTATACCCGAAGGCTGGGAAATTATCCCCTTGCCCGGACATTTTTTCAGCATGGCCGGATTCAGGACTCCCGATAACGTGGTGTACTTGGCCGATTGCCTGTCAAGTGCCGAGACTCTGGCCAAGTACCAGATAACTTTTCTCTATGATGTCGCTTCCTACATAACAACTCTGGAAATGGTCAAGACGCTTGAAGCTGATGCGTTCGTCCCTGCTCACGCGCCAACGACCAAAGATATTTCCGGCCTTGCACAGCTCAACATCGACAAGGCAAACGAAATTGCGGACAGGATAACCGGAATCTGCCGCGCTCCTCTGAATTTCGAGGTAATACTCCAGAAATTATTTGCGGAACTGAATCTGAGCATGAACTTCGAGCAGTATGTTCTTGTTGGAAGCACGGTGCGTTCCTATTTGTCGTGGCTGAAGGACAACGGCAGGCTCAAGGCATATTTCGACGACAATATGCTTTTGTGGGAGGCCGAATAATCATGTACCCTACACTTTTACGCATTGGCAGCATCAGGATAGATTCTTACAGCGTCGTGTGGTTTATAGCCTTGTCGCTGGCGATTCTCTGGGGTATCCGCAGGCTCAAACTCTACAGCCTCGACGAGGACGAATCACGCAGAGTTATGGCTATATCCTTTCTGTGCATGATGCTCGGTGCGCGTTCTCCCGAGTACTTCGTGAACTGGCGGGAATATTTAGCACAGCCCTCGTTGTTCCTTGACCTCAACAGAGGCAGCCTCTACGAGTTCGGAGCAGTTGCCGGAGCTTTCGTGTCTGCGCTGGTGATGTGCCTGTTCTCGAAGAAAATATCCTTCCTGAAATTGTGCGATGTCGCGATAATCCCAGCGTTCCTGGCTATTGCTGTTGGACGCTGGGGCTGCTTCCTGAATGGCTGCTGCGTCGGGAACGTTACGGATTTTTGTCTGGGCGTGCATTTCCCGAACGACAAAGCAGGAATACTCCGGCATCCCACGCAGATATACTACTCAATTATTGCTGGAGCTATCGTCCTGATTCTGATGTTCGCCGAACGAAAAATCCTGCCGCTTCAGAGGGGAAAACAGCGTCATTATTCCGTGCTTGCCCCTCTGGGAATTATCCTCTATGCCGCAATGCGATTCTCCGTTGCTCTCGTTAGATACCCTAACCCGGCTTCTTTGCTGAGCATTCACATGTGGACCTACAGGTGGCTTTTGCTGGCTCTGCCTTTCGTGTGCATATGGCTGGTGTATAGCCTTTTACGGCTGAAGGCTGATAGTTCACATAAGTAAAACGAGTCATGAAGTCTTCACATTGTGAGGCTAAAATATTTCGCCGTACAAAAACAATTTTTATGGAGGTAAAGACTTTGAGCAGTAAAAAATTGATGGCGTTATTCCTGACGCTTGCACTGATTCTCGGGACAGCAGGGAGTTCGTTTGCGGCATTCGCCCGGCAGAACAACCCGATAGTCCCGATCGTAAAAATGGCTTCCGTCGCGGTCGTGAACATTGACGTTGAGAAGACGGCCAAGCGGTCAATTTCTCCTTTCCCGTTCGACGACGATCCGTTCTTCAAGAGATTTTTCGGTGATGCCTTCAAGGATTTCACACGCTCAGTCCCTATGAAGGGCAGAGGTTCAGGCTTCATCGTAACGAAGGACGGGCAGATACTCACCAACAACCACGTGGTTGACGGCATGGAAAAAATCACCGTGTCTCTTCAGCTTGCGGACGGCAGCAAGAAGACTTATCCCGCAAAAATCGTCGGCAATGATCCTACGTATGACTTGGCAGTGATCAAGATTGAGCCTGATGGAGATTTGCCGGTGCTTGAGCTTGGCGATTCTGACGCAGTAGAAGTCGGCGAGTGGGTCGTCGCAATCGGCAACCCTTACGGCTTCGAGCACTCGGTAACAGCCGGAGTAATTTCGGCCAAGAACAGGAGCATTCACGCGCAGGATGTGAACTTCGACGATTTCCTGCAGACCGACGCGGCAATCAATCCCGGAAATTCCGGCGGGCCATTGCTCGATATGGACGGAAAGGTCATAGGAATAAACACAGCGATTATTCCGTATGCACAGGGCTTGTGCTTCGCAATACCAGTCAACAAAGCAAAGGAGATAATGGGAGACCTTGTGTCCTACGGCAGAGTCAAACGCGGATGGCTCGGAGTCAGTGTGAGGGATATAACTCCGCAGATGGCGAAAGCCTACGGAGTTAATGGCACCGAAGGCGCAATGATTAACGACGTGTTCAAGGGAGACCCTGCGGACAAAGCGGGCATCAAGCGCGGAGACGTGGTAGTGAAGCTGAACGGCGAGAACATCAAGGACGCGAATGCATTTGTGCAGAAAGTGCGTGTGCTTGCTCCGAACTCGACGGCAAAGCTGGAAATTGTGCGCAAGGGCAAAACTATAAACTTCAGTGTTAAGTTGGGCGAACGTCCTAACACTGCTGACGGCAGGCCGGAAACCAGCGATAACAAGGACGAGAAAGAGTCAGACGCTTCCGGAAGCGAGGCACTCAAGGAATTTGGGATTAACCGTGTTTCGCCTGTGAATGATGCTCTGCGCAGACAGTACAAGATTGACTCGAACAGCGAGGGACTGGTTATTGTCGACGTGGATAAAGAATCACCGGCATACTACGATGAAGGAGTCCGCGAGGGAGATCTGATCGTTGAGCTGAACGGCCAGGAAGTCAAAACACCTGAGGACTTGGTGAAGGCAATCGGGAGTGATGATTCGGTTGTGCTGATGGTTGAGCGCGAGGGTTCAACATATTTCCTGCAGGTAGACCGCAAGAAGAAGTAAGACTCAGAAAAATTAGGCGGGATTCTCGAAATGAGAGTCCCGCTATTTTTGTAGGATGATGGACTGACCAGAAGAAAGAGCTGCGCTTGTTGTAATATAATCCATTGCTGTGCGGTAAAATAAGCCGCGTTCATAAATGTATAGGAGAGTGAAACATATTGGCAGATACCCATGAAGTTATTGACGGAGGACTCGAAATTCTCAAGTATCCTAATCCGCTCCTCAAGAAAAAATCCGAAGATGTTGAAGTCTTTGATGAGGAACTTGCTAAATTCGTACAGGACCTTTTTGCGGCAATGAGAGCACATGACGGCGTAGGACTTGCCGCCCCGCAGGTCGGAGTCCTCAAGAAAATTGCTGTTGTTGAGTATGACGGCAAAAGTTATGTGCTCATCAACCCGAAAGTGATTGACCAGAAAGGCATTCAGGACGGCGAAGAGGGGTGCCTCAGTTTTCCGGGAATATACGCCCACGTTACGCGCCCGCAGTGGGTGAAAATTTCTGTTCAGGACGAAAAAGGAGAGACTCACGAATACGAGGGTGAGGGTTACACCGCACGAGCCTTCCTTCATGAGATGGATCACCTGACTGGAAAATTATTCGTGGATTACCTTTCGAGCCTCAAGCGCAACGCCATCAAGAAGAAGGCCGCGAAAAATACAGGAGGGCATTTCTAGGGTGAGCAGCAATAACATCTGGTTCATAGGTACAGGTCAGTTTGCCTCGCTGTGTCTGGCAGGCCTCGTCAAGAACAATATCCAGCTCAACAGAATCATCACCGGCCTTCCTACACGTTCAGGCAGGAACAACCGCGAAAATCCTTCTCCTGTGGAACTTACAGCTTCATCACTTGGCCTGAGTGTTACGCGCACAGGAAAACTCTCCGCTAATCAGGAGCTGATTGATGCTCTCGACTCCGAACAGCCCGCAATAATTTTCGTGATAGACTTCGGACAAATTATCCGCGAACCCTTCTTGTCGCGCATGTGCCTGAACATTCACCCGTCCCTTCTGCCAGAATACAGAGGAGCAGCACCGATTCAGCGTGCACTTCTCGACGGCAAGGACTATACGGGAGTCAGTGTGTTCCGGCTGGTTCAGGCGATGGACGCGGGCGGAATTTTCGGGCAGACACGCACCGGGATTCTGCCGGGCGAAAACGCTTCCGACTTGTACCATCGGCTCGCGGAAATGGGCTGTGAAATTGCGGCTGAGGCAGTCAGAAATCTTGATGCCCTGACATTCACGCCGCAGGACGACTCGCTCGCTACTTATGCCCCAAAACTCGAAAAGGCAGAATTTGAGCTGTCGTTCACCATGACGGCCAAGAAATTCACGGACACTGTGAGGGCACTGGACATGTCAGGAGGAGCTTACACCGTGATTCGCGGAAAGCGCGTCAAAATCTGGAGGGCATTAATCCGCGAAGACATCACCGCAAAAACTCCCGGCCAAGTGATGAGAATAGAGGGGGATCCGATAATTTCCTGCTGTGATGATTGCGTTGAACTCCTCGAAGTCCAGAGCGAGGGCAGGAACAAATCAACAGGTGCAGAGTGGTCAAGAGGTATGCGCCTTCAATGTGGTGAATTTGTGTAAAGTTTAGGGTTATGCGTTATAATTAAGCAATTCACGTAAGTAATCAATTCAGGAAAAGGGCAGGTGTTCTTATGCCGCAGAGATCAGACATTGAAGAAGTCTGCGTTGCTGAGAAGAGAATCTTTGACGGAAGGATTCTCAGTGTTCGCTGTGATGATGTCCGCACACCTTCCGGCCATCTCGCCATCAGGGAAGTCGTCGAGCACAAGGCGGCTGTAGGTATGATTGCCGTAACCAGCCGCAAGACAGTGCTTCTTGTCCGGCAGTACAGGTACGCAGTTCATGAGGAGACACTCGAAGTATGTGCAGGACTCATCGAGAAGGGAGAAGACCCCGCACAGGCCGCCGAACGCGAAATGCAGGAGGAGCTGAACGTAAGGGCCGGAAAGCTCTTCAGAATCGGGGAGTTCTACGCATCGCCGGGATTCTGCACGGAAATGTTCACGCTGTTCCTCGCCGAAGACCTCACTGAAGCATCACTGCCCCAGGACGACGACGAAAACGTCTCGGTTGTCGAAGTTGCCTTCGCCGACATACCGAAGATGATTCGTGAAGGCAGAATACGGGACTCGAAGACGTTTGCAGCTCTTTCGTGGCTCATGGCTAAGGAGGGGATTGCCCCTGAACGATAAGGCTGTACAATCGTCGCTGTAGTCATTAGGTTTTTTCACCCACAAATTTTATTCACAGGAGCGTGTAGTATGTTAAACAACTTTAAGATTACGGGCAAACTCACGATAGGCTTCGGAATAGTCCTTGCGCTTTTCGGAGTTGCGGTGTTCTTCTCGTGGCAGAGCATCTCGGCTGTCCAGTCGG
>JAFSSM010000012.1 GCA_017451025.1 Synergistaceae bacterium | reverse complement strand
CAAGCTCGCGAAAAACGGCGTTGATGTCCTCGTGATCGAGAAGGGCGCAACCATCGGAGTCGCCAACGGCTGGAACTGCGGCGGGCCTATGGCCTCAAACACCAGCGTCCAGAAAGAAGAAGGCGTAACCATCACGGACGAGATGCTCTTCAACGACCTCACCGAAGACGCATATTTGACCAGCGACAGCAGACTCTTGCGCAGAGTCATAGCACGCACAGGCGAGGCAATAGAGCTTCAGCGCGAGGCAGGACTCGATATGTTCCTGAGGCCCGACAATTACGGAGCAGGTTACCGTTCACGCCACGGCTACAGGAACGCAAAAGCTGAACGTCCCGCATTCATTCAGGAGGCTTTTCTGAAGGCAGGCGGAAGACTCATGTGTGAGACCGCTGGAGATTCCCTGATTATTGAGGACGGTGATGTTGTCGGAATCACGGCCAAGAAGTCAGACGGAAGCACCCTCAACATTAAGGCTGATGCTGTGCTTTTGGCGACAGGAGGCTATCTCGGCAACAACAAGCTCATCAAGGAACACTGGGGCGATATCAACGTCAACCCTCTCGGAAATACTCTCTCTACCGGAGACGCTATCAGGATGACTCAGAAAGCGGGAGGTATGCTCGAAGAAAGCAGCTTTGCCATGATTTCGAACGAGTTCGGCGGCTCGAATAAGAAGGGCGGAGGCTGGCAGAGGTCTAACGCTGCAATGACCATAGGGATTTACGGCGGAATGCTGGTAGATCCGAACGGTGAAAGATTCTTCAACGAGTACTACATGGCGAATCAGCCCCTGTCTGTAGGCGGTGAAGCTGTGCTCAGAGCTGGGAAGTTCTACGCTGTGGTTGATCAGGCATTTGTTGACGCGATAAGCACTGTCGGACTGTTTGAGTATCTCGGCAACCCTGAGGACTGGTACGTCGGCAAGATGACCGCAAAAGGTGTAGTGCTGAAGACACTTCCGGAGGATCTGGAGAAGGCGATAGCTCAGGGCTGGGCAGTGAAGGCTGACACCATAGAGGAGTGCGCGAAATTCTTCGGGATGCCTAAACTTGCTGAGACAGTCAAGAACTACAACGCGTACTGTGAGGCCGGCAAGGATGATGAATACTTCAAGAATCCTACTTTCCTGAAGCCCATAACCAAAGCTCCGTACTATGTTGTTGAGTATGAGCCTTCTGCTTGGGGGACTCTGGGAGGTGTCCGGACGGATTCGTGCCTTCGTGTGCTGAGGAATGACCTTACGCCGATAAAAGGACTCTATGCTGCGGGAGTCGACGCGGGGTCTCTGTACTGCCAGCCGTATTATCAGGTTGAGGGTACTGCGGTAGGGCTTGCGTTCGGATCAGGAATATATGCTGCTGACGTGATTATGTCTGACTTAGCCAAGTAAGTTATGCATTTACGTCCTCCTCTGGATTTCAGGGGAGGTTTTTTTGCCGCAAAAAAAGGGACACCATGAAGGCATCCCGCACAAATTCGGTTAGTCTAGAAAGTTATTCCCGCTTTCCTGAACACCTCAAGCACCGCATCAAGACTCCTGTAGCCGATCTCCTGTGCTACTATTTTTCCTGAAGAGTCCCGGAACAACAGAGTCGGAACATAGCGGATATTGTACTGTTTTGCCAGTTCGGGCTTGTCCTCAAGATATATGTGCTGAGTGGAGATTTTGCCTGAGTAGTCGGCCTCTATTTTCTTCATGACCTTTTCCATCTGCGCACATGCCGGACATGTCTTCGTGGATAGCATCGTTACAGAAGGAAGAGCAGCAAACGCACACGAACATAGCACCATCACCAGCAATAGAGCCGACAAGATTTTTACGCTTACCTTCATTACTACACACTTCCTTAGTGAAAATATATTAGTATTCTGCAAATCAGGAACGGGTATAACAATACACAATAATCGCAAACACTCCCCGACCAAAAGGCAGGGGCTTCCAGTGAAGGTTGGTACACGGCCT
>JAFSSM010000011.1 GCA_017451025.1 Synergistaceae bacterium | reverse complement strand
ATCAGTCCTCGAGGCCCGCAAGATTGCCTACCCCGAGAAGAAGGATGCTCCGATTGAGATGGAGGCCGACGTAATCATATTTGGTGCCGGCGGAGCAGGATTTGCTGCTGCGACCGAAGCCCTCGAGAACGGCGCAACAGTCATCATCCTCGAGAAGAACGAGATGATCGGCGGAAACACTGCACGTGCGGGCGGAACCCTCAATGCTCCTGACCCTGAACGCCAGAGCAAAATGAATCCTCCTGTTGAGGACAGCGTCGAAAAGTTCTTCATGAACACGCTCGAGGCCGGAGACTTCAAGGCTGACCCTGCGCTTGTCGCTGTTCTGACGCGCAATGCTCTTGACGCGAGGCACTGGCTCACAGATCACGGCACGGTCTGGACGGAAATGGTCTACCAGACGATCGGCGGACTGTGGCCGAGAAGTTTGGACGAGAAGGACAAGATTGCGTTCAACGGATTTGTTGCACCTCTGGCCAAGAGAGTCGCTGAACTCGGCGGAAAGGTCATCCTGAACTGCAAGGCCGAGAAGCTCGTTGCAGGTTCTGACGGCAGAATTTCCGGTGTTGAGGCTGTTGACCCCAAGAACGGACAGGCCTACAAGTTCACGGCGAAGAAGGGCGTAGTTCTGGCGACGGGCGGCTATGCGGCGAGTGCTGAACTCGTGAAGAAGTACAACGGGCTTTCCGGGCTTCCGACATCGAACGCTCCGACATCGACCGGCGACGGCATCGAGATGGGGCTTGCGGCTGGAGCTGCTCTCGAGGGAATGGAGTACGTACAGATTCACCCGCACGGAAACCCCGTAACGGGAGGACTGCAGAGCCATTTTGCGGGCGTGATTAAGAACTCAATCTACGTGAACAAGAACGGGAAGCGTTTTGTTGAGGAGAGCGGCCGCCGTGACGTAATCTCCAACGCAACGATAGCACAGCCCGGACAGATTATGTACTCGATATTCGACAGCGAGGGCGGGTTCTACGCGGGCGTGAAGGAACTTCCTCCTGTGGAGCTTGAGAACCTCACGAGCAAGGGGTATTTGTTTGTGGGGAACACTCTTGAGGAACTGGCAGGCAAAGCAGGGATTGACCCCGAAGGCCTGAAGGCGACGGTTGCGCGCTACAACGAACTTGTTGCGGCCGGTAAAGATACTGACTTCGAGAAGGACGAGGTAGAGCTCCCGATAGGGAAGGCTCCGTTCTACTGCGTGCCTCTCTCGCCGACGCTTCACCACACGATGGGCGGTCTGAAGATTAACACGGAAGCTCAGGTGCTCAGAGAGGACGGAAGCATTATCGCAGGTCTGTATGCGGCTGGCGAGGTTACGGGCGGCATTCACGGAAGCAACAGAGTCGGCGGAAACGCACTGACTGACGGCGTAGTGTTCGGACGCATCGCGGGAAGGAACGCGGCGGCAGGCAAGTAAGATTTGCGTGAAACATTATCCCGGTCTCAACAGGCCGGGAATTTTTATGAAGGAGTGATGCTCATGAATAAACACGTTCTCATAACAACCTCACCTTACACGACTTCTGCTCTACTTTCTCGTGAATGACCTGCAGGATATTCACAACACCGCGTACTTCTTTGTGCGTTATCCCAAATGGCCAAGCCAGGAGACAGAGAAGACCAGCGCGATATTTCTGCAGTCATACTTTCTGAATGAGCCGCAAATCACTATCAGGTTCAGGAAACACGCTCTGCTTCAAAGGCTCTATACGGCATTACAGCTCTGCACAAAACATTCATTGCCGTATTTGTGGCTGAGGATGACCCAAAATTTACGCTGGCCCTTCCTTAAGATAGCGGAGATATTTTGCTACGACAACTACTCTACGGCGAAGGCACTAATCGGCAGTAGTGAATATACTTTCCCGGAGGAAGGGTTATTCACGTACGAGAACGCTGACATTTACGCAGGCAGGGCTTCTTTTGCGCGAAGGCTGCAGATATTTCTTGATGCACCGTTTGGTGTGCGCGGGCTGGGAGTTACGCCGCAGGCAAAGCGTGTAATCCTGACTGGCATGGCAGAAATTCCGGAATGCTATCAAGGCAGGAAGGGGCTTGACGTAGTATCGATGCCGGACCTGTGGGAGAAGTCAGAGCCGGAAAAGAAGGCACTCATCATGAAGTTCTTTGGCCTCACGGAGGAAGATGCTGCTTCTCTCAGGCAGAAAGATATTATCATCGTTGACCAGCCTTTAGCCGACGACGGCCTCATAACGCACGATGAACAGGCAGAAATGATGCGCAGGATACTCAGCCGCTATGACAAATCGAGGCTGCTGCTGAAGACGCACTACAGGAACACGATGAATTACCGCGAAATTTTCCCTGATGTTATGATTTGGGACAAACAGACCCCAATGGAGTTATTGAACCTGTGCAGGGTGAAATTCACCGAAGCAGTAACAGTAAATTCGACTGCGGCGTTGTCTTTTCCCGAAGATGTGCGGATTGAGTGGCTTGGCCGTGAAACAGAAAGCAAATACTTTGAGCATTTCAGCCCTGCCTCAAGGCGGCTGTTCGATGCATTCGTGAACAGGATACCTCTGCCGGACAGGATAAAGGCTCAGGACAGAAAGGAGACCTCAGAATAAATGTGCCTTGAATTACCCCCCCCCCCCCCACAGTAATTGCTGAGATAGGGTGCAACCATCTCGTGAAAATGGACGTTGCTCACAGAATGATAGAACTTCTCGGAGCAATGAAATTTTTCGGAGATAACTGCAAGGTTGACGTTATCAAGTTCCAGAAACGCGAACCCCAAGAATTATTATCACCAGAAGAATACAAAGCCCCTCATCCTAACCCCAACAACAGCTACGGCAAGACTTACGGAGCACACCGTGAATACCTCGAGTTCTCGCAGGATCAGCACAGACAGCTCAAATAATAGTGCGAAGAAGTTGGCTGTGATTACAGCACCTAAGTGTGGGAAATCACGAGTGCCCGAAAAATTGCGGCACTGAATCCCAAGCTCATAAAGATACCTTCGGCCAGCAATCTTGATTTCGACATGCTGGGCTATCTCGCGGACGAATACGGCAGAGAACTTCACATTTCACTTGGCATAACTTCGCACGAGGAAGAGGACAGAATTTTTGCCTTCCTTGAACGCAGAGGCAGGCTCAAGGATACTGTGCTGTATTCGTGCACGTCGGGGTATCCTGTTCCGTTTGAGGACTTGTGCGTAAAGGAAGTATCACGTTTGCGCGAGAAATTCGGTGTGAGTGTAAAGGCTATAGGCTTCTCGGGGCATCACTTGGGAATTGCGGCAGACATAGCTGCTCTTGCGCTGGGGGCCTCATACTTCGAGAGGCACTTTACGCTCGACAGGACATGGAAGGGTACTGACCACGCCGCCAGTCTTGAGCCGGACGGGATCAGGAAGTTAGCGCGGGATTTGCGGAATGTGTCAATGACTCTGAGGTACAAACAGCCTGAGATACTCCCGATTGAGCAGGTACAGCGCGACAAGTTAAAGCGCAAGGTGTTGTGATGAACACAATAGCATTTATCCCGGTGCGCGGCGGCAGCAAGTCCATTCCCATGAAGAACATACGGCCATTTTGCGGGCATCCTCTCGTGTACTGGACAGCCAGAGCCGCAAACGATGCTCAATGTGTTGACAGTGTGATTATTGCGTCGGACAGCAGAGATATTCTCAGGACGGCAGAGTCTTTTGGTATGAAGAAGGTTAGATTGTACGAGCGCGACCCTGCCAACGCTCAGGACAGCTCCAGCACAGAAAGCGTAATGCTGGAATATATTCACGCGGCAGGGCTGAATGACGATGATGTGTTCATTCTTGTGCAGGCAACCAGCCCTCTCACGCAATCACATGATATTGACGGAGCAATGATGCTGTTTCGTGAAGGAGGGTATGACTCACTGCTGACATGTTCGCGAACAAAACGCTTCTTCTGGGAGCAGGACGGAAGGCCGATAAACTATGACTTCATGAACAGGCCAAGAAGGCAGGATTTCGCCGGGACCCTGATGGAAAACGGAGCGTTCTATATCAGCACAGTGAAGGCAATCCGAGAATCAGAGTGCAGGCTGTCAGGGAAGATAGCCGTGTATGAGATGCCGGAGTATTGCGGAATTGAGCTTGATGAACCTTCTGATTGGGCACTGGCGGAAGAATTTATGCACAGACACAGCAAATAAGAACTAATCCCGGTCTTTGAACTTGGCCGGGATTTTTTGTGTGCTCACTTCTCAGCGATGATTACTATCCACGAATGTTTGGGGTGATGTTCTGTCTTGATGTTAGTGAACCCCGCAGACTTTAACGCGTACTCTATTTCCGGCGGAGTGTACATGTTCATTCCATCAATATACTGCTTGAACCACAGGCTGGTTTTGTCCTGCCCGTCGGACTCGCTGACTATAACGAAATGCCCGCCCTCCTTCAGAATCCTTCTGACCTCCGCAAAACACCTCTCAAGTCCTGGCCAGAAGTATATCGTCTCAAAGGCTGTGGCCAAGTCAAAACGTCCGTCCTCAAAAGTCATAGCCGATACATCACCTTCAACAAGCTCACATTTCCCTGACGCTATAGCTTCGCGGTTATAGGCTATTGCTTTTGCGATTGACAGCGGGGAATAGTCGAGGCCTGTAACTTTCGCGGCCGGGTATTTTGTGAGCAGGTCCCTGATATTCTTACCGCCACCGCATCCGAGTTCTGCTATCTCTGACGGTTCGGAAATATCGACGTGCGACAGGCCCCAAGCGGCAACGGGTGAGTGAAAAATATTCATTCCGGCAATCATTATCTTTCCGAGAGTGCCGGAAGGTTTGCGGGCATTGCTGAAGAATTTTGCTAGCAGGTTCAACGAGAAAATCTCCCTTCTGGAAAATTTCCCCCCTCGCTGAAATTATAGCAGACTCGTTTACCAGCTTTTCACCATTTATTCCAGCGGACTCTATTTTCTACAGTCGCCTTAACCTGCGCAGGGACTTCCGCATCGGGGTTTGCGTAACCTAGAATGACAAGTGCAGGCAAACCCCAGCCTTCAGGAATACTCAGGAACTTCCTTATCTGTTCAGGCTCTTTCTTAACAGGAATGTGTACGACCGACCCCAGACCTTCAGCAGCTGCTGCAAGAAGCATGTTCTCAATCAATGCCCAAGTCGCACCGTAATCCATCAGGCCGTAACCATTTTTCTCTTCACTGAGCGGATATTTCTGCTTGAAGAACGGCAGAATCACGCATGATGACTCCTCAATCATTGTGCGCTGCTTGGGATAAGCAATCTTGAACATTTCCTGCTGGGGAGATTTCGGCTCAGTTATGCGGCAAGGGTAAGGCTTGATGAGCTTGGCAAGGCTGAGAATTATTGTCTTGTCCGTCAGTGTCAGCAGTTCCCAGCGTCTTTGATGATTTGACGACGGAGCTTTCAGCCCTGCATCAAGTATCCTTTCCAGCACATCACGCGGAATCTCTTTGTCCACAAACTGCCTGATACTTCTTCGCCTGTTTATGACATCATAGAACTCCATAAAATATTACTCCTTTCACATCAGCCCCAGCGCATGAAACCCGAACGTCCACAGGAATATCGTCAGCACAGAAAGCACAGTAGTTACGCACACAATCTGACCCGCCAATTGTCCGTCAGCTCCCATAGCTACAGCCATAGGGTACGAGGCAACAGCGGCAGGAGCTGCGAACACAACCATCATTGCACACAAACTTTCTCCCCTGAAACCGGCAAGCACTGACAGCGGCATAAACACTCCAGGCACTACAACCATTCTCAAGAATACTCCCCACAGCAAAAGTCTTTTATCGCTGAGTGCCTGCGCCATGTCTAGACCAACTCCCAATGATATAAAGCTGACCGTTGTTGTTGAGTTCGCTATACTCCTGATTACTGACCAGATGGGGGCAGGTATCACTATACCCAGGCCCTTAACGATGAAGCCTGCGATTGCTCCAATTATCATAGGGTTCTTGAAGATTGCCAGGAACAATTGCAGAAGGTTAGCCTGTTTCGAGCGACCGGCCTCGAGGATTATTGCCGAGAAGATATTTATTGCAGGTATGACCAGCACACCGAGCATAACTACCATTCTTGTCCTGCCCTCGCCGTATAACGCCTCACATACCGCTATTCCGAACAGTATATAGTTGCCTCTTACGGTGGACTGACCAAGAACTGAATACTTCCTGCCGTCCTTAGTGAGCAGTCTCGGAAATGTCATGCTGAACGCAAAATTCACCAGCAGGCACACCGCTACAAAGATTAGCTCCTTCCACGCGAGACCCTTCGAATAATCCATGTCGTATATATTCTTGAACAGAAGGACAGGCATGAACACCTTGAAGATTAAGCGGTCATATTCCTTCATTGTGGGGCGGTCAATCCATTTTCTGACACGGGAGAACCAACCAACAGCCATTAACAGCATGAGCGGTGTAACAACCCTTATTGCCGCAAAAAAACTCTCACTCATCATATCAGCCTCCTCAACCTGTGTGTGCAATAAAATTATTATGACTGTGCGGGATTGTCAATTTGACTGACAATGATTTTACTGTAAAATCCTTTAGCTTCACGATAAATTTCGAAATGGAGGAAGAACAAGTATGAAGCTGTATCTTGACCATAACGTTTATATCAAGTGTCTCAACGATAAGGACCTAAAAAATTTCGTCATTGATGAATGCGCAAGAAAGAAGATTCAGATACTGTATAGTCCGGCTCACATTGAGGAAACGTATCAGGTAGAAATGAAGAAAGAATCTCCATACAGCGCAAAAGCTCCCGAACTGCGGGGCATTATTGACGAGATAACAAACTCGACTGAAATTCTGCCAACAATGACAGAACTTATTATCAGGCATGAGAGAACGCGCGATGTGTACAGAAGAGTAAAGGGGATTGATACCAGGCAGACAGTTGAGAATGACAGCCTGGAAAGATTCCGGATTGACAAGGAAAATTACAGCAGGATGAGAAAGGAAGACAAGCATAACCTTTCGATCCCTGTCCTGTCTCCCGCTGAAATTTGGGAGCACCCTAAAATTAAGGAACAGATTGACCACTTCAACGCGAACAGTGAATATATCGTAAGACAGTACAACTCATCTCCGAGAGTGGTTTTCCCGCTAATGGTGCTGGGTGTTGATAAAACTCTGCCCGCAGATTTACGGTTATCCAGAGGGAATTACAGCACACGGCTGAAACATTCCTTCAACGAACTGGAATACACTATAGAAATTCTCATGAGGATACTGAATTTCTGCGGTTACCGGGAGGAAAAGGAAGCTAAGACAGCCATATCATCGACGCACGACACTACTCACTGCATTTACGCAACGGCGGCAGATGTCATGATTGCTATGGACAAGAATTTTGCGATTAAGAGCGAGGCTGTGTATCACTTTCTGGGAGTCGGGACTCAGGTAAAATTCTGCAGCAATATCGAGGAACTTAGAGCGGCTGTAGCGGAATTATGATGCATTCCGGATAACACAGACAAAATCCCCCCGAGCGTTTAAGGGGGATATATTTTTGCTGTCGAGCCGAACGAACAGTAAACAGTCTATCTCCTCAAGTTATATGCGTGTTCAAGAACGTCAAAACCCCTCATCCTTGTGCCCGGCGTTGAACAAAATCCTGCCTGACGAGAATAACCCCTGTCCCTCGTTGTAAAGGTATTCGCAATATTTCGTGTTGAAGTCCTTGCGTGAAATCGGTGCGTTGATTTTTCTGGCGGCAACTAGGGCAAACGCACAGTCATTGATGACTTTTCCCGAAGAGCTGAACCCTGCACGAAGTTCATAGTGTTCAAGAAGGACATGATTGACCGCGCCGGTGTCCCCGTAACCTTCCGTGATGGTCTTTCCGTTGTCGAGGTACCTGGCCAAGTTCACAGCCGCCCTAAGTGATGCCTGACGCACTGCCGCCATACTAAAAGAGTTCTGCGCACCGCGTACAGGTACAGCCGCCAGCGAATACACAACTCCCCCGTGCTCAACTACACACGGGGAAGCCTCAATCTTAACGCGTGAGAATTTCTCCTGAACAATCGGAGGAGTCTTGTCGCGCAGAAAAGTCATTGCGTCGTCGGGACTCACAGCAAGTGCCGGAGAGATTAACAGCCCCAGAATAATAATTGCTATGAGCATTCTACAGAGGCTGCTTTACCGTTCCTGTTGCGTTGCGGGCTGTATTATCTGGGTTTCGCGCATCTCCTTCGCCGCCTGTGCCGCCGCGTTCGTCATTGATGGACGGTAAATCGCGACTGCGTAGGCAAAAGCTCCCTCGTCGTCAATCCAAGCACGACGGCCTACACCCTGCGGCAATATTCCTCTTCGCGCGGTCTCTATCGTCTGGCTGAACTGCATATTTGTGCGAAATTCGTTCTGTGCCTTCTCCGCCTCCTCGATGTCCGCAGAAGCCGCGTAGCCGTTCATCGGGTCCTGTGCCTCAGCGTTGACGCAGCTCGTCATTGACTCTCTGGTCTGTTCGTCGAGCTGAGTCATGCCTCTGGTAACGTCGCCTACAATTATTCCGCATAATGCATCCTCTGCCCTTAAGCGTGCCGAAGCCTGAGCCGTCCTCAAAAGCTGTACCTTCATTGCGGGGTTGTTGGTCTGCCTGACTACTGCACTGCCGAAACCGACAAACGCAATCTCTCCCGTTACAGGGTCCTCAACAATGCGCCCGCCCACAAGCGGCATCAATCCGCTCTGCAATTCCGCGAGCACGGCATTAATTCCGGCGTTGATGTTCTCTGCGGCTATCGTGGTGTCTATTACACTGCTGAATGCCCCGCGTGTCTTTGGGGTGCTCACTATCGTAACGTACACCAGCCCGTTCTCGAAGTCGTCATACACGTTGTAGGTTACGTAGCCCTTCAGAACTGCCGCAACCGTGCTCCTTATGCTCTAGGAGCTTGATGATGACGATCTGCTTGTGCTCTGCGTGTCGTCGTCCTCCGCGCTCACAAACTGGTCAAAATTCGTGCGGCCATTCATTGCCAGCCCGCTGACTTGCCCTGCCATCTGCACCTTCGCCTGCATGAGTGCCTGAACGTATGCGTTGCGCTGTGCAATGCGGAGAGCCGTGATGTTCTTCATGTCCTTGCGGTAAGTGCCCATTCCCGTAGCAACGAAGCCGTAGCCTCCGCCGGGCATCGCGACCATATTACAGCCCTCTTCATGACGCTGAACTATTGCGTTTATCGCGTCCTGTGCAGTGAGCGCGCTCGTAACCTGCACTTCAAGTTCCGGGTCATCCTCTGTCTTGACTGCATCGGGGCTCTGCACGGCCAGCAGCTTTTCACGCTGTTCTTCTGGTGCCTGAATAGGCGAGGTGAAATCGTCTGCGGTTAATGTGGGCGCAGAATGGCCCGCCGAGCACACCGACAACACAACTAACACTACTGAGCTATTATCCCGTTTGCATCGTACTCTCTTGCCGTCAATTGCGGTGATTATATTTCCGACTTGCAGGCCGCCGCTTTTTGCCGGACCGTCAGATCTCATAGACGTAATCACTGCGCCTCTGTTTCCGCTTGAAGTTCCGAGACTTGCGCCAAGCCATGCAGGTGATGGAGGTTCGCCAATCATCAGCTAGACCTTGAAGAACTTTACGTAGGGCAGGACTTCTTCCGGCAGTTCCATATCGACAGGCACAACAATTTTCAGGCTCTCGGAGAAAGAACTTCCCGTCTTCTTCATGATTGTGTTGTGCACAGCAAAATCCCCCGTGTTCTCGGAGAGCAGGAATTTCAACGTTAAGGGTGTCTCTATCGTCTCGATGGTCTCCCTGTCCTCGTCCTGAAGTTCCAGCAGAAGCCCCCGCACTCTCTGCGTAGTGGCCGCAAATTTCCTCAGCACCGCATTAATCTGTTCCACATCTCCAGACTTGAAGCCGTACAGCCTCACCCCGAACCTCTCCGGCTTGTCGTACACTGCAATGCTGTAGTCCGGGCCGCTAAGTCCTTCTGCTTGATGAGTATAACGTTCTTCACCTGCTCCAAGTCCGGAACAAAGGAGTTTTTGTAGAGCTTATCGTTGAAGTTCACCTCGACGTTCAGCCTGAGCTTTGGCCTTCGATGTCTCGGCGGCGGCGTTGCGTGCTTCGAGGACTTTAGGGTCAAGTGCCTCCTTGCGCCTCTTCACATTTTCCGGCGAGAAAGAGATTTCCGCGCTCCCTGCCGTAACATGCTTTGCCCGTCCCTGAGAACATCACGCAGAAGCCACAGCTTCATCGTGAGCTTGTAGATGCCATGTTCGGATTTGCTGTCGTCAACGCCCGTTACCTCGTAGCGTTCTACGAGTCCTCTGTTGTAGGCAATTATTCTCTCCGTGAGCTGGTCATTGTTCAGCTCTGTCCTGGAGTCAATGAAGCTCCCGACTGCCTCGCGAATGCCAGTAAGCCACGCGGATTGT
Source organism: Synergistaceae bacterium (assembly GCA_017451025.1). GTDB lineage: Bacteria > Synergistota > Synergistia > Synergistales > Aminobacteriaceae > JAFUXM01. The sequence goes on along the minus strand of JAFSSM010000011.1, from coordinate 53,690 downwards.
ATGGCCTCCTCGCGGTTTCTGCCTTCGCCCTCTATGTTCTCGAGGACGACATACCTGCTGTTGTCTGCCGCATGAGCACAGAGACTCATCGCCAGCACGAGAACAGCACACACAAATAAACGTTTCACTATTTATCTATAGTCGAGTGCACCTGATTCGCTATTGCAGGAATGAGGCAGTATTTCTCTGCAAGTTCACGGGCACTCAGACCCGCAGTCTCTTCGTCAACGGGGATATATGTAATGTCGTTGTCGTTGTACTTTTTCGGCGCATTCCTAATGACGCACTGCCACGCACAGAACTTCCGGGCTTCCGCCTCGTTCATGCCCGCAAGAAGTTTCCGCAGGCTCAGCGCATCCCTGACCTTCCCGGCGATTCCCGACAACCCGACAAACATACACAGCGGACCGATAACACGCAAGGCGTTCATCACATCACGTAGGCTCAGTGCCAGCGTCAGGGCAATTCCGGCCAAGACCAGACCGACGAACCCCGCACACCTGCGCGCAATCCTCCCTGCCGGAAAAAGCGAGGCCCGCATCTCCGAAGAGACACAGGCCGCACAAACTTCAAACGTTCTTTGTTCCCCTAATGCCTGAATGAGTTTCTCGCCCCCGAAGTCCCTTACGTGAAGCGTGTGAACTTCAAGGACTCTGAAGCTGTATTCAGGCTGAGGTTTATTGCAGTTAATGCACTTCACTCTACAGCATACTTCCTAACGTTGAGAGCATAAGGCTTCCCATTATGAGGATGATTGCACCGCCGAGACGCGAGGATATCTGCGCAAACGGCATAAGCTCCATTCTGTGGGCCGCAGACAGAACCGCAACGTCTCCTGTTCCGCCCATGTTGGACATGCACAGTCCGGCGGTAATTCCAGCCTCGACAGGGTAGAACCCCACGAACGCACCAACAAGCCCCGCGCCGATGAATGCGCCGATGCACGCAAGGAAGCACATAAGCAGGTACATCATCGAGAAGCTCTCGATAACGACATCAAGGCTCAGATAGCACAGGCCTATTCCGACCATCAGCATCGAGGTGAGATTCTTCATCACGAACTGAAACCACTGGTAGCAGTCGACCTCGATGAACTCAGGAAGAAGGTTGAAGATTTTGCAGATTGCCACAGAAATTATCATCCATGCGTAGGCGTGAATGTTCACCGACGGGACGAGCTTAATCCATATTCCGGCGACGATATACCCCCACGCGAAGAATGATGTTGCTACGAGAAGGCCGATACCCAGATTCGTAACAGTAACCTTATCGCGCTTGGCCTGCATCTCCGGCGAAATCTCGAACTCCGACGGGTCATCGCCAGCTCCTGCCTTCATGAGTGCTCCCTGACCGTTCAGGAACTTACCGACGAGAATCTTGGTGAGGATTCCGGCGAGGACTATTGATGTCGCGTTGCCGATAGCTACAGCAGGGTTCATGATGGAGATTGCCTGTTCTGCGGTCATTGTGCCCGACGATTCGAATATCTTGCTCAGAGGCACAGCACCCGCGCCCATACCGCCGCCCATTATGGGGAGGGCGATAAGGAGGATTGCCTTCACCACGCCGAAACCGCTCATCTGTCCGGCGATTGCCACGAGTCCGAACGACACAGCTATAGCCCCGAAGATTGCCGGGAAGTAACGTGCCGCCGCCTTCACGAGGAGCTTGCGGTTCATGCCGAGAATTGAGCCGGTAATCAGTGCCGCAATGTAGAAGTCCAGGAATGCACCCGTCGGCTTGAAGAAGGTATCAATATTCTTCATGAGGGTTGCTGTGAAACCCGGCTTTGCGATGAGGCCGGAGATTACATCGAACACTCCGAAGAAATTCATGTAGCGCAGGTAGCCCATGCCGAAAATGATAACGACCGGCCCGCCGCCCAAGAATGTATTGACGATTGGGAGATGGTCGCCGAGTTCCTGCAGAATCGCACCGCAGACAATCATGAACGCGAAACATCCTGCCATTCCTGCCGGAAGCACACCGAGCATTGCGGACAGAAGAACTATCGCCGCAAATGCCGCAAAGTACTTCGGGGGCAGAGCAAAAATCCTGAAGCCTGAACCGTTTATCGGCTCAATCTTAATATCCTTGTTGACTTCTGCCATGACTATAACCTCGCTACTCCTGATTTCCTCGCCGCCTCAGCAACTGCCTTCGACACTGCCGGTCCGACTCTCGGGTCAAACGCCGCAGGAATAATGTAGACCGGCGTAGGATTGTCGACGAGATCCGCCAGTGCGTGGGATGCCGCTACCTTCATTGCCTTGTTGTTGTCGCTTGCCCTTACGTCGAACGTACCCCTGAAGATGCCCGGGTACGCAAGCACATTGTTAATCTGGTTGGGGAAATCGCTTCTGCCGGTTGAGATTACCTTTGCGCCTGCGGCCTTCGCGTCGTCCGGGAAGATTTCCGGCGTGGGGTTGGCACATGCAAAGATTATCGGGTCTTTCGCCATCGAACGCACCATGTCCTGCGTTACGCTTCCGGGTGCTGATACGCCGATGAAGACATCCGCGCCCTTCATTGCGTCGGCAAGTCCGCCACGGAGACCTTCGGGGTTCGTAACTTCGGCCATCTCGGACTTGATCCAGTTCATGCCCTTTTCGCGTCCCTTGTAGACGATGCCCGTCCTGTCGCAAAGCGTTACGTTCTTGAGGCCCGCAGAGATGAGGAGCTTCGTGATTGCGATTGCGGCGGCTCCTGCTCCGTTGACGGCTACCTTGATGTTCCCGATGTCCTTCCCGACAACCTTAAGCGCATTAATGAGGCCCGCGAGGGTGATTACTGCTGTTCCGTGCTGGTCGTCGTGGAAAATCGGAATGTCGCATCTCTCCTTGAGTTTGCGCTCAATCTCGAAGCATCTGGGTGCGGCGATGTCCTCGAGGTTGATTCCGCCGAACGAGCCGGAGATGTTGTACACGGTCTCGACGAACGCATCAACGTCCTTAGTCTTCACGCACAGAGGGAACGCGTCAACTCCGCCGAAGGCCTTGAACAGAACGCACTTGCCTTCCATGACGGGCATTCCTGCTTCAGGACCGATGTCCCCGAGTCCGAGCACTGCGCTTCCGTCCGTAACGACGAGACACAGGTTGTGCCTGCGGGTGAGGTCGTAGCTCCTGCCTACATCCTTCTGGATTGCGAGGCACGGTTCAGCAACGCCGGGAGTGTACGCGAGCGACAGGTCGTCTTTTGTGGCGACGGGGACGGTGGCGATGACCTCAATCTTGCCCTTCCACTGCTCATGAAGCCTGAGTGATTCCTTTGCGTAGTCCATAAATAGTTCTACCTCCTCAGAAATTTTGAGTGAAAATATATTGTGAAAATTGGGATTGAGATAATTATATCAGGTGAGGCGGGAATTATGGGGATGAACAAAAGTACACCCCCATGTAATGCTACAGGCCGAAAAGTTCAGAATGACTCCCCAGCATGTCGAGGATTATCAGGTAATCGCCCTCGTACGTGTACACCAGCAGAAGATCAGGCCTGATGTGGCACTCACGGCTGCCTTCCAAGTTTCCATGCAGAGGGTGATCTCTATATTTGGGCGCAAGCTGTTCATCGTTCGCAAGTTTCCTCACAACCTGCCATAGTTCGCCGTCAGGTCTCACAAGAAGATTGCGGTATGTCCCCCTGCTTAAGTGCTTCAAGGCCCGCTTGAAGTCGCTGCGTTCTCTAATCTCCCTCATGGCTCGTCTCCTCGTAAATCTGTGTCCATTCCGCAAAAAGCTCATCAAGCGTCATGGGGTCGCTGTACTGAGCCAGCCCGTGCCGGTTTTCGTACATTAAGCGGATCAACGCTTCCGAAGGGTTGCCGAACCTGTCATGAACAGGCTCAAGCTCCGTGCCGCCGTCGTCATAATCCGGGTCAAGATATTTCGGGTCATAGTCGTAGTTCTCTATGAGTTCATCTATCTCCTCATCACTCAGCTTGTGGTCAAACACATAGCTCTGCTTCTTCCTCTCGAGCACTGCTTCCATAATTTTCACCTCCCTTCTTTGCTGATGATTATAACTTATCCTCCGTAATACCTTATCAGTACTTGCGTTCCGTTCTCTCCCTTGCCATCCTCCTCCAGCTTCTTGAAGTGACTCATCACTGTTACAAGCACATCAAGGTCAAGTGCCTCTTTTCCTGCCTCATCTATCGCCAGAAGCATATCTTTCACGAAATGCTTCACGGTGAATCCTGGCGTAAAATCCCTGTCCAGAATCTTCGGCCCCGCACTGTCCAGCTGATGCGACCCCGCTCCGCCCGTCGACACTGCACGCAAAAATTTCGGCATATCCAGCCCTATGCTACGTGCATACGTCATTCCCTCACACACTCCCGCCAATGTCCCGGCTATGATTATCTGGTTCGCAAGTTTCGTGTGCTGGCCCATTCCAGGCTCGCCCATGTAGTTTATGTTCGTACCCATCGCACGGAAAAGCGGCAAACATGCACGATAATCATCCTCGCCGCCGCCAATCATGATTGAGAGCGTCGCGTCTTTAGCCGCCTTTACCCCGCCGGTTACTGGTGCGTCCAGAACATGAAGTCCTCGTCTCGTACCTTCTTCGTGAAGCATTTTCGCGAGTGAGGGACTCGTCGTCGTCATGTCTATTACATAACTGCCTTCCTGTGCACTGTCCAATATTCCGCCCGGCGCAAAATAGACTTCCTCAACATCTTTAGGGAAACCTACTATCGAGATAACTACTTCGCATTCCTTCACGCAGTCATTTATTGTGCTGTGGTATTTAGCTCCGTTGCTGATTATGTCGTATACCTTCATGATTGAGCGCGCAAACACATGCACCTCAAATCCCAGCTTAACGAGGTTGCGGATCATAGGTTTTCCCATTTTGCCGGCACCAATGAACGCGATTCTCTTCATTGCAATTTTTGTCTCCTTATTGTGATATGGGGAAATATTGAGGGCGATTATACCAGATTGCTTTTAGCTCGATAAATCGTTATCATTTTGTCGAAAATTCAGCAAGAAAGGACTTGACACAAAAAAACATGACGGGCTACAATCCTAACAGGCAACAGGCAACAGGCAACGCACTACTATTGTCTTGGCCAGCTACAACGGCATCAATTACATTTCCGAACAACTAGATTCTCTCCGAACACAGACACTCCCTCCTGACGAAGTAATCATCTTTGACGATCATTCCACCGACGGCACATTTGAGTTATGCTGCAGCTACATTGAACGCTACGGCCTGAAAAATTGGCATACCTTCCGCAACACACGTAATCTCGACGTAGCCCTGAACTTCAGAGCAGCCCTGACAAAATGCACCGGCGATTATGTCTTCACCTGCGACCAGGACGATATATGGCTTCCGGATAAGATAAGCTCTATGGTTCAAGTCATGCAGGCACGTCCAGAAATCTCCCTTCTCACCTCTAACTACATTCCTCTCGTCAACAATAAGCCCGCCAAAGTCCAAATGAAATATATTGACCGCGATGACGGCCAAGTGATACCTCTGCGACTCAGAGATTCGGGCCTGTCTAACCTCAGACCGGGCTGTACCTTCTGCTTCAGAAGGAAACTGCTGGACAAATTCAGCGTGATGGATATCGACGACGCTCTGCACGATGCTATGCTCTGGAAATACGCCATCACTTCCGATTCGCTCTACCTCCTGAACCGAAAGCTCATTTACTGGCGGAGACATGCACGTGCCGCAACAGGAGCAGCCTTCTCCTCATACATCAACATCGACCAGCGCATAAACGAAACTTTCAGGACGCAAGATATGTACAGGCAGTTCATAGAGTACTCTGCTGAACTCGGAATACCTCCCAAAAATGTAAAACTCCTTAATGATATGACGGACTTCCAGCAAAAACGCAGAAATATGCTCACAAAACGCAGTGCATTTTCCGCAGCATTATTCGTCGTGCTGAACTTCAAGCACTATCCCACGTTCCGAAATGCCCTGTCGGATATTTACGCAATGTTATTCCTGAAGTGAGGCTGAATGCTATAATTTCCTAATCATATTATTTTTCGGAGAGAACCGTGAAGAACCTTCCCGCAGTCAAAGCATTAACCAAAGCCTTGCGCAATAAAACTATCCTTGAGCGTTCAGGACTCCCTGCCCGCGCATATCTTGCTCCCTCAGCTTTCCACACACTCGCAATTTTCCCGGACATTATGCAGGCCGGAACGTTCATTCAGGATTTCAGGACGCTTCATCCCGATTCGCCCGCTTACCTCCTAAACGAGCTTCCCCTGACTTCCGATTCGGACGGACTACCTGCATTGCTGCTCGAACGCGGCGAAACTATCCTGCGCTGGTGCAGCACTAAGGGAGTACTTGCGGCCTCGCCAGGAGCATTAATGACCTCGTGCCTTGCAGGAGGGAGCAGACTCACAATTACCAAGTCCCAGCCGTTCGACATAGAGAGCGTGAAGGAATGGCTGGAGGCTTCCGGGTATAAACGCTCAAGCCTCGTGTGGTCGCCAGGCCAATACGTACAGAGAGGGTTTATCCTCGATGTGTTTGACCCGTCGCGGGCAATGCCGGTCAGGTTTGAGTTTATGGACGATGAGCTGGAGAGAATCGGCGGTTTTCACCCTGACACACAGACCAGCAGCGCGGAACTTATGTCCGTTGACGAGATAACTCTTCACGGAATGGTCAAGGCCGTACCCAGACAGCCGGCAGACCTTCTTCCGGAAGATGCACTCGTTCTGCTCAATGACCCCGACAAGACTGAACAGCAGGCAGAGTCGTTTATCTGGCTGTGGCGCGAAATTTTCTCGGAGATTCAGGCGGGATATTACGCTGAAACTTGGGATAAAGTCTTCAGTGAACTTGCACAGCACTCCGTAATAAGAATCACTTCAGACTCCTCAAAAGCAGACGCTCAAACATTGACGGATTCACTCCCAGCTTTTCGCGGAGACCCTGACGTGATTCTTGGCATGTGCGAACAGCTGCAGGCTAACGGCTTCAGCGTGGAGGTTTTCACGAACAATCCGGTGTTCCGGAAATTGCCGTATAACATTCACGAGGGGATATTGTCGTCGGGATTTGTCGACAAGAACAAGCAAAAGGTATTCGTCTCCGACCGTGAGCTTTCCGGAGTGAACGCAAGCCTGCCAGTTACGCAGAGACGTGCTCCTGACGACTGGAGCGGAACAGGGAAATTATCGCCGGGCCAGCTGGTTGTTCACGAGGATTACGGCACAGGAATTTTTCGCGGCATAGAGACCATCAAGGACTCTGGGGTGCCTATTGACGTTCTGGCGATTGAATTTGCCGACGACCAAAGACTGCTGATCCCTGTTCTGCAGTCAGAGAAACTCACCGCACTAAACGAACACGAGAGCGAGGCCGTAAAGCTCGACACCCTGAAGGGCAAAGCCTGGAAGAAGAACGCGCAGAAACTCCAGGAACGGGCGCAGGAAGAGGCAAAAATCCTGATGGAGATTTTCGCGAAGCGTGAGCTTGAACGCAGAGAACCATTCTCCCCCACAGATGAGACTTACTCGGAGTTCGTGAAGGCTTTTCCGTTCAACGAGACCGCCGATCAGCTCAAAGCTATTGGCGAAATTATGGGCGACATGTCCAGTAAATTCCCGATGGACAGGCTTTTAGTCGGGGATGTTGGTTTCGGCAAAACGGAAGTTGCAATGAGGGCGGCATATCGTGCGGTAATGTCCGGCTGTCAGGTTTGCGTGCTGGTGCCTACAACTATTTTGGCACAGCAGCATTACTCGACGTTCCAGTCTCGATTTTCGGGGTTTGGTGTGAACATCGGGCTGCTATCACGATTCATCACGGCCAAGCAGGCGAAAGAAGCTGTAGCCAGAACTTCCGAAGGCAAGACGGATATTTTAATCGGCACACATAAACTTTTGCAGAAGGGAGTTAGCTTTAAGAATTTAGGGCTGTTAATCGTCGATGAGGAGCACAGATTCGGCGTAATGCACAAAGAGAGCCTGAAGCTGACCTACGGAAGCGTGGACATTCTGAGCCTCTCGGCAACTCCTATCCCCCGAACGTTGGCGATGGCACTTCGCGGACTGCGGAGCATTTCCGTGCTGTCGACCCCTCCGGAGGACAGACTCCCGGTAACTACCTACACAGGAACTTTCAGCCCGAGCACTATTCGGCGGGCAATAACTTATGAGCTGAACAGGGGAGGCCAGGTGTATTTTCTGAGCAACAAAATTTCCAGAATGCCCGAGTACGAGAAAATGCTTCGTGCGTTCTTCCCAGAAGCCAACATCAGGACAGCTCACGGCCAGATGCCCGAAAAAGAACTTGAGGCCGCAATGCTCGACTTCTATTCGGGAAAAACTGACATACTCTTAGCCACGACGATAATCGAGAGCGGGCTTGATGTAGGACGCGCCAACACGATAATCATCGACAACTCGGAGGAACTTGGCCTTGCGCAGATGTACCAGCTCAGAGGCAGAGTCGGACGAAGAGGCGAGCGGGCTTTTGCGTACTTCTTCTACCCCGACAAGGCTAGCCTGAATCAGGACACGCTTGACCGTCTTGAAGCGATTGCGACGATGACAGAATTAGGCAGCGGCTACGAGATTGCGCGGAGGGACTTGGACATTCGGGGCGGAGGCGAAGCAGGAGGCACCCAGCAGCACGGAAATGTGAAGAACTCGAACTACAACCTCTTCTACAGGATGCTCGAACAGGAGCTTAACAGGCTGCGGGGCACTAACCAGAAGACAATAACCGAAGTAATTTCGGACAGAGGGAGCGGATTTATCCCGGAGCACTATATCCCGCAGGATGACGTGAGGATTACGCTCTACAGGAGAATGCTCAACGCGATTGGTCCGGACGAACTTGAAGCACTGGTGAACGAAATGCGCGACAGGTTCGGACCTCTGCCGCCGGAGGTGAGCTATTTGGTCGGGGTAATGGCCGTCAAGAATTTCGGGGACAGGTTCGGGATTGAGAGCGTGAATATCCGCAAGGGACTGGTGAGCATAAAGCACAAAGGAAGGGAAATTCCGGCGTTCGTGAAAGGATACCTCAAATCACTTGGCCGGAACATAAAATTCATCACTGCATAGCCTTAATCACGAGGTCAACAGCTTCGCCGCGCGTCATGTTGCCGTTGAGTTCGGCCTTTGCGTGCTGGTTGAGGCTGGCAATTTCTTCTGAGGAGATAAGTTCGTCAATTCCGAAGATGCCTGCTTCTCCGTCGTGAGGCCAGGTATTCGGCTCAATCAGCCCGTATAGATTCGCGAGCTGGACGGACTTGTAGTACTTGTGCCCGCTCGGAACATCAAGGTATTCACCTAATGATAACTTCACTCCTGCATCGAGCAACGCCTTCTGAACGCGTATTGCCTTCACTTCACGGGGCTGTTTGCCTTCTTTCACGGCAAGCGCGGCAAGTGCTCCGGCGGCCTGCCCCGTCATCATGGTGATTGGCTGAAGCCTCAGTGCTCCGGCGGTCAGCCTCGAAACGGAGATATTCTTTTCGGCGGCTATAAGTCCGTCAACATTTCTGGGGATCAGCACGTCAAGCGGCACCTGAAAATTCCCCACAGGCATACGCGAGATCATGTAGTCCTCTTTTTCGCCCATATCCATATCCTCGTCAAATCTGGCGTGATGCAAATCCAGAGTGTAACGTCCAATCGCAATTGCGTTCGGAAATTCCGCGCTCTTATTCCCCCTGTGGTAGCTAAGGGAGTTCTTGTAGAGTTCCTCTGAGGTGAGGGTGCGTTCACCGGCAATTCTGCGGGATTCCCTGACATAAGGGATTGGCGGCATGTGGCGCGCTACCTCCTGCCACTCAGCAGGGAGAATTTTTGCGGCCTCCGGGAGTTCTCCGTATTCGTCCTCATCGACCGACCACGATTCACCCAGCTCATTTTGCACGTAGTACACAAAATGCAGGGTCTTGATGAGCGCATCGCGTTCGACTCTTTTGCGCAGTTCACGGTTCTCCAGATATTCAACAGGCAGGCCGTATTTTTCTCCCCACTTGTATTGACCGGGATAATCATTGCCCCAATTTACGCTGGTCTTCGTGCAATTCTCCCACTCTCCAGATTCAGACGAGAAATTCACAACTGAGAAGGAGTCCGGCACGCCGCGATATGCATTGTGCGTAGCAAAATTCACAGGCTGTTCGACCGGGTATGTCCCCTTGAACGTCCCGCCGTTTTTCGTTACGTACTCCTGATAGTTCAGGCGGGCCAAGTCGTAGCCGGGAAGAGGTTCTTTAGGGCGCAAATGCTCGGGTATCCCGTCGTGGTACTTCCTCATAATTGCCGTCCACGTTATATCCTGAATCATTGCCTTTGGGTTTATCGCGGGTGATATGCTGTTTCCGGCCCGGTATTCCGCGTGTGCAAGGGGCAGAACATCACCGTATTCTGTTGCGTCAATCAGAATCTTGCAGGTTATGCTGCGTTTGCCCTGCGGTGTCTGAATTACCACGCTGTTCACCTTCAAGCCTTCGGTCATGCTGTCGCCGTTCACCGAGAGCGTGCTTTCAGTGCCGACAGCTATAACTTCTGAGCCGAAGAGAATATCCGGGGCATCCTCGCCTCTGGCCATGTCCGCGAGAATTTTTGCCCCTATGTGAGGCTCAAACGCAACGTTCTGCGGATCCCAGTAGCACGTTGTTATCGGTTTTCCGCGCGCCGAATAATATTCTTCTACCCTCTCCATCAGTTCACGGTACAGCCCGCTGGATTGTCCGCTCAGGTCGTCCATCGTTGAGACCCCTGCGGCTGTGGCCTGGCCTCCGAGCATGTTCGTGCTCTCGACGACCAGAACGTCAACTCCCATTCTTGCGGCCTGAATAGCTGCCGAGATTCCCCCTGTGCCTCCGCCCGCAACAACTACATCGTAATCATCATGCACTGCCGCCGCCGAAGAAGACGCAATCAGCACGCAAAACACCATCACAAAAAATTTTCTGCCCATGAAATAATCACCCCTGTTGCTATAATGTGCGTAACGTAAAGATTTTAACATTGAGGAGGATTATTCATGCCTATTAATCTGGTTAAGGGACAGAAAACAGACCTCACAAAGGGCAACCCGAATCTCTCGAGGATACTCGTGGGACTCGGCTGGGACGTGAAGAAATACGACGGCGGCTATGATTTTGACCTAGATGCTTCAGCCTTCCTCGTTGGTTCAAACGGAAAAGTAGCCAGCGATTCGGACTTCATCTTCTACCACAACCTGAAGCACTCCTCAGGAGCAGTTGAGCACACCGGCGACAACCTTACTGGTGCGGGCGACGGCGACGACGAAGTAATCCGCGTTGACCTGAAGAAACTTCCGGCGAGCGTCGATAAGGTGGCCTTCACCGTAACTATCTACGACGCGGAGACGCGCAGACAGAACTTCGGGCAGGTCAGCAACGCATACATCCGAATTGTGGACGATGTTACTCACCAGGAGCTTATACACTACGATTTGGGCGAGGACTTTTCGGTTGAGACTGCGGTAGTTGTAGGAGAGATTTACCGTCATAATGGCGAGTGGAAGTTCAACGCAATTGGTTCCGGCTTCAAAGGAGGACTTCGTGCGCTGTGCCTGAACTTTGGTGTGAATGTATGATGCAGCTCGAGAAGGGTTTTCGCACAAAGCTCAAGGATTTTGTTGATATATCCAGACCCGTAACTGTAACTATGTCCGTATCAGGCTCAGGCAGTTACGAGTGCAAGTGCTGGCTTGTGGATGATTCTGGGACAGCCTCAGAACACAGCATGACCTTCACGCTCACGGACTTTCCGGCATCGACAGCACATGTTCTCTTCACCGTAAACATCCTGAGTTCCGGCACAATGCGGGATATATCGTCGCTGGCACTCTCTGTGAACGACGCAATGACCCTTCAGCTTTCGGGAGCAGATTTTTCGCAGGAGCGGGCTGTAGTTGTGGCGGAGATGTACCGCAAAAATGGTGAATGGCGTTTTGCCGCAACAGCAGCAGGTTTCAACGAAGGACTCGGCGAACTGATGAGGCAGTACGGAGCTTCGGTGCCGCCAGCACCATCAAGCTCAAGGCCCGTAGAGCTGCGCAAGGGCCAGAAGGTTAATCTGGAGAAGCCTTCCGGTTCAGGAGAGATAATCATCAATCTCAACTGGCACAAAGGACAGAGCAAGCCGGGATTTTTGGGCGGGCTGTTCGGCGGCAAATCCGGGGCAATAGACCTCGATTTGGGCTGTCTGTTCGACCTGAAGGACGGCACTAAAGGTTCTGTGCAGGCACTCGGAAAACATTTCGGGAGCCTGAATAATTCTCCGTATGTTGCGCTCGACGGCGACGACAGGACCGGAAGCGTTGAGGGCGGCGAGAATCTCAGGGTCAACGGCAGGAAGATATACATGTTCCGGCGAATCTTAGTGTACACGTTCATCTACGAGGGCATTGCGAACTGGCGGGAGGCTGACGGAATCGTTACGGTGAAGTGCCCGGGCAACAGGGACGTTATCGTCAGGATGGACGAGTACGACACACGCGATAGGATGTGCGCTCTCGTTATGCTGGAGAACGTGAACGATTCAGCTCTCAGTGTGGAAAAACTGGTGAAATTTTTTGACGGGCACGAACAGATGGATAGATATTACAACTGGGGTCTTCACTGGGTCGCCGGACGCAAATAACAGCACTTTTTTCAACTACTTTTACAACTACAAAAACACCACATGATTGCGCATGACAACTGAAACAAACAAGCCCCCCTCTCGAAATAGAAGGGGGACTTTTTTTGCGGGCTAGTCCCTGTGTTTTCCGAACATACGAAGCAAATACAGGAAGATGTTCACGAAGTCCAAGTACAGGCTCAGCGCACCGAGCACTGCTATTTTCCCGGTCATGGCCTCATCATTTCCATAACTGTCTGCGATTGCCTTAATCTTGGCCGTGTCGTAGGCAGTCAGCCCCATGAAAATTATTATCCCGAAAATGCTGATGTACAGCTCCATCGTCGATGAACCCATAAACAGATTAATCACCATAGCTATAATCAGCCCGAAGAGTCCCATCCTCAAGAATCCTCCCATTCCGGTTAGATCGCGCTTCGTGTAAAGACCGTAGATGCTCATTGCCCCGAACATTCCGGCTGTCGACAAAAACGCCTTCGACACCGATTCGCCGGTGTAGACCAGCAGGACCGACGAGCATAATATTCCGTTGAGGATGCTGTACACGAAGAAAATGTTGCGGGCTCCTTCCGGCGATAACTTGTTGATGCCCGCGCCAAGCCATATAACTAACCCTATCTCTGCGACTGCGATTATCAGCATAGGTGCCCGTGAAGTGTAGAGCATGTTAATCATGAAAGCACTTGACGCTGTGAAATAGGCGGCTAATGCTGTGAGGATCAGTCCTATAGCCATAAACTGGTAGACTTTTCTGAAGAGGGCATTGACAGCTTCGGTAGTGTCAAAGCCTGTGGAGTACGGAGCATAATTCTCGAACTGCGGCATAATGCATAACTTCCTTTCAATGTGTGATTGCGATATATAATACTACATGCACAAATTTTACACATTGAAGGTGAAGATATTTTGCCGGTCAAGAAAAACGAAATGACCAGAAGCGGCTACGAACGTCTCAGCGAGGAATTGACGAACCTGCGCACAGTGAAGCGCCAGGAGATAGCCAGACAGCTTGAGGAGGCCCGTGCTTTCGGAGACTTGAGCGAGAACGCGGAATACGCCGCCGCCAAAGAAGAACAGGCCAAGCTCGAGGACAGAATACTAGACCTCGAGTCAATCTTGAGCAAAGTAACCGTAATTGACGACGAGAAGCTGGACACGACCAGAGCAGGAGTCGGCCTCAGAATTACGCTCGAGGACTTGGACAGGGACGGAAAAACTTTCACGTATGACCTTGTAGGTTCCGAAGAACTTTCGGGAGCGGCGATCTCTTCTGACGGAGTGCAGAGAATCTCCCAGAAGAGTCCTGTCGGCCAGACGATAAGCGGTCATCTTGTGGGCGACGAAGTGCTCGTGAAGATTCCCAGAGGCACGCGGAGACTCCGCATTCTCTCAATCGCGAAATGACGTGTTACCCTGAAATTCTGGCGGGACTCGTTGAGGGTCGGCATCGCTGGCTGATTACGGGCTGTGCCGGCTTTATCGGCTCGCACCTCACAGAAGCTCTCCTGTCGGTCGGGCAGGAAGTTACCGGGCTGGATGACATGAGCAGAGGGCACATCTCAAACGTCAATTCTGCACTGAATGCTTCGGGCGGTGCCGGCACGTTCAGATTCTTGGACGAGAGCATCACGGACATCGAGGCTTGCAGGGAAGCCGTGAGGGATTGCGATTACGTCCTGCACCATGCAGCTCTTGCGTCGGTTCCGGAGTCGCTGGCTGACCCTGTGCGCTACAACGAGGTCAACGTTTCCGGTTTCGTGAATGTGCTTCAGGCTTCGCGCGAGGCAGGGGTGAAACGTGTGGTATATGCTTCATCGAGCGCAGTCTACGGTGATGATGAGACCATGCCGAAAGTTGAGGGCATAACGGGAAAATCGCTATCGCCCTACGCATCCACAAAATACATCAACGAAATTTACGCGGAGTTCTTCACGCGTGTCTACGGCCTTGAGTGCACAGGACTTCGCTACTTCAACGTTTTCGGCCCGCGCCAGGACCCCAACGGTGCATACGCGGCGGTTATACCCAGATGGATTGAGGCAGTGAGGAGCGGAGAAATTCCGGTGATTTACGGCACAGGAGAACAGACGCGTGATTTCTGCTCAGTTCAGAACGTCGTGAAGGCGAATATTCTTGCGGCGGCTGCTCCTGAAGCATCAGGAAGAGTTTTTAATATAGGGTGCGGGGTTCGCACGAGCCTGAATGAGCTTCTGGAGAAAATATACGCTGTGTTTGCGCCAGGAACTGAGGCACGGTGCATCAACGAAGCTCCCAGAGAAGGAGATATACTTCATTCTTCGGCATCAATACAGCTTGCGCAGGATATTTTGGAATTTTGTCCTGCGGTATATCTTGAGGAGGGCTTAAGGATTCTGAATGATTATCAGGCCTAGAAGATTAAGGTTGACACAGGCAATCAGGGATATGGTCAGCGAGACCAGGTTATCCCCCTCAATGTTCGTGTACCCTGTGTTCATACGCGAGGGGCATAATATTATTGAGGACATTCCGGCGATGCCCGGACAGAAGCGTTATAGTCCTGACACTTTGCCGCGTATACTTGAGCGTGCGGTGAGAGCGAAGATAGGTGCTGTGTTATTCTTCGGTATACCCGGGCACAAGGACGAGTGTGGAAGTTCAGCCTACGATGACGACGGAGTGATTCAGCAGGCAATCAGGACGGCCAAGCGCGAATTTCCGGAGCTTACGGTTATCGGGGATGTGTGCATGTGCGAGTACACTTCACACGGACACTGCGGAGTCCTTAAGGGTGATTACGTGGACAATGACGCAACGCTTGAGCTTCTCGCTAAAACTGCAGTATCGCAGGCGCGTGCGGGTGCGGATATAGTTGCTCCGTCGGACATGATGGACGGACATACCGGAGCAATACGTACTGTTCTGGACGAAAACGGCCTGCACAACACGCTGATATTCTCGTATGCTGTGAAGTACGCAAGCGCGTTCTACGGGCCGTTCCGTGAGGCGGCTGGTTCTGCTCCTGCGTTCGGCGACAGGAAAAGCTACCAGATGGATCCGCGCAACGTAAGGGAAGCGGTTAAAGAGGCACTGCTTGATGTTCATGAGGGTGCGGATATGATTATGGTGAAGCCCGGCCTGCCGTATCTGGACGTGCTTAAAACCGTGAAGGAATCCGTAAATGTTCCTGTGGGTTCATACTGCGTGAGCGGAGAGTACTCTATGATTAAGGCGGCGTGCGCGAACGGATGGCTCGACGAGAAACGCGTTGTGCTCGAGGCCGTAACATCGATTGCGCGGGCAGGAGCGGATATCATCATAACGTACCACGCTCCGGAAATTGCGGAGTGGCTGGCATAAAAAATACCCCCCCAGACTTCGGGGGGATTGTTTTATTCTAGACCGTGAGAATGTTCATAACTGAACGGGCATTCTGGCTCGAATTTGACAGCATGGATGTCCCGGTCTGGTTGAGTATCTGGAACTTCACGAACTCCATGTATTCCTTCGCCATATCTGCGTCCTTAATCCTGCTCTCGGATTCCTGGAGGTGCAGGCCCGTCTGGGTCAGGCTGTTCATATTGTACTCCAGCTCGTTCTGGTACGCGCCTATCCTTGAACGCTGAACGCCTACCTTGTGGATTGCGGCATCAAGCAGCGTAATCGACTTCGATGCATTTTCGCGGGTCATTACGTTTACTTTTTCGATGCCAAGTGCTTCAGATCTCATGTCGCCAATGTTCAGGTAAATATCCTGACCTTCGGCCTGCCCGATCTGGAACGACGTGCTCCTGTCCTGAACGTGAAGAGTAGTTGTGTATACTTTTGCCTCACTGCTCAGAACATAGCGCTTGCTGCCTTCGTCCCACGATGCCTTAACATTCGCCATCGAGTCGAACTCTATGCTGGTGTTTGCGCCGAGCACTCCGTTAATCGTGTTCCCTTCTGTATCAATGTTGCTGGCCAAGACACGCCCCGTGTGAGCATCGTATACTGAGGCCGTAAATGTGTTGTCCTCTGCTTCCTGAATAGTGTTGAAGCCGAACGTGTTCATCAAGTCCTGGTTCTCCGATGCGAACGTCAATTTCCCTGCGCTCCCGGCCACAGCCGAACGTACCACAAATGTACCTTCTACGCTCTCTGAACCTTGAGTGTCATTCCCGCCAGGATAGACAAAGCTGACGAACTCATCCAGGTTATCGGCATAAGCTGACTGCCCGAGACCGAAAGCTATTGCGTCGTTGAACTTGCGCCTTACGTCCTCGATAGTGTCCTTCGAGTAGAGGATAACGTCTGTGCTTTTGCCGTTGCCCTGAGAGATAGTTATTTTCTGGGGTTCTTTCACGAGGAATACGCCGTCATAGTTATAGAACTCGGGTATGTCCTCCAGAGTAGCATAACGGTCTGTTGACGTTGAAGTGTAAGTTACATTGTCGTACTCCTTGCCGGTTCTAACGCCGTTCATGCCGCGTCCTATGGGCTGGGTCTGTCCGTTTTCCTCGTCGATCCAGCCTTCGAGTTCAAGCTCTGCGTTCCGGTTTATCCTGATTACGCCGCTGTTGGAATCTTTTCCGCCGCCGATTGCCGCTCCTCCACCATAGGCAGTTGCCTTGATTTTTCCGCCGTTGATGGTTATGAAGTCCACGCTTCTGGAATCATTGATGCAGTCTGTACCGCTGCCTATTCCTGCTCCTCCCCTGTCTCCTGCTGTTGCCGTGATGTCGCCGCCGTTGATGGTTATGCGAACGTGAGGACCTACTTCCGCGTCCGGATGAAGCATAAACTCGCCGCCTCCTCCGATGCCGGCTCCTGCCCAGCTCCCATTAGCAATAATAGTTCCGCCGTTGATGGTTATTTCTCCGACGCTGTAGCCTACATTTGCCTCCGGGAAATGGCATGATCCGCCGATGCCTGCTCCGTCTCCTGCGCCTGTGGCTGTGAGTTTGCCTTCAGTGCTGCCGAAGCCCGCAATGCTGTTAATCTCAACTGAACCCTTAGGGCCGTTGTTGAGGGAGTTCCTGACTTCAAGCCCTGACTGTTCGGGGGCTCCGCCTGTTAGTACATTTTCGCCCTCAAGGAAAACTTTGACGTTTGAGCCGGTAATCTGGAATGCGCTTCCATTATCCGGGGTGATGTTTACGTTCGTCAGTTTGACTTTTGAGTCCGCACCTTCCTTAATCACAACACGGTTAGTAGTTGCTGTCGTGTCGCCGACTATGCTGAACCTGCCGCCTCTGGTAATCGTTAGGACTCCATCATAGAATTCCCAGCCAATCCCGGAAGTTTTGCCCGTGCTGGTATCTTGGCCGGTGTTAATATTGATCTCGTAATCATAGCCGTCCCATTCGGATTTGTCCTCTATTTTGCCGATTGTGAATATTGAGGACTTCTGAACCTGACCCTGTCCGGCCTTCGCCTTGATCTCGATCCTGTAATTCCCCTCCATGTGTTTTTTCTGCCCGAACTGGTCTATCTGGGTCAGTGCTCCGTCCGCAATCAGCTTAGTGTTCGCGTTATCTGATGACCACGTTGCCGCAGAACTTCCGTCCAGAAGCCTCTTGCTGTTGAACGTCGTGTTGTTCGCAACGTTGTTGATGTTCGCCCGCAGTTCGTTGATCTCCATCTGGATATATCCTCTGTCCTGAACTGTCAGTGTGTCATTCGCCGCCTGCACAGAAAGTTCGCGCATACGCTGAAGCATCGCGTTGATCTGGCTGAGCCCGCCCTCTGCTGTCTGGAGCAGGGAAATTCCGTCCTGAGCGTTGCGTACAGCTCTGTCCACGCTGGCAACCTGCGCAGAAATGTTTGTGCTTATTGCGCTGCCGGAAGCATCATCTGACACGTGAGCTGCCTTGAGGCCGGTCGATAATGCCCTCGCTGTTTTCTCGAGTGCATTGTTCGTAGCAGTCAGGGCCTTGTAGGTCATATTGATGGTGTTCATGCTTCCTATCATCATGATAAAAAAATCCGCCTCCTGCTTAAAGATATAGGAATCTCTAATCAGTTTCGGCGGATAAGGCAAATATTTTTACAGTCCGAACAGATTCTTGGCCCTCTGCATGTTCTTCCTGATTTTGACTCCGAACGGACAGCGGCGCTCGCACATTCCGCATCCGATGCATTCTCCTGCGTGATGTTCGAGAACTGCGTAATGCTCCCTCACTGTCTCAGGAACACTTCCGCTTCCTGCTTCGGCGAGGTTCAGGAATTTCGTTACGCTGGCAATGTCAATCTTCATCGGACACGGCCCGCAGTGCGAACAGTACATGCAATGTCCTTCCCAGCTTATTTTTGGGAAAGACGCTAAGGCCAGTGCGTAATCGCGCTCACTCACCGGAGCGTCCTCATATGCCGTGCACGCCTCGAGCTGTTTCACTGAATGCGCACCGCACAGAACGCACGCAACTGCGGGACGCGAGAGAGCGTAGGCTATGCACTGGTTCACGGTGAGTGCTGCTCCGGCTGGTGATAGTTCTGCGTTCAGCAGGTCTCCGCCCCCGAAACACTTCATGACCGTAATTCCCACGCCCATACGCTGGCAGGTCTCGTAGAGCTTCTCGCGATCTGGGTCCATGTTCGTCAAGTGTGATGCATAGTTCTCGTCAGCCCACAAGTCTTCCACGTCCTCGCTTGCGGGCTGAAGGTCATAGCACGGGTTCACGCTGAACATCAGCACCTCGATACTTTTGCTCTCCACTGCCTTCAACGCTACCTGCGGGTTGTGCGAACTCAAGCCGATATGCTTTATCTTTCCGGAGGCTTTCAGCTTGCGGGCATAATCGAGAATGCCGTTGCTGATTATGTCCTCCCAATCACTCAGCGCGTCGCAATAGTGAATCATTCCCACGTCAATGCAGTCAACGTCCAGAAGTCTCATCGAGTCCTCGAAAGCGGAAATTACCTCGTCGAGATTCCTTGAGCGTTTGTACTGTCCGTCCTGCCACACCGAGCACAGGTGAGACTGAATGATGAATTTTTCCCTGCGGCCCTTAAGTGCTCTCCCAATCGCCGAGCGCAATTCCGGGTCCGGCGAATACAGGTCAAAGTAGTTGATGCCCTTCTGTTCGGCCAAGTCAAAGAGTTTTGCGCACATGCCGTAATTTTCTTCGGTCATGCCCTCACAGCCTAAAGCTATTTCGCTGGCTTTGAGGCCGGTTGCCCCAAGTTCGCGGTAATTCATGAATATTTATCCCCCTCTGGAATTTTTGGCCATTATAGCCGGTTGAACTAAGAATTAATCAATGCTGGTATATTCCCAGCAAATAATTTCTGGCTTCGCGGTACTCTTCAGGTATTTCCGACAGAGCCATATTCTTCATGTTAGACTCAGTCCCGGCTTCGCAGGCTTTGCTGTAGTACCAGCACTTATATTCAATCACTCCAAGCACCTCCTGAAGATTTGCGAGTTCCTGTTTGAGATTTTCCCGCCGTTTCGTGAATATATCCCGCCTTTCCGCCAGGGCTTTATCTCCTTGTCTTGCCAAATCTATGAAGCTGCGTATGTCCTTGATGGACAGTCCCGAACGCTTCAGGCAGTCTATCAGTCGCAAAGTCTTGTAGTCCTCATCGCTGAAAATCCGTACATTATTGCTGTCGCGCCGCAGATTCGGCAGAAGGCCCTGCTTGTCATAGTATCTCAATGTTGAAGCCGGAAGTCCTGTAAGCTCTGACATTTCTTTTATGGAATAGGCCATTGTGTGATTTCCTCCTGATATGTAAGGATTTTGTGCAATAATACAACAAATTCATTTTACGAGGTAAACCGCACATGAAGTACACAAAGTTTTTACTGATATTCACCGTTATTGCGCTGGCTTCTAAGGCTCAGGCTATGACCCTGCGCGAAAAAATAGGCCAGCTGTTCATGATCAGGCCCGACCAGCTGGACACGTCATTAACCCTTGAGCAGATTCATAACGACAAAGTAGACGCAAAAGGCGTTAAGTCCGTGAACAAGACGATGCTTGCGACACTGAAGGACTATCCTGCCGGAGGGTTTGTGATTTTCCGCAAGAATCTAGACTCTCCAAAGCAGCTTCGTGCACTCAATTCTGAACTGAAGGCCGCGTGCAAAATTTCTCCCTTAATGGCTGTCGACGAGGAGGGCGGAAGAATTGCCCGCATAGCCAATCACAAATCCTTCAAACTCAAGAAATACGCGAGTGCTCAAGCTATGGCAGAGGGCGGCCAAGTCCGTAAAGCCGCAGAGTATATCGCGTCATACCTTAAAGACTACGGCTTCAACATGGATTTTGCGCCCGTCGCCGACATCAACACCAACCCTGAAAATATCGTGATTGGCGACCGTGCCTTCGGGTCAGACCCTGAAATTGTCTCGCGAATGGTCAGCGACTATCTAGACGGCCTGCACTCTCAGGGCATAGCCGGGAGCATCAAGCACTTTCCCGGGCACGGGGACACTAAGGGCGACACGCACACTGGATTTGTGGCTGTAACGAAGACTTGGCCGGAACTCCTGAGGTGTGAGCTGATTCCATTCATCGACAATCTGAAGAAAACAGATTCCGTGATGGTTGCGCACATAACCATGAAGGATGTTACGAGCGACAATTTGCCCGCGACTCTCTCTCATGAACTGATTACGGGAAAATTGCGCGGAGAACTGGGCTATGACGGAGTGGTGATAGCTGATGCACTAATGATGAAGGCGATTTCGAATCACTACACGAGTGCAGAGGCAGCAGTTCTTGCGCTGGAGACGGGGTGTGATATTCTGCTGATGCCGCAGGATTATCGTGAAGCCTTTGACGGAATTGTTGCGGCAATTGAGGACGGACGAATCACCGAAGCTCGAATTGACGAGAGTGTGAACAGAATCATGAAGCTGAAGGAGAAATACGTTATGAGCGCACAAAAATGGTGGCAGACAGGAGCGGTGTATCAGGTATACCCGAAGAGTTTTCAGGACACGACAGGTTCAGGAACAGGGGACATCAGGGGAATAATCACGAGGCTGGATTACCTGCAGAAGCTGGGCATTAATGCTGTGTGGATGACTCCTGTGTATCCTTCGCCGATGGTCGACAACGGCTATGATATTGCGGATTACACGGGGATAGACCAGCGTTTCGGCACGATGTCGGATTTTGACGAGCTGGTGAGTGAGGCGGGAAAACGCGGCATCAAAATAGTGATGGACCTGGTGTTCAACCACAGCTCGAACCAGCACAAATGGTTCTTGGAGAGCAAATCCTCGCGCGACAACCCAAAAGCTGACTGGTATATCTGGAGGGACCCGAAGGGGGCGGGGGGGCGGGAGGTTGGACGCGAAGGCATGCCGAGCGGACAACCCGAACCTCCCACGAACTGGAGGAGCATTTTCGGCGGAAGTGCGTGGACGTTCTGCCCTGAACGTGGCCAATACTACCTTCACACATTTGCGGCGGAACAGCCTGATCTTAACTGGGAGAACCCCGAAGTACGCAAAGCACTTTATGACTCAGCAAAATTCTGGCTGAATAAGGGAGTAGGCGGCTTCCGAATTGACGCAATCACCTACATCAAGAAGCCCGCAGAGTTTCTTGACGGGAAGCCTGACGCGAAGGACGGCACTGTGAACGTCCACACGATGACCGCAAACACACCGGGCATTCTGGATTTTTTGAGGGAGTTCAAGCGCGAAGTGAGGGACGGGCACGACATATTCACTGTAGGCGAGGCTAACGGTGTCAGTGCTGATGAATTGCCGGACTGGGTTGGCGATAACGGGGTGTTCGATATGCTGTTCGAGTTCAGCCACGTAACGCTGCCGTTCGGGGATGCGGAAATCTGGTGCTATCCTGTGAAGTGGACGTTGACAGACCTGAAGCGCGCGCTCTCAGCCAGCCAGAAAGCCACCGCCAATAACGGCTGGTATCCTGCGTTCTTCGAGAATCATGATCAGCCCCGGAGCGTGAATCACTTTTTGCCGGAAGGTGCTGACCCGGTGAAGGCGGCCAAGTGTCTTGGGACTATACTTCTGACAACGAGGGGTACGCCGTTTATATATCAGGGGCAGGAACTTGGGATGACTAATAGGTTCTGGAAGGACATTGACGAGATAAATGATGTCCAGACGCGAGGACAGTATGACCTTGCACTGAAGGAGGGATTTTCGCCGGAAGAGGCGATGAAATTTATCCGGTACTTCACGCGGGATAATGCGCGTACACCGATGCAGTGGGATGTTTCACATAACGCAGGCTTCACGTTAGGTGATTCATGGCTGCCGGTCAACGAGAACTACACAGCGGTCAACGCAGAGAAAGAGGAAAGGGATTCCGGGTCAGTGCTTTCGTGGTACAGGAGACTTCTTGCGCTGAGGAGGAGTGATTCTGTGTTATTGGCGGGAAGTTGGCGTGAGATTGAGCCTGAGAACGAGAAGGTATTTGCTTTTGTGAGGGAACATGAGGGCAGGAAAATTTACGTTGCGGTGAATTTTTCGGGCGAGCCTGTGAAGTTGCCTGATGAACTGTTGGGAAGGGAAATGCTGCTGAGCAGTGAGGGTGAGACTATTTCGGCGGAACTTGCGGGATTAGAGGCAAGGATATACCGCTAAGAAAGAAAAAAGGACGTCAAAAAATTGTAGAAATTACAGCCAGCGGGTTATATAATTACAACATCGCTTAGTCTCTGAAAAAACTTTAAGTTAAAAAAATAAGTAGAAAGGTGGATTGTCAAAAAGAAATGAAGTGTGTAAAATTTGGCTATTGGCTATTGGCTATTGGCTATTGGCATATCTTTTTGACTTTTATCCGCCCAATCATAATTTCAATAACGAACACAAAATCAAAATTTAGATGTAAATAAATTCCTTTATTTGCTATGTGCAGTTATGGCACATGTGAATGAAGGAATTTTTTATATACATAAATCCTCGTAACTTCGCTTCGTAACTGCCAAAAGGTTATTATATACAAGAAGGGAGAAGTTTTCAGAATCATGACAATTTTTCTGCATATAATTTTGTTGAACGTGCTTTTAGTGCTGTATTTTTTGAGAGACGAAGAAGCGGCAGTTATGAGATTAATGGCAATGAAGACGAAAACTTTATCCCTAATGCTTATTCTGTTTATGGTCGCGGGCATTTTCCCGGCACAGTCATTTGCTGACGAACATACTACTCACGATAACATATCCGACTGGACTCCCAAAAATGCCCTGCCAGACACAGCAGGAAGCTACTATCTGACTAATGATGTAACGTTGTCTGCTACGTGGAGTGCTCCAAGCGGTACAACGAACCTTTGCCTAAATGGGCACAAAATTTCCTATTCAGGCGGAACCTCTTCAAGCGAAAATACCATCAAGATCGGTGCAAACTCGACGCTGAATATTTATGATTGCGACTCTGAACACAAAGGTACTATTGAGAATACAGGCTACGGCAGAGCAATTTTCTTTGATGGCACCAACAGTAATATTGGTATATATGGCGGAACAATTAAGGCGAATGGAAAAGAGGCGATATCCACTAGCAAGACAAACAGTACCCTTATTATTGATGGGGAAAATGTCGAAATAATCTCTACAGCAAGTGTTGGCGTTTATTTTGCTTATGGTGCAAAATTAGAAATTAATAAAGGTAAATTACAAGGTGGTACATATGGACTTCAGACAAATATATTTTCAGGTAAGACTCTTACTATCACGGGAGGAATGTTCATCGGTGCTACTTATGGAGCTCAAATACAGGGAGCCGCAACTATCAACATCACTGGTGGTACTTTCTCAGGCGGTACTTACGGTATATATACAACATCTACAAATCTTACAATAACCGGTGGCACTTTTATAGGTAACACAGAAGGACTGTTTTTGTATAATGAAGCTTCTCAATTTATTTCCGGCGGTACTTTTAGTTCCATGCCTAATTTGAATTGGATTGCTAACAGAAATGCCCCGTTTGAAGATAATACAGAATCAAAAACTTGGACTGTTAAGCCCGGTGCAATAATTTTTTATTATTCTAATGGCTGGGATAGTACACTTGAAGATGTCAGGCACACCTATACGCAGGATAAGGTTGGTACAAATATTTCTTTGTCTACTTTTACAGGATTGGGCTTTACCGCACCAGATGGCAAAACCTTCATTGAGTGGAACACTTCCCCTAACGGCGATGGTACAGCTTATAGCTCTGGTGCTAATTTTGCTGTAACTACTATCAAGTTATATGCTATCTATGGACCAACAGCCAGCGTAACCAGCGGCGATATAGTAACCAACTACAACACCCTAGCCTTAGCAATCAAAGCTGCAAGGGACGGCAATACAGTTACTCTTTTAGACAATATTACTTTGATAGAAGAGGTCTCCATTAATAAGAACATAACACTGGAAGGCAACAGCAAAACTATCACATTGTCCGGAACAAATGCTTATCTGACTATTCCGGCAAATAAAACCGTTACAGTGCAAAATCTTAATGTTAGCGGTTCCAACACTCCGTACGGAATAAAAGCTAAGGAAAGCAAACTAACCTTGAATAATGTAAAGATTATCGGTGAAATTTCTAATTATGGAATCTGTGTGGATGGTGCAGAAATAACTATATATGGTGAGGACACGGAAATTATCGCGCCAAAAGGATTCTCAATCCTCACAGGCGCATACACAAATAATAAACCGTCTGTGCTAACTATTTATGACGGCAAAATCGGCAGTATAGGGGACCTTGATGGTTACTCTTATCCTAACTCTTATTCGGTAATTCGTATGAGCGGCGGTGAACTTGTAAATAATATAGAGACTATTCATATGTATTGTGCCAACGATCAAGTCAATATAATGGGCGGCATTGTAAACGGATCAATAAATTTTTATCATGACAGTCATAGAGTAGAAGAGACTTCAATAACCATCAGTGCGGGTAAATTTAAAAGTGGGATTGATACTGATGGAAACGCTAGGACTCACATAATTACCGGTGGCAAATACACTAGGCTCCTCAAGGCTAGCTATATTGCTCCAGACTATAAAGTTTTTGACAATATCGATGAGGAAAGCAAGGACTATCCCTATCTTGTTGCACGCCCAGTAAAAGTAACCTTCAACGCAAATAACGACAGCATATCAGGAACAATGGAACCGCAGGATGTTCCCGAGAACATAGAATATATACTGAATGCCAACAGCTTCATCGCTCCGAACGGGAAAACTTTTACAGGCTGGAACACATTAGCTAACCCAACAGAGACGAATCACGGAACTACTTATTACGATAAATCAAGGATAACGCTGGGCAATACGACTAATCTTTATGCTCAATGGAAGGATATCGCCGCCGCCTCCCCAACAATCAGCAGCGTAACCGCTCTGACCGCCGACAACTCTTTAACCTACGGCTACTCAGAAGGCAGTATCACCGTTACGGCTGCCGCCTCAACAGACACTACTTATGACTTAGCCTATCAGTGGTATTCCAGTTCTACGGGAAGCAGCACCGGCGGCACACTCATAGACGGCGCAAATTCCTCTAACTACATAATCCCAACTGGTAAGGATGTCGGCACGTACTACTATTACTGCGTTGTAACCGCCACACGTCAAGACAACGGCCAAACAGCAACAGCAACCTCTAACATAGCAGCTGTTACCGTCAACAAGGCAAATTCCGCCCCTGCTAATGTTGCTAAGAGCGACAGAGTCTATGACAAAACAGAACGCCCGCTTCTAACAATCTCCGGAAATGTTGTCGGAGGAACTATGTATTATGCTTTGTCCGAGACTGAACCGGCCGCAGACAGCACAGCCTGGAGAGCAGATATTCCCACCGCTATTAACGCAGGCACTTATCGTGTGTGGTACAAAGTTAAAGGGGACAATAATCATAATGACACAGATCCAGTCCTCATAACAGTAAAAATATCCGACGCGGCTTCTGAAATTGCAGATACTAGCATTACAGTCTTGAAGGGCCAGACTCAAACGCTCGTGATGAATGACAGCACCGGTACAGGCTCGCGCAACTGGACTCTAAGCAATGCTCCTGAATGGGTTACGCTCACGAAAAACTCTGACGGACAGGCCGCAATAACCGCAAACCCTCCAGTATCTATTGCTGAAGGTACGTACACATGCACGGTGCAGGTGGCGAACACAAACTCAGAAGTTTTATCCTCCAGTGCAGAAGTGAAAGTCATAGTCAGCAGCGGAATAACAGTTGAGGAGGACGGCAATACTCAACTCATCACCGAAGGCACGTATGAGGGCATCCCCAGATATGAGAGCATCTCAATAGTGGGCGATAAGTTCGTAACTACCACTAAGACCGAGTTCAAGAGCGGGACTAGCAAGGTCCTTGAGACTGAGATAGCCGTTGCCGCAGAAGCAACAGATTTTGCCGCAATTGTCAACGCAGAGTTTTCGACTGTCGTAACAGTTGATGTTAGCGTCGATGTTGCAGACCCTGACTTCAAGAATTACGCTTATTCTCTCGATGTAACAGGACTGCCTGAAGGACTTAAAGCGGACGGCGACTTAACGAGTACCGATAAGGTTGTGAACGGCGTAAATGTATTCCGGCATGTATTCAGCATAACAGGAACTCCGACACAGTCAGCCGATTCACAGGTAAATATTAAGCCGGTTATCAATGTGTCGAACAGCAAGCTAACATTAGTCTCAACTGCGAATAAGGATATCCAGATTAAGGTTAGGGCTGCTACTTTGTCATCAATAAGTGTAGATATTTCCGGCGACACGTTGCTTGAGACAACAGCAGGGACCTCAAAGGATATGCCGCTTTACGTAGCAGTAACAGGTACGTACTCAGACGGGAGCAGTTCAGACATAAAATCATCTGCTGTCCCTGTGTGGAAAGTCAGCGTTGAGCCTGCATCTGACCGAATCTCCTTCGACTATGAGAAACTGCTTGTTGGAGCCGAGACGATTGCAGGAGAATACACAGTAACCCTGACAGCCACAGCAACAAGCGGAAGTATTACCGGTACGGATACACACACTGTAGCTGTGAAGGTGAATCCCGCGAAAGTTGAGGCTGTTGCGCCCGAACTCACGGTTGCGCCATCAACGACTGTTTCGGTCTCTGAGGATTAAGTTCTCTCAATCACGATAACCGCAAATCAGAACGGCCTGACCTGGACAAAGCTCGGGGATGTCTCCGGCGTTGAGGGAAAAGCTGATGACGCAGGCAATGTCTACACGCTCAGCGGAACGGTAACGGCAACTTCGGGTGATTACTCTATAACGATAACAGCGTCAAACGGAGAGAAGAGCACAGACGTAACGATAAACATCAAGATTGATGCAAACACAGGTAAAACTTATCACGGAGACTCTGAGGCACCCGTAACCTCGAAGGATGAGAACGGAAACAGCGTAACAACCACGAGGACATTATTCAGTGATAATGCTGGTACGGTTGCGGTGTCAGCAGATGTCTCAATCATAACGGAAGCTGATGTGTTTACGGTTACGGCGGGTGCTTCGCTCACTAAGACTGTCAGCGTCGACGTGAAGCTGTGGCTGGCCGACGGAAATTTCCCTTACTACTCGTATTCGATGGATGTGAAGTGTCCTGATGGAATGAGTGTATCAGGCGACATTGACAGCATTGACATAGTTTCTGCAGGTATGAATGAGTTTACGTATGTGCTAGTCATCACAGGAACGCCGTCGTCTACAGGCAAGGCATTATTCAACGCGATGATACAGGTCGAGAATTATGATGCAGATATTCCCGCACTAAAGGCTTACGCCAGCAAGGATGTAACGATAACGGTGAATGCTTCCGGTAATTCCTCGCCTTCGTCGCCTGGATATAATTCACAGCAGCCTTCTTCGGAACCGGAGCCTTCATCGCCGTCTGAGCCGCAGTTGGTGGTCAGTCCCGATGCACAGCCCGCACAACCCGATACCTCACCGGATGGAACCCCTGACACAAATCCTGATGTATCGCCAAATACTCCGGATTCTCCTGTACCTTCTGATGAAGTACCCGAAACACCTGGCGAAATACCTGATACCAACACTAATGAAAATCCTGAAGAGCCTAATACTATTTCCAACAATGAAACAGGCGACGGCTTAAAGGTAGTCGTTCCTGAAACAATGTCTGTCAATGAATTTATTGACAATCTTGACGAGGCACAGAAGCAAAATGTTACAGAAATCGGTTTAACGGATTCGCAGAAAAGCTCGTTGACCGCTTCAGAGCTCTCGAAGATTCTTGAAGAACTGCCATCTCTTACTACGCTTGATTTGAGCGGCTGTTCTAACATCGAAAAGGTTGATATACAGCTCAGCGAATCACTGCAATCACTAAATCTTTCCGGTTGCGATAACCTTTCTGAAGTTAATTTAGATGGCTGCTTGTCGCTGACCGAAGTAACTGGCCTGAGCAGCAACAGTACAGTTCAGCAAATCAGTATCAATGGCTGTGACTCACTCCGAACACTTGATGTGAGCAATTGTTCCGGCCTTAGAACGCTGGACTGCTCGAGTAATAATCTCGATGAACTGGTCGTTGATGACTGTGAAGAGCTTGTTACGCTGGACTGCAGTTATAACAGTCTGAGCGAACTTAGTATAAGGGGCTGTCTGAATCTCACGAGGCTGTATTGTTACAGCAATAATCTTCAGACGCTCGAGCTGCCGGTTCAAAAATTGGAATGGCTGGTATGCGACAATAACAGACTGCAAACTCTTGACCTTGAGGAAAACAGACAATTGCAGAGGCTTGACTGTCAGAATAACGGTATGGGGGCTCTCGAAATTGATCGAGGTGTATTCTCAAAACTTCAGATGTTGAAGTGCTACGGTCAAAAGATCAGGGACATGATCGTGAACAGGAGCGGTTCAGCTTTCCAGGTGAATATGCTTTATTACTTGTCGGGATATGCGGCATCTTTAAGAGGTTCGTCTTCTGAGAACACATCAGGTGTAACCGGAGCATTCAGTGCTGGCAATATAGTAAACGTCAAGGGCTACGACAACGCAGGGAATCCCATTGAACTGACATCGTATGACCCGTCAACAGGTACAGCGACGTTCGCTTCATCACCCGCAAAAGTCTCTTACGGCTACCAGACTAATTTCAACAATATAGTTATGGACGTAACGGTTGGTGAAGACGTGAAAGAAGAGCAGTCATCCGAAACGCAGGACGATGTTTCAAAGAAGGGCGGCTGCAACGCGGGAATTGGAACAGCAGGACTCGTTATAATGATGGGTATGCTCTTGAAGAAGAAAGATTTGTAGGGAGGTCATATTCTATGAGGTTGAAGCCAAAAGAATTTTTTGTCATTTCAGCGGCGGTGTTGTTCATCTTCACCGCTGTTTCCCCTGTTTTTTCTGAGGTTGCAATAACGGCTGATAATTTCCCTGATGCAAATTTCCGCGAATACATTCTCTCTGAAGCGGACACAAATCATGATGGCTACCTGAGCGATGAGGAAATATCTTCAATAACGGTCATGGAAATTTTCGAGAAGGATATAGACAGCCTGAAAGGTATTGAGCATTTTTCCGCTCTTCAGGAGTTATACTGCTACACCAATAATCTAACGGAGCTGGACTTAAGCGGCAACAAAAACTTATTGTTGCTGGAATGCGACAACAACAAGCTGACAAAACTGGACGTGAGTAATAACACGAACTTGCAGAATCTTGAATGCGAAGTGAATAATCTTTCTGAATTGGATTTAAGCAGGAACGTAAATTTGAGCTATGTGAAGTGCTACACGCAAACGCTCAATAATCTTACGGTCTCCCAAGATGAAGATGGTTTTAACGTTAATCTCGGCAAATATGTTCTGGACACGGAAAGAATCACTGACGTTACAGCCGAAGACGAAAGCGGTGATGTTATTGACGGAATTATTTTTGACAACAGGAGCGGCGTTGTTGTTACAGCATATAACCCGAAGAAAATAATATACGGTTATAACGTCAGCTACATCAAAGACGCGACTCTTTCTATGGACGTAACACTAACAGGAGAGACGGAAGCTGCTGATTCAGAGGATGATTCGTCAAAAAGTTGCGGAGGGTGCAGTTCGGGGTGGAGTATCTTCGCTCTGGCGGCTATAATGTTTGTATTCAGCAAAGGAGTAACACAGAATGAACACTGACATAATCACTTCGCGCACAGATAAATTACGCGCCCTGATGTCCCAACAAAAACTTGATGCTTTCGTCCTGCTAGTCGAAGAACGAGCAAACTCCGAGAGCTGTCATTACATTTCGGGCTTCAGAGGAAGTTCTGCCGCACTCATAATCACTCCGAACGACGCAACCCTCATCACCGACGGACGCTATACCACTCAGGCCAAAACTCAGACTCCCTTCAAGATAATCATTCAGTCCGAGCTGTCTCTTCCTGAATTTATCGCTAAGGCCGTAAACGAATCAGACTTTGCGCGTGTGGGCTTTGAGGCCAAGAAAATCTCTCACGCGACCTTCACAGAACACTTCGCTCCGGTAAAAACAGAATGGCTTGACGCATCAGGCATGATCCCCTCGCTCAGACGGACTAAGGATTCGCATGAGGTTGAACTTATCCGCAAAGCAGGACGTATCGGTCGCGAGGCATTCGGGGCTGTCCTTCAAGAAGCACACGCAGGAATGACGGAGGTAGAATTTTCGTCGAGGCTTATGGCCAAAATTAAGAGGCTCGGTGCAGAAAAAGGCTGGGCACACGATGACTTCATCGTAGCGTCAGGAGTTAGGAGCGCAATGTGCCACGCTCAGGCCACAGGAAAACCTTTCTGCTTTGGCGATACTGTTACTGCGGACTATGGGGCAATGGTTGAAGGGTATATGAGCGACATTACCCGGAATTTTGTGCTTGGCCGGGTGTGCGACAAGGCCAGAGAGGTTAACGCAATTCTTCTCCGTGCACACAAAGCTGCGGCTGAAGCACTGAGGCCGGGTATTCCCGGGCGAGAGGCAGACGCAATTGCGAGGAAGGTTATTGCTGATGCAGGATACGGTGAAAATTTTGTGCATGGTCTTGGGCACGGACTGGGACTTGAGGTTCACGAAGCTCCGAGACTCTCGAAGACTTCGAAGGACATTCTGCAGGTTGGTGATGTAGTTACTGTTGAGCCTGGAATATACATTGAGGGCTGGGGAGGACTTCGAATAGAGGATGACTACCTGATAACGGAGGACGGTGCGGAATGCCTGACCGTGAACGACAACCAGAGCATCATAGAGATTTAGCCGTCAAAAAAAGTCCCCCTCACTTTCGAGGGGGTATTTTTGTGTTTGTGCTACTTCTTTCTGAGGAGAACCACTCCACATGAATTTCCCCAGCTGTCCCCATTCCTGCCTGAATCGTAATACGCCGTATAAACCGCATGTATATTACCAAACAGGATAACTAGTACAGGTATGAATGCTAAATATCTTTTGCGATGGGTGAATGTTGGTAAGAATAGTGATTGTATCAGTAAACGGGAAATATCATAGGCACGAATTGCCGTTTTAGGATAGAGTGCATAACCCTGCAGCTTGCAGATAAAGAGCGGCAGGCCGTGAACACCTCACAGCCCGCATACGAATAGCTATCTGTTGTCGTAGCCAGGCTCGTTGTAGATTAACGCCATAAGCTCCATATCCTCGCTGGAAGTGTTCTCGATGCTGTGCCACTGTCCTACATTAATTATGCAGACCTGCCCCGCGTGAACGTGATATTTCCTGCGTTCACCATTCTCCGAATCTCCCTCGCTGAACTCTCCCTCGCCCTTCAGAATGTAGTACGGCTCAGTGTCGCGGACGTGCTGATGCCACCCTACGCTCGAACCTGCAGGCAGAACCACGCGCGCATAAAGCCTTCCATGCCCGTTAAGCTCTTCCTTTGTGAGAACGTGGTACATGTAGCGTTTGCCCTTGCTCTCGGGAAATCCTCCCTCAACTTCCGTTGCAACAACATCACGAATCATGAGAAAAATACCCTCCTCAAATTGCAAATATGACGTAGCAATTATATCAAGTGCTAAAGAATGGGTGCGCAATCTCCGAAAAGGTATGTGAAAGGGTAAGAGACAAGAACTTTTAGAACTTTATCCTAACATTCAGCAAGAAAGCGGGTGATATTAATGCCGAAATGTGCTAAACTAATAAACTTAGAGCAGAGCAGAGCAGAGCAGACTTATGCTCAAAATTTCGGCAGACAAAATTAGTAGCATCAAACTCTTTTCTTCGCGCAAGTTTCCGTACCGCACATCGTATACAGAATACCAAAGGAGTGCTTTGGCATCATGACTAGCACTTATTGGGACAAACGCTGTGAGGCAATTTCGCCGTTCCTGTGGCTTCCGTCAGTGAAAGTGCTTGACGGTATAAAGGAATCAGAAGCGAATTTTGAGGACGTTACCCCGCTTAAAGGTACGTGGTTCGAGTCGCAGATGTATTCCCTTCCGTACAGCCAGCATTGCCGGAAAAGTGAGCGCAAGGAGTGCTCGCAGGCCAGGCGCACCAGGAAGATACGCATCTATCCTGACGCAAAGCAGAGGGAAATTCTCATGCACTGGATGAGGGCGGCGCGCTACGTGTACAATGAGGCGACGGAGTATGTCGCGAAGAGCGGAAAAACAGAGTGGCTCACGGTCAAGGCAGTAATCCTCAAAAATTTGCCTGACTGGATGGAAGAAGTACCCTACCAGATTAAGGCAATAGCAGTCCGTGATGCGTGCATAACCTTCCACAATGCGGGAGGGCCGAAGTTCAGGGCCAGAAGAAGCTCAAAGCAGAGCCTGTTTGTCCCGAAGGCTTCAGCGAGCCGCAGAGGAGTGTATACGCGTTATCTCGGCAAAATGGATTACGCGGAGGAATTGCCGGAAGTTATCGGCGATTGCCGGGTCATTCTGGACGGCGGCAGGTGGTTTGTTAGTGTTCCGGTCAGCGTCATCGAGTACGAAGAGATGACCGGAAAGGTTGCGGCAGTTGACCCTGGTTTCAGGAGTTTTGTTACTTTCTACGGACTGGACTCCTGCGGAAAAGCCGGCAGAGGAGCTTTCTCGAGGATACACAGCCTGTGCGGTTATCTTGACGATCTCAACGCGAGAATGTCAGGAGTGAGTCACAGGCAGAGGTACAAGATGAGGAAGGCGGCTGACAGACTGCGCTGGAGGATTCGGAATCTGCTGGAGGAGCTTCAGCACAAGACGGCACTATTTCTCGTGAAGAACTTTGACGTAATTGCGCTGCCGGAGTTCAGAGCAGAGGATTTCGGGAGCGGCTCCTTAAGGGAGATAGCGGGGAATGCGCACACGGTATTTCAGGAATTTTTGAGGGCGAAGGCCCGTGAATACGGTGTGAAGGTCATTGTGCAGGACGAGTCGGGAACATCAGGTACATGCTCGTGGAACGGAGAGATGAGGACTGCCGGAAGGTATATCCGGGACGGCGTGGTAACGCTGGATAGGGATTACAACGGTGCGCGCGGAATATTCTTGCGTGCTTTGCGGGAATCTGCCATACCTGCGCCCGTATAGGCCATACGTAAGCGGGGTATGCGATGCCTGGATGAGCAGATTCAGGCTGAAAGGATTCGGGTAATTGGAGGTTTGACAGCACAGGGAGGAAATTTCCTTCAACCCCCTGTGCGGGTCAACAGGATGAAAGTTGTGTAGCAGGGCATATTTCGTGAGAAGCGGAAGTGTTCTTTTCAGGAGGAAGGGAAATCTGTGGAAGCCGGTGTGTCTGCAATACATAGAGGATGTTTCAGGAGGTGAGTGCGCATATTTAGAGAAATTGTGCGCAAGTTGGCGGGCACAGGAAATTGTGGTGCTCAAGGAAATTATCCCGGAGACGGGAAAGAATGAACAAGGAGGTTAATAACATGAAGAAGCGCGTATTAATGCTGGCGATGCTGGCGGCGTTCGTGCTGTCGTTCGGTGCTTCTGCGTGGGCAGGTGACTCTACTTTCGGTACTGGCCTGATGATTCTCAACAATAAAGTTGGAGCCGAGTATGCTACGGTCTACAAAGTAACCGAGAGAGCCGGCAAAGAAATTTTTATACGGGTCAGAGCCAAGATAGCAGAAGCTACTAACGACACTGAGAATGAGTATTCTACAGATGCCACAAAGCTCAAGTGGACGGTTACGCAGTCCCCGACAGAGACGGGCGGAACTAACCCCATTGAAGGCTTAACTATAAGCAGTGTAGCAGGTACTACCACAAGAGAGTACGCTCTGGACGATGTTTCTGGACCTGCGACGCTTACGGCCACACTGAGCGGCATAATCCGTGCATCGGGTACTGTTACAGTTACCGTTGCGCTGATGAAGGATGCTACTACGGATGCAAATGGTACTGATGCAGGTAGCAGAACAACAACATGCAATGTAGAGTTTTCAACAACAGATTATGAGGAAACGCTCAACCCCAACTTCCCGTTGCTGGAGGGCGAGTCGTTCCAAACCATCGACATCGACACTGACACCCTCGATCCCCGCGACCCCGAGAGCGTCATGTGGAACGGCCTCTTCCCGCCCTTCAGCCCCATCGGCTTCGCGACTGGCAGCTCGGATGTCGGCAAGCTGAAGCCGAAGGTAACCTGGCCCAAGCCCAACGACTTCAAGCCCGGTGTGTCAACAGACACCGTCGTAGCCACAGTAACCGGCCCCGTAGAGGGAATCAACGTCTACATCGCCGGCAAGGACGCTGTCAAGCTGTTCGGCCTCGCAAAGGGTGCGGCGGATATCCCTCTGACAAGCGCGAACGTTGCGCAGTACAATATCCCGTTCAGAGTAGTATCCATCAACTCGGCGGACAACAAAGCCACCGGCGCAAAGTCCGACAAGGAATCCAAGACCACAGTAACAATAGCCTTCAACGGCGGTAACTACGCACTCAAGGGCTACCCGATCACGGTCTCCGCGTGGAACAAGAACAACTCCAGCAAGCCCGCGGCTAAGGCAGTGAAGCTCAACGTCGGCGACCCCAAGAGCAAGGTGCTTCCCGAGTGGATGACAAAGGTAGTCTCGAAAGAGGTTACCGCAACAGAGGCTACATATACCGCGTGGAATGAGGCGTGGGATGCGCAGGACGGCTCAGAGGAGCTCTCGATCCTTGATGTGGGTATAGAAGATTATACCTATACCTACGAGGCAGGTTCAGAAGTCAGCGGTGCTTCACTGTCTGATTTCGGCCAGACAACCGACCAGGGTTCAAGTAATAGCCCGCACTACTTCTACTTCAAGGGCAATGACGACCATAATGCAGGCTACTACGCTCTTAAGGGCGATACAAAAGTATACGAAGCAACCCAAGATGGAACACCATCATCTTGGTATCGCAAGTTCGAAACCTGGAAGACGATCGGCAAGAAGGACAAACCCGAAGTTTCGGCAAAGGTCAACCCAGACAACGCTAATGACTACACCGAGTTTTATGGTAAATTCTACATCAGCGGAGATGCTCCGCTCTTAATCACCGCGAAGGGCGGCCAAAAAGTTGGTACGTCTGACGTAGTTTCGCTTGCACAGGCTTCTTTCGACTACTTGGGCAGAATGACCGAACGCGGCTATGTAACTATTGACGGTACACCTAAGGAGAAGGCTAAGGAGACCAAAGAGGCGGTAACCCTCACGGTAACGAACCCTTCAACCAATAAGAAGGGCACGGCGAAGGTTACGGTAATCGGCAAAACACAGCCGGTGTTCGAGAAGGCAGGCACATTCAAGTATGCCCCTACTGACACGGACACGCACAAGAGGTACGCCACGAAGAGAGTCGAAGCCGGAAAAGTCCCTAGCGTGAAGTTCAAGGCGAAGGGCACGAAGACTATCGAGTACTATCTTGGAGCTTATAGGTACGACATGAACGATGATGACGAGTATGAGCTTATGCCCGATGGCGAGGGAGTTTATGACTATCTTACTTACTATGTGCACGGCGACGATGACGAGTACGATGCGT
Source organism: Synergistaceae bacterium (assembly GCA_017451025.1). Lineage (GTDB taxonomy): Bacteria > Synergistota > Synergistia > Synergistales > Aminobacteriaceae > JAFUXM01. The sequence goes on along the minus strand of JAFSSM010000011.1, from coordinate 17,185 downwards.
TTGAGGACTACGACGTGGAAGACGAGTATGATGAACTCGCGGAGGCATTCAACGCCGAGCTTGAGAATAAGCTGAAGGGCCTGAAGCTCTCGTTCGACAAAAAGAAGGGTGCAGTAGCCCTGCTTAACAAGTCCGACAAGAACACTCTCCCGACGCTCAACGCAACAAGCACGGACTTCCAGTCGCTGGACATCGTGGTTACGGCGTTCAATGGTGTTGGAGTAGATCAGGCATGGTCGCACGTGGCAATAACTGGTGCGAAACCGGCAGTGTCCGACAAGGAAGCTAATGTAACCGGAACTGTTAAGGTGGGCGATGTGATCCCCTTCAAGCTGAAGGCTGGTAAGACTGATGCAACAGCAACGACAGCAGGAGTGAACATCAAGGCCACTGAGGCCAGCGCGTCGAAGGTTAAGGCAAGTGCTCTGGGGCTTAAGCTGGTAACGTGGGACTCGATGGATGTCCTTGCCAGCAGAGACTATACATTTGCGGCTGGAGCACCAATCTCGGGTTATAACGCGGCAAAATCCAAGATAGTCGACGGTAGCGTGGCCGAAGTTAAGGATGGCGAGACTGTAACTGGCTACAAAGCCGGCTCTGATGGCTTAAAGCTCCTCAGCGGCGACAAATGGGTCAAGTCCGCAGATGCTAGGTACAAGAATCAGGGCCTCCTTCAGGTAGTTGACCCCGCGGCCATCGCGAAGCTCTCCAGCGACAAGACGGCCAACAAGGGCCAGACAATCGACCTCGCCCTCGAGAACTTAGGCGCAACCAACAAGGGCAAGATCAAGGTCATCATTAAGAACGACGTTAAGGACGGCGGAGACCCGACCAAGCCGGTAGTAGCGGCTCCTGTCGCCGTAGCAGGCAGACCTTCAACGGTGCAGACAGCGGCGGCAAAGAACAGTGGCGGCAGCTACGAGGCGTACACTGGAACTGAAGCCGAAGCAGAGGCCGACGAGCCCAAACTGGCATTCGGTGCACCGAGAACAGTAGCAAACCTCACCGCAGCACAGAAGGCATTCCTCGCGGAGAAGGGCTACACCGTAATCGCAGTACTGCCCGAAGTTACAGCAGACGCTGACGGCCAGGCCGAGATAGCGGTTGAACTCATCGAGGACGCTCCGAAAGGCGCAAAACTCGTGTACATACCGTTCCCGAAGAACGCTGAAGAGACGGACGACGACAAGATCGCTGACTTCTACGATGAAGCAGGAGAGGCAATCGAGAACGTCCCCGCAGGACAGAACATCACTGTAGCTCCGTGGTTCAGAGCAGGCGTAACCTATGAGCCTGTAATCGCCGCAGAGGACAAGTAAACTAACCCTGCAATTATTGCCCTGCTGGAGAAATCCGGCAGGGTATTTTTTTGCTAACCCTGACGCGTAAAGATTAATTGCGCGAACTCCGAAAATTACATACAAGGGTGAAAAGCATAATTCTTTTCTCTATCTTCAACTGTAGAATTAATGATATTTGCACCAAGATATGCTACACTGATAAAACTGGATTACATCTAAAGGGGAGGTTATTTTTCATGATGAAGCGTATATTTTTGCTGGTTGTTGCTGTGGTGCTGGTGTTGTCGTTAAATGTCTCTGCTTGGGCTGCTTCGTATGCAATCGACGAGATTAAGCTGAACTACACGACATTGTACAACGTCGAGAACGAGTCGGGTAAACCGCTCAAGATTAAAATTAGGACGTACATCTTTTCATCTAGCCAATCAAATAATAAACTTATGAGTGCTAATGCTGCCGTGCTGCAGTTGGAGGCTGAAGCTGACGACGACGTAGTTACAGACTTGGCACTTAGCAGCAGTACAGGGAATAACACAAATAACACACCAAGAAATAGAGTGCGTTTCGACCTGGACGTGGATGTAGCATCTTATGATGTAGAGCTCACAGGTAAAATAGCGGGCCCCGGTACGATTACGGTTACAGCTAAACTGCTTACTTCGGCGTTTGATCCAGCGGAAACAGAGAACAGCGATTCGGAGATTCTTGAACAGACAGCCGAAATAGAGCTCAGCGAGGAAGAGGGGTATGATGAGCACGATGACGACGAGTTCGGCCCGGAAATCGCCAAGGTAGCAGTTCATGACAGCAGGCCAATTCTGGATGGCGGCCCGGCGGACCCGGCGAGCACTAATGCGAATTGGGACGGCGTAGTGCTTCCGGTCGGGAGCGGAGATCAGGGAGACTCCAAGAATAAACCCAAGATTGCAACCAGCTCGCTCACTTTCTATCCCAGCAAAGCAAAAGTTCTGACCGCAGGAGTATCCACAGACTTCACGATAGAGATTGACGGCCCCACACCTAAAGTAGATGTCTACATCACATACAAGAATGCGAAGAAGTTATGGCCTCTCAGCAAGGACACCTTCACATCCAACATCAGCCTGACCCAGCAAAACATACTGAAGTATAAGCTGCCCTTCAGGGTAAAGAGCTGCAACTTTGATACTTCAGCAAATCAGGACAAGACCGCTAAGCACTACATCACCATTGCTTACAATGGCGCGTATGTTTCGTACAAGGGATTTCCTCTGACGATTTCAGCCGAAAACGGTGGAACAAAGGGGAAAAAGGCCGTGACGAAGACATACAAGATCGACATAGTCAGCCCGAATTCGCTTCCCCAGTGGACAGCTTCAGACGGAACAATCATCGGGAACAAGGTAACAGAAAACATCGTAGCACGGCTCTCGTACTCGCGGAAAATACCCAACACAACCTATACTGTCAGCTGTGATTCGGCCTACACGATCACTGCCAAGCCCCAGACTAAAGACGGCGTAGCTGTAAATGTTTACCAGTCCGTGCTGAACAAATACGGCGAGGTGATGACGCCCGGGTACGTAGTGATAGGCGGCGAATTTGAAGCGGCAAAAGTTACGGACAAAAGCGGCAATCTTAAGGAAGATAAAGTTACCGTATCGCTTGTTGCAGCATCGTCCAAGAAATCCACCCTAAAGACTGTAGTGATCGGCAAAGTTTCCCCGTACTTTGATCCGAAGAAGACCATGCCGCTCGAAGATGCCGACGAGGACGCCCCTGAATATCTTACCGGCATAAAGAGGGTAGAGGCAGGAAAAGTTCCCAGCGTAAAGTTTGCGGCCAAAGGCTCCAAGACCATAACTTACAGCATAAGCGAGGAAGACTTGGAGGCTCTGAACGCGGTAAATCTTTCGTTCGACTGCGTGAAAGGAACGATAGTTGCCCTGAAGAATGCAAGGACTAAGAAGGCTCTTCCGACTCTTCCGACTCAGTCTGGCGGTGATTTCGAGTCCCTCGATATTGCTGTTAAGGCCACCAACGGCACGGGCAAAACAGCCACAGTCCGCGCGCTGATAGGTATAACTGGTGCCAAACCGACGCTCGCAAACTCTTCAAAGACTATAACTATTCCGTATGACACAGAGGATGAGGAGTTCGCATTGTCCTGTGAAATTGCGAAAAAAGCAGTTACAGAGGAGGACGAGGACAACAATATCAAGTACTCGGTTGATGATGCGAATGCAAAAGCTCTCGAGGCTTTGGGGCTTGAACTTGCTGACGGAGAACGCAACAAAGGGGTAATCAGGATAATCGACAAAGACACACTGAAAGCTACGAAGGGGACGAAGATTAAGCTGCTTCTCGAGAACTTGGGAGCGTATAACACTGGTACTGTTACGGTCGTCATCACAGACCCGGCACCAGAAATCGAAATAGATGGTGATAGTGATCTTGCACTTTATGCAAGTGCTAAAGGCTCGGTTACCGGGACCACTAAGCTCAAGGTTACTGACGAAACCAAACCGACAAGTGATAACCCTAAACTCAGCTGGTCAGTAAAACTTAACCCTACATCTAAGGGTATAACTGCAAAGGTTAGTTCCAGCGGCAAATATGGTGCTGAATTGAAGATTACGGCGAAATCAAAGTACACTGACGATTACAGCGGTATTGCTACTGTAACCGTAATCAACAAGGAAAATGGTTTGAAAGGAGAGCTCCCGATTGATGTTTCTGTAAGCGGTGCAGTCCTGGATTCCGCATTTTCGTCGAAGACTGGCAATTACACGGCATCCTACGAAACTGCAGAGCAGACCGTTGATGCCCTAGCCGATACCGGGAGCGAAGGCCTCACAGAGTCGTTGCTGACGTTCGGCGCGCCGAGAACTGCGTCTGACCTGACAGAAGGACAGAAGGCGTTCATCGAAAGCAAGGGCTATACGGTAATTGCAGTACTGCCTGAGATTACGGCCAATACTGACGGACAGCAGGATATTGCAGTTGTGCTTGATGAAAACTCTCCGGAGGGTGCAAAACTGGTTTGGCTCGCCTTCCCGCAAAATTCAGAGGAGACCGACGATGACAGAATCGCAGATTTCTACGATGAGACAGGAGCAGAAATTGAGGCAGTTCCAGCAGAAAAGAATATCACCGCTGCTCCGTGGCTGAGGGCAGGAGTGATTTACCAGCCCGTTATCGCCGCTGAAGAAAAGTAGTGCAACGAACAATTATCGCCCTGCCTGAAATTCAGGCGGGGTGATTTTTTTTGCGCTTGACATTTAGTGGCTGTTGTGTGATTATTCGTCTATCCAGATATTTATTGTAGGAGAAAGTATTCGCAGTGCATAAATTGAACCTTACATCAGCATATTTCGGCTTTAGCTTTACCCGCTGGTATAACTTCCAGAGGGTAGGTTATCGTTTGCTGACGTAAGGGTACGCTGACTGCACAAAAATACACACAGAACACTTAGAGGCACCTTCCGGAATCAGCAAAACGGTTTCGGAGGGTGCCTTGTTATATTCACGGGGAGTGAGAGACAATGCCGGCAAACGTAAAAACAAGCACGTACAGCATCAAGATACGCAAGGGTCTTGTGGAGAGATTAGGGCTTGAGGTTCTCCGTTTAAGCGACGAGAGCGAGCACGAAATAGCGTTAATCACGGACGAAAAAGTATCAGGGCTTTATCTTCAGCAGGTAATCATGAATGCCCAGCAATGCCCTAAACCTGAAGGTACCAGGCTGCGAATCTGCGAGGTACTGATAAATTCACACGAAGAGACCAAGAATTTCGGGCTTATCGCGAAACTGATCGAGGATATGGCCTCGCTTGGACTGTCGAAGAACTGCGTTGTTGTTGCACTTGGCGGCGGAGTGGTGTGCGATGCGGCAGGTTTTGCGGCGGGGTGCTACATGGGAGGTGTGAGGCTTGTGCTCGTGCCGACGACACTTGCGGCGATGGTCAAAGCCAGTGCGGGAAATTCAGCTCGTGTGAATCTCAGCGCAGGCGAGAACTTGGCCGGAATGTCCTGCACTCCTTCTCTGGTGCTGTGCGACACTGAGTGCCTGAAGACTCTTCCGGACGATGAGTACAGGAGCGGGCTGGCGGAAGCACTCAAGACCGCAATAGTCAGCGGCGGCGAAATGTTCAGAATGTTTGCGCGGGGTGTCGGGCAGGAAAATATCGAGCGGGTGATTGAGGAGTGCATAAAGTTCCGGGCGGAGATTGCCGGAAATTCTGAGAGGATCAGGGGCTTGAAGCTAGGGTGCGTCGTCGGAAGCGCAATAGGGACATTGAGCGGTTACGGTATTCAGCACGGACTTGCGACGGCACAGGGAATCGGGATAACTGCGCGTTCGGCGGCAAAACTGGGATGGTGCAGTTCGGACACAATGAATGAGATTCTGGGTGCACTGGCCAGGAATAACCTTCCGGATAACTGCGTGAAATATAGGGCCGCTGAGATTGCGCAGGCGGCAAAAAAATCGTGGGGCAAAGTTATTGATGTGGTAGTTCCTGCGGAGATAGGCAGGTGCGAGGTAAAACAGGTAAAGGCTGAAGATTTGGAGCATGTTATTTCACTGGGGCTTAACGCGTAAAATCTAGTATAATAACTGCAAGCAACTTTTCAACTTTTTCCAGGAGGTGCTGTGTATTATGGAAGTTCGGTTTGTACAGCGCGGCGGTGCTAATGTAGACGACAAGCTCAGGGACTACATGGAGAAGAAGATCTCCAAACTTGAGAAGTTTTTCCGCAAAATACTGAACTGCCAGATAGTTGTTACTGAACACAAGGGCAGCTTCAACGTTGAGACAACGGCAAATGCCAACGGAGTAATTCTGCGTGCGGAGGAAGATGCGGCGGATATGCGCACAGCGTTTGACCAGTCGCTGAAGAATCTTGAGCGCAGAATCAAGAAGTATAATTCGTACCTGAAGGACAAGGCACAGCTCGGAACTGCTGAGGCGTTCTCGTTCAGCATTGAGGAAGAAGCTCCGGAAGCAGAGGGCAACGCTCCTGTGATCGACAAGGCCAAGAAGGTGGAAGTTCACCCGATGGACCCTGTGGAGGCGGCGATGCAGATGGAGCTTGTGGGGCATGAGTTCTTCATGTTCCAGAATGCAGCGACAGGTGAAATCAACGTAGTGTACAAGCGTGGCGGGAACAGCTACGGACTGCTTGAGCCGGTCAGGTAAAAGGCAAGCGGAGAAAATTTGTCCCTCTGGTCTTTGCGGCCGGAGGGACTTTTTGGGTTTATGTGGTGCCAGGCTTTGAGTTATGCCGGGTTTTTTCACTTATTACCACTAAATCAGAGCAGCTATAAGCAACCGCAAAACAAAAGCCCTCGACTTCAGCAATCGGGGGCTTTCATCAATCTTACCTGCTCAGGCTCTCGAGGTTCGCCTTAAGCCTTGCTATCTGTGCCTGACCTTCAGCCACCTTACCCCGCTCCTTCTCAACAACTTCAGCAGGTGCTCGTTCAACAAAACTCGGCTTGTCGAGTCGGGCCTGGCTTGACGCAACAGCCTTCTCGATGTTCGCGACTTCCTGAGTCAGACGTGCTATCTCCTTCTCAACGTCAAGCACATCTCCAACAGGAAGCCTCACCTCAGCCTCACCGCTCATTCCCGACAGCGAAGGCCCGTGCGTCCATTCATCAGCAGGAGCCTCAAGCACAACCTCGCTCACCCTGCAGAGATTCTCTATCTGGTTCAGCGAAGCTCCAAGTATCTTGGCCGCGCTGGAGTCTTTCACCGCACGAATAACTGCACGCGATAATTTCTGCTGTGGCGGAACGTGAGCCTCTGCCCGCAGGTTGCGCAGTGCCCTCACCGCGTCCTGAAGCACCGACATTTCCTCAACAACTCCTGCAAACGTGTATTCGTCCTTCGCATCCGGCCAAGATGTGCGCATAATGTAGTCGCCGTTGAACCCGAACGCCGCCCACAGTTCCTCCGTAACGAACGGAATGAACGGGTGCAGAAGAGGCAGCGTCGTCCTGAAGACTTCCTCGAGTACTCCCTGAGTCGTTGCTTTGCGGGCTTCTCCTTCGTCGCCTTTGAGGGCGGGCTTGCTCATCTCCAGGTACCAGTCGCACAGATCGCCCCAGACGAAATCGTACAGTCCTCTTGCCGCCGTGCCTATGTCGTAGGAATCTATCAGCTCGCGTGTGCGCTTGGCCACTTCCTGAGTGCGGGTGAGTATGAACTTGTCGTGAAGATGCAGCTGCTCAGCGTCAATCTCCCTCACTTCGTCGTCGAGGTTCATCAGCGCAAAGCGTGAGGCATTCCACAGCTTATTCATGAAGAAACGGTAGGTCTCAATCCTCGTTGACGAGAGCAGAATATCCCTGCCCTGTACAGAAAGTGCCGCAAGAGTCATTCTCAGTGCGTCAGCTCCGTACTGCTCAATCATCACGAGCGGGTCAATCACGTTGCCCTTCGTCTTGCTCATCTTCTTGCCGTGTTCGTCCCTTATCAGCGAGTGAATGTACACGTCCCTGAACGGCACATCGTCCATGAACTCAAGGCCCATCATGATCATACGAGCTACCCAGAAAAAGATGATGTCGAACCCCGTAACCATCAGCGATGTCGGGTAAAAATACTTCAGCTCCGGCTTATCCTCCGGCCAGCCCATTGTAGAGAAAGGCCACAGCGCAGAACTGAACCAGGTATCCAGTACGTCGCTCTCCTGCTCGATATTTTTGCTGTGGCAGTGCTCGCACTCCGTCGGGTCAACTTCCGCAACGGTTATGTGTCCGCAGTCCTTGCACTCCCACGCGGGGATTCTATGTCCCCACCACAATTGACGCGAGATGCACCAGTCCCGGATGTTCTCCATCCAGTTGAAATATGTCTTTTCCCACTGCTCCGGCACCCAGCGAATCCGTCCGTCCTTCACTGCCTGTACTCCCCTGTCCGCGAGGGGCTTGGTCTTCACGAACCACTGCTCGGAGAGGTAGGGTTCAACCGTTGTCCCGCAACGCTGGCAGTGCCCGACACTGTGCGTAATCTGCTCAGTCTTAAGGAGCTGGCCAAGTTCCTCGAGGTCCTTCACCGATTCACGGCGGGCCTGCTCAATCGTCATGCCCTTGTACTTGCCGGCGTTCTCGTTCATTATGCCGCGAGAGTCGATGACCTGAATCTGTTCGAGGTTGTGGTTGAGTCCCACAAGAAAGTCGTTAGGGTCGTGTGCGGGGGTAATCTTCACACAGCCTGTCCCGAACTCAGGGTCAACCATATTGTCCTCGATGATGGGGATCACACGGTTAGCCAGCGGAACGATTACGTGCTTTCCGATGAGGTGCTTGTACTTTTCAGAGCGCGGGTGAACTGCGATTGCTACGTCGCCTATGATGGTTTCGGGTCTCGTTGTCGCAACAAGAATGTATTTCTCGCCGCAGTCCTTTTCGACAAGCGGATATTTGACGTAGTAGAAATTGCCCTGACTCTCCTCGTACTCGACCTCAAGGTCGGAAATTGCGGTTGCACATCTCGGACACCAGTTGACGATGTACTTTCCGCGATAGATGAGTCCCTTCTTGTAGAGCCTCACGAAAACCGCGCGCACTGCCTTTGAGAGTCCATCGTCGAGGGTGAAGCGTTCTCTTCGCCAGTCGCAGGAGTTGCCGAGCCTCTTCATCTGGTTGATGATCCTTGAACCGTATTCCGCTTTCCATTCCCAGACTCTTTTGACGAACTCCTCACGCCCCAAGTCGTAGCGGGATATTCCCTGCTTCGCAAGTGCCTTCTCCACGACGTTCTGAGTCGCTATGCCTGCGTGGTCGGTGCCAGGCAGCCACAGGACGCTATAGCCCTCCATGCGTTTAGTTCTGCACATGATGTCCTGGAAGGTGTGGTCGAATGCGTGTCCGACGTGAAGAGAGCCGGTTACGTTCGGCGGTGGAATTACGATCGAGAAGGCTTTTGCTTCGGGGTTAATCTCTGCGTTGAACAGTCCGTGTTCAAGCCACTGTGCATACCATTTCTGCTCGATGTTATCCGGTGAGTAATTCTTGTCCAAATTTCTGTTGCGTTTTCTTGTAGTCATGTTATCTCCTCTATAGTTTCTCGATTGCCGCCATTAATTCACTGACTGCTTCGTCAGTAGTAGCCCAGCTCGTGCAGAATCTCACGGCGACTCTTCCGTCGTCCATCGGTTGCCACAATTCATAGCTGAATTTTTCGTGCAAAATTGCGTCCTGCTTCTTTGTCAGAATCGGGAACTGCTGGTTTGTGTGCGAGTCTATCAGGAACGGTATACCCTTCTCCGCAAATGCCTGCCTAATCTTCATGGCCTGAACATTTGAGTGCTTTGCGTTCTCGAAGTACAGGCCGTCCTCAAACAGCACCTCGAACTGAATCCCTAACAGCCTTCCTTTTGCGAGAAGTCCTCCCTGCTGTTTAACGAGAGTGCGGAAATTCCGGAGGTCGAACCTCTCAGGGTGCGGAAACACCACAGCTTCACCGAAGAGTGCTCCGGTCTTTGTGCCGCCGATGTAGAACACATCACACAGTTCCGCTATGTCCGCTATGGTCATGTCGGAAGCCTCTGATGTCAGGCCCGCTCCGAGCCGTGCTCCGTCAACAAACAGACTCAAGCCGTACTCATCGCACACTGCGCGAATTTCCGCAAGCGTATCCTTAGTGTAGAGAGTCCCAAGTTCCGACGAATAGGACACGTAGACCATTCCGGGCTGTACCATGTGGTCATACGTCGGGTCTGCGTAGAAGTCCTCAAGGTATTTTCGCAACGTAGAAGGCTCAAGGAGTCCGTTGCACCCCTGAAGAGCAAGCACCTTGTGGCCGGTTGCCTCGACAGCTCCGGATTCGTGGACGTTGATGTGCCCGGAAGCAGCACTGATTACTCCCTCACAGGGTGCGAGCAAAAACTTGATGACCGTTGCGTTGGTCTGGGTGCCTCCAACAAGGAAGAACACCTCAGCGTCAGGGCGGCCAAGTGCAGAACGTATGAGCTGCTTTGCGCGTTCAGTGTGAGGGTCAACGCCGTAGCCTGAAGTCTGCTCATAGTTGGTGAGCGAGAGACGTTCGAGGATTCGGGGGTGTGCTCCCTCCTGATAGTCTGTCTCGAATCTGATTATGATTGTCAGCTCCTTAATGATTGTGTGTCGGATTTGGAGGGTATTATATTACGATTTGGGGGGATATACGAAACTGATGGTGTCTGTGCTGAAATTGAGGGGGTATGTTTAAAGCAATCTCATGTACTGAATGAAATTCTCTGCCTCTTCTTCTGCGAAACGTTCGCCGAACTTGTGGAAGTGCTCGCGTGTGTAAAACTGTTTCAGGCTTTCCACGTCCTCGCAGTCAAGATACACTATTCCGCCGCCTATCATGTGCTGGATGCGAACAAGTACATCGTTTGCTACGCTCATAAGTTCCTGGCCGGTTATGCGCTTGCCGTTGTCAATGTCGTAGTTCTTGCCGAACTGTGCAATCAGGAACGCAGAAGCCATGTATTCGCCGGCCGCACGGTCAAGGCGCGCGAACCTGTCTATCTTCTTGCGCATTGTGTTACTCAGCGTTGAAGAAGGTATCAGCACAGCTTTGTGTGTCAGAGCAAAGAAGCCCGGCAAAGAGCCGTCATCTAAGTCACTAACTAAGTATGTTATTGACACTTTGCGCCGTGAAAAATCTATTGCCCTGTTCTTGAGAAAGTTCTCAATCTTAGGGCTTATAGGGCTGGAGAACGTGGATATATATCTCCTTACGTTCTCTTCACCTTTGTTCTCAAGTTCGTCAAGAATGTTTATGTACCCTCTGTTCATGAGTGCACCTTCATATTCTTCTCGCGAAGTTTCCATAACCTGTCGAGTTCTTCAGGGTCAGTTATCGGTCTCGTTTCAGGAATACCTTCCGGCCTCACGTAAGGGTCAGCCAGCGAAGCCTCCGCCGCATTGATGAACGCCTCGACCTGTTCGGGAGTCCTCAATATTACATTGTGGAATATGCTCGATGTCGCCATTCTTACCACTCCTTAAATGTTCATAGTGTCATGTATTATACACCGGCATCAAAAAAGGGAAACAGTCATACTCCCTGCTCCCCTCGCAAAAATTTCCTGCTCTACTTCACGAGCATTACTACAGCTTCATACGGCTTCAGCATCTTGTGAGAACCTTTCCAGTTCCCGATTAACATTTTGCCCTGAAACTCCAGGCCCTTAGCCGTCCGTTCCTCTCCGCTGAAGTTGCAGATTACCACGATGTGCTCACCGTTGCCCTCGCGCTCATAAGCAAGCACATCATCACAGCCAGTATCGAGGAATTTTATCCGGCCTTCAGCAATCACAGGATGTTCCTTCCTCAGCCTCACAAGCTCCCTGTAATAGTTCAGGACTGAATCGGGGTCTGAGTCCTCAGCTTCGGCGTTGATGCTCGTGTAATTATCAGGGATACTCAGCCACGCACCGCCCTCTGAGAACCCCGCGAATTTCCCAGCGTTCCACTGCATAGGCGTGCGCGAATTGTCCCGAGCACGTTGCGCAAGAACGTTAAGTGCCTCAGCCTCGCTCTGTCCTCTCTCAAGCAGAATCTTGTAGTAGTTCTTGGCCTCCACATCATCGTACTGCTCAATGCTCGTGTAATGCGCGTTCGTCATTCCCAGTTCCTCGCCCTGATAGATATACGGTGTTCCGCGCAGGAAGTGCACGAACGTCCCGAGCATCTTGGCCGACTCCTTCCAGTACTGCCCCTCGTCGCCGAAACGTGAGACAATACGCGGCTGGTCGTGGTTGCACCAGAACACCGCGCTCCATCCGTCAGAGGCTGCCATTCCCTCCTGCCACTCCGCAAAGTAATTCCGTAAGAGTTTCAGGTCAGGAGGCATCAGCGAGAACTTGTCGCCGTCCTTATAGTCAACCTTCAGGTGATGGAAGTTGAAACACATCGACAGTTCATGACGCGCAGGGTCAGAGTACTTTATGCAGTTCTCAAGCGTGGTCGATGACATTTCCCCCACAGTAATCATGTCCTCAATCCCTGTGTCAGTAACAAGCTCCCTGATGAACTCGTGAACGTGCGGGCCGTCCTTGCAGAAACGAGGGCCGCTTCCTGTTTTGGGTTCGGTGAGGCTTGCGGGCTTGGATATGAGATTCAGCACGTCAAACCTGAATCCCTTCACTCCCTTATCCTTCCAGAAACGAATCACATTCTTCAACTCTTCACGCACCTTCGGATTCTCCCAGTTCAAATCCGGCTGTTCCGGCGCAAACAGGTGAAGATACCATTTCCCCAGCGACGGCACATAATCCCACGCACCAGTCCCGAAAGCCGCCGTCCATTCGCTCGGAGGAGTGTCCTTGTCTCCGTCCCTGAAGATGTAGTAGTCCATGTATTCCTTCTCGCCAGCAAGCGCACGCTTGAACCATTCGTGCCGGCTCGATGTGTGGTTAAACACCATGTCGAACATCAAGCCTATTCCCAGAGCGTCAGCTTCCTTGATGAGTGCCTCGCAGTCCGCCATTGTCCCGAACATAGGGTTGACGTTCCTGTAGTCTGCAACATCGTAGCCGTTGTCGACCATCGGAGAACAGAAAAACGGAGTTATCCATATATATTTGACTCCCAGACTCGCAATGTAGGGCAGCTTCGAGCGAATTCCGTTGAGGTCGCCAATTCCGTCGCCGTTGGAATCGCAGAATGATTTTATGTAGATCTGATAGACCACACTGTTCTTGTACTTGTCCAGCATAATTATTCCCCCTTCTTGCCGTTAGCTATGACGTGGTCCGCCGCTTTGACATCAAGCCCAGCGTTGAACGTCAGACCGTAATCCGCATCGTTCGTAATTACCATTATTGTTGTGAGGGGATGTCCTGCCGCCTTAATCTTATCGGGGTCAAACGTTATCAGTTCCTGCCCGGCCTTCACCCTGTCGCCTTCCGCAACGTGAATCGTAAAGCCGTCGCCCTTCATTTCCACAGTGTCAAGACCTATGTGCAACAGAATCTCTAACCCGTTCGCCATCACGAGACCTATTGCGTGGTTGCTGCCCTCCATTGTCTGCTCAACAACTGCGTCGACCGGCGCAACAAGTATATTGTCCGTCGGCTCAATCGCTATCCCGTCGCCGAGCACTTTTTCCGCAAACGTTGCATCAGGTACTTCCGTGATTGCTATGGTCTTTCCCGACAGGAACGCTCTGAACTCTACAGGTCCGTTTGCCGCCTCAAGTGCCGCTGCTTCCTCGTCAGCTTCCTTGTCGATGCCCTTGCGCTTGCCCGCCGCGTAGGTCAGCACAAACGGCACAACCACAGCTACACACATGCACAGCGTGAACGTTGCGATGTGTGCGGGCTGAATCGACAGGACTCCGGGAAGTCCGCCGACTCCGATTGCCGACGCGGCTACTCCGTTCATGGTGCTGATTATTGCCGCACAGCACGAGCCAGCCATTCCGCAGATGAACGGGAAAACGTACTTGAGGTTTACGCCGAACATTGCGGGTTCGGTTACGCCGAGATAACAGGATATGCACGAAGGAATGTTAAGCTCCTTAGCCTTCGCGCTCTTCCTCTGCAGGAATATCATTCCGAGAACTGCGCTGCCCTGCGCGATATTAGAGAGTGCTATCATCGGCCAAAGCATAGTCCCTCCAAAATCCGCGATTAGCTGGAGGTCGATTGCGTTGCTCATGTGGTGAAGTCCGGTGATTACCAGCGGAGCGTAGAAGAACCCGAAGATTGCTCCGAACACAACGCGGTAAGACCCTGAAATTCCAGCATAGACCGCCGCAGAAATCCACGAGCCAATCTTCCAGCCGATCGGGCCAAGCACAAAATGAGCTGCCATTATCGCGAGCAACAGACTGCAGAACGGAACAAGTATCATCTGCACAATCTGGGGAATCACCTTCTTGAAGAATCTTTCCAGGTACGCGAGGGTGAATGCCGCCAGCATTGCAGGCAGGACCTGAGCCTGATAACCTATCATGTTCACTTTTATGAAGCCGAAATTCCACTGGTTGATCGTTCCGTTGGCGAGTGCACCTGCTACAGCATAGGCATTAGTGAGCTGGCCGGATACTAGGGTCAATCCCAGAATGATACCGAGCATTTCGGTGCCGCCCATCTTCTTCATGATGGTCCAGCAGATTCCGACGGGTATACCCACATGGAAGACTGCCTCGCCCAGCAGCCACAGGAAATGATCCACTCCTGCCCAGAACTGGCTCTGCGCAACGAGGGTCTGTCCGCCGAAAATCTCCATGCTGTCGATGACGTTTCTGAAGCCCAGAATGAGACCGCCGACTACTATTGCAGGTATCAGCGGTGCGAAAATCTCAGCTATTGAGGTCATTAGACACTGAAGAATATTCTGGTTCTGCTTCGACATGCTCTTAACCTCAGACTTCGAGACTCCCGAGACTCCCGAAACCTCCGTGAAGTCGTTGTAGAAGTCAGCTACCTCGTTCCCGATTATGACCTGAAACTGTCCGGCCTGCGTGAATGTGCCCTTTACGCACCCTATGGCCTCAATACGTTTGATGTCAGCCTTCTTCGGGTCTCCGAGAACGAAGCGCATTCGTGTGATGCAGTGAGAGACTGCAACAATATTTTCCTTGCCACCGATTGCGGCGAGGAGTTCCTTAGCTTCTGATGCAAATTTGCCCATGAATTTCGCCTCCGTGTAATAATTGTATTGTTTTGGGATAATGCAAATTATACAAGGAGTGATAGATACTATGCATATATATTTTGGCTTAGGGTCAAATCTTGGCGACAGGTTACGGAACTTGCGTGATGCGCTCGCAAAACTGGCGATGCTCGGCAAGATTGAGGCAGTTAGCAGTGTGTACGAGACTCCTGCGTGGGGAGGAGTTCCACAGCCTGATTATCTGAACGCCTGCGTTAAGGTTGAAGTTGACGGCGGGGTTGAGCCTGTGGAGCTTTTGCGTAAAGTGAAGGGGTTTGAAGCGGAGCTTGGGCGTGTTCCGTCGGTTCGGTGGGGAGAACGGAAAATCGACATAGATATACTGCTGATTGACGATGTGGTGTACCACTCTGAAGAGCTGGATATTCCGCACATAAGGATACCCGAGAGAATGTTTGTGCTTGTGCCGCTGAGCGAGATACTGCCTGACGGGTGGAGGCACCCTGAAAACGGAAAGGGTGTGCGTGAAATGATTGCAAGTTTAATTTCGGAAGCATGGCCTGTAAAGATAGATGTACTCAGTATTTAGGTGAACTTTTTGTAGTTGTAAAAGTAGTTGAAAAACTTCCTCAGTATCTCAGAAATTTCATTGCTTCAGCCTTAGCCCGGAAAAATTAGGCCGCAAACTTTTTCTGCTATAATACTCAGCACGAGGGGCTCCGAGTGAGTTACAGGGGCTCGTGCTTCAAACGGAGATCCGCCCTGTGGAAAGGGGGTGTTAGTGTGGCTGCCAAGAAAGGCAAAGGCCGCAAGCACACCAAGACAACACAGAAGCGAGATACTCTCCGCCTATTGAGTTACCTCGCCTCTGCTGCTCTATCGGTCGTGAAGCTGTTCTTCTTCTTGTGGGACAGGTTTCACAAATAAATAACTGACTTTATCGTCGGTTTCAGGGAGCACGGTTTCCCCTCGACCTTGCCCCTATATTCTACCACATCACACTCCCAACTCAGACATACCACCGCAAAATCAATCCCGCAAACTTTTTCTGCTATAATACTCCGCAACGAGGGGCTCCGAGTGAGTTACAGGGGCTCGTGCACCAAAAGGAGATCCGCCCTGTGGAAAGGGGGTGTTAGCGTGGCTGCCAAGAAAGGCAAAGGCCGCAAGCGCACCGACAAAAAACAGAGGCGGGACGCACTCCGCACAGTGTATTATCTCGCCTCACTCGCATCTGTTATCGTACGTCTGGCCTGTTTCCTCTGGGACAGATTTAGTCGCTAACAGCTAATTGTTCCACTTTTTGGGGTAGGGTTTCCCCTCGACCTTGCCCCTATATTCTACCACATCACACTCCTAACTCAGGCATACCACCGCAAAATCAAGTCCAAAAACTTTTTCTGCTATAATACTCACTCAGAGGAAGCCCCAGAGAGGCGCAGGGACTCTTCAAGTCCACGGGGATCATTCCTGCAGATTGGCAGGTGAACGCTATGGCTCACAAAAAGGGACACAAGCACACCAGCAAAAAGCAGCGAGGTGATCGCCTGACCGGGTTGACTCACAAACTCGCTACTCTCTACTGGTTCGTAAGACTTGTCCTACTACTGTGGGATAGGTTCTGCAACTAGTACTGGTGGAGCTTTTAGCTCATAACGGGGGTTCAGCTAGCTTCCTTCGCTTCCCCCACTTCTCAGATTATATCACACTCCTAACTCCGGCATATCCCCCAAAATTTCCATCGTCCTCACACTCACACTCACTACCCGACCAATCAAGTCAAGCACATACCCCTCATTCCCCCGCTCCCGTCCCCACGCATTACAGTCATTCCGCAGCCCGCTCTTCACATCAACCTCATCACGATACCTCTCCACTATCCACCCAAGCGCACTCCTCCCATTCACCACATACTCCCACGCCTCAGCAGGAATCCCCCCGACCGTCAGCCCATCGTTGTACCGAATAACCTTCTCGCCTCCGCGTTCAACTATCCGCATCTTCCTGATGGTCAGGCCGTCAGCATTGCCCTCAAGCGTCAACGGGTATATCTCCGCAGACTCATAATTCACATGCAGTCTCCCTAGCTCACGCCCGGCCTCACAGAACCTCCTGAACCTCTCTCGCCCCTTCACCATCGGCACACGCGCAAGCACCCTCCTCGTGTCGTTCCCGAAACGCAATGCATACTCCCGCGAACTCAGCACTCCGTACACATAGCAGAACACATCCTCATGCGTCAGTCCCTCATCATCATAATGCCTCCTGAACTCCTCAAGCATT
>JAFSSM010000010.1 GCA_017451025.1 Synergistaceae bacterium | reverse complement strand
GGTGTCTTCGTCCGAGCCCTCGAAGCCGATGATGCCCTTTGCGGGATATGTCGGGTCTGCAAGCTGTCCGAGCTGCTGCTTGGTTACGTCGGTGGTGAACACGCCCATATCTTCAGGGATTTTGCCTCCCGTGTGAATCTGGAGGGCTTCGTCCGCGCCGATCATTGCGCCTGCGCCGATGCCCGTGAAGACTTTGCAGTCAGGGTGTGCCTGAAGGATTGTCTCTACTGCGTCCTGTGCAAGGTTCGCCTCGATTGCGGCTGTCGTGGCTACGATCTCGTACTTGCCGCCAGCTACTTCCTCAAGTCCCTGCTTGATGCCGTTTTCGCGCTCAAGAAGGATTACTGTCTGAGGATAGCCGATTACGGTAACTTCAGCCTTCTTCTCTGTGCTGTAATGCTGGTTGATGAAAGCTCCTGCAAGTTTGCCGATTTCGATTCCAAGATAGGTGTTGTTCAGAACCCAGTTAGCGTCGGTGTTGGTCATTGGGTCATCCCAGCACATAACCTTGATGCCGAAATTGCGGGCTTCTGCACATGCATCCTCGACTGCGTTTGCGTCCGACGGGTGAACCATGATGAGGTCGCAGCCTGCTGAAACGAAGTTCTCAATCTGTGCAATCTGTGTTGCCGAGCTGTCGTTGCATCCGACGATTGTGTACTCTGCTCCGGCGGCCTCGAGAATCTCTCCGAGTGCTGTCATAACGCCTGCCCAGTAAGCGTTCTGCAGGGACTGAATCGTGATGCCGATCTTCTTTCCCTTAAGGACGGTCATATCAGCCTTCGCGTAGAACTCGGGGCTTGCCTGGATGCCTTCGGTTTTGCCGGTGTCGGCGGCCATTGCTGCAATGGGGAGTGCAAGAAGCATTACGAGGGTGAACAGTGCGACAAACTTTTTCATTTGTGAATCTCCTTTACGTAAATAAATTGCTTCGTCCATTGTGGGACGATTAAAGCCTAGAAGCAGGTGAATGCTCCATCAAGACAGAAGTCCGCACCAGTCGTGAATGTGCTTGTGTCTCCTGCCAGATACACGCAGATTGACTCCAGTTCTTCGGGTTTTCCGAGACGGCCCATCGGTGCAAGTTCATTCCACTTTGCGATTAAAGGCTTGAGGAACTCGGAGCTGAGGGTGAGGTCTGTACCGATGTAGCCGGGACTGATTGAGTTTACGCGTACTCCGCGCTTGGCCCACTCAATGGCAAGGGACTTCGTGAGCTGAATCACTCCGGCCTTCGAGGCATTGTAGGCACACTGAGGCTGAGGGACATTGACAATGTGGGCGGACATTGATGCGGTGTTGATGATGCTTCCGCCGCCGTGAGCGAGCATGTATTTTCCGGCGATTGTGTCCGTCAGGAATACGCTGTTGAGGTTCACGTCAATGTTCTTCTTCCACTGGGCATAGGTCATCTCGTCAGCAGGAGCATTGATGCAAATTCCGGCGTTGGCGTGGCAGAAATCCAGTCCTCCGAACTCCGCAACTACCTTGTCGACCATTGCCTGAACATCGGCCTCGTTAGTTACGTCGCACTTGATGGCTATGGTCTTGCGTCCTGTTGCCTGTGCGATCTCCTGAGCTGTCTTCTCGGCTTCAGCTATGTCCAAATCGACGATAGCCACATCCGCGCCAGCCTCCGCGAATGCCCTAGCTGTACACTTGCCGATACCTCTTGCTGCGCCGGTAACGAAGCCTTTCTTGCCGTCAAGGCGCATCTTCTCAATAATGCCCAAGATTAAGACCTCCCTAAAAATAGAGTCAAAACTTTAAGCGGTGTTATGTGGAATAAATTGTGTAATGTAAAATGGGTTTACACGTAAATTTAAAGGATAAGGCTTATTTTGTCAATCGCGATAACGCGCTAAACTTATTTTTATTCGGGAGGAGATATTCAGTGCAGAGGATAACGCAGGAGCAAATACGGGACAGCAACAGGCACATGATTTACATGCACATCTACAACGGCAGGAAAAACGTATTGCAGCAGAATATCTCGCATACGCTGAAGATGAGCCGTCCAACTCTGACGAATCATCTTGCCGCGATGGAGAAAGACGGGCTGATATTCAGGAATGAAGCTGAACAGCACAGACGTAAACCGGTGATGTGGTCAGCCTCTGCGGACTACAAAATTGCAGTCGGTGTGGAAATCGTCAGGCGCGGCGTGAAGATTATTGCGATAGACCTTTACGGGAATCCGTTGAAGTGCGTGAAGTTCCTCACAGACTACGAGAACACAGAAAGCTACTACGAGGCAATCAGCAAGAGGGTTAAGGACTTCATAATGTCTCTGGACGTTAAGGATGCCTGCACAAAAATTCTGGGTATCGGTTTTGCGCTTCAAGGCTTAGTCTCAGAGGACGGAAGCACGGTGATTTACGGCGAAATCCTCAAGTGCACGGGACTGAAGATTGATGTTTTCACGAGGTGGCTGGATTATCCGTGCAGATTCATTCACGAACCAGACGGAGCCGCGCTCTCGGAACTGTGGGTGTCCCCCGAACTCGACAACGCTGTATACCTCTCGATGAGCGAGCACTTAGGCGGAGCGTTAATCTCACACCGCAAGATTCTCAACGGACAACACAGACACACCGCCACGTTCGAGCACATTACGGCCAAGCCCGACGGTGAAATGTGCTATTGCGGAAAGCGTGGGTGTTTCGAGACCGTCTGCTCAAAAGTTGCGTTATTGCGCGGCGAAGACCCTGATGAATTTTTCGGCCAGGTCAGGAGCGGAGAAAGAGAGGCCCTGAAACGATGGCAGGAGTTTTTGTGGTATTTAGGAAGGATCATTGCACACATGCACCTCGTCATCGACACAAAATATATTCTTGGCGGACATCTTGCGCCATATTTCACAGAAGATGATGTGAACGTGCTCTATGACTACGTGAAAAAGAGGACACCTTTCATTGAGGATAACGACTATATCCTCTTAAGCAAGATGCCCTCCCACAATATCACGATCGGCGCGGCTCTCCCCTACATCATGAGTTTTCTGGAGAACGTGTAGCCTACGCTTTTCCGCAGCTGCCGATTACCTGCATACGGCCGGTAACATAACGCTGTACCTCCTCGATGCCGAACGCACCGTACTTCTTCGGGTCAAAACCGTCCGGCTTCTCGTTCATGTACCGCTTCACGCCGTTGGTGTAGGCTATCCGCAAATCCGTAGCGTAATTCACCTTGCTCATTCCCATACTCACGCACTTAATCACCTGGTCGTCAGGCACACCGGAAGTTCCGTGAAGCACAAGAGGAATATCGACAACTTCACGAATTTTCCCCAGCACCTCGAAGTTCACCTGCGGAACTCCCTTGTAGATCCCGTGAGCAGTCCCTATCGCAACAGCAAGTGAATCACACCCTGTGCGCTCGACGAACTCTCGGGCTTCATCAGGCTCGGTGAACGGGTTAATCACGGCTGTGTTGTCGAGGCCGTCCTCTTTTCCGCCGACACGGCCAAGCTCCGCTTCAACCGGAACATTCCCTGCGTGGCAGACATCAATCACCGAACGGGTCAGCGAGATATTTTCCTCGAAACTCAGCTTGCTTCCGTCAATCATTATCGACGTGTACCCAACGTGAAACGCAAGTACTGCCGTCTCAAAGCTGTTGCCGTGATCCAGATGGCACACCACAGGAACATCTGCCCTCTCTGCGGCGGCCCTGATGTTCGCAAAGTAGAAATCAGCTCCCGCAAATTTCAGCGTACCCGGAGTCGTCTGCATAATCACGGGCGAACGGGTCTCCTCTGCGGCGTTCAGGACGGCTAACACCATCTCCATATTCTCAACGTTAAACGCACCGACTGCGTATTTGTTCTTCTGAGCGTCAAGAAGAAGTTCCTTTGACGTTACGAGCAAAATTATTACCTCCTAATCAGGCTTTACCGCATAATTATAATCGTCGGTGCACTCAACTACATAATCTTTTGCCAGCGCAGAAGCCCTAAGTGCAAGTTTCCCGTCGCGGACTCGCCTGTACTGTCTGGGCATAAACTGGCTCAACAGCCCCGCAGGAATTTCTACGCCGTCAATGTTCTCGAAGAGTTTGGCGATTGTCTGCTTAATCTCCGGAAGGCTGAAGTAGTACCTGCACCTGTCCGAATAGCTGTACTTTCTCGCAATGCGCTTGTCCTCGTCAGAACCGTGATAGTGTTTCTGCCAGTTTGCGGGGTTATCCATCATTACGCGCTCCAGCACATCAATGAAGTTTGCGCGTTTTTCTTCGGGAACAAGCTCGCGCTCAATCATGCTCAACGCGAAAAGCCCTTCCCTCAGCTTGAACGTCAGGGCCGGGCCGACTTTCAGGATAGCTATTCCGTCTTCAACCATCTCGCGGAGGCTCTGTGCGGGCTGGTAATCCGTAGAGTGTCCCTCGAAAACTACGTTGGGGTGCTTCCTCAGGGCGGAGCACAGCGGTTTTGCGGCCTGCCTGTCGTAAACGTGAATATCCTTGTCGCCGAACTCAACGCCTGGCTGAACCACAACAGCAATCACGTCCTGCCACCTGTCAGCAATTCCGTGTTCCTCGAACTTTTTCCGGTAAGTCTTTAGCGTGGTCTCGAAGTCGCTTACCTTCGTAACCTGAAGGCCAGCCTCTTCCTCCTGCGCTCCTCCTGGAATTGGTACCTCGCTCCCGATAATGTAGGCGGGACGCATTGCGGCGGGGTTGGTCTTGAGGAGTTCCTGATATGCTGCCTCGCACACTTCAAGCAGGGTTGCTCCGCGCTCGGCGATAACCTCATCGCTTAGGCGTTCGTCTTTCGGGTCATCGGCTACCTTCATGCTGGTATCGAGGTGTATCTTCGTGAATCCGGCCAAGACGCACTGACGCAGAAGTTCGCGGGAATTTGCCATAGCTTCCTTCTCGGGAAGGTTTGACCACACCAGCGGCCCCATGTGATCCCCGCCGAGAATGATTCTCTCGCGCTCGAAGCCTGCCTTGTCGGCGATTGCGTAGACATAATCGCGGAAATCTGCGGGCTTCATTCCGGTGTAGCCCCCGAACTGGTTTATCTGGTTGGCTGTTCCCTCGATTAACACCGGCGAGTCAAAACGCAGTGCCTGTTCAAGTATCGCTTCTATCGCCAGCTCATTGGCCGTGCAGTATGACGGAATACCCGCGCAAATTCCTGCACGCCTCTTATCCATCATTGCGAGCAAAGGATTCTTCATGTCAGCTTAACCCCTCTCTATCATCTGGCGCACAGTCTCAGGAGAAATATTGCCCTCCATCGGACCGAAAGCCGCAGCGTTAAGTGCACCGGCAGCTGCTCCCATTTTTGCGGCATCAGCTAGAGATTTTCCCTCCGCAAGTCCGCAGATGAACGCAGCATCATACGAATCTCCTGCTCCTGTTGCGTCCTCCTGAACTACTTTATAGATTGGCTGTTCAACCTCCAGGCCCTTGCGCGTCCATATCTGCGAACCCTTAGAGCCGTTCTTCAGCACAAGAACTTCGAGGCTTGGATTCTCGAACACTGCCTTTATCGCGTCGTTCACGTCTTCTTTGCCGGTGAACATCTTAATTTCGGAGACACCGGGCATCAGCACGGAAGAATTTGCGAAAACTTCCTGAAGAAGTCCGAATACAGCCTTATCCTTCATGATTTCGGGCCTGATGTTCGGGTCAAAAGAGATTTTCACGCCGGCGGCCTTCATCATCTTCATCATCTTCACTATCTCGCGGGCAAAGTTCATGTCGCTCATCAATGAACAGCCCATTATGTGCATGTACTTTGTGTCCTCGAAGCCGGTCATGTTTTCGGGAGCTTTTGCCCTCGTGAACGGAGAGTTGTCCGTGTAGAACAGGAACTTGCGCTCGCCGTCAGCGAAGTACGTAACGAAAGCTATTCCGGTGTGGCCGTCGTCTGAGACTAACACCCTGCTCACGTCAACGCCGTTTTTCTTGAGGCGGCGCATGATATTTTCGCCGAAGTCGTCATTGCCTACGCCGCTTATTATTGCTGTGGAGTGGCCAAGACGTGCGGCTGTGCTGATGAAGATTCCGGGTGCTCCGCTTGGGAAAGGACCTCTGAAGTAATCGGACTCGTAAAGCGGTATATCTTCTTTGGGTCTCATTATCTCGACCAGAAGCTCGCCCATAATAACTATTTCAGGCATGGTTTGCCCTCCTTAATGTGAATTTTAGGGATGAAAGTTATTGTAGCATAAACCCCCTGCCGAAAAACCGGAGGGGGCAGTAAATTACTTCGGAGATGCAACGATAAAGGGCTGTTCTCTCTGTTCCGGAGGAAGCATCGAGTGATCAAACCACATCGCATAGAACCTCTCCGCGTTGTTGACCGTGTAGCCGTCCTGATTATGGTCTGAAGTGTCGTAAGGGTCAGCCATCACCAGCACATCATCGAGGGTGTTTTCCGTGCCCATAGTGTCATAGCCGATGATGACCCGCCAGTGTCCGCCCCATTCAACATTTTCAACCATGATAGGGATTCCTGCCGACAGCTTCTCCTTCACGAACGACATGAAGTCGTTATACTCCTCGAACTTCGGGTGAGTTAGGCTGCTCTGAGTCTTCCAGCCCAGACGCTCGAAGAACGCGAGCATATCTTTCGGATTTGTGCCTATAGGGTAGGGCTGAGTCTTCATCTCGCGGGACAGAGTCTCTTCGTTGTATTTCGTAACGCCGTAATAATAGAGCACCGTCAACGCCGCCGCAGGGCCGCAGGTGTTCTCGCGTGTCTGCTGGTAGGTCGGGTAATGCGGAAGAATTATCCTGCTGTCGCTGGAGACTGTCTCGTAGAAGTCAGTCTTGGTGTCAAAGTACACCGAGCCTTTGTGATTAATCTCCGCCGGAGCTGATGAGGCACCTTCGCTCTTCGTGTCCAGACTCTCAGGATATGGAATTACCCTTACGGCCGCAGAGCAGACATCACACAAAACGCAAAATGCTGCCAATACAAGAACTATACGCTTCATTTCGCTACACCTATCACTAAATCTACGTCCCACTCGTAATATGGATCAGAGAGAATTATTCCCTCATGTGAATCACGCATCGCCCCGCGTACCTTCACTTTTTTGGGAGCCTTTATGCCTTCCGTGTTCCTGTACCAGAAAACTACGTCTGCACGTTCCGACGCAAGAGCCGCAGAACGTCCGCCGGCATCAACGCTTATCAACCGGATATTCTTCTTGAGCCTGCGCCCTATCTCCGCCAAAATTGCAGTGTTGTAGCCCGCAGGATTCCCGTCCGCCGCAATAAAGTCTATTGGCGGCAAATCTCCGGTTACTGCCGCGCGAATAGTCTTCGCTCCCTTGAACTCCGTGAACTTCACGGGCTGAGGCTCTCCGGCAAGTTCTGCAATGTATGTCTTCTCCAGATTCGCGAGCGTTCCGTCCTTCTTCATTGCCGCTATTGCCTTGTTGAACTCCTGCTGAAGAGAAACATTGCCTCCCTTGAAGCCAAATGCTATTGTCGATGGCATCATGTTTAGCGAAAACGCACTATCATACGTGGGATTGTTGCGCACAAGATAAATTCCAACAGCTTCCGGCAAAATTATTTCGTCGAGCTGGCGGGCACGCAAGGCCATCTGCATTGTGAGCAGAGAATCATAGAATCGAATCATCCGTCTGGTCTTCACCAGGTCAAGAATAAATCCCTCAAGCCTGTCTTCCCCGAACCAGTCAGGGTCGTCCTCTGTCGGCATCAACGGGGATACTGCCTTCCGCAGGTCATCCAGTCCCTCCTGGAACTCCGCCTCAGTTGTACCGAGCCACGTCAGCACACCGGCATTCACTGCTTCCTGCGCAAAACACGCACCAGCCATCAATGCAACCGCCAAAACTGCACACGTAAACTTTCTCACTGTTCATTACCTCCTGAAACTTCAACTATTTGTGAGAAACCTGTAATATCCAGGATGCCCCGCACTTCACGCGAAACATTCTCCAGCCTGACAGGCCCTCTCCATTTTTTCCGCAAGGACAACAGAACACGAAGCCCCATGCTCGAAACATACTCCAGATTCGTGCAATCGAACACTACGTCCTCATCGCGGCTGTCAATAAGCGCAGACTTGACGGCATCGCCGAAAGCGTTTGCGTTCGTCGCGTCTATCCTGCCAAAAAGCACAAACCTTAAGGTCTCAGGACTGCGCTTAAAGTCAATCGTCAGCTGTCCCATTCTGACACACTAAACGCCAAAATTCTTGTGTACGGTCAGTTCCACTCCGTCACGCCGGACTCCTACGCTCACTTCATCAGCTATATTCGCGATTATCGACTTCTCGAGTTCGTCCCAAGCGTCGGAGTCATTTTCGGCCTGAACGTCCGTCTTGTACTTCTGCATCGACCACGAATACATTGCTCCGGAAATTCCGTCGCCAATTCCCACCAATCCGTAGCCCCCAACATAAGGAGCATATTCCGCCTGCATCGCTAAACCTTCTCCCATTCCCCACAGTCCGGCCTCGAAAATTCCGCGTATCTTCTCCATTATGCCAATACGTGCTGTGTTCTTGCCGCTGGTCGAAACAGAGAGAAGTTCTTTGCGTTTTGCGTAATCCAGGTCGGATTTTGCGGACAGGCACAGCCTGCAGTCCTTGCCCTCGTGCTCAATGCGGAACTCCGCGCTGAACTCTCCGGCGATTGCCTGAATCATGCTCATCATTTCTTCGGCAAGAAGCCTCAGCCTCAGAGCATCCGCGCCCTTCAGCCCGATACTCTCCGCTATTCTCTCGGTAAGTTCGAGAACTTCATTAACATCTGCCTTGATTTTGTACTGTGTCATTTTTTCACCTCAACTAAAAGTATAACCCTAATATTCCGTCCCTGAAATCCCACCAGCTCGATGAAGAAGCCTGAGGCGGAGCTTTGCGGACGTGAATGAACTTTTCCCACTCATAATATGGCTGTGAGAGCATCACTCCTTCAGGAACGTCGGGCTGTGTTTGTGCCTGCGGGCTTACCTCGTACCAGAAGACTACGTCTGCCCTCCCTGAAGTCAGGGCCGCAGTTCTTGCTCCTGCGTCTATTTCCAGAAGTTCAACGTTCACATGAAGAATATTCCCGATCTCCGCGAGTATCGCCGTGTTGAAGCCTGCGGGTGTCCCGTCTGACGCAATATAGTCCAGCGGAGGAAGGTCTCCGGTTATCGCGACCCTGATTGTTGCCGCGCCGTCAAAATGCCGGAACTCTGCGGGTGAAGGGTCATTGCGCGAGGAGAGGTAGCGGCCTTCGAGGACAGACAGCGTCCAGTTGTCCCTCAGTTCCGACAGGGCAGAGTTGAACTTGTCGCGTAATTCCCCGCTGTCCTCACGAAAACCAAACGCAAGACCCATACCTTTTGAGCGCAGAGTCAGAGTCGCTTCAAGTTCGGGATTCATGTTGAGGATGTACTGGGCTGCTGCTTCGGGCAGAACCATCTCGTGAATTTCCCGTCTGTTCATGGCCATCTGCATAGCCGCCAGCGAGTCATAGAACCTGACGATGACTTCAAGCTCCTCATTTTTGGGCGCAAAGGTCTTCTGCCAGGTCTGCGCAAATTCTTCTTCCGTAGTGTTCAGCTTGGAGAGCAGTCCAAGACGGATTACCTTCCGCTCTGCGGGATTAACCAGTGCCGCAAACATCAGCACAACAATAACTGCACAAAATATCTTCTTCATTTATTCTCCTCCTATTCTTTGTCGTTCAACTAGTGCCGCAAAAATTCCGTGCCTGCTCACTAAATCATCATAACTGCCTTCTTCGGCAATTTTCCCGCCGTCAATCACCAATATACGCCCGCAATTCCTGACCGTCGACAGCCTGTGCGCAATAACTATTCTTGTGCACTTCAGCCTGTCCAGAGATTCGGAGACTTTGCGCTGGGTGATATTGTCGAGTGCACTTGTGGCTTCGTCGAACAGCAGAATTTTGGGCTTGGACGCAATCGCCCGCGCAATAATTATCCGCTGGCACTGGCCTCCGGAAATTGTCCCTGCTCCCTCGCTAATCATGGTGTTCATCTTCATTGGCATGTGCTTTATGTCGTCGGCAATTCCCGCCATTTCTGCGGCCTCCCAAGCATCAGCTTCTGTGAGGTGCGGTGCGGAAATCAGTATGTTCGAGCAGATGGAGCCGGGAAATAGCCTGCTGTTCTGCATTACACAGCCGATATTCCTTCGGAGCGCTGGCAGGTTGAGGGTCTTAACATCATTGTTGTCATAGTAGATTGCTCCGCCGTCAGGAGTCTCAAACCCAAGAAGCAGACGCATCAACGTACTTTTTCCGCAGCCTGACTTGCCAACAACTGCAACATATTCGCCGGTATTCACCCTGAACGAAATTTTGTCCAGCACCAGCGCAGATTTTGGCGAATACCTGAAACTTAGGTTATTAACTTCAATTCTTCCGCGAACATTAGGGAGAATCTTTCCCTGCGAAATTTCCGGGACTTCCTCAAGAACTGGGCGAATCATTCCTGCGAGGGGGCCTATTGATGCCATAGACAGGGCAGTTCCGCACAAGGCAGTGAAGGCTCCGGACATCAGCCCGAATGACGCGGCAAAGGCCATGTATTCGGCGGGTGATATGCCTGCGGTGTAAGCCCTGTAGTAGATCAGGAATGAGCCTGCGAGCATAATTATCGGCTGGATTACGTTAGTGAGCTTGAGGTACAGCGGAGGATTGTACTCCAGCTTCGCATCGTGGCTGTAGTGTTCCGCCCATTTCGCGAATACACGTTTCTCTGAACCGGTTAGCCGTATCTTCTGGATGCCGGTTATCAGCGCGTAGAGCAGTCCGTATTCTTCTGCGTGGAGCTTTGTCCTGAGTGCAAGGAGCTTCGAGTGCCCTGCGGTCATTATCGCGGTGAGCACTGACAGGACAGCAACGATACCAAGTGCCGGGAGCACCAAAGCAGGGGCGAACGAGAATATCTGCCATAAATATATCAGGCTCATAAACGCAGTAAGCACAGCTGAGAGGGACACACCCGCTACCATCGTGCACAAAGCACCTGCTCCCGAAACCCTCTGCGCAAGTTCTCCTGAAGAATACCTGCGGAAAAATTCTGCCGGAAGACTAATTACCCTCATCATCACTGCGGCGTTGACCAGTGCGTCAGTCTTGATCTGTATGCGTGAAATTGCCAGCATCTTCGCTATGGTGAGAAGCACTCCGGAAATTCCTGCACAGGCCATGAACACGAACAGTGAGGCAACTGCTCCGACGTTCTGTGCGCGGACGGCGTGAGAGTAAATTATTCTGGTGAGGAACGGCGAGACCATCGACACCAAGATTACCGCAAGTGTAACTGCCAGGACATAAACGATGTCATGGAGCGATAAATTCTTGAGTGCCAGTTTAGCGAGGTCTGTTACTTCAAGTTTACGTGCAGGAAGAGGAGTGTAGAAGCATATTGCCTCAGCATTCAGATTATGTTGTGTTCGTGAATTGACACGTATTTTTTCCCCTGAAGAATAATCCCTGTAAGCATAGCCCATGTAATCCGGCATAAGTGCAGCGTATTTTCCCGTCTTGGTCGTCGCAAGATAAACTCCCGACGCGTCCTTGTACCAGTCTTCCGTCAGCTCAACGCTCCTGCGCATAACTCCGCAAGGCCCGAAAATCCCTTCAAGCCTCTCCTCAATATTCTCGTTATCACAGTTCTTCTGCAGAGTTTCAGGAACTCCGAACACTTCCGCAATCTCCGCAATGGCATCATCCGCACCCGACGCTGAAACCTTCAGACCGGTAACCGCCTCCGAAATTTCCGCAAAAGCACCGGAGAATGCCTCATCATCGGCCCGCATTCTGGCTCTTAATTGTTCATCAAACCATCCGGACATTTCCTGAGCCTCCTATTCGTTCGTGATGAGTTCAGCGTAATATTCACACCGTTTCATCAGTTCAGGGTGAGTTCCTCTGTCGAGAATTGCGCCGTCCTTCATGACTATGATTTCCTCGCAGTCCCGAATGATTGAGAGCCTGTGCGAAATTATTATGCGGGTTATGCCTCTGGCGGCTATTGAGGTCATGAGCTGGTATTCTGTTTTCGAGTCCAGTGCACTAGTCGCTTCGTCCATGATTAATATTGTGGGGTCTTGCGCCAGGACTCCGGCAACCTCTATTCTCTGACGCTGGCCTCCGGAAAAATTCCGTCCTCCTTCACTTACCATAGCCGAGTAATCCCCTTCTCGTTCAACTATGTCATCGTGAATCATTGCGTCCCTCGCGGCCAAGATGACCTCGAAGTTCTCGATTGACTTGTCCCACATACGGATATTATTGGCCACTGTGTCCGCAAAAAGCGTTACGTCCTGAGTCACGCAAGCCACTGAACCGGTGAATACACTCCTGTGAATTTGGCTGATGGGCTTTCCGTCAAAGAGTATTTCGCCCTCCCAAGCAGGATAGAGTCCCGTCAGCAACTTAGCCGCCGTAGATTTTCCGCAACCTGAAGGCCCGACAATTGCGACGCTTTTTCCGGGTTCAACCTTGAGCGAGAAGTTGCGCAATACCGGTTCGTCCAGTTTGTTGTAGCCGAAGGACACATTGCGCATTTCGACGAGGCCGCTTAACTTAGCCAGATCCTCATCGGGAAGGGAGTTAGCATGAATTTCTGCAAGGGGATACTTGAACACGTCCTGCACACGTTCCATCTGGGTGCGCATCTCTTGAAGCTGCTGGCCTGCCTTAATGAGCGAAGCCGCAGGATTGGAGAACGCAGACAGGTATCCGTTGAAGGCAGAAACGAGTCCGATAGTCCACTCGCCGCGCATGATAAGCCTTACCCCCAGAAAGAGAATCAGGTTCGACATCAGCAGAGAGACCAGCGGCGGAACTTGGCCGAGAGTCTGGTTGAGCTTTGCGAACTTCACAGCCTGGTTGTTTGCGTTTGCCTGAAACCCTGCCCAGCGCGTGAAGAACCCGTTTTCCGCTCCGGCAGACTTTATCGTCTCTATCATGTCTATTCCCGAAACAGTTGCTCCCTGAAGGTTTGCCTTGTCCCTAGTCTGGACGCGGGTGATGTTTATGCGTTTCTCGGAGATTACTCGCGCAAGAATAAGGTTTGCCGCTACGGACAGGACTCCCACAAACGCCAGAATCGGGCTGTAGTTAATCATGATGAGCAGGTTGAAGGCCATAGCAGCAGAATCGAGCAGGAGGGGAGTGAACGTGTTGATGAGTGTGCTGGTGATGTTCTGGTTGGACTGCTGGCGGTTCACAATGTCTCCGGCCATTCTCTGCTCGAAGAACTCTACGGGAAGCCTGAGTATGTGCCACAAGAACGATGCATTAGCGACTGCGGCCATTTTTCCCTGAAGCCTGAGCATGTAGACGGCCTTGATGATTAGCGAGGCAGACTGCGAGAGAATCACAAGCCCCAGCAGGACGAAAAATCCTAAAGTCCATTGCGGAGTTTTTGCGGTCAGAATGTTATCGACGAAAAATCTCGAGAACGCCGGCAGCAATATTCCGGCCATCGAGGCAATAAGTGTAGTGAGCGTTACCATGAGGAAAATCGGGAATGTGCCCGTGAGTCTCTGCACCGCGAACTTGAGAATGGACGCAGGTCTGCCTCCCTTCTGGAAGTCTGGCTCAGGCTCAAAGAACATGCATATTCCCGAATAGGACTTCTTGAACTCCGCGAATGTCAGCGTAACTTTTCCGCGCGCCGGGTCATTGAGGAAGACTTTATCCTTCCTGAAACCGTCAAGCACAACAAAATGGTTGAACTCCCAGAAGAGCACACAGGGACACTCTGCCTTATCCCTGAGAGTCTCTGCGGAACACTTGAAGGCTTTGGGGTTGAGCTTGTACTTTTTGGCGACTGCGTAAATGCTCTTGAGGTTAGAGCCGTCGCGCGATACTCCGCATTCCTTCCTGAGCTGCTCTAAGGGAATCCACAGCCCATAATACGCAAGCACCATAGCCAGAGAAGCGGCTCCGCACTCCAGTGCTTCGAGCTGCATAACTACAGGAACATTAACGATAGTTTTGCTCATGCTTTACTTCAGGAGAAAAGTTAAGGGTTTGACGGTGGTGTGTTCATTTGGGATTTCGAGTTCCCCGAAGAATATCCATGCGAAGAAGCCTAACATGAACACTGCGGCAGAAGCAAGTACTAACCATGCTCCTGGTGTAGTGATGCGTATATAGCTGTTGAGCTGTTCAGGAGAAGTAATCTTCCTGTTGTCAGACATAATTGCACCTCGTTAGCAGATTGTTTGTGAGATGCACTATTATACACAATTGACCGCCGTGTTGAAGTTCACACAGCGGCCAAGAGTTGTTGACGAACTAGTTCCAGCCCGCACCCAATCCGATCTGTGCGAAGCATGCACATCCTCCGCGTCCGCCTTCAGGGTCGTAGCCGTCTCCCTCACCTGTGCATATGCAGTCGAGGTTGTGTGCACTGCCGCTGCCGGTGTTGCCGCACAGGCATAAGCTCCCGCCGGATACTGCCTTCATCTCGTCCTCGCTGAGTTCCTCCATCTCTGACTGTGCAAAATCTTCAGCGGTCAGCTTGAATCCGTGAGAGGCCGCCAGTTTCAGCATTGCCTCAGTGTCTTTTGCGTCATTAATTGCGTTCTTGACAGCCTTATTCTCAGAAGCAAACTTCAGGAATTTCTTTGCGTTGTCTGTCATGATTATTTCCTCCTTAACGAAAATGTTATTGCCATAAGGGATTGTCTAGCACAGGAGATTTTGCGTCCGGCCTGACTTTTCTTACAGCGTCAATGATTCTATCAACCCAGCCGCCCTTGAACAACTCACAGGATGCATGTGATTTCCCCGTCAAATCGCCGTCCTCGCCGAGAGCGTCAGCTCTGCAGCCTCCGTAACAGCACCGCGAATATTTGCAAGCATTGCAGTCCTCGTGAAGCGCGAAGTACTCGCTGGCCCGCATGTTAATGATGCTCATGTAGTACGAGTCAGTTATGCACTGCGCAAGCCCCTGCTCTGTGATTAGGGGAAACTTCTCCTGAATGTCCATACCTGAGAGAGACATACACGGCAGGACTCTTCCGTCGGGGGCAATGTACATGATGAGCCTTGCGTGTCCGCACATGCAGAATGTCTCGGGGTTGTCGGTCTGTTTGTAGGCAGGGACGTAGAAAGTATCAGGCTCTCTTGCGTCAGCCATGAAGAACCCGCCGAGCATTATGGACATAGGCATATTATCTTCGTAGTACTGCGGGATATAGTCGAGGTACAGCTGGTAAAGCTCCTTGTTCGTGAAGGAAGCTCCGTAACCATTTTTGAGCCATTCGCCGAAGTTAGCGACAGGTACGGTCTTAACGTTCCTAACGCCTAGACTGCCCATATGCTTTATGCTTTCACGAAGGGTGTGCTTGTTGCGCTGGTGAATACACATCTCCGCAGCAGTTGGGAAGCCGTTATCCCTGCACAAGGCAAATGCTCTGTTCACTGCTTCCTCTGCTCCGGGTATTCCTCTCAGCCAGTCGTGCCAGCCAGGTCCGTCATAGCTCATGTTGAACTCAGGGTGAATATTCCTTCGGCCAAGCTCGCGCAAAAGTTGTTCGTTCACTAATGCTCCGTTGCTGTAGATTGTCCTGATGTGTATTCCGCGTTCAAGGAGTGCATCAACGATTTCGAGGAAGTCCGGCCTCACTAGGGGTTCTCCTCCGGTGAGAGAAACGTTCATCACGCCGCAATCCCCTAACTGCCGGACAATGTCCATGATTTGCGCGTGAGTCATATCGCTGAACTTTGCGCTGGGTGCGGACATGAAGCAGTGCTTGCACCTGTAGTTGCACCTGCCTGTGATTGACCAGTGAGCCTGGCGGATATACCTTGCGGGATATTTGCGGTATTTCTGGTTCTCGGTGAGGGCTTGGCCTGGTGTGCAGGGAGCAACGATGCCCTGTTTCTGTGCGTCGGCGATGATTGCGCGCGTGCTGTCGGAGATAATTGGTAGTGATACATCAACCGTCCCGTCGCAGAGATTTATTGCGTCCCACTGCTGAGGGTTAAGGAACATAGTGCGGCCCGTCTTCGAGTCGATGAGCGCATAAGGGAGTCGTTCCCAGCCCCTCAGAAGGATATTATCTTTCAGTTTGTAATGCACATAACACCTCGTAAGTTATTTATGGATTGCATGATTATACTCTGAGAAACTGTGATTAAGGGTATAATTCATAACCAACAATGAAGAAAGGCAGGTTTCACAAAATGAAGAAATGTGTTGTTGCGGTAATGTTAGTGCTGTCGTTCACGATGGCGGCGTTCGGTGAGACAATCCCCGTCCAGATTGACGGTGCTCTTGGGAAATTATCCGCAGTGATTCAGAAGCCGGAGGGCGACAAGATGCCGATGGTTATGCTGCTTCACGGGTTCACCGGCAACAAGAACAACCGCCCATTAACGGACACTGCAGACCTCCTCGAGAAGAACGGAATAGCGTCAATTCGCTTCGACTTCAACGGGCACGGCGACAGTGATGGCGATTTCGTGAACATGACCGTACTCAACGAGATTGAGGACGCGCGCAAAGTCTTCGAGTACGTCAAAGCTCTGGACTATGTCTCGTCGGTCTCAATCGGCGGGCATTCGCAGGGCGGAGTAGTTACCAGCATGTTAGCAGGACAGCTTGGAGCGGAGAACGTGAGGGCTGTTGTGCTGTTTGCCCCTGCGGCGGTGCTCAGGGACGACGCGATTCGCGGTAACGTTATGGGCACGGCTTACGACGCAGGCAACCCGCCCGAGAGCGTAAAGATTTTCGGACGCTTCGACTTGGGACGTGATTACATGGTTACTTCGCAGACCCTCCCGATCTACGAGACCGCAGAAAAATTCACCGGGCCTGCCTGCATAATTCACGGCACAGGCGACAGGATAGTTCCCTACACTTACGGTGAACGCTATCACAAGATTTATGCGGACAGCGAGCTTCACTTGATTGACGGTGCAGATCACGGGTTCAATGGTGTTGAGGAAGAGGCGGCGGAAATCGCGGTATCATTCCTGAAGAAGCACTAAACAGGGAAGCGGGACTTGACGAGGCTGTTATAATTCACGCAATCTTTTTCTAAGGAATGAGACAATGAATCATATTGACGATATACTGAATTTCTGCGTAAACCTCGCAAGGCAAATGATACTTTCCGGCGCAAACCTCGAGCGCGTTCATCTTGCTGTGGAAGTGATATGCAGGGCCTACAACTTGCGCGACGTGAGCATATTTTTCCTGAGCAGCTATATATCACTGGGAGCATACGACTCTGAAGGGCATTATTCGTCGCGGCAGGCATCGATTCCTCCGGCAGGTATTCACCTTGAACGCTTGAGGAGTCTGAATCAGCTGTCCTACAAGGTCGCGGAGATTACCCCCAACCCCAAGACGTTAATGCAGATGCTCGAGCGCGCCGTGAACGTTAAGGAATATAACAGCTTCGTAGTTCTCATCGGCAGGATAATTGCGATGTCGTGCCTGTCGTTCATGTTCGGCGGAACAGCTCATGAGGTATTCCCTGTTGCCGCAGTCGTAACACTCCTGCATTTCCTGATGCCCCTTCTGGAAAATTCCGGGCTCGACCGCATAGTCAGCAACGCCCTCACAATGTGTATCGCGGCATGTGCGGCGTTGATGTTCGTCTATTCCGGATTCAGCAGCAGTATAGCCGTAATCCTCATCACAATATCGATGCTCGTTATTCCGGGTATACCCCTCGTGAATGCAATGCGCAATCTTCTGTGCGGACGCGAGATTAACGGAATCCTTCAGATGCTCAAGATATTTATCGAGACTATGGCGTTGGGAATGGGAATTTACGTAGCAATAGCGATGTTTGGCGGCGAAGCACTCAAGAACGCTGAAGCTACCGTTCCGTTGTCGCACCCTGTCTATCTGGTGATACTCTCCTACGTTGCGTCAATAGGGTTCGGAATAGTCTTCATGATTCCCCTAAAAGATTTATGGCTTGCTGGGCTTGGCGGAGCACTGGCCCGGCTTGCGCTGGTCAGTCTCACACCGATAACGGACAACCGCCTTCTCTTCGTGACTCTTGCGGCAATGGCGGCGGCACTCTACGCTGAGTTCCTGGCTGTAACAAGGCGCATACCCTCTACTTACTTTGTTTACCCCTCAATCATTCCGCTGATACCCGGTGACCTGTTCTTCTTCGCGCTGGCCGGGCTATATCTCGGCGACAGAGCAGGAGTTGAGACCAACGGCATAAACTGCCTGCTGTCGCTTGCGGGATTGAGCATCGGGTTCGTCCTGAGTTCAACGGTTGCTCACCACATAAGGCGGAGCCACTACAAAAGCTCGTTCTCTACGGCTCATCAATAACGCTCATAGCCATATCGCGCACAATATACTTCAGCTTTTGGGGGGCAATGACTTTAACGTTAGGGGCTCCCCCAAGTACCCACCTGGCTGCTTCCTCAAGATAAGGCACTTCTGCTGTAAGGATTACGCTTCCGTCGGGCTGTTTTTCTGTCCGCTGTGATGAATGCCACTTCACCGAACTCACCGCCTCCGCGATATTTCCCGTGAGCTTCAGCGTAATGCTGTGCCTCTCAGTTCCGGGAGACACATACCACGCCGAAGAAGCATACTCCTCACTGAAGCCTCCTTCTTCCGGCAAAACATATTTTTCTTGCGCAAAATTTGCCCTGACTATACGGCTGAGTTTGTGAGTGCTCAGTGCTTTATGCTCGTGGTTGAACGAGATCATGTACCACGCATTCCCCCGAAAGTAGAAATCGTAGGGAGACAGAGTCCAAGTCCTGCCGTCCTTTCCTGGTGAAACATATCGTATGCGCACAGTTTTTAGTGAGTTCTTGGCCTCAACCAGGAGCTTGAACACTTCCGGCTGAACAGCAGCAACAGGAATCGCAATTACTGCTGATTCTGCCAGGTCTTGGCCGTATTTCGCGAGGTCATGAGGAATATAGCTTGAGAGTTTTTTCCACAAAGAGGCTGCGTCATTTTCGAGGTGCGGCAAGAAGTGTGAGGCCATCTTCAGCCCAGCGCAAACCGCCTCAATCTCCGTACGGGCGGCCTTGATGTTCACCAGCAATGACCCTTCATGTTTCAGCACATACACGTTATCGCGTGGGTCATACTCTATTTCTGCACCAAGCTCCTCACGCATAAACTGCAAATCCCGCTGAAAAGTCCTGTTCTGTTGTCCTGCTCCGCTAACCGCATATCCCCCCTCTTCCTCCAGCCTTTTCCGTGAGGCCCTGCCGTTGTCATGAAGGCAGCGCAGAACTTCCAGCACCCTCCTGTAACGCACAGTATTCATATCCCTTGACATAACCCATCACACTCCGCCGTATATTGACGTACCCTCTGCCGTATAATACCACCATTCCAACGAAGACGGAGGCTTCCGCAAAAATTGAGAGAACTGCTCGGAAAACTTACAGGACTTATTGGCTGCAGGATGTGGCAGAAATTTCCTGAAGAGTTCTTTTACACTCTGCTGACTCCGGTTGAGACTGACGAAATAGTTATGTCGATGGTGAAGGCAGGAGCAATTTCGCCCAATGCCGCCAACGAAGAAAAGGAGACTCTGCTTCACATAACGACCTGGAAATTCATGCTTTTCCCCGAAAAAGCAGATTTCTACTTCAAAATGGCTCGAACATTAATTGAGGCTGGAGCAAATCCCAATGCATGGCACTGCGGGATTACTCCGTTGGCACTTGCAGCAGAGGTAGATAATACTTCACTTGCACTCGAAATGATAAGGCTGTTGATCGACTGAGGTGCTGATGTCAATTTTGCCAATAAGTATGTGATGAGTCCTCTGCAGTTCACAATAGGCTCAAGCCCTGAAATTGTGAAGATGCTGCTTGATGCCGGAGCTGACCCTAACGTTATAGGCGGTTATTCATCACCTGGCATTGAGAAGTACCATTTCATACCTATACTGCTGATGTTTGCGGACAAAAAGCCGCCTTACCTTAAAGATACTGACATGGAATGCGTAAGGCTGCTGATTGAGGCGGGTGCTGATGTGAATTGCGGGGCACTGCTTGCGGCGTTGAGACGTAGGAAGTTCGATATTGCGGAGATGCTGATAGATGCCGGGGCGGATATGGATGTTCAGAACCCAAACGGCGAGACGGCGTTATTCCTTGCGGCGGACAAAAACGATGTAGATGTGCTGAAATTATTGCTGAGGAAAGGAGCAAATCCCAACATTCCCGACAAGAAGGGCAGCACTCCGCTGATGAAGGCTGTGCTGTAACGCACAGATGAGCCAGCTTATTATGAACTGCCGGATACGGAAGCTGTTGATGAACTGCTCAAGGCCGGCGCGAAGCCTGACCTCGTTAATTCTGCAGGAGATACTGCCCTGACTCTGGCGTTGTCGAGATGCAAGGACCCTAACATTGCTTGTTCTCTGTTGAATTATGGTGCAAATCCGGGCTTTGTCTGCGCCACTGGGACAGGAAGACACGTCGAGGGTGAGACAGCGTTTATGATTATGGCCCGGAGGCATTACAGCGAAGTGCTGGCAAAGTATATGGCAATGAGGAAGTACAACCCTGACACTAAGCAGCTTGAAGAGGCAGAACTTCCGCTTGATTTTGTGAACGCTCAGGATGTAAATGGTGATACGGCTATCATCAAGGCAGTGCGGGACAACAAGAAACATATAATGTTAAAGGGTCGGATGATTGATGTTATGCTTGCGGCAGGCTGTGATAAGAACATAGCGAACAACGAGGGCAAGAATGCTGTGTACTACGCTATGGAGAAATACACGAAAGGCAAAGCTCTTGACGGCGAGACAATGTTAATGACTTTTGCCAGGACATTCAACAGAAAACCAAGCTATACGAACCATGAGCTTTATAGGACGATAAGCGGCGATGATTACCCGATAACTCCAGGAGTGTCCGGCTTCATGGTGAACGCTCATGACGAGAACGGAGATACTGCACTCATCAAGGCAGTGCGCGACAATCCCTGCAAGCATGAGGCCAAGTTCACAGCGATACGTACAATTCTTGCGCTGGGAGCAGACCCCGAAATTGTGAACAGCGAGGGCAAAAGAGCAATAGACTACACGGATAAACAAGACATAATCGACATGCTGAAGCAGGGGGGAGCAAAATAATGGGCATATTCAGCGAACAGCTTCACTCAGAACGTAATACCATCATCAAGGCAATCACGAAACTTAACCCTGAAGATTTGGAGTCTGCAATCAGGGATGGAGAAGATATAGGGATTCTGAGAGCGGACGACGATGAAGAATATATTAGCTGGCACACCCGCAGGAATCTTCTTCCTGAAAGCGACGAGATAGATGGTGTGAAGGCCTTCCGCGACACGCTCACGCGCGGCCACTCAATTCTCCGGATACTCGCGGAAAATGGCATATACATTGACGGTATCGGCAAGGACTATGAAGAATACTCTGTAGTGAGCCTGAAAATTGTAGAGTCTGGCAGAAAAACACGGGTCTATTACGACAACCCGAAAGGTGCTATGTGGCTCGCCCAGTCTCCCGAAGCCTTGAAGATAATGCTCGCTGAAGGAGGGAACGTGAACCTCAAGGACACAATCGGGCGCACAGCACTGCACTACTTGGCCATTCATCCGGAGGAATACTTCAGGCCCGACGAGATGATGCGTATACTCTTCGCGAATGGCGCAAAAGTTATCGATGATGAAGCACAATCTCTGTGGTATTCGGCATCTGTCCTGAGCAAAAACTACAACGAAGCTCCGCTGATGAGACTGCTTATTGAGCATGGTGCGGTCCTCGATGACGAAGAACTGAGGGATTGTGCGAATGTTGGCGAATTTGGCGACGATTATTGTGATTGCAGAAAGGCATTCATTGAGGAAATGATTCGCCTTATGCACAAAGAATCACAGCTGACTTCCTCAGAACTTGACCTGATAGCTGCCGCATATTCCGGAGAAGCCTCCGCAGTAAGCGACATCCTCAGCCGCGAACCTAACATCAACGTCAACGTCCAGACCAATAAATGGAAATATACTCCATTGATGTTTGCGGCATACAGCGACAATTCGGATACAGTATCCCGGCTCATAAATGCCGGTGCGGTTGTCGACATGCAGAACTATTGCGGCGAGACTGCCCTCCGCGAAGCCGTTATTAACAGAGACTACGCAACAGCAGAACTCCTCGTACAGAACGGAGCAGACCCGAACATCAGGGACAATGACGGCGAAACTCCTTACACGCATATTTTCAGTAAGGTATTTCTTGAGAGTGAGGATATGGAAATTGCTGAACTGTTCCTGAAATGCGGAGTTGATGTTGACTCACTCAATGCTGATGGCGATACTCCGTTGCTCGCGTGCCTGAAAAAACGGAACATGCATTACAGGACGCACATGATGGCAGAAATGCTCCTTCAGCACGGAGCGAACGTCAATGCCCAAGACAGAGAAGGCATGACTGCGCTGATGTTCTACAACAAGCACAACAGCACCGAGATAATGAAGATGCTTCTTAGATACGGAGCTGATACTTCGCTGAAGAATCTTAAGGGACAAACAGCACTGGGTATCTTCCTCTACAAGGGGTATGTGGATGAAGATGTACTTGCTCTGCTCCTGAAGGGCGGCGTGTATCTGGGAAATCACGTTGAGACAGATGATGACGATGATTTTTTGATGCTCAAAGCTATACGTTCATATGACGCTGGTGCGCTGAGAAAAATTATAGACGAAGATGATATCCGCGCCTTCGACATACTTCGCGAAATAGGCTGGGAGTTAGTCGTTAATGATGTGCCTGAACCTGAAGCCGAGGTCTTCAGGGAAAAGCTCAACAAGGGAGCGGAGATTCTCCGGATGCTGAACGAACTTGACGATATTCCTCTGCGTGATTACCGCGACAGGGAGCTTAGCTATGTTTCTGCGGACTGGTGCCGTTTCAGCAATGCCTACGAGAATATGCCGATTTTCTACGATGCCCTGACTAAGCAGAGACATGCTGCTTCGCCGATGGCACTGCGCAAAGTTCTTGAGGACGATTCTCAGGAACAGACTGACGACGATTTCCCGATGTCAGATTTCCCGATGCCGGAGGAATACATGGAGAAGTTGTCGCGTATGTTCAGCCCGGAGGATTTCGTTACGCGTGATGACGAAAGGCGCGCAAGAATCAGAGCCAGCTTCACGCCCGAAGATTTCATTACCTGCGACGACGACGATGATGAAGGCGAGGATAACATCCTTCACATTCTGGCACTGCACGGGAAAAATTACTTTGACCCTGCCGGAATGATAAGCGTTGCCTGTGAGCATGGCATTGACCCCAACGCCCTTAGTGAAGATGGTGCTCTCCCGCTTCTGCTGACGTTCTGGAGCAAATCGGCAATTTGTGCCTATGCCCTGCTGAATGCCGGTGCGGACATTACGAAGGAGGACAGTGAAGGCGAAACTGTCCGGGCCAAGCTGAATGATGAGGACTACACTAACATCAATGCGTTTCAGAGGCAGATATTCTTCAAGGGACATAGAACAGCCGAATTGATGTTTATTGAGGTGCTGAGGACTCTTATTTACGGGAGGGGCAAGGCCAATAACAGCCTGATAGCTGCCGCGCTCGATGGTGATGTGCGCAAAATTCTCGAGGTACTTGCTGACGGTGCGGATGTGAACGTGAAGAGTCAGAGAGGCTACACTCCGCTGATGCTGCCGGTATTCCCGGAAAAGGTTGCTGTGCTTGCGGAACTTGGTGCTGACCTCAACAGAAAGACTCCGATGGGAAGTTCTGCACTGAGTGCGGCGGCAGCTCATGGCAAATACGGTTTTGTGGAGGCATTATTGAGGGCGGGGGCAGACCCTGAACCGCTCATGAATGAGGAGGATTAATTTTGATGGAGCTTAATGGATTTTTTGAGGAAGTCTTCAGGCAGAACACCGGCGAACAGCTCATTAATGCCGTCAATAAAGGATTGAGCATCGATTTCTGCGAAGGAGCTTTCGGGGATATGAACCTGTACACTGCGGCACTGATAGCAGGTTCACCCGAACTCGTGAAAGCCTGCATCTATAGAGGAGCAGACATAGATTACGCGGACACTCCCACGCTGAACAGGCCGTTTCCCGAAGTTTCGCCGCTGTATATCGCAATGAAAAATGGCCGGGCGGATATTCTCGACCTCCTGCTTGATGAAGGTGCGGATGCCTCAATGCTTTTCATGAAGGGCATAGCGTGGAATCTCAGGATGAATCTTTGTCCGGAGACCGATGCTGCAGAGTTCAAGCGCAAACTGGACAAAGGGAGCGAAATTCTGAAGGTGTTTGCCCGGCACGGAATAGAGATTCCCGGCCTAAGCAGTGATTATTCTTCAGCATCATTCTTCGGCTTGGACTATAACCCTGACATTCTTCAGGACAGGAAGTTTTTACCCAAACGTGAGGCTGATGCATTCTTCGAGAAGTCAATTAACAGTGAGTTTATGCCTTGTGCTTATCCCTGCCAGGGCACGAGGACTAATGCCCTGTGGCACGCTCCGACTCCCCTTGCGATGAAGGAACTCCTTAAGTCCAATGACCCGAACACTAAGGACTTGGCCGGGTGGACAGCACTGCACCACATTGGAATGTATGGCGGCGACGGGTATTACTTCAAGCCGGAAGAAGCGGCACAGGTTCTCATTGATGCCGGAGCTGATGTCAACGCAGTCAACAGGAAGAGAATCACTCCCTTGATGTTTGCGTGCGGGAAGGCCGCGTCAAACGGAAGAATGTTTGAGGTAGTGAAGGTACTTTTGAGGAACGGTGCGGACTATACCATAGGGGACAAGATAGACAACGGCAGATGCGAAAGCTGGCTCTCGAGAAGCGGCGGTAACTTCCACACATACCAGCGCAACATGCTTGATAATGTTCTGCACGAAATTATCCTTGCGGTTGAGGATTCTGGTTTGCCGGACCTGGACCTTGACCTGTTCGTGAGATCTTTGTGGGGCAGTCCGGCAGAAATTGGGGAAGTTCTCGACAAGGGAGCGCATATCAACACAGGAACACTTGAAGGCTGCACCACGCTGATGCTGGCGGCGGTGTTCAATGAGCCTGAGAGCGTGAAGTACCTCATTGAACGCGGGGCTGATGTGTCGCTGCAGGATGCATATGGTGAGACAGCTTTATCCTACGCGGCCAAGAACTCGGACATTGAGAAGATGACTATTTTGATTGAGGGGGGCGGAGATTTCGGAGCACTAAGGTGGATAGACAGGAATTTTTACACACGCGAGACGACAAAAGCCAAAAAGCGGCGCGGCTATGACAACGAAGCAATAGAGACATTGAGGAAATACGGACTTAATTTTGAGGAGGAATAATAATGACAGATAAGGAAGCACTCGAAAAATTTTTGAGCTATGACATGTCAACAGCAGAAGAAGTGTTCGAAAAATTCCTCACCCTTCCCAATTCAAGAAGGTGTGAACATATTGACTACACATACTGCGTCTACGTTCCAGGCTCGCGCAAGGACAGAGTTTTGCTCGTGGCTCATGCTGATACTGTGTTCTACGTGAAGGGCAGGCATAAAGTTATCTTCGAGGACGGAGTGTACAGGAGCGGTGATTCTGACGGCGGAATAGGTGCTGACGACAGAGCAGGGTGTGCGATTCTGTGGCAGCTCCGGGAATCCGGGCACTCACTGCTCATCACCAACGACGAGGAAATTGGCTGTGAGGGTTCGCATACAATTCAGGAGCGCAACCCGGAACTTTTCGCCGAACTGAATAATCACAGCTATATCCTTCAGTTCGACAGGAGGAACGCAACGGACTACAAGGTCTACGATATTCCGGTAAGCGAGGAGTTCATGAAGTTCATAGAGGACAATACCGGCTACAAGGAGGCAGACAAGGCTTCATCGACTGATATACGCATTCTCTGCGACAAGGTCTGCGGAGCTAATCTCAGTGTAGGGTACTATCTGGAACACACAGGGCAGGAGCACATAGTCTATGACGAATGGCTGAACACGCTTAACGTTGCCCGCAAGCTCCTGGCTCCTCCGCAGAAAAGATTCCCTCTGTAAAACAAAACCCGCTCTCACATTCCGGAGGGCGGGATATTTTTTTCCAGCAACAATTATTCTTCCGGCAAAGCTCTTCCGTACAATTTGCAGGCCGCCTTGATTCTGTCCGCCAGCCCGTCAGGAATCGCACCGTCCTTCATCCTCCACGACCAATTGCCCGACGGAGTGGAAGGTACGTTGATTCTCGCTTCAGCTCCGAGCCGCAGATAGTCCTGCATGGGAATTATCGCGGTATCAGCTACGGAACTCACCGCAAGCCTCGTAACTTCCGACGTGAAGATATACCCGTCCATCACGTCCCGGCCGATATACGCCGAGAAATTCCGGATTTCTCCCTCCGAAGCGTCGTTGTCGAACCAGCCCTTAGAGGTGTTGTTGTCGTGAGTCCCTGTGTAGACTACGCTGCTTCTTGTGTGGTTGTGCGGAGCATACGGATTATCCGCAGGATTGCTCCACGCAAAATGAAGCACCGTCATTCCGGGCATCTCGTACTCCTGCCTTACTTCCTCAACGTCCG
The DNA here is from genome assembly GCA_017451025.1 of Synergistaceae bacterium. Lineage (GTDB taxonomy): Bacteria > Synergistota > Synergistia > Synergistales > Aminobacteriaceae > JAFUXM01. The sequence goes on along the minus strand of JAFSSM010000010.1, from coordinate 75,063 downwards.
GAGTAATTATCCCCAGATTTTCCGCCCAGAAGGGCATTTCCGGGAAATTCTCCTTCAATGCCGCAAAGAACTTCTTGTACGGAACATCTACCCACTCGCCATTTTTCGCCGTCTCTTCGCCGTTGGGGACTGCCCAGTACGCAACAAGCCCCCTGAAATGGTCAATCCTGACTCTGTCGAACATCGAGAGCAGGTTCTTGAGCCTGTCTATCCACCACTTGAAGCCGTCAGCCTCGTGTGCTTTCCACTTGTAGCACGGATTCCCCCAAAGCTGTCCCGTTGCGCTGAAGTAGTCCGGCGGAACTCCCGCAACCGTTACCGGGTTCAAGTCCTCGTCCAGGTCGAACAGGCCGGGTTTCTGCCACACATCAGCACAGTCCATCGTAACGTACAGCGGCATATCCCCGACAAGCTCAATTTTCAGCTCGTTCAAGTGTTCGCGCAGAGCATTCACCTGCCGGAAAAATATGTACTGGCAAAATTCCTGAAGCGCAATCTCCTCCGCGTATTCCGCCCTGAAGTCCGCAAGTGCCTTCGCGTCCCTATGCCTCAGCTCTTCGGGCCAGCTGTACCACGCAAGTCCGCCCTGTGTGTGCTTGATCACGCTGAACAACGCGTAATCCTCCAGCCACTCGGACGACTTCACGAACTCCTTGAACTTGCCCCCGCCCTTCTTCGCGTAATGCTTATGTGCTGCGCTGAGTATCTCTGTCTTGAACAGCCTGGCGGAGTCATAATCCACGCGCTCAGGGGTCGCGCCAAAATCATACTTGGCCGCAAATTTCTTCAGTTCATCAGCCGTCAGCAGGCCGTCCTCAACGAGAAGCTCCGGACTCACAAGAAGATAATTCCCCGCAAATGCACTCGTAGGACTGTACGGAGAGTTCCCGCATCCCGGGTCTATCGTCGTCATCGGGAGAACCTGCCACATACTTTGTCCAGCGTCATGAAGAAACTGCGCAAACTTCAGTGCTTCAGGCCCGAAATCCCCTATGCCGTACTGTGAAGGCAGTGAAGTTACCGGCAGTAATATTCCTGCTCTGCGTCTTGTAGTCATGAAATTTATATCCTCCCCAAAAATTTATACCGCCCCAGAGTCATAGACCATACGGCCCGCGCTGAAGGTCATTGTTACGTCAATTCCAGCTGTCTCCTCAGGTTTTACCGAAAACGGATCCTGTTCCAGCACCACAACATCAGCGTCATTCCCGACTGCTAGTTCTCCTCTGCGGGACTCAGTCCCTCCGTTCCACGCACAGGCCCAAGTGTAGACGTTCAACGCTTCTGCAACGCTAAGGCCGTGCTCGATCAAGCCGCCTATGCTCTTTAAGGGCGATGCTAGAACCTGACCTGACCCTGCGGAAATCACTATGCCGTTCCTGAATGTCTCGTAGAGCCTGTCGTCGTTCTGGCCTGCCTCAGCAATGCCGCCAAGCCCCAAAATTCTCATGCGGTCAACCAGTGAATTGTTCACGCTGAAGCCGCGCAGAAGATGCCGCGAATTTTTCCTGAACCTCTTTATGACGCGCTCGAGGGCGTTGATGCAGTACTGGTTGCTCGTGCCAATTATCTGACAGCCGGACACGTGTGCGGAATTAATCATGTTCTTCTGTTCTTCCTGCTTAAGCGAATCGTTCACCAAAATTCCGCCCATCCTGCAGAACGGAAGACCGTCGCCAGTTCTGAGTCCTGCCGCGAGAAAATCGTTGAGCGTGTTCACGTCCTCGAAGCCGAAATTTGCCCTTAGCCTGAACGTCAGAAATTCGTATGCCTCGTTGAAAAGTGTATCAAGCAGTTTTCCCGAATCTATGCCCTGCGAAAAATCAGCCCATACTTCAGTGATGCCAAGAGCGTTGACTTTCGGAGCATAAGTCTTCACGAGATAAATTACGTCTTCAGGACTGAGCGGCGGAAGGTGCTGAATGAAGCCTTCAAGTTCGGTGTTGTCCTGCGGCATGTTGAACTCGCTCATCGCCGGGGTGTTCAGGACTGCGTGTGTTTTGTCCGCGTCGATAACTGCGCAGGGCCGTGAAGGAATTGCGTCGTCGAGGTCATCGCGCGAAATGTGAACAGTGCCGGGAAGTCCCTGTGCTATGTACCAGCCGCGAAGAGGAGCCTCGTTTGAATCTGCCTGTGCCCACGCTGTGAGGGAAGCTGTAAGTTCCTTCGCCGAACGTATATTGCTGAGGTTAAGGCGTTCCTGATTCTCCGCCCAGTCCAGAAAATCGAGGCCAGAGTCGCAGAATCCGGGCAGAACTGTCCTGCCGTGAAGGTCTATAACTTTTCCGCTGAGGCTTGCGGCTTCGTCGTCAATCGAGACTATTCGTCCGTGCTCGAACGTTATGCACGAAGCTGTTGATGATTGCGTGTGTATGCGGCCGTTGATGAGTGAAAGTTTTTGTGTGTCGTTCCGGGTCTGCAAATCCGCTCCCCCTTCTGGTAAAAATCATGCCCGCCCCTGAGTTCAGAGGCAGGCTGTTTTGCGTTATGCCAGTCCTGAATAATTCTTGCCTACACCGAAAATCTGGAGGGATGTCTCCATCAGTTCGTTCTGCTGTTTGACGAGCCATGCTCCCATTTCCATCTGAACTTTGGCCTGGCTGATGTCCATTGACGCTTCTGCGATGCCCATCGGGTCAGCACCGCTCTCCAGTACTTTAGCTCCGGCGGCGTTTGCGGTGTTGAGTCCGCTCTGCATCATAGCGAGTCCGCTTTTGCCCAAAGTGTCATAACTGTTAAGGCTGATCATGATTATCACCTCTGCTAAAAATTTACGGATATGTTATATTTTAGCAGTTCACAATACAACTTTAAATTATCTTTCAGTGAAGGAGACTTACAAATGAGAATCATGGTTGCTGTTCTGCTGTGCTGTATTGTGCTTTCGGCTGGTGCTGCTTTTGCCGAAGAAAAGGAAGGCTTCAGCGTCTCGGAGATTACCCCCGAAATTTTCGCCCGCATAAAGGGCAAGTCCTACAAGGACAACTGCACAGTGCCTCTTTCGGAGTTGAGGTACATTCACGTTCTGCACAAGGACATTGACGGCCAGACTCACGAGGGCGAAATTATCTGCAACACGTACATCGCGTATGACGTTCTGGATATATTCATGAAGCTGTACGAGGCTGGCTATCCTATCGAGAAGGTGAGGCTCGTCGATGAGTATGATGCTGACGACGAGACATCAATGCGCGACAACAATTCTTCGAGCTTCAACTTCCGGTTTATCTCGCACACAACGAAAGTCTCGAAACATGGCCGCGGCCTTGCTGTGGACATCAACACTCTGTACAACCCTTACGTTAAGGAAGTGAACGGCAAGCTGAACATTGAGCCAGCTACTGCCGGTGAATACACGGACAGGACGAAAGAATTTCCGTACAAGATAGACACGGAGGATTTGTGCTACAAGCTGTTCACGGAGCACGGATTCGAGTGGGGCGGTAACTGGAAGACGGTGAAGGACTACCAGCATTTTGAAGTGCCTGACGATGTCGTGAGAATACTCTACCCGAATTAAGCATCTCAGGCATTGTGAGAAGGTCAGCGGCTATTCAGTAAGTATAACAATGTGCAGACACAAAAAGGTGCTAGAATTATTCAAATCCACAATCACAGATTAAGCTATTACCCCTCCGAATAACGAGCGAGGGGAATTAATTTTTTGCGGCATTGTGCAAACGAGAAAGGAGAGAATAAAAAGTGTTTGCTCATGTTATGAATTATCTTCACAGCGGTTCGCCTGCCAGCGTGGGGATAATTACGGTGGCAATAATGCTGCTGTTCGGCTTTGCCCTCACCAGAATCACCAAGCTCCTCAAACTCCCGAACGTTACCGCCTACATAGTTACGGGAATATTGATCGGACCTTACTGCCTAAATCTGGTACCCTCAGTTGTTGTAGAGTACACTACCTTCCTGCCTAATGTCGCGCTGGCGTTTATTGCATTCAGCACAGGGCAGTTCTTCCGCCTGAATGCTCTCAAGGGAAATGGAGCAAAGGTATTAATCATTACGGTGCTCGAGGCAATTGCGGCTTCGGTGTTTGTGTTCATAGCAACATATTTCGTGCTGGGAATGGACCTCGCCTTCTCCGTAGTGCTTGCGGCTCTGGCATCAGCGACAGCCCCCGCCTCAACAATGATGACTATCCGCCAGACTGGTGCACATGGGGACTTTGTGAACACACTGCTTCAGGTTGTAGCACTCGATGATGTTGTGGGGCTTCTTGCTTACAGCGCGGCTATATCTATTGCACTTGCCTCCACAGTTTCCGGGTCAGGCTTTGAGTTGAGGAATGTTGCTCTCCCTCTGTTAATTAATCTGGCCAGCGTGATAATCGGGGCATTTCTGGGAGTTCTCCTAAAGATGATGCTGTTTCCCAAGCGTTCGACCGATAACAGGCTGATAATTTCTGTGGCAGTGCTTTTCGGGTTCTGCGGTGTGTGCGAAATTCTCGGGGTGTCGCCGCTTCTGGGCTGTATGTTCATGTCGACGGTCTATATCAACATTACTGATGACGATAAACTCTTCAAGCAGATAAATACCTTCAGCCCGCCGTTTCTGCTGTTATTCTTCGTGAGGTCTGGAGTAAGTTTTGATCTCGGGGCACTTACGGGAGGCGGGAGTGCTGGAGGAACTTCGCTTCTGATGCTCGGAATTGTGTATTTCCTGGTCAGAATTGCAGGGAAATATGCCGGAGCTTTCTGGGGATGCCTAATTACCGGCAAGGATAAGCTGGTGAGGAATTATCTTGGTCTGGCACTTATACCGCAGGCAGGGGTCGCAATTGGTCTAGCGGAACTTGGTGCGAGAACTATCGGCGGAGATATGGGCAATGCTTTGCGGACGGTTATTCTTGCTTCGAGCGTGCTATATGAGCTAATCGGGCCTGGCTGTGCGAAATTATCGCTGACGCTCTCGCATTCCTACGACGCAACAGATGAACCTGAACCAGTCATGACCGAACAGGAAGAAGACCGCCACATAGTCAACCTTCTCATAGAGAGGATACGCGAGATACAGACCGAACTTCCCGAACACCCGCAGGCAGTGCCGGTACAGGCTGGAGGGATACAGCAGGGGCAGCATCCGGTATTGAGGCACCTGCACTCCAACAACACGAACTACCGTTAAAGTCAACGGGAGATGCTCTAAGTCAGGACACCTCCCGCAAATTTTAGGCGAAAGGAACACTCGAATTAATAATGCAGAATAATTTTGTGTGTCATAAACGCGAGTTGCGTCGCGTATTTTTAACTTTGCCACATCTGAATGCTGGACTGGGATTTGGAACATACGAGACAGAAATAGCCCGGCGGCTCTCATGTTTTAACGACATGAACGTTTCATCGTTATATTTTTCAGTATTTGGTAATGAACATGAAAGAGTAAACTTTCCTGTAGAACGCATAAGAATCCCGGCAGGCTGTATATTCAGCAGAAAATATATTAAGAATCCCTGGAGCACTAAGAGCATATTTAAGAAGCTATTTTCGTTCTATCTGGCACTGACAAGCTATGATCGCCTGTGCGGGGGGGGGGGGGACTGGTGATGTTTACGTATTTTTTGCAAACAGTCTGCCGCAAATGAGGCTTCAAGGCAAAACTATTGCTGTACTTCATGACATAATACCCTTAAGAATGAAACATGCCTTTTATAGCTCAAAGGCAGAAGGATGTCGCATAAATGTTGAGGATATTCTGCTCAGAGCTTCGAGAATAGTAACTGTGTCGGAGTTCTCAAGAAATGACATCGCTGACTTCTTCGGTATTGACAAAAATAGAATTGATGTAGTGTACAATGGTGTCAATGCTGATGAATTTTCCCGCCATAATGTAACTGACGAGACTTATAACCGACTCAGGGAAAAATACTGCCTGCCTAGTAAATATGTACTCTACTTCGGAGGATGGGAACCGCGTAAAAATCTTGAAGGCGTAATTTCAGCATATTCACTTCTTCCGCCAGAACTCCGCAGAATATATCAACTTGTCGTAACGAATCCATCTCAGGGGATAAAAGACCTTGCACAGCACAAAGGAATATCTGAAGATGTCCACTTCATCAGTAATATACCAGCCGCAGACAAGCCCCGAATATATCAGATGGCCTCAGTGTCATTATGGTTGTCATTCTATGAGGGGTTCGGGCTTCCTGTTATCGAGGCTCAGGCTTCCGGTGTCCCTGTAATATGCTCAAACGTTACATCAATGCCTGAAGTCGCAGGAGATGCCGCCATTCTCGTTGACCCGCACGACACAAAAGCGATCGCCTCAGCAATTGAACGTGTACTGACTGACGAGGCATTAAGGGAAGCTCTGATAGCGAAGGGTTATGAGAACATCAAGCGTTTTTCGTGGGATGAGTCAGCTCAGAAATTGCATGATATAATCCTCAACGTCTAAACTTTACGTGAAAGGATGCTTGACTATGATGGAAAAATCTGCGTATAATGACCACGCCTCCAAATGATGATGGCGTGTTTCCCCGTTCAGGTCGGAAAAGCTCTCCATGATACAGACATTCACATTATGACTGATAACAAACTCAACGGCCAATCCTGCGACAACATCAGCCATAAAAACGAAAGCTGTTGCGAACTAACCGCAAAGTATTGGGTGTGGAAGAATCTGCGCGAACTTTATCCTGATGTTAAATATATCGTGCTGTATCACTACAGGATATTTTTTGCGTTTCACAAGAGCAAGGCGTTCTACGATTTCGTCTCCAAGAATAAGGACGCTATCTCAGACTACGAGCTCAACCCTGAATATATAGTAATATCCTAGATAATGAACGTAACAAGGACTGTCCTTAAACTGTTGAGCCCTTAATGAAAAAACGGGAGATGCCCTAAATCAGGACACCTCCCGTAACCTTTTCGCGAGATTATTCCCTAGAACAACGGAGCAAGCACCAACGCTACAACCGTCATTAACTTAATCAGGATGTTTAACGCAGGACCGGCAGTATCCTTGAACGGATCGCCCACTGTGTCGCCGACAACTGCCGCCGCGTGATTCGGCGAACCCTTGCCGTTGAAGTGCCCTTCCTCGATGTACTTCTTCGCGTTGTCCCACGCACCGCCCGAGTTCGACATGAACAGTGCCATCATTACGCCCGTAACGATTGAGCCGCCAAGCAATCCGCCGAGTGCCTCCTTGCCCAGAGTGAACCCTACCAGAACAGGAACAGCAATAGCCATTACGCCGGGTACTATCATCTGGGTCAATGCCGCATGTGTCGAAATTGACACACAGCGCTCATAGTCGGGCTTGCCTGTGCCCTCCATGATGCCGGTAATCGTCCTGAACTGCCTGCGTACTTCCTCGATCATTGAACCTGCCGCCTTGCTGACCGCGTCTATCGACAGCGAGCAGAAGATGAACGGAAGCATTCCGCCTATGAGCAGTCCAACGATGACGTAGGGGTTCATGATGTCGATCTTGTCGATCTTGGCCGCCTGCGAGTACGCCACGAAAAGCGCAAGTGCTGTCAGTGCCGCAGAACCAATCGCTAAGCCCTTGCCCATTGCCGCCGTCGTGTTGCCGATTGCGTCAAGGTGGTCGGTTATCTTCCTCACGCCTTCAGGAAGCTCGCTCATTTCTGCGATACCGCCAGCGTTGTCCGAGATAGGCCCGTATGCGTCAACGCTCAGTGAAATTCCCGTAATTGAGAGCATTCCGACAGCGGAGACAGCAACACCGAACATTCCGGCCAGGTAGTAGCTGATGAGCGTAGCAAGGCAGATAAGGAGCACTGGGATTCCTGTTGACATCATTCCGAGCGAAATTCCGGAGAGGATTACGGTTGCAGAGCCGGTGTCCGAAGACGCGGCAACGTTGCGCACAAACCTGTAATCACCCGAAGTGTAAATCTCGGTAACGTTTCCGATAAGGATACCTGCGATGACTCCTGACGTAACCGAAAGGAATACGCTCATCGAGTTGGAGAAGAAGAACAGGATGCTCAACACGAACGTTCCGGCAATCATCAGGCCGCCAGCCACGAAAGTACCAGTCCTGAGCGCGAAAGCAGCATCACCCTCATCGATGCGCTTCATTACGCCGGGTAGGAACTTGCGGGCAATTGCCCTTACGATTGATGCACCGGCCGCCTTCTGGGAGATCATCATGCATCCGACGATTGACGCGAGCACGCCCCAAGCCGAAAGGAACATCGGGAAGCCGATTCCCCACAGGCCGAGAGCTTCTCCGCCGGGCGTGAACGAGTACACTGCACCAATAGCCATTGCCGCGAGAATGGAGTTGACGTATGACTCGAAGAGGTCTGCACCCATTCCTGCAATGTCGCCTACGTTGTCGCCCACGTTGTCAGCGATGACTGCGGGGTTGCGGGGGTCGTCTTCAGGAATACCTGCCTCAACTTTGCCGACAAGGTCTGCTCCGACGTCTGCGGCCTTAGTGTAGATGCCTCCGCCTACACGTGCGAACAGTGCGATTGAGCTTGCGCCCATTCCGAACGCTGTAAGCGCAGTAACGTCATTGAGGAACAGGTACGCAATTGACAGACCGATTAAGCCCAGACCGACAACTACCATTCCGACGATGCTTCCGCCGCTGAACGCAACTTCGAGTGCATCGCCCGCCGCGCTGGAAAGCGTGCTCCCGCCTTCAGCCTCTTCCTTCTTGGCTCCGGCTTTCTCCTCTGCCTCGATACCGGCAAGGGCAGCGTAGGTTGTGCGTCCGTTGGAATTGGTGGCAACGTACATTCCGATCCATCCGGCGGTTGCACTGCAGGCAGCTCCGAGAATGAACGCGAACGCCGCGCCGAGACCGAGTGCAGAGACCAGCAGGATAGCTACGACTCCGACGAACGGTGCGAGCCATGAATATTCCTTCTTGAGGAACGCCATAGCACCGCTATGAATAATGCCTGAAAGTTCAGCTACGCGGGGATGACCAATCTGGTTTTCTTCGAGCTTCTGGTAGACAGTCCAGGCATAGAGTCCGGCCAGTACTCCGAAGACCAGAGTAATGAATACTAGGAAAAGCCACATAAAAATCTTTACCTCCCTGAATGAGTAAAATATTAGGATTGTTCAATTATAGCCTAAACGCTGAATAATTATTACGCGGAAAATTGACGGATTAAGCCCGCAATCTCTGCACAGCATGATTCGAGGGCAAAATGCCCGCTGTTCACAAAGTGAATTTCTGCGTCGGGCAAATCCCGTTTGAATGCTTCAGCTCCCGCAGGAATGAATGACGGGTCATTTTTTCCCCAGACTGCCAATAATTTTGGGTGATATATGCGCAGATATTCCTGGAACTTGGGGTAAAGATTGACGTTGTTCTGGTAGTCGAAGATGAGGTCGGACTGAATTTCGTCGTAGCCCGGTCTCTGCGTGTAATGAATGTCCAGAGTGTAACCGTCCGGCGAAACGCTACCTTCTTCCGTGCCGAAGGTGTACTGCCCGATCATTGTTTCGGGTGCAAACGCAGACTTGTAGCTCTCGCGAAGTTCTGGTGTCGGGTGTGCCCAGTATTCGGCCCTGGCTTCCCACTTTTTGCCCAAGCCTTCAGCGTAGATGTTACCGTTCTGGCTGATTATTCCCAAAATGGAGTCTGGGTGCTTCATTGCGATTCTGAAGCCTATGGGAGCACCGTAGTCGAACACGTACATGTAGAACTTCCCGAGCCCTAACGCCGATATGAACCCGCCAATAACTTCTGCGAGGTTGTAGAAAGTGTAAGTAAACTCCTCGCGTGAAGGTATATCGGACTGCCCGAAGCCCGGATAATCAGGAGCAACGAGGTAAAACTTATCCTCGAGCATGGGCATAAAATCGCGGAACATGTGGCTTGCGGAAGGGAAACCGTGAAGGAGGAGCATTGCGGGTTTATCTGGAGTGCCTGCTGTGCGGTAAAAGATGCTGAGACCGCCAGTTGAGAGTCTGCTATACTTCATGAAATCATCTCCAATTGTGAAAGGATGTGCTAATTATAATGTGGTTTGCGAAGAAAGTTACGGTGTTCAAGCGCAAGGATAAAGATACCTGGCTCAAAATTAGGGATGTGCTGAAGACTGCGGGGCTTTCGGGAGTCAGAACAGGGCATTATTCGGCGGATAGTCTTGTGGCTTGCGGTTGCGGGCCGAAACTTGACCCGAGAAATTTCGGAGCTGGAGGGTACATCGACAGGGAGATATACTTTGTGGACGTTAAGGCAGAGGACGAGGAACGCGCGAGGAGTATTTTGGCCGCGCAGGGGATTGAAGCAGTTGTTGAGGCAGACCCGGTAGGTAAATTAGGGAGGATGTTATAGCATGATTGATTACAAGCCGGAACTTGTAGTGATAATTCAGTGTGAAGATGTGGTGAAGAGGTGCTCGGGGTTTCTGTGCATGAACGATTTTTACGAGAGGACTGGAAAGTTTGCGGATTACCCCGAAGATGTGCGGTATATGGCGATAACTTGCGGAGGGTGCTGTGGGAATCTCCTGACCCCTAAGCTGGAGAATTTGGGAATGCGTCTCCGCAAGGCCGGAATGCAAAAGGAAGATGTGGTGATTCATTTTGCGTCGTGTGTGTGTTCGGACAATGCCCACCGTCAGCCGTGTCCATTCATGAACAGAATGAAGACGCTCCTAATCCGCAAAGGTTTCGCCAATATTGTGCTTGGGACTCACATCTCGAAGAAGGCACAGGCCAAGCGCGACGCTGGAATTTATCGTCAGTGGGAGTAACTCAGCACGAACACTCGAGAGCAGCAATGTACTTCCTGAACTCACGGAGGGTTTCGCAGTTCAGGGAGTAGAACGTCCTCACCCCCTCCCTGCGCGAATCCAGAAGCCCGCATTCGGATAATATCTTTATGTGGTGCGAAAGTGTGGGCTGGGTTATGCTGAAATGCTCAAGCAGTTTGCACGCACACTGTTCACCATTCGTCAGAAGCTCCACAATCTGGAGCCTGTTGGTGTCGCCGAGTGCCCTGCAGATTAACGCGGCATCAGGTGCATTCATGAATATAGCCTCCTCTCTAGAACATAGCGTTGAACGCGTAGCCGGTGATGATTATTCCGGCGGCACATGTCATCACGAACACAGCCAGCAATCGCGGTTTGATGACCCTGCGCAACATAATTATAGACGGCAGGCTCAAATCCGTAACCGCCATCATGAAGCTGATAACTGTTCCGAGCATTGCGCCTTTAGCGAGCAGAGCTTCCGCAATCGGTATTGTCCCGAAAATGTCAGCATAAACAGGTATTCCTACAATGGAAGCAAGAACCACTCCGAAAGGGTTATTGTTCCCAAGAATGCCCTGAATAAATCTCTCTGGCACGTAGTTATGAATCACTGCACCAATTCCAACGCCAGCAAGAATGTACGGAAAAACAACTCTGAATGTAGCTATGACTTCTCTGCGGGAATATTCGAGCCGCTGTTTTGCCGTGAAGCTCAAGAACTCTATATCTGCGTCAATTACTCCTGGCCGCGAATAAACGAACTCCTCAATCTCCGATTCCATGTGAAGGCTTTCAATGAACGTTCCGCCAAGAACCGCGAGGCATAAGCCCATAACGATATATGCTACAGCTGTTTTTGCGCCGAATATGCTCATCAGCAGGACCAGACTTCCCGGATTAATCATAGGTGAAGAGATGAGAAACGAGAAAGTCATTCCCAGCGGCAGCCCCGCACTCGTGAAGCCCATGAAGATTGGGATCGACGAACACGAACAGAACGGCGTAACCGCTCCGAGCAACGCGCCTACAAGATTAGCCTTGAGTCCCCTGAAGCGTCCCATAATTCTCTTGCTGCGTTCGGGCGGGAAATATGTCTGTATGTATGACACAACGAAGATTAATGCGCACAGAAGCACTGCAATCTTTATCACGTCGTAAATGAAGAAATGAATACTGCCGCCTATTTTTCCTGACACATCAAGCCCCGCTGAAGTCAAAGCTCTGCTCACTAAAACACTGAGCCATTTCATGCCGAGCACTTGATTCTGAATGAAGTTCCACAAGATTATCCTCACTCCTCAATTTTTATAGACGGCCATCTATTTAGCGGGAAGTTTACACTCTTGATTGATATGCGTCAATAAATAATGCACAAAAAAAATTCCCCCATTCATCACGGGGGAGAATGTGTTACTTAGGCTCTCTGCGCCTTCTTCAGCCAGTCAGGCCCGTCAACAAACCTCGAAACAATAAACGACACCACATAATCACCAGCAGCATTAATCATCGTTGCCGGAGGGTCGACCAAATTCCCAATCGCTACCAAAATCGGGAAAGCCAGCTCTATGTTCTCAGGGAAGAACAGCGTGCAGATAATATATTCCCCAATATACCCGCCGCCAGGTACTCCGCTCATTCCCACCGACGAGAACACCGCCACAAGCACAATCATCGGCAAGTCCGCCATCGTCATTGGCTTACCCAGAACTCCCAGCACAAACGCAATCTTCAGCACGCACGAGAAGCACGACCCGTCCATGTGCATCGTAGCACCAAGCGGAAGCACTATATCCGACACATCACGCGATATTCCTGTGTCAGCGGCGGCCTCCATATTCGTCGGGATAGTCGCAACGCTTGAGCAAGTTCCCAGCGAGACGATTGCGGGCTTCAGGATACGCGAGAACATTGCTCGGACTCCCTCACTGCCTGCACCGATCCACGCCATAATTGGAAACGCCGTAAACACATAGATGAAGCACACGGGATAGTACAGGCCAAGTGCACGCGCATAGTCCTCCGTGATTTGCGGGCCGTAATCAGCGACAAGTCCGGCGAAAATCGCAAAGAACGCTATCGGTGCGTAGTACGTTACGATGTTCACAAACTTGAGCATTACTGCGGTGAGGCTGGCCAGGAATTTCTTGACCGGCTCGCCCTCTTCGCCGCTGAGGTTCACCGCAAAACCAAACAGCACCGAGAACACGATTAACGGCAGCATCGCCCTGCGAGAGAGCAGGCCCACAAAGTCCTCGACCGTGAAGAAGTTGGTGATCATCTGCGTCATCGTTGCATGTCCGCCCAATTCTTCAGTTGCGGCGTTCGTCCAGGCTCCGGTTACCGGCGGGAACACCAGCACGAGGAAGAAGTAAATCACTGCGGCGATCGCTCCGGTTATGACGAAGGTGATTATCGTCGTCCACATTATGCGCCCGGAACGGCGGAGGTCAGTTGCGTTTGCGACAGCTCCGGCTATTGAGGCAAAGACCATCGGCACGACAATGCAGAACATCATGCGGATGAATATCGTACCTAAGAATGCGATGTTTCCTGCGAACGCAGGATAGAGCCATCCCGCGAGCGCACCTAGTATCATTGCGAGCAGAAGTATCATCAGGAAGAAGTAATTACGTGCTACAGACTGAGCTTTCATGAATTGTGAAAACCTCCTGTAAAAATTTTAGGCTATTATACTCTGTGCTCCGTTTTCCATGACTTTATTGCATCAAGACGCTGTTTGTATTTGGCTTCGCTTCCCTGTCCGCTTGGCCGGTAATATTCTTTTCCCCGCAGACTCTCAGGCAGGCACTCCATAGCCGTAATCTTTTCGTCGTAATCATGAGCGTACTGATAGCCCCTGCCGTAATCCAGCTCGCGCATAAGTTTTGTGGGGGCGTTGCGAATGTGTAGGGGCACAGGTTCAGCGAGTGTGTGCAGAGCATCTTCACGAGCAGAGTTATATGCGGAGTAAACAGCGTTGCTCTTCGGTGCAATGGACATGTGAATTACGGCTTGAGTGAGGTGCACGGAGCACTCGGGCATTCCGAGAAAATGGCAGGCTTGGTACGCCGCAACAGCCATTCCCAAAGCTCCGGGTTCTGCGAGTCCAACGTCCTCACTCGCAAACCGCACAACCCTGCGTGCAATGTACAGCGGGTCTTCGCCGGCCTCGAGCATTCTCGCCAGCCAGTAGACCGCCGCGTCAGGGTCAGAATTGCGCATTGATTTGTGCAGGGCAGAGATCAGGTTGTAGTGTTCTTCGCCGTTCTTGTCGTAGAGCAGGGATTTTCGGGAAGTGCACATCTCCAGAACTTCAGGGGTAATCTTTCCGTTATCGGAGTTCATGGCGGTCATCTCTAGAAGTGATAGCGCAGACCTTGCATCACCGTTTGAGAACTCTGCGATTGTGCGCAGTACGTCGTCATCAGCAGAAACTTTCTCGGAGAGGAAGCCTAGCCCTCGTCTGAGCAGTCCTGTAATGTCGTCGACGCTAAGAGGTTTCAGCACAAAGACCTTGCACCTTGAGAGCAGAGCACCGTTAATCTCAAACGAAGGGTTTTCCGTAGTAGCTCCGATGAGAATTATGCTGCCCTTCTCGACGAACGGCAGGAATGCGTCCTGCTGTGCCTTGTTGAAGCGGTGAATTTCATCGACGAAAAGGATTGTGCGCTCACCGAAATTGCGGTTGGCTTCTGCCTGCTTCATCACGTCCCTAATTTCTTTGATGCCGCTGGTTACTGCTGAAAAGTTGATGAAGGCGGCTTGAGTCTTGAGGGCAATAATGCTCGCCAGACTGGTTTTTCCCACACCTGGAGGCCCCCAGAAAATCATTGAGGGTATGTTGTCGCTGTCGATTATGCGGCGGAGAATTTTTCCTGGAGCAATTAGGTGCTGCTGTCCTGCAAAATCATCGAGGGATTGGGGACGCATTCTTGCGGCTAACGGCTCAGTGCTTGGAGTTGTGAAGAGTGAGAGTGTATCAGGCATTTCCGCCGTAAACGTCCGGCCTTCTCTGCGACAGGCTGGGCATTCTCTCCCTCACAGTGTCTACATAATCCGTATCAATCTCTGCCATCAAGACACATTCACGGTCTGACGCACGGGCTATGACGTTCCCCCACGGATCAATCACCATTGAGCGCGCGCATGATGTCAAATTCTTCTTTGCGCCAATCTGGTTAGGAGCAATTATGTAGCACGTGTTCTCGATTGCCCTTGCCCGCAAAAGTGTCTCCCAGTGATCCCGGCCAGTAACTATGTTGAACTCCGAAGGGTGTACGATAACTTTTGCCCCTCTGACGGCCATAGCGCGGAACAGTTCAGGGAAGCGCAGGTCATGGCAGATAGATATACCCATTTTGCAGAATGGTGTAGTGAAAGTTACTACTCTGCTTCCCGCCGCAATAACCTGCGACTCGTCGAATGTCCTGCTTATGCTCAGGTGAATTTTCTGGTACAGAGCAACAAGCTCGCCTTTAGGGTTGAAGACAGCTGAAGTGTTGTAGACGTGAGAGTCGTCATCAGGAATGCGTTCAACGATGCTCCCGCCGAGAAGCCACACGTGATGTTCGCGGGCCTTCCTGCTGAAAAGCTGTGATGTCTCTCCGTCAGGAATGCTCTCGGCGTTCTCAATGAAGCCCATACGTCCGCCGATGTAGTTCACGAACTCGGGAAGTGCAATGAAGTCCGCGTGCTTGGCCGCCGCCTCGTCAATCATCTGTGAGATTTTTGCGAGGTTAGCGTCCTTGTCGTCCTGGCTGTCTATCTGAATAAGTGCCGCATTGAACACCGGCAATATTTATCCCTCCTGGTGATAGAATAGATGAACTTGCATTATAACATTCCCCCTATTCACGGAAAGGAGACCTAGCAAAATGTTCACAGAGACTTCAACGTTCAGGGAAATTCTGGACGCACCGGCCTTCAGGGATTACAGCAGGTATTTTCTCGGCAACTGCAACATTCCCGACGTAAATTTATCGCTTCATGAGATGCAGAAGCTATTTGACGACTGGGAGCCTGGAACAATAATTTACGGCCTGAATTACCTTGAGAGTGCCATAGCAAAATGAAATTGGTTTTCCTGTTGCGGCGGCGTTCAACGAGTTGGGCTATCACGCGTTCATCCTCAACTACAGGATAACAGGCCCTGCGTTATTCCCGAAACCCCTCGATGATGCGGCTAATGCCCTGAAGAAAATTCTATCTCTCTGTGGCTCACTGGATATTAATTCGGATGGATATGCTGTATGCGGTTTCTCTGCTGGGGGACATCTGGCGGGTGCTCTTGCGTCCCGTGAACCCGGTGCGGTGAATTGATGTTCGGAGAGGATTTCACGCAGGAACAACAGGACAAATATTCGCTGGTCAGCAAATTTCACAAGGGCTTTCCTGCGCGGATAAGGGCGGGCACGGTTTCGGTCTTGGCCTCGCCAACAGTGAGCTTGAAGGCTGGGTCAGCGAGGCCGCGAAATTCTGGGAGTCTGTACGCTAGTAGAAGCCGCGTTCAAACCAGTCCTCTATTGCGCCGGTTACTCCGTAAGTTGCCTCGAACTCCTCAAGTTTTGCCTTCAGTTCGTCGCGCTCACGGGTTACCTCTTCAAGTTTACGCTTCAGTTCTTCAACTTCGTCCATTCTCACACCTCCTCTACGAAAGCTCGAATGCCCCGGTGTACAGCCTGTAGTACTGGCCTCTTTGCGCCATAAGCTCGCTGTGAGTCCCGCGCTCGATAATTTCTCCGTGCTCCATCACCAAAATCAAGTCAGCATCCCTCACCGTAGACAGCCTGTGCGCAATCACGAACACCGTCCGCCCCCTCATCAGTGCATCCATTCCTCGCTGAACCAGAGACTCGGTGCGTGTGTCGATTGAGCTGGTAGCCTCGTCCAGAATCATAACTTCAGGGTTAGCCACAGCGGCACGTGCAATTGCAATTAGCTGACGCTGTCCCTGACTCAGATTGGAACCGTTACCGGCCAAGTGAGTAGCGTAGCCTTCAGGGAGCCTAGCGATAAACTCATCAGCACCGACAAGACGTGCCGCCGCAACGCACTCATCATCGCTCGCCTCAAGATTCCCATAACGTATATTCTCGAGCACCGTACCCGTGAACAGGTTAGTATCCTGAAGGACTATTCCCAGCTTTTTGCGCAGAGATGCCTTCCTGAACTCACGGATATTGCGCCCGTCGTACAGTATCTCCCCTGCCTGAACGTCATAGAATCTCGGAATCAGGTTCGCTATCGTCGTCTTTCCTGCTCCGGTTGAACCGACTAGTGCCGTCTTCTGTCCGGGCTTTGCCGTCAGCGTTATACCGTGCAGGACTCTCACATCATCAGAATACCCGAAATCCACACCCTGAAACTCTATGCTTCCTGAAGCAGAATCTCCAGCCTCAGCTCTGCCTTCGTCCACTTCGGGCTGTGAGTCTGTCAGCGCAAAGATCCGGCCTGTTCCTGCTAGGCCCTGAATTATTGCATTCAAGTGCATTGAGAGCTGGTTAATGTTCATCGCAAACTGCTTAGTCATGTTCAGGAAGGGAATTGCTACGCTAATGCTCATAGGCAGACCCGAAATGCTGAGGTTCGGAACTCCCGCAATAATGAGAATACCTCCAGCAAGAGCAGTAACCACGTAAAGGATATTCCCAATGTTATTGAGGATAGGCCCGAGTGTATTTGCCCGCTTGTTGGCTTTTTCGGATTCGGTGAACAGTTCAGTGTTGATGCGCTCGAAGTCCTCCGTGCACTCGTCCTCTCTGCAAAAGACCTTGACGACCTTCTGGCCGTTCATGATCTCCTCAGCAAAACCCTCCAGCTTGCCCGTGAACTTTTGCTGAGCACGAAAATTCCTCGCGCTTCTGCCCCCGACCTTTTTGGTTACAGCAAACATTACCGCGATTCCCCCAAGTGTTACGAGCGTCAGCCACACAGAAAAGTAGAGCATTATTCCGAGAATGACGATTACAGTCGTCAAGGCTGTGAGCATCTGGGGCATGGCCTGTGATACCATTTGACGGATAGAGTCCACGTCGTTGGTGTAACGGCTCATGATGTCGCCGTGGGGGTTGCTGTCAAAGAACTTCAGCGGAAGTGTCTGCATCTGGTCGAACATTTTGCGCCTGAGCCTCAGCAATACCCCCTGTGTTGTCTCTGCACCAATCTGGCCTACCAGCACAGCACCAAGCAGTGATAGCACGTAGAAGCCTCCCAGAACTCCCAGAAGGCTAATTACTCCGGAACGTATATCAATCCAAGAAGTATTTGCGTCCGACAGCTCAATAATCGCAATAATTTTCTGGATGAAGACCGACGGAGCAGTGTTTATCGCCGCGCAAAACAGTATCATGAAAATCTGCACAGGCAGTTTCACCGGATAATAACTGAACAATTCTCTGACAAGACGGACAAAATTACGCAAAGGGTTCCAGACTCCTCTTAAGTATTCCGTGCATATGAGCAATAGCTACACCATAATTCACGATAGGGACTCCTGCGAGCTTTGCACGTTCAAGCCGCGAAGTCATCTCCTGTTCGTTGAGCATACAGCCCCCGCAGTGAACGACAAGAGCATAATTCTTGAGGGTTTCTGTGTCCGGGAACTCTCCGCCTGAAGTGAACGAGAACTCAGGATTTGCGTGTGAAAAATTGCGAATCCACGCGGGCATCTTCTCAGTGCCGATGTCGCCGCACTGCCGGTGATGGGTGCACCCTTCGGAGATTAATACCTTGTCGCCGTCGTGAAGGCCCGAGAGTTTTTCCGCACCATTAACCAGAGTCCGCAAATCCCCCTTGTAGCGTGCAAAGAGTATTGAGAATGACGTTAGGGGAATTTCGCGCGGGACTATTGCGTCGACTTGGCCGAAGACCTGCGAGTCGGTGATGATAAGTCTAAGGGGTAGTAGGGAGGTAGGGGTGAGGGATGTAGGGGTTAGGGGTGAGAGCAGTGCGGGCAGCTGTGGAGGCTGACATACCAGAGCGGAACACCCCGAGTCCAGAATATCCCTTATAACCTGCTGCTGAGGAAGAATCAATCTGCCCTTAGGAGCAGCTTTGTCGACAGGCACAACCAGAATCACGACATCCCCCGCCGTCAATAAATCACCGACTAACTTTTTGCCGGAGTCCTTTTTGGGAGCGAGTGAGGCTATGCGTTCCTTGAGAGCGTTGACGTTTTCGCCGGTCAGTGCGCTGACGTTCACTTCGTTCAAGGTTAAATGAAGTCCGCTCGGCATGCCTTCGCGTCCTTCAACCCCTGCGTCGCGCACGACACATGCCCGTGTCGTTGCCCCAGCCCGCCCCCTCTCCGGGAGAAGGTCTGCCTTGTTGTTAGCTATGATGTAGGGGAGCTTGCGTTCCTCGAACACTGCCAGCAAGTCGCGTTCTGCCTGCACAAATTCCTGCGTTGCATCGTGAACCAGTACCGCCACATCACAACCCGCTAACACATTCAGCGCACGCTTCACCCGCAATTCACCGAGCACTCCCTCATCGTCAAGGCCGGGCGTGTCGATTATCACCACAGGCCCAAGAGGCAACAGCTCCATCGCCTTGCGCACCGGGTCTGTGGTTGTGCCCTTAACGTCGGACACTACGGCCAAGTCCTGACCGGTTACGGCGTTGACGAGGCTCGATTTGCCCGCGTTCCTCAACCCGAAAAACGCTATGTGCACACGCTCTCCCGAAGGAGTGTCGTTCAGACTAGAACCTGAAGTCCCGTGCATTACCATTCCTCATGGCCTCTATGTTCTTCCGCGCAATCTCCCTCACGTTCTCACGCGGTATCCTCTCCAATTCCCGCGCAATCATCTCATACCCGATCCTCTTCGTCTCCGGAGAAGCATAGTCCTCTAAATATTCCGTCAACGTCATTAACGCGTTGGGATGACAGCAGTTGAGAATCTGCCCGCTCTTGCACAACGCCATAAACCGGTCTCCCGTTCTCCCTGCCCTGTAACACGCCGTGCAGAACGACGGAATATGATTCTGCTTCATCAGCCACTGCACAACCTCGTCAAGCGTCCTCTGGTCCGAAACGTCGAACTGCTCCGTGTCGTGAGGCCTCTCCTCCTCCGTGTATCCTCCTACACTCGTCCTCGAGCCGCCGCTTATCTGCGAAATTCCCACTTCGAGCATCTTTGCACGGACTGCCTCATTCTCGCGCGTCGAGATAATCATTCCAGTGTAAGGCACCGCAACTCGGATACATGCCGCAATTTTCGTGAATATCTCGTCGGGAATTGAGTTGTTGAACTCCTCAGGGTCAATGTCATCCGCAGGTTTTACGCGAGGCACGCTTATTGTGTGAGGACCAACTCCGAAAACCGCCTCTAGGTGTTCCGCGTGCATCAACAGCCCCGCAAATTCATACTTGTAGCCCTGAAGCCCAAACAGCACTCCCAATCCTACATCATCAATTCCGCCCTGCTGTGCCCGGTCGTGCGCCTCTGTGTGATATGCGTAATCGTGCTTAGGCCCGGTCGGGTGAAGGTACTCGTAGCCTTTGCGGTTATACGTCTCCTGAAACAGAATGTACGTCCCTATTCCGGCTTCCTTGAGCTTGCGGAAATTCTCGATAGTCGTCGCCGCAATGTTGACGTTCACACGCCGAATATCCCCGTTCTTGTGGTGGACGCTGTAAATCGTGTCGATGCTCTCGAGGATATACTCGATGGGATTGTTCACCGGGTCCTCGCCCGCCTCAATCGCAAGCCTCTTATGCCCCATGTCCTGCAAAGCAATAACCTCCGCACGAATCTCTTCCTGCGTCAGCTTCTTGCGCGTAATGGTCTTATTCTTCGTGTGGTAGGGACAGTACAGACAGCCGTTGATGCAGTAGTTCGACAGGTAGAGGGGCGCAAACAGCACTATCCTGTTCCCGTAGAAAGCCTGCTTTATCTCTTCGGCGACCTTGTAGATTTTCGCAATGGTCTCGGGGTCTTCGCAAGCTAACAGCACCGAAGCCTCGCGGTGTGTAAGTCCTGCACACGTACACCCTTTCTCGTTGAACTTCGGCCTTGCCTTCTCGAGCAGCTCGTTGATAAGCGCGTAATCATTCTTGTGCGCTTCGGCATAAATCAGCGTGTCAAGAATCTCCTGGTGGTTAATAAAGTCGTCTGCGTGTGGTGATGATGGGTTGTAAGTCATAATAGTTTTGCCCTCCTTCTTCAGGGTCAGAGACACGAAGAATCTTCCCCTTCAGAAAATTTTGTGTGAATAGCGAGATTATAGCACTCAACTCCGTAAAAAAATGCCCTGCCCGGATTTCTCCAGACAGGGCGGGTTGCAACCTTGAGGTTACTCATAATCAGACGAGCAGATGTCTGAGTAGAAGTTTCCCTCACTTATCGCGCGTGCCTTCTCGTATTTCCGAAGGTCAGTCCCTTGCGGCCTACTCCGCCTCGATGGCGATAACAGGCTCGTAGGTTACTCCCTCTCTGAACCACGGGGAGGCTATGATCTTATGGCTTGCAGGAACTCCTTCAACCAGTGCGCCTGCTTCGTCATAGAAATCAACAATGTCGTCATCCTCTGACCCTGCGTCCTTCGGGAACGGGAGCCAGATGAGTTTTTCGCCTTCAGGAGCTTCTTCGTCGAGTTCAACGTCGATATCCTGCTGGCCTTCTGCCTTTGCGGTAATCTCGGGCAGTACAGCGATTACGGTGTAGCCCTTCTCAGCGAGGAAGGCCTTCTGTGCGGCGGAGAGGTCTGCAATAGTTCTCGGTGCACCGAAGGTGATTGCTGCTTCTTCGGATTCTGCCTTTGCCTCTGCTTCTGCCTGTGCGTTCGGTCCGGCGTTGCCAGTCAGGCCTGCGCTGCCCTTTCTGGCCTTGACACTGGCGGGTGTGCCGGTGCCGGTCTCCACGTATGCTGCGGACAGTGTGGCCTTATTGTCGGAACTGACTTTCGCCGCGATGTTGAGCTCAATTGTGCCCTTTCCTGCTGCGCCGATATTGTCGAGCGTAACGTTGATCTTGGCCTTCTTGGTCTCCTTCATCTTGCTGGCATTCGTAACCCTGATGATGCCCATGTTCTTGTAGTTCTCGTCGGGCTCGGTGGTTGTCTGGCTGCCCTTCCTCAGCCAGACTGCCGTAACTGCAGCAGGCTTTTTATCAATGCTGACGCTTACAACACCTGTGTTTGCGTTCTTCTTTGTGTAAGGACCATTCGCATAGACATTCTGCGCCAGGACTGTTTCCTTGTCGCCGCTCAGGAGCTTGTACGGAGTCTTGTCGCCGCTCTTGACTATCTCCATACCATCTGTGGCCGTTACGTCGGTACTCTCCAGTGCCATGACGCTCTTCCAAGTAATCATCTCAAGGCCGAGCTTATCGAGTGCAGACTTGCCTGCAGAGTCGGGCGAAACAATGACGTTAGCTCCTGCCGTGTTGTAGGCTGCGGGCTTAGTCTTACCTGCATTGAGCGCAAAGGTCTTGATCGTGCCGTTCACGTACTCAGTTCCGGCGAAATCTACCTTCTTGACGTTGAGGGACGGTTTCGCACCCGTGATGCCCATCATCGTGTGAGCCGAGGCGTCGTCATATTCGCCATTTCCGACACCATTAGTGGCATAAACTACAAGCTCCATAGGAGCATACACGCCGTCGTTGGACGTAGGGATAGTGTTCTTTGTGCCCTTCGGGTAAGCGACTACCGCGCCCTTCTTCTCGTCGAACGACAGACCTAACGTGTTGAGTTCATCCAGCTGCCAATCACCGACATAGTAGGTTATCGTCTTTGACCCTGTGGCCTTCGGCTTCACGCTGGGGATCTTGCCGGCCTCGACGGGCTTCGTGGTGAACCACCTGTTTCCGTCCTTCGAGACGGGGTACTTCTTGACGTCGAACGATGCAGGAACTTTGCCTATTACCGTGATCTTCGCGGTGCCCTTCTTGCCCGCCGCGTTGCTTACTGTGAGGGTTACAGCAGTCTTGTTCTCCTTGTCGGTCTTAAGGAGCTTTCCGCTGAACGTTACAGAGCCTACATTGCCGGTATCTTCGCCCTCGTTGTCCTTGCCAATTTCGCCCCTGTAGTTGAAATCGGGTGATGTGATTTCGACCACGATGCCGTTCTTGGACTTGTCCGCGCCCTTCTGGGTGATGACGAACGGGCCGTAATCTCCGCTGATGTAGTAGGTAAGGAGATGCTCGGCTGCCTCAGAGAGCTTGCCCAAGTTCTCGTCACCAGCGACAAGCGGGATGGCGATCTCGAGCTTCTTGTCTTCCTTGTTGTTCTTGGTGTCGATCACGTGGTCATAACCAACGTCATAATCAATATGCGTGCCCGAGATTGTAGCCGTTATATCCGTAGCGTCGCCGACATCTGTGGAAACCTTCCATTGACTCGTGGTAGCATCATAGTATGCATTGCCTTTGCTGAGCTTGAAGGCAAGGTCATCGCCATTCACGTAGGAGGTTGTGCGAGTTTCCTCGTCGAAGCTGATATTCGTATCAGTGAGCACATTTTCTGCCGAAAATGTCTTCGCTGTCCTCGTCGTAACACCATCCGTAGTGGTCTCAGTTACGAGCTGGGCGTTGGTAACCGCTGTCTCCACATCATGGTAGTCATTGAACCACCACTGAGGCGTGTTAGTGTTGGGCTCAACATTAATCTTGATGGCCTTAGCGACAGCCTTTGAGGTCTCCTTGTTCTTCAGGGAGATAGTCAGCGGGAAGCCCTTGTAGCTGAAGTAGCCGCCGTTGAAGGCGAGGGTCAGCGTGGAGGACATGTTCTTTGCGGTCTCCTTGTCAGCCTTCTTGCCTTCCTTGCTGGAGTCTCCAGTGAGGCCGGTGTTGCCGCTGAAGTCGTAGCTCGTAATCCTGAAGGGTATCTTGTAGTCCTCGATGTTGTCCTGGTTGAGGCGGATGTTCGTTGTTGAACCCTTCGGGAGCCAGCCGAGCTTGATGGCATCTTTGGCGGCGATGTAGACGTCAACTTCTGTTACGGGGCCGCTGATGGGGATAGAGAGCTCTCCGGGAGTGCCTGCCGTAAAGGTGAGTGCTGTCTTCTCGATCTTGCCGAGCTTGGGCTTGGCTTTGGCGGTTGTGTTGTTGCCGGGGTTGCTCTCGAAGACTGGGTCTTTGCCGTCCCACTTGGCACTGTCGGGGTTGGCGGGGTCATCGGCATAGCCCCATTCACCAGTAACTTCTAAACCATCATTTCCGCCAAGCGTTGCTTTAGAATCATTCTTCTCAGTCGCTCTCTTTTGATTGTCCGTGTCTACAAGTTGTGCTCCATTATCGACATCCCAAAGAGAGGCGATAACCTTGATTTTACCTCCGTTTTTCAGCACTTTAACTTTTATGTCGACACCGAGTGAGAGAGTTTTCGTTACTTCACCATCGTCTAAAGCAGTGCCTGACAAGAGATACGACATATCGTCGCCAGATGCTTTAGCTCCGGTAAGACTATTGGTTACGGTCACACCGTCTTTCTCAATCTCAAAATAGGCGTTATCACCAGTAGTAACATCTGAGTTATTAGTAGCATCTACGACTTTCCACTTGAGCAGATTTGCATTCTTGTACATGTCGGTTGGTTCCGTGATGTTACTATCTTGAGGATAGCCTTTAGCCTCAACTACGATGTTGAAGTGCACAGTGATTGAGTCACCAATTTTCGCATTGTAGATCGCACTAGGGGTATCCTCAAACTTGGATATCTTGTAGTACCAAGTGTCGGCGGTCAGTGCTGCTGCCAGTGCTGAAGATGCGAACGACAGCAACACACCGGCCAAGACAGCCAGCATAAACACACGTTTCTTCATTGTATTAACCTCCTTGTTTATCCTTCCCGTCCTTCGCGGGATGAACATTAACTTGTTTCCTTCCTCGGGCACCCTTCAACTCATGCCCGCCAACTTCCGCAAAATTCTTGTGCGTCACGATCCGCCTCCTCAATGACTCCTGCGTCAATTTACACTCACTCCTCATTCAGATATGCATAACCTCTTCCTCCTGAAACAGTGTATATACGCTCTTTATTCGGAGCTTGTTACCCTTACTTCATGGATATTCTTTTTTTCGGCAACACTTCGAGGAGTCTTTAGCGTTGATTCTATTTATGTCTGGGAAGTATCGTAAATTATAAGGTAATTATCTCGGAAATATACCCCTAAATTACACCAAATCCCCCTGCCTCTCAGCAAAGGGATCCAGTCATTCATGAAATACTATTCTGCTCTGAGAATGAACAGCGAAATTTCCGACGGGTCGAACAGCCTCACGATAAATCCGTCCCACTGCGATGTGCCAGGACTGTTGTACAGCTTCATTCCCCCAACGTCATACCACCCTCGCACAAATCCTCCGTTGCTCCGCGCTACAAGCTGCCGAATACCTGGCATCTGCCCGCCGTGTGTGTGTCCCGATAATTGCAGGTTCACACCAAGCTCCGCGTTCTCCCCCGCAAATCTCGGCTGGTGATCCATCAAGATTATTGGTATACCCTCAGAAATTCCCGCAAGTGCTTTCGGAGTGTTCCTGTTCCCGCCCGTCGGGTCAGGCACTCCCGCAATCGCCAGTCTGGAATCTCCCGACGTGAGAATGACGTTCTCATTTTCCAGCCACTTCACACCGAAACCCTCAATAGTCTTCAGCCAGCCAGCCAGGTCGTAATAATATTCGTGATTGCCCGTAACGGCGAGCACTCCATATTTTGCGCGGAGGTCCCTTAATGGTTCGAGGTCGCCGCTCCTGTTGCGCACCTGGCCGTCAACAAAATCACCAGGTATCAGTATTACGTCGGGGCTTAATGCGTTTGTCTTGTCCACTACTGCCCGCACAAACTCCCTGCGATTCACACTGCCGACGTGAATATCCACAAGCATAGCTGCCTTCATTCCGTCGAACTCAGGACCAAGATTCTTAATGCGGACTTCATGGGTGAGAACGTCAGGAACCCTTGTGCCCTGATACGCTCCCCAGATTGTTGCGCACGCGGCCAGAATCATGACGCACAGCGAGGCGTAATGTGCAGGGAATGCCTGGCGGACGATAACCTTCCAGACGAGGAATATTACATCCTTAACGATTAGCATGAAGAGAGCGCAGACCATAAAGCTGAAGAGTCCGGACAATATCAGTGCAGCCGGACGGGGCAGTTCGTAAACTTCAAAGCCTGCCGGAGTCATCCTGAGCATGAAGATTTTGGCGAGTCCTGCTGTGATGAGAAGTGCCATCGGAATTTTTGCCCACAAAGAGAATCTGAGAGGGCAAATCATGCTGAGAACATCGTAAAGGCAAATCAGGCACGGCATGAGGAAGAACGGGTTGAAGAATCTGAACAATAACTATCTCTCCTAACGATGGAAAATTAATCAGCGATTTTAGCACATTAAGTAGGGTATAATGCCATGTCATGAAGTATTTATCGTTCGTGAAGAAAATTGTTGTGTGCGTGCTTGTCGGGCTTGCTGTTTATGCGGTCTGGAACATTTCTGCGTTCGTCTTCGGCGGGAGCTGGACGGCGTGGGGGCTCGGCAAAATTACAAGCCTGTTCTGGACGATGCTGCGCTATGTGTTCTCGGTTACGGTGCTCTCACTTCTGCCGCCTGTTGCTGTGTATCTCCTGCTGCTGGCTATGCTGAAGAACCCGGTCCTGCGCGTTGCGTCGGGGATTGGGTGCGCTTATGCCTTCTGGGTGTTGAGCGGAGGGTCTGCGCTTTTCACGTGGGGAAGCCTCTACACTCCGCTGGATAGTGTGCTGAAAATAATACGGCTGTCATTCCAGATATATTTTCTGGTGATTTTGGTGATGCCCGGCGAATTGATGAGCATTCTCGGAACAATCGCAACAGTTCTCGGGAGCATAGTAATCTACTTTTTCCCTGATGCACCCGGTGCACTCGATGACATTGCGGCAGTGTGCACGCTAATATCAATGGTCTTCGTCTACCTGAATACTCTTGCGGCATTCATAAAGCATTACGCCGAAAAAGTGTTAGACTGGGTTATCAGCAAAACAAAAATCCTCCTCCCCGATGAAGAGGAAGAGGATGAAGAGGAAGAAGACTGATTAAGCCGATTTTTCGACGACTACATACTTCTCGCCCTGCTTGATGCACTTGGCCGGACAGACCTTCGCGCAGATGCCGCACTTCACGCACAAATCCTGATTGATTACCGCGAGGTCATGGTCCATAGTGATAGCCTGCTTCGGGCACTTCTTCTCGCACAGAGTGCACCCGATGCATCCTGCACTGCACACGCTCTTTACGGCGGGGCCCTTCCAGTGCGACGCACAGGCTACAATCACGTCCGCAGTTACAGGCACCAGCACAAAGAGTCCCTTCGGGCAATTCTCGACACAAGCTCCGCAACCGACACACTTGCTCACGTCAACCTTAGGCAGGCCATCCTCACCCATCGACAGCGCACCGAACTGGCAGACACTTACGCACGTACCCATTCCGACACAGCCGAAGGGACAGGCATTCGGTGAGCCGCCCGGAACTGTTACGGCACTGCGGCAGTCGTGAATACCGTCATAGTTCACCGTACGGGGCGAGGCCTCACACGTGCCCTTGCACCTCAGGAACGCCCTCACAGGAACAGCAGCACCAGCATCTACACCCATTATTGCCGCGATTGCAGCAGCTACCTTAGCACCGCCGGGAGCACACTTGTTGACGGGTGCACCCTCTGTTACAACACCAGAAGCGTAACCGTCGCAGCCGGGATACCCGCACCCTCCGCAGTTCGCACCGGGAAGAGCCGCACGCACAAGCCCTATTCTCTCGTCCTGGTGAACCCTGAACACTATAGAGGCTATCGCGAGCAGTACCCCGAAAACTCCGCCCATAATTCCCATCAAAGCGAGGGGAGCTATCATTGCATGTCCTATATCCATAATTAACCCTCCTTACTTGATGATGCCGTTGAAGCCCATGAAGGCAATCGACATTAAGCCAGCCGTGATTAACGCCATAGGAAGCCCCCGCAGTGCGTCAGGTATGCCGTCGTTGTTCTCGATGCGCTCGCGTATTCCGGCCATAAGGGAGATTGCCAGCAGGAAGCCCAGCGATGAGCCGAGAGCGTTCACCAGTGCCGCCGCGAGTCCGTAGCCCTCGTTCATGTTGAGGACTGCCACGCCGAGAACTGCGCAGTTCGTCGTGATGAGTGGCAGGAAGATTCCTAATGACTTATACAGAACGGGATTCAGCTTCTTCAGCGCAAGCTCCACGAACTGAACCAGTGCCGCAATCACCAGAATGAACGACAGCGTGTAGAGGTACTCGAGGTGCAGAGGAACAAGCAGGTAGTTGTACGTGAGCCAAGTCATCAATGACGCAAGCACTATGACGAACACGACAGCCGCACCCATTCCCTGAGCAGTCTTCAGCTTTGAGCTTACACCCATGAACGGACAGCACCCCAAGAACCGCGAAAGCAGGATATTGTGCACAAAGATTGAGCTGATGAACAGCAGGAATAATTCTGTCATCGACATAGCTTACTTCGCCTCCTTGCACTCTTCTGCGTCTCTCTGGCAGAACTTCGCCATTAAGCACGAACCGCACCCCGCAGGACGAGCTTCAGCAGGTGTTGCCGCAAGTCCCTTGAACTTGGCCGCACGTGCCTGAATTGCCCTGAACAGCCCCATACTGCACCCGAGAATTATGAAACCGCCCGGAGCTAACACGATTAACATAGCAGGGTCAAAGCTCACTACAGGAGTCCCCATCCATGTACCTGCACCCAGAATCTCACGCACTGACCCGAGAAGTGAAAGTGCAATCGTGAAGCCCAAGCCCATACCTATACCGTCAAGGGCAGAGTCAAACACTCCGTTCTTCGACGCGAAGGCCTCAGCTCTGGCCAAGATGATGCAGTTCACGACAATTAAGGGTATGAATATTCCGAGCGACTTGTTCAGCTCAGGGGTAAAGCCCTTCATCAGGAACTCTATAACCGTAACGAACCCAGCGATTACCACGATAAATATCGGTATGCGGATTTCGTCAGGTACCATCTTGCGCAGAATAGAGATAACGATGTTCGAGGCAGTGAGGACGAATGTTGCGGCTATGCCCATGCCGATACCGTTTGCAACGCTGGTTGTTGTCGCGAGCGTCGGGCACAGTCCGATGCACTGCACAAACGTCGGGTTGTCAGTAAGTATTCCGTTGGTAATAATCTTCAGCTTGCTCTGGCTCAATTTACACAGCCCCCTTCTACTTAAGATTCTTGCTCCAGTACTCAACGGCGGCATTCACTCCGTCGGTTACTGCGGTTGATGTTATTGTTGCGCCGGAGATTGCGGCTATCTCGTCGGGATTGCTAACGCCGTTCTTCACGACTTTCAACGGTAAAGCTGTCTTGTCGGTGAACTGTCCGTAGAACTCCGGCTCTGTTGCCCTTGCTCCCAGTCCCGGCGTGTCGGAATGGCTCAGAATGTTAATTGCCTTCACTGCGCCGTCCTTAGTTATGCCCGCAATGAACTGCAGAGGCCCGCCGTAGCTCTTTGTCTCAACGGTCATGCACCAGCCTACGACGTTATCGCCGTCTTTGCCCTGCACGATGTCTATCACAAAATCGTCTTCTGCCTTGTCTATGGCCTCGAAGGTCTGTGCGATGGGCATTACGTTTTTGAAGGCCTCGTTCTTGGCCGCAAGCTCAACCTGTTTGATGGCCGCGCTCGTGTAGTGCTCGACAACACCAAGAATTATTCCCGTTACAGCAGTAACAGCAAGCAATGTCCCGCCCAAGTGTACGGCCTTCTTGATGTAGTCGGCCATTGTTACAGTGTCGTTATTCTTTACAGCTTCAGACATGGCTATTTGCCTCCTGTTCTCTTGAAGTAGCCGTTTTTAGGAGCACCGAAGACTCGCGGCTCTGTGTACTTGTCGATTAACGGCACAGCAACATTCATGATGAGGATTGAGAACGACACGCCTTCAGGGTATCCGCCCCACGTCCTGATTAACGCCGTGAGCAGAGCGCACCCTGCCGCGTAAATGTACTGCCCTTTCTCGCTCATGGGGGATGTTGTGTAATCGGTGGCCATGAAGATAGCTCCGATTAACAGGCCGCCCGTAAGCATCTCGTGAATCGGGAACATGCCGCCGCCGTGATTGAACAGCGCAGACAGAATCGCCGTCGTAAGAATGTACGTTAAGGGTATGCGCGCGGAGATTACGCCTTCCCAGACGAGATAAGCCCCGCCCAGAATCAGGAGCAGTGATGAAGTCTCACCTATACAGCCCGCCATGTTGCCCGTGAGCAAATCCCACAGCGAGGGCATCCCTGAAACTGTCCCTGCCTTCATTGCGGCTAAGGGAGTCGCGCCGGATATGCCGTTAATCGTCCACGTGGTCATTGCCGTCGGCCAAGATATAAGCATCATTGCGCGTGCGGCAAGTGCAGGGTTGACGATGTTACAGCCGATTCCGCCGTAGAACTGCTTGACGATGATTATCGCAAACAAGCTCCCTGCTACAGACATCCAGATTGGAATCGTAGGAGGAAGGTTATACGCAAGAAGAAGCCCCGTAACCACAGCCGAGAGGTCGCAGATTGTGGATTTGGTGTGCATTACGAACTTCTGCCATGCCCATTCGCTGAGGACACAGGCAATAATGCACGCGGCTATAACTCCGAGCGAACGGAGGCCGAGAAAATACACTCCCATAATTCCCGCAGGCACAAGAGCGAAAATCACCATGCCCATGATGTTGCGGGTAGTGAACTCCGAATGTATGTGCGGGGAAGTTGATACGGTTAATTTCGTGTCCATGATAATTATTTCGCCTCCGCCTTTGCTTTAGCTTCTGCCGCTGCTTTGCGCCTGTTTGCGGTTACTGTAGCTTTGCCATCCTTGTAGCTCTGCACGAGATGACGCGATGCCGGGCAGGTGTACGCACAGCTTCCGCACTCTATGCAGTTCATTCCGCCGAGTGCCTCAAACTCCGCGTAGTCCCTGCGCCTCACAGCGTGGTCAAGGCTCGTAGGCTCTAAGTGCATCGGGCAGACTTCAACGCATTTCCCGCACCTGATACACGCGCTCTCTTCCGCAAGATAGGCTGACTTTTTCGTGAGGGCTAAGATTCCTGACGTTCCCTTGACGACCGGGACATCTATTGACCTCATAGCAATTCCCATCATAGGCCCGCCGGATATTACCTTCACCGGCTCCTCAGTGAATCCTCCGCACTCGTGGATTAAGTCCCTCATATTCAGGCCCAACGGAACCAGCAGGTTCTTCGGTTCGACGATTGCGTCTCCTGTTACGGTGATTATGCGCTCGTGAACAGGAAGCCCCTTCTCGATTGCGGCCCAAATCTGCCAGGCTGTGCGGGTGTTCAGCACAATGCACCCTACATCGGCAGGAAGCGCAGGCACTAACGGAACTTCCTTGCCGGTTACCGACCAGATGAGCATTTTTTCCGCGCCTTGAGGGTACTTCACCTGCAAGGGCATAACCTTAATGCGGGGGTTCTTGTTGTGCGAGGTCATCGTCGCTATGGCTTCAGTTTTGTTGTTCTCGATTGCTATTACTCCTTCAGCCTCAGGGAATACCTCAAGCACGAACTCTAACCCTTTCAGCACTTCGTCAGGGTTCTCAATCATGAGCCTGTTATCGCAGTTCAGGAACGGTTCACACTCCGCAGAGTTCACGATTATGTGCTTGATGGGCTTATCCTTCGGCGGCGAGAGCTTTACGTGTGTCGGGAAACATGCTCCTCCGCTTCCTACAATTCCGGCTTCACGGATCAGCTTCACGTAGTCGGCAGGTGTCGGCTTGCGGCCAAGTGCCTCGTGCAATGACGGAGCAGGGGTATATTTTCCGTCGCTCTCGACAACTACGCACATCTCCATTGCGCCGGTGTAGACCATGCGGGGCTCAACGGCTTTGACCGTCCCGGACACCGCAGAGTACTTCGGGGCAGAGACGAAAGCGTCAGTGTCGCCGATTTTCTGCCCTGCAAGAACAGCATCACCCTTCTTGACGAGCGGAGAACACGGTGCGCCGATGTGAAGTCCCATAGGATAGATGAACTCCCGCACGTCTGTGGGCCTGAGAGTTTCTACAGGCTTATTTTCCGTGAGAGACTTGCCTTCAGGCGGATGGACTCCGCCCAAGAACGTTGGCAGGTTCATAGTGATACAGCACTCCCCTCAAAAATAGATTGTATTTGAAAAATGTGAATGCCGTAATTATAGCGTAATTAGCGGGAAAATTTTTGCGTTGCGTTGTGGTCAGCTCGACTAAATTTTTGTTCACGGTGTGCCTCGCATAATGGCTGCCCTGAATGTGGAGACAGTCTCTATTAACCGTATACTCTCCACGCAGGACAGAGCAGGACAGACTCAATCTTGGGAACATATGGCCCGAATCTGACATCATGGACGTAATTCGCGGAGACATGAATCAAGAATTGTGGGAACGTAAGGCCGCAAGTGCCTGGACAAGTTTGCTGAAGGACGGAAAAGTTACGGAGGAGATTCGTGATGAGGCTGTGAAGTACTTTGACCTTGCGAAGGAACACACTCCGCGTTATGGTTGGGCGGCTAATTTATTCATTGGGACGGTGTATTTTGCGCCGGGCTAGAAGGAGAAGGGGTTATCCTGCGTTAGGATTAACGAGGACTTTGCGGACGAGAAGCAGATTAGCCCGATAGTGCTTCGGCAGATGGAGGCGGGTACGCTTGATGTCTCTGAATTGTCGGATGCAATGCAATTCATGCTGGGCAAGAAGGACATTATACCGTTCAGCATTCTCGCAAATACTGACGGCGCAAAAAGCATCGAAGCCCGGAAACGCGGCTTTATGTCCCTGTACGTATCCGAGTGGCAGGCTCTCGGCATGAACAGCAAGCTCAAGAAACTTACCGCAGAGAGAAAAAGCAGAGGAAGAAGCAGAGTACCATTTGGGGGCATAGACTGGGGATTTTGGCTGTTCCGGACAGAAATAGAACCTCACATCAAGAAAACTATCCATAATTCACGCAAATAACTTAGCTTTTCATTCTGAATGTAGGATATAATTTGCACATCCCAAATATCTTTAGGAGGTCTGTCATGTTCAGAGGTGAGCCTTTCCCGACACGCAAGGGCGTAGTGCTCTGGCGAAAAACTGTCAGCGAAGACCGCCTCTGGAGTACGCTATTCCTCGAGGGAGAAGGCATCGTGAACGTTTCCTCCAAAAATATGCTTGGCGATTCTGAGCCGTTCGTGTGGGGATATTTTGCCTTCCAGAAGACGGCGAGGGGAAAAGGCTACTTTCTCTTCGAGGCAGACATCAAAGACGACATGCTGCACATTCGCTGCCGCAGAGACTCGATTGTCGCCGCAATGCTTTGCTCTCAATATCTCAGAAAATACCTTATCCCAGAACAGCCGGACGACTCTCTGCTGACGAATTTATACTGGTGCATGAAGCTGCTCACCGTTCCTGTTGTCCCGGCCGAAGCCGCTAAATGGAGATTTTTGCGCCTCTGGCTCGAAGAATGGGGACTCGCTCCGGAACTCGAACCATTTCACACCGCAAAGGGCTTCTCTCAGGAAGAAATAATACTTCTCTCACAGGTAGCAGCTCTCACGTACAAAGGTATAATCGCTCTATTCAACAGCAGGCTATCACCAAATATTCGGGAAAATATCTTTAAGGTAGCATCAGAACTCGCACTAAACTTCTTCAACGAAACATAATTCAGGAGTCATCATGAATCTTCAGGAAATACTGCGCTCTATCACTAAGCCTGACTCTAACGCAAT
This sequence comes from Synergistaceae bacterium, assembly GCA_017451025.1. Taxonomy (GTDB): domain Bacteria; phylum Synergistota; class Synergistia; order Synergistales; family Aminobacteriaceae; genus JAFUXM01. The sequence goes on along the minus strand of JAFSSM010000010.1, from coordinate 41,633 downwards.
GCTTCAGGCCAAGAACCTGCTGGAATCGTTCGTGAAACCGCAGGGCAGTCTCGGACATCTTGAGAACATTGCGATTCGAGTCTCAGGCATAACCGGAAAACCACGCAATACTCTCACCCGCAAAGCTATATTCCTGTTCGGGTCAGATCACGGAATTTACTCTGAGGGAGTGTGTTCATCGCCGCAGGATTTCACGCGGAAATTAATGCGCGTCTACGCAGAGACTCAGGACGGCGGGATAAATGTTCTTGCGCGTCAGGCAGGAGCAGATTTGCGCATATATGACTTAGGCGTAAAGGAGCTAGTTCCTCACAAAAACATCATCACCCGCAAATTTCTTCCGGAAGGAACCGCAAACTTCCTTCATGGCCGCGCAATGCCCCTAACTCTCACCGAAGAAGTTATCCTGTTCGGCGCGGAACTTGTGCATCAGGCCAAGTTAGAGGGAGTTAGCCTTATCGGCACAGGAGAGGTCGGAATGGGAAACACCACTCCTGCGTGTGCGTGCATTATGGCAGGAACTGGCTCACGGGATGCTTCGCTTGTCGGCAGGGGCGCAGGACTCGATGACGAGGCTTTCGCGCGGAAACAGAGAGTGATTCTCGAGGCACTTGCTCTTCACTCGGAGAGCCTCACTGACCCCGTAAACATACTTTCGTGTGTCGGAGGGCTGGACATTGCCGCAATGACCGGAGTGTTTCTCGGAGGAGCGGCGTATCATGTCCCTGTGATTATCGACGGCGTAATCTCGATTGCAGGGGCATTGATGGCGTACATGCTTGAGCCTATAACGCGCGAGTACATGTTTGCGTCGCACGAATCTCCTGAGCCTGCATACTCCAGGGCCGCAAAATTCATGAACCTCGAAGCTCCGCTGAAACTGGGTATGCGTCTGGGTGAAGGAACAGGCTGTGCAATTATGATGAATATAATTGATAACGCACTAGCTATAATTAACGGCATGGGGAATTTCGATGAATTATTATGAAGGGAGAAAAAAGTTGTGGACTGCCAGTGCAAACTGTCTTTGTTACACGACTTCAGGAGAAGTTTAGCATCAATGTGCTCTTATTCGCCTGAGCTGGTTTGCTTCAGCTTCTACCCGGTAAACCATTCGCAGGTTATCCGCTTACTTGTATAATCCGTTTTTACAGAACGCCTAACTGTGTGTTAAAGTCTTATGTACGTTCAGGATTTTACGAACTGAAACGATTAGTTCAGCTAACTCCCCAAACCTGACTCATTAAAGGCCAAAAGTATTGTAGCAGAAAGAAAGGAGAAATTTTCATTATGACGAAAGATATTTTGGTTGTGGACTGCCAATACGACTTCATTGACGGAACTCTGGCCTGTGCACACGCAGAGGAAGCCGTGAAAAACATCATCAGGTACATCAACGCACATCCTGACGCTCGCGTGTTCTACTCTGCGGACTGGCACGGCCCTAAACATTGCAGCTACATTCCCAACGGCGGGACTTGGCCGGTTCACTGCCAGGCAGGGACTCACGGTGCGGAACTTCACAGCGCATTCACAACTGACATCAAGAACCCAGAACAGCGTCCCAGTGAATCGAACATCTACCGAAAGGGCACTTATGACGCTATCGAGGAATACTCCGCTTTCCGGGCCAGAAACATTGAAGGAGATGATTTGAGCCAAGTGCTCGGGCAAGACGTGCTTATCTGCGGAATAGCTACGGAGTTCTGCGTCAAGGAAACTGTGTTAGAGTTTGTAGCATCCTGGCGGAATATCGATGTATCTGCGTCCATGCTGGGCTGGGTTGACGGAGAAGGCCACAAGAAAACCATTGCAGAGCTGTCTGCACTTGGAGCGGATGCGGACAAAATCAAGGCAATAATTCTCGGAGAACACTTTGGTGATTGGGCGATAGGTTCCTGCTGCCATGATGCTATGAAGAAGCTGTTTGACGAGAACAGCCTGATTAACAGCATCATCGATTCAGCATGGGGAAACCGCTTCTCCGGAGACCCTGCAAAACTCATGACAGCCGCAATATCTGCCGCACCAGAACGCGAGCAGGAGATACGTGATGCGTTTGGACGTATCGGCAAGCACCCGGCTGTCCCCTCGAATATCCCCACGTTAAAGGAAAGCGGCTACAGGGTTGTGCTGATGTCAAATTACAGCATTGACACCGATGCTGTCGAGTTCGTCAAGCCCCAAGCTCCGGAAAACATTGCGGGGATTGTTCCGCAGGAGTCTCTGTTTGCCGCAGATGAAGATACCTGCAGAGCCGCAGAGGCCGCAGGATTCCGCACATTGCCTTCACCGGATATTAACCACCTGCGCAAAGCATTGAGCCGGATGCTCGTGAAGGTAGACGTTCATGATTAGCACGATAATCTTCGACATAGGCGGAGTGCTGATCGATTTTGACTGGGACGGCTTCATTCACAGGATGTTTCCGGGCCGCGAAGAACTGATTGATGAACTTGACGCGGCAGTTTGGGGAAATAGACGCTGGGACAGATTAGACGCTGGTGATGAACCCGAAGAGGTCTTCGCGTCGATAATTGCTCATGCTCCCGAACGCGAAGCAGAACTCCGCAAAGTCTTCGAGAACGTCGGCGACACCCTCAAAAAACGTCCGGCGACTCCGTTGTGGCTCGCTGACCTCAAGGCCAGAGGGTACAGGCTTCTCTATCTGTCGAACTACTCACGCTACGTTATGGCCAAGAATCCCGGCGTATTAGACTTCCTGCCGCTTCTGGATGGCGGAGTGTTCTCGTGTGATGTTAAGCTCATCAAACCAGACCGCAGAATCTACCAGTGCATAGCCGACAAATTCAGCCTGAATCCTTCGGAGTGTGTGTTCATCGATGACCTGGAGCGCAACGTGAAGGCCGGGCATGATTTCGGGTTCAACGCAATACAGTTCGTAACGCTGGCGCAGACACAGCAGGAATTGAACGCAATGCTTGAGGAGGGCAGATCATGAGGAATTTTCGCACAAACTATATTATTACGGGGATTATTCTTGTCGTTCTTGGGGGGCTCGCAATGAGGTATCCTGTTGATGCATTGATGACGGTCGGGTTCTTTATCGGGCTTGGCCTGCTCGCATCAGGAATAAACTACTTCAGCGCGTTCTACTTCTTCGGACTGAAGAGGTTTATACTGCTCGGACTTCTGGACTTTGTGATGGGAGTGTACATGATAGTCCAGCCGGGAATTACGGCACTGATTATTCCGTTCGTGATAGGGCTGTGGTTTATCTGCACGGGATTTTCGCGAATCGGTATGTCGTTGTGGTTTGGAGGAGCTGGGGGAAAAGGCTGGTGGTTAATGCTCATCAACGGGATAGCCCTAATTGCTTTGGGAGGACTGGTGTTTGCTTCTCCGCTGAACGTATCGCTCTCGGTTATACTGACGATGATTCTGGGAGGATCGTTCATAGCGTCAGGAGTGTTGACGGTATTGGAAGGCTTCTTAATGCTGTAATGCCATGAAGAAGTGCGCTGTCTATTTGGAGCTGATAATGGTGCTGTTTACCTTTGAGCCTGTATTTGCCTCTTACTATACTAATCCAGCTTTAGAGGGAATGGACGAAGTTGTCCGAGAAATGTATTACGAGCAATTGGAGCAGGAAGCTGAATTTGAGGCTGAAATCGAGGCTAGGGTACAGACCGAATTTGAAAATAGGATGCAAATAGCCTCAGTTACTGTTCTTATGGACGCTGCTAAACATGGAACATCTTCTGACATTAAGAAGCTACTTCAAGCCGGAGAGTATGTACACGCTAAAGATTATGAGGGTAACACTGCTCTAGTTTACGCGGCCCAGAATAACACTCCTGAAGTAGTTCAGACGCTCATTGATGCAGGAGCATACGTCAGCAGAATATTTCTGTTAGAGGAGGCTTATAGCGACATGAATTATCCTGATGTAGTCAGTCTACTCGTGAAGGCAGGAGCTGATGTCAACGCTAGGGACGATGAAAATAATACAGTCTTGATGAAAGCTCTCGGCCACCGTTCTCGCGCTTCTTACGAAGTCGTTAATGCCTTGATTGCAGCAGGAGCTGATGTCAATGCTAAGAATGATAACTCTCAGACTGCACTTATGCTAGCTTCGGGAACAAAAGACAGAATTGAAGCACTTAAGGCGTTAATCAATGCAGGTGCAAACATCAATGCCCGAGACCAAGACGGAAAAACGCCATTGATATACGCAGCAGATATGAGCAATAGCGATGTTGTGGTCAATGTTCTAATTAATGCAGGTGCCGATATAGCCATTGAAGATAACAACGGCAAAATGGCTCTGGATTATGCAAAGCATTCTAAATCTCTGTCAAACTATACGCTCAAACGTCTTGGTGCCAGATGGTATCATTTGCACTGGTTCTAATCTGCAGTTCTGTAAATTAATCGGGCGTATAATATTCGGGTAACATCAACTTTAAGGAGGCTATTATTTCAATGGAACTCGGAAAAATTGAAGCTCTCTTAGGCTCAGAAGCAGAGTCATTGTTGACACATAAGTGCGAAACAATCCCGCAGGATATGCTCTCACTTCCCGGCCCGGATTTCGTTGACCGCGTAGTCAGCATGTCCGACCGCCCTATCCCTGTTATGCGTGCAATGCAGACTCTTTTCTCGCACGGCCGCCTCGCTAACACCGGTTACATCTCAATTCTGCCGGTAGATCAGGGCATTGAACATTCAGCCGGAGCATCCTTCGGGCCTAACCCGATATACTTCGACCCCGAAAATATCATCAAGCTCGCAATGGAAGCCGGGTGCAACGCCGTAGCTACAACTCTGGGAGTTCTGGGCGCAACAGCCCGCAAGTATGCGCACAAGATTCCCTTTGTGCTCAAGCTCAACCACAACGAGCTGCTGACATATCCCAACCAGTTTGACCAGGTGCTCTTTGCGTCGGTAAAGCAGGCGTACAATCTCGGAGCAGTGGCAGTCGGCGCGACAATATACTTCGGCAGCCCTGAGTCCACGCGCCAGATTCAGGAGATTTCCCGTGCGTTCAGCGAGGCTCACAAAATGGGAATGGCAACAATTTTGTGGTGCTACCTGCGCAATTCCGCGTTCAAGGTCAAGAAGGACGACAAGGTTACGGACTACCACGCAAGCGCGGACCTCACCGGCCAGGCTAACCACTTGGGCGTAACGATTGAGGCGGACATCATCAAGCAGAAGCTCCCCACGAACAACGGCGGTTATCCTGCTATGGGCAAAGGCTACGGCAAGACTTCGCAAGAAATGTATGACAAGCTGACGACCGAGCACCCGATTGACCTTGCGCGCTATCAGGTGGCTAACTGCTACATGGGACGTGCAGGACTCATCAATTCTGGCGGAGCGTCAGGCGGAGCTAGCGACCTGAGCGAGGCAGTAAGGACTGCGGTCATCAACAAGAGGGCAGGAGGAATGGGACTGATTCTCGGGCGTAAAGCGTTCCAGCGTCCGATGAGCGAGGGCGTGCAGATAATTAATGCGGTGCAGGACGTGTACCTGTGCAAGGATATAACGATAGCGTAAAGCTCAGAAAAAAACGTGCCCCTCGTGAAAGCGGGGGGTATTTCTTTGTTTCTGTAAAATTGGCTTATGGACATTGCGATATCAGTTGCTAAGATCATTCATAAAATTTTTATGTGGAGATTCGTATGTCATATTTCTATACTTTACAACCTTACTTTGCTGATGAATGTTCATCACTCTTCCTGCACGATGCTTTCCTTGCGCTTGAGGATATGTGTCCGGAATGTGTGGACATGGTTTTTGCTGACCCCCCTTATTTTCTGTCCAATGGAGGCTTCTCTTGTAGCGGTGGAAAGAGGGTATCGGTGAACAAAGGAGACTGGGACAAAGCAGAAACCTTAGAAGACAAGCACGACTTCAACCGCAGGTGGATTCGTCTCTGCCGCAGAGTTCTCAAACCTGACGGCACAATATGGGTAACAGGGACTCTCCACAACATTTATTCTGTAGGTATGGCTCTCGAACAGGAAGGCTTCAAGATAATCAACAATATCACCTGGCAGAAGACCAACCCGCCGCCAAATCTTTCATGCAGATACTTTACGCACAGCACAGAGACGATATTATGGGCACGGAAAAACGAAAATACTCGACATTACTTCAACTACCATCTGATGAAGGAACTCAACGGAGGAAAGCAGATGAAAGACGTTTGGACTGGAACTCTTACTCCACATGCAGAAAAGACTCACGGGAAGCATCCTGCGCAAAAGCCGATGTATATTCTTGAACGGATAATCTTGGCCTCGACGCAGGAAGGAGAGCTTGTACTCGATCCGTTCTGCGGTTCGTCGACAACAGGGGTAGCATGTAAAAAGCTGAGTCGCAGTTATATAGGGATAGACAATAGCCATGAGTACATAGATTTATCTATAAGGAGGCTGAAAAGTTTATGATCAGACGAAATTTTGATGAGTGGCTAGGTACATTCAGGGAGTCCATCAACGGATATGGTTATTACGTAGACTTTGAGAAGGTCTACAAGAATGCAAAAAAGCTGAAGACGGAAATCTTCACGTTGAACTCACTGGTGAACTCTGAGAACATAGAGGCAGACTTCCTGCACCTTATAGCTGAATACCCCAGCTGCCTTAAGGCTGTCCCGATACTTCTAGCTGTCAGAAGTTACGAAATATACTGTCAGGATGAAAACGCCGCGATAACTTACCGTTTCAACAAGATCGTTCAGACTCCCGAACAGTACGCTTGTTTCATGCCAAAACAGGGTTATTCGACATGCTGGAGAAACATCTAATCTCTCACTTGTATGATTATGTTACTGGGGTTGAGGCAGGAATGAACTCCAACGGACGCAAAAATAGGGGCGGCCATCAAATGGAACATCTGGTTGAGGGCTTCCTCAAGAAATCCGGCATTCCTTACGACCGGGAAGTTCCTTCATCCTCGCTGAAGCTTCCTATATCTTCGCTTCCCCAAAACAAACGCTGGGATTTCACCGTACAAACGCCCAACACTTTATACGCTATCGAGACCAATTTCTACACTGGCGGCGGCTCAAAACTCAACGAAACCGCCAGAAGTTACCGACTAATCGCAGAAGAAGCACGCAACATTCCAGGTTTCACTTTTGTGTGGATAACCGACGGCAAAGGCTGGCTCTACGCAAAAAACAGCCTTCATGAAACATTCAGTTTCCTCGATACTCTCTACAACATCTCAGATCTGGAAGCAGATATTTTCAGCAAACTGTTCGCATAAAAAAGCCTCCCGTTTTTCGCGGGAGGTTCTCTTTTGCCTTTTCCTAGCCCCTAGCCCCTAGCCCCTAATCCCTAGCAGGTAATCTACGTACTGGCGTGCTGCCCTTCCGGTCATTCCTCCGTGCCGAATTTCCCACCTGTCAGCACCCGCAAAAAGCTCCTTATCCTCAATCTCAAGCCCTGCCTTCTCCGAAAGTGTCCTAACTATTTCGTGATACTCATCGCGTCTCGGACTCGAGTAGTTTATCGCTATCCCGAACCTCGAAGCCAGCGATAACTTCTCCTCCACAGTGTCAGACCTGTGAATGTCGCCCTTGTGCTCCATGTCGTCGCGATCCTTCCACACCTCGCGCACAATATGCCGCCGGTTCGAAGTCGCATATATCAGCATGTTATCCGGGCGTGTCTCAATTCCTCCCTCGATAACCGCCTTCAAGTACTTGTACTCAACTTCCCCTTCCTCGAACGACAGATCATCAATGAACAGTATGAACTTGTAGTTGCGGTCCCTCAATTTTTCCGTGAGGTCAAGAATATTTCGGAACTGGTGCTTGTAGATCTCAATCACCCTCAAGCCCTGAGGAGCGTACTCATTCAAAATTGCCTTGATGCTCGTGGATTTTCCTGTGCCTCCGTCGCCGTAAAGCAGAACGTTATTTGCAGGACGGCCCGCCAAAAATGCCTCAGTGTTCGCGACCAATTCCCGCTTCTGCAGCTCATATCCCACTATGTCCGACAATCTCACATCCCCTACGTGTTCCACAGCGCAAAGCTCTTCTCCCTTAAGCCTGAACGCACGCCCAAACGCAAACTTTCCTGTTCCGTGCCTCTTGTAGAAATTCGTTACTATGTCAAAGATTCTCTGAGGGGTTGTCGCTTCCGCTATGGCCTTGCTGATCTCGCACACAGGAGAATTTTCGGACTCGCTGCCACTGAAATTGTCGATGTAGTGCATGTGTTCATTATCCAGCCCGAATAATCGCATAAACGCTCCAAAATCATGCATTGCCACATCCCTCAATGAACCCTGCGGCGGATCCCTGCGTTCACACGCCAGCGAAAAGAAGTTCTCGTTGCTCAACATGTAGTGTGTCAAGTAGTTGTGCCAGAGGTTGCCGGACGCATAGCGATTCTTGCAGGCAATGGAGATCAGTTCGTGGAACAGAATGTGAATCTCGACCGCGTCATTGCTGCTAAAAGCTGTACTCAGCCTAACAAGCAGGCTGTCTACAGGTGCATCACATGCCAATAGTACACACATAGATTGCTAATCACCTCTCTTAATACTAATTTCACCGAGCCAGTAGTATCCCCACGCCTTCGTCTGCTGTGCGAGTATGGGCATATCCTGTTCGTACCACTTGAAGCCGGATTCTCGCAGACTCCTCTTCAGCAGAGCATAGTCGTGCATAATTGCTGAGATTGGCGATTGTGATTCTTTCACGTTTATCTGGTGCCAGCCCTTGCCAGTCCACGCGTAAATCACCTTAGGATTCTTCCCGGACCATGCAACGGGCATTGCAGGGTTGTTGAGCACGCCTATTCTGTCTACGGTGCCCTTCCAGTTCCCGATCGCCATAAACGTCGGGCTGAACGTCCAATCAGGAATGTATGTCGAGTAATTCTGACCCTGCGCCATCTGGTTGCGGGTATATCCCTTCTGCCGGACTTCCATAGTCTCAGCGTTCGGGAGTTTCCGCAATTCCGAGATCTGCGCGTCGGAAATCCACTTAGTGATCCCCGCCATCGACGGCACTACTGAACCAACAACGTAATTCGTCGGAACGAGGTTAGGACCTTCGGAAGTCCCGTACACCCAAGTTCCGTCGGAGTTCTTGTGCACAGGATAGCCGTCAAGCGTGATGTACCAGTCTTGCGGCATGTTGTAGGGCCTGTACACGTAGAAAGTCATTCCGGCGTAAGGAGACTGCGGGACCAACAGCGGCTCGGTGATATAACGTTTTGCCGAAGCCTGCGAACACACACACACAGCCAGCGCAAAAGCAAGCAGTACTTTCCGTTTCATCGCCAATCCTCATTTCCCAGAAAAATCTGTCCCATCCATTCATAGCCCCACATCACCGAATACTGCGAGAGCACGTGAGTATCATCATCAGTCCAGCTCATGACGTTGACCCTGCGGACGTAACGGCTGAGGTCATACATTGACCGGCGCAGAGTGCTTAACGCAGAAGCATGTGCAGTTTTTGCGTCGAGCTGCCTCCACTGAAGACCCGTCCACGCGTAAATCACTTCGGGATAATCTCCCTTCCACGCAACCGGAATCGCCGGCCTGTAAGTTACGCCGATTCTGTCGATGCTCTTCTGCCATTTGCCCAGAGCCATAAAGTTTGAGTTCTGAGTCCAGTCCGGATTATTGGGCGACAGCATGGACGAATCATAAAGCTCAAGCCCTGAAGCAGGAGGCATGTAGACGATTCGCGGGGACTTGGCCGGAATTGAGGAAATGCCTGTTTCTGCCTGAGCAGTGCCCAGAATCGGAGCGACCGACGAAATTTTTGTGCTGTATGGCTTCAGCCTGACCACCGACGGAATCACCGCGCCCACAACGTAATCTGTGCGGGCAATTCCGCTCTTCTCCGCACTGCCGTAATTCCACACTCCCCTAGAGTTCTTGTAGACCAGGTAGCCGTCAAACGTAACGTAAAAGTCTTTAGGGACGTTCACGGGCTTGTACACGTAGAACTTCATGTTGTGGTACGCCGGCTGAGTAACGAGAATAGCCTTATCCGCAGACAAGGCGCATCCGCACAGGCCAAGCACCAAAATCATTGACGCAAACAATTTCTTCACGAATATCACCTCATCAATACTGGTTTCCCTGTCCGACCGGAGGCAGATTAGGATTCTCAGAGATTGTGCCGGGGTCTGGTGCCTGCTGTCCTACCGGCGGATAGTACTGCGGTCTCTCCTGCTGTCTGGTCTCAGGTTCCGGCGGCAGAGTTACCGGCTCAGGAGTGCGTGTCGGTTCCGGTGTACGCGCCGGCTGAGTCTGCGGCGTTGAACGCGGCCTGACATCCTGAGAGACTGTCTGCCTCCTGCGGGTAGTAGTGCTTTGCGCGGGCTTGGCTGTAGCTGTCGTGCGCTTGGGCTTCTGAGTCTGGCGGACTATCCTGCTGTCCGGGACTGAAGCCTTGCGAGTCGCTGAAGCCTTCGGTGCTGTTTTCGTTTCGGTCTGCTTCTTGACGGTCTGCTTTGCCTGCTTGGGCACTGCCGGAGCTTTTTCGCCAGGGTTGGGAGGACTGTACAGGGGCTTATCGGCCCGCAGAATACCGTCGGAAGTCGGAGCGTAATACTCTGTCTCGTAGCCTTCAGGGTAATCGTAAATCGGGACTTCGAGCACCTGACGCGAAGGAACCTGTGCAACTATGCTCTGAGGTTCAGGAGGCAGATACACAGGGGACATTTCGCCTTCGGTTTGTACTTCATCCGGGCCGGGCGGAACGTACACAGCAGGACTCCAAGCATCACCATCGAGCGGAGAAGAACCCGGTTCTGGCGGAGTGTATACAGGTACGTGCGGAAGTTCCGGGTCATTCGGAGCAGTGGGGAATGAGCTTCGTCCTGCCGGGACTGTCGTTAGTCCTCCGGTACTCGCAACTTCAACGGGATAGACTCGTGCCGGACGCTTCGGGTCCCACAGCGGAGTTTTTTCCGGGTCTTCAGGGTAGAACACCACGCGCGATAACGGCTCAAACGCCGGGTCAATCGTTACTGCCTTCGAGTAAAAATACTGTGCCTGATGGAATCCGCCGGTCTTTTCGTGGTAAACACCGTACCAATACCAAGCGTTAGGGTCGTTGCGATTCTCCTGAATAGCCTTCAACAAATAGGGCTTCGCCTGTTCATAGCGTTCCTGCTGCATCAGGGCTATACCATTCTGGAGCGAACTTGAACGTGCCGGAGCTGCCTTCTTCGCCGGTGTTTTTTTGGGGGCCGGTTTCTTCGCGGGCTGTTTCTTTTTGGGAGCCGCCTTCTTCTTGGGAGCAGGCTTCTTCGCCGGTGCGCTCTGTGCCTGAGGAGTCTCGGGATAAGGCATGTACGGTGTACTGTCATCATCGACACCGAACGCAGGCGACACAGCCAGCAGCAGCATAAGCAGAATAATTCTCTTCATCCTTATCACTTCCCCGTTATAGTTGTGTGCTTCACAACAATATCCTTCAAGGTTATTGGCTCTTTCTTGTTGTCCTTCACTACCCTGACTACCGCATTATCATCGTAGACCTTTATCACTTTCACCTTGCCTATTACGTTTGGCAGTACCACAACCGGATCACTGGGCACTACCGTAACATAAGTATCTGCTCTCACCACGTCGAGAACCTCGCCGACTTTCACGCCGTCAAGCGCACCGTTCGCGTAACGGCCAAGCGAAATTATGTAGTCGCGCTTTTTGCGTGTAGCTGTCGCAGTGGGAGCAAGTATTCTCCCGACCGTCTCATACGACGCGGAAAAATTGTCGTTCGCCAATAGCTGGGCGTTAGGCTCATTGCTGCGGATGACATTGCGAACCTGATTCATCGCTTCGTTGTAGGCCTGAGCGATTGCGTTCTTGATGGACTGCCACTGCGAAGTGCCCTGAAACTGTGCCCAAGTTAAGCGGCTCATCTTCTGTCCCTTGTAGTCGGTCTTAGTCAGCCCGAAAAAGTCTATCCCGTTCTCGAAAGGAACTCCCAGCCCGGTTATTACTCCGTCGAACCAGTAAACGTCCTCGTCAGAATCGAGTGTGAATCTTTTGTCCGTGCCCTTGACGTTACGGACTGCGAGCTGTCCTCCGCGACGCGAGTCGTACACCCTGAGCCTGAGCTGTACCCTGCCGGTGCTCATAGTGCCCAGAACGTGCTTATCCTTCATTATTGCCGAATACATCTCCAATTGGACGGCCATATCATCACCGCGCCGTGAACCCGACAGCCAGCGGTTCATGTTAGCTTCGTCGAGGACTCTTGCCTCAATCAGCGGAGACTGTTTGCACAATTCCTCGAAGTAGTTCGACATTTTCTGTTCAAGCACGTTGTAGGGATAATACTTGCTCTCCCAAATTTCCAGTCCCGTTGAGTTTATCGTCGGGAATATCACTACCGAGAGTCTGCGCTGTCCCCCTGCCGAACATGTGCCCGCAAACAGAAGCAGGAGGAACACTGCGCACACAAAACGCTTCATCATTTCTCGATAAGGCCCGCAAATTTTCTGACGTAAGGCTTCAGAGTTTCGTACCACTCCTTGAAGCGTTTAGCCCAAAGAAGACGGCTTATCGTGTAAAAATCGTCCTCTGCATTGCCCATAGTGTTATTCGCGAGTGCCTGTTTGTACGTAGCCGTCGGGAGCATCAAAACCATATCGCCGGTGTGCCTGGCGGTCTGCATTCTGGGGTTGCACCCGAAAGCTGTCATGCCCTCCTCCGCGTTCTCGTAGAACGTTACCCTGTACGGAACATCGCCGAGTGTCCCGGTGTTGAAGTCGATGCGCCTCGAACGGGTGAAGCCCGCGTCCTGAAGTTCCTTGATGCTGTCGCCGACGTACTCAATCTCCAGATCATCAATGTAGTAACAGTGCCGGATATATGACGTGAGCTTGTAGCCGAGTCTCATCAGTCCCGCATCGCTCAACGAGAATTTGCGCACAGGAGCCTTCATGGCAACCTGCCCGATTTGAGTCGGAGCCTTCTTTTCGCCTTCCGCCCAAATCTCATCGGCCATTTTCGTGCCGTCCGCTCCGCAGTAGGTAAAGCCTAAAAGCATTGCCGCAGCAGTTACGCGCACGGTGTTGTGCCAGCGTTCAGGGTTAGCTTCTTTAATGGCAGCAGGGACTCCGGTTTTCGCGAGGCCGTCGTAATTCTTCATCGCTACGCCGTTAATCTGGAGCTTATCCTCGAGCGCAACCGCCGCTTCGCTTTCGGTCAGCGGAAAGAACGGACGGAAGACTCCGGTGTTTCTGTCTCCGCCGGTGCAGTCCGCAATCCACAGAGCTGACTTCTTTTCTTCGGTCATCATTGCGAGGTCTGCCTTAGAGTTTGCGATTTCCGGGCGGTTAATTGCCTTCTCGAGGTCTAGCACAAGTTTCAGGAACTTGACCTTGAAGTTTGTCTTGGCCGCAAAGTCTGCAAGTATTTTAGCGATGGCAGGTTCGAAGTCCTTCACTACGTAAGTGATGGTTTCGCCGGGCTTCTTGCCGTTGATGGTTAATGTTCTGTCGAGCTTTTCTGTCCACGCAATATGTATCAGCTTGCGGGAATTTTTGACCTTGTTGAAGATGGAGAGGCGCGGAGTGCGGCCCCTTGTCCACATTTGGAGCGCGAGGTTCTCATCTACGTCGCAGGTGCTGATAATTTTTCCTTGTTCGTCCATGTCAGAAGGAATCTCCTTAGCGATAAATTTTTGATGAATGTAAAGATTATAGCGCAATTGAAATTTCGTGATTATTGTGTATTGTGAGGAATACCTAAAGTTTTGTACAATGCGCACATCCAAATTATGAGGGAGTGTATGAGAATGAAGCTCAGTGTAAGATTTATGTCGGCGTTGGTTCTGGTGATGGTGTTGTGTTCGTGTGCTTCGGCTGCTCTTCCTTCGGTAACTATGCTTTCGACGAAGACGTGCCCTGCCTGTGCCCAAATGGAAAAAGTTTTCAGCCAGATTAAGGCAAATTATGCGGGGAAGATCACGACGGCGCATATATTCCTTGAGGACAACCCCGACATTGCGAAGAAGTACAACGTGCGTTACGTGCCTACGCTGATATTCCGCAATGCGGCGGGCAAGACGGTATCTCAGGCTGTGGGGTACAAGTCGATGAAGGAAGTGCTGAATATATTTGCGAAGGCCGGAGTGAACATCTAGGCTGTTGTGAATGACTGGCGGGGTGTCCTGGAGACGGGGCATCCCGTTTTTGTTATGCGGTATGTAGAAATACGCTTTGTGATGTCTGCTACAATTAATCAATCCCATTACACAACAAGGAGCTGTTAATATGCGTATCAAGTTGTTATGTGCAGTTATGTTGCTGGCTGTAAGTTCGTGTGCATTTGCCGCCAACTTCTCGCAAGGCCCTGCTGACTCAATCACCATGCCTCCTGGCAACAGAGTATCCCAGACTATGCTGGCCGGAAACAAGCTCGTAACGTTCAGGTCATGGCTTGATATTCCCTACGTTAATAATCCTGTTGAGCCTGAGTACCAGCGTCTTAACATTTACGTTCCGGAGGAGTATTTCCACGAAGGCGGCTCCATCAACGGCTACACCGCCGAGACCGCACCGATACTTATGCCCAACGGAGTCGGCGGCTACATGCCCGGCAAGCAGTTTATCCCCGCGAACGACTCGAGGCACGGAACCCCGAACGTTGCACTCTACGCTATCTCGAAGGGATATGTGGTGATTTCTCCTGCAATTCGAGGCCGTACTCTCCCGAACGGCAAAGCACCCGCTCTAATCGTTGACTACAAGGCGGCGGTAAGATGGGTACGCCACAACAAGGACAGGCTTCCTGCTGGCGACACCGAAAAGATAATTTCCGATGGTCTGAGTGCTGGCGGAGCACTGTCATCACTTCTGGGAGCAACGGGCAACGCAAAAGAGTACGAACCGTACCTCAAGGAGATTGGTGCGGAGGAAGAGCGCGATGATATTTTTGCGTCGGTTGTGTACTGCCCGATAACTAACCTCGAGAATGCAGACATGCCCTATGAATGGATATTCAACGGCGTGAACACGTACTACATGGGGCCTGCGCGTGAGATGGACGATAACATGAAGGCGGCCTCTGATGCACTGAAGGCGGCGTTTCCCGCGTACCTGAACAGCCTTAATCTTGACGGCTATGAACTTGACGAGGACGGAGACGGGACGTTCAAGGAGTACATCGAGGGTCTGTACATAGCGGCGGCGCAGAAAGCACTTGACGCTGGCGAAAATGTGCTCGGGCTTGACTGGCTTGAAGTTGAGGACGGGAAGGTGACGGGTGTTGACCTTGAGGGATATGCTGTGTGGGCAACGAGAATGAAGGCGGCCCCGGCTTTTGACTCGCTGAACATGAAGAGCTTCGAGAACAACGAGTTTGACGACAAGCATTTTACGGATTATGCGTTCAAGCATTCTACGGCAGAGAAGCCTGCGATGGCGGATGCTGAGAAAATTTACGTCATGAACCCGATGAATTTTATCGGCAAGGATGGCGTGGACACGGCCAAGTACTGGAGAATTAGGCACGGGGTGAAGGACAGGGATACATCGCTGGCGATCCCGGCTATTCTTGCGCTGAAACTGAACCAGGAAGGTTATGATGCTGATGTTGCGGCGGTGTGGGGAGTTCCCCACGACGGGAATTATGATCTGCCGGAACTGTTCGAGTGGCTTGACGGTATCTGCAAGTAAAATATTAGGACTGGAGGTCAGCTTCTCAATCACTAATCT
The DNA here is from genome assembly GCA_017451025.1 of Synergistaceae bacterium. Lineage (GTDB taxonomy): Bacteria > Synergistota > Synergistia > Synergistales > Aminobacteriaceae > JAFUXM01. Next base: position 25,956 of record JAFSSM010000010.1, on the reverse strand, counting down.
CCAGTCCGCCATTAACTAATGGGCTAAGTTACCGCTCAATAATAATTCTGTCCATCGATACCCCTGTGTGTGCGCTTACATCACTTGCAGCTTCATTCTTGAAATCATCATCTTCATCAATGTACTCTAAAGCTGCCAGTTCGTTCCATAACGCTGCTTCAGCGTCGCTTTCCAATTGAGAGGGAATATTGCGATCTACGTACTCAATGTTGATGCTCGTAATTCTGCTAACACCCAGTATATCAGGTCTGTCATTGCCATATTCTGCGGTTATGCAAGCTACCTCATAGCGTCTGCCAGCTGAGTGCATAGGGTCTATTAGGTAACCATCGCTGAAATATTCCAGTCTATCCATAACGCATAACTTCCTTTCGGTAAGATTGGGAAAGATTAACATAAAATCCATGAAAGTCAAACTTTACTGGCTAAAGGAGGGCGTAAACACGGCCAAGTACTGGAGGATTAGGCACGGTGTAAAGGACAGGGATACATTGCTGGCGATCCCGGCTATTCTTGCGCTGAAACTGAACCAGGAAGGTTATGATGCTGATGTTGCGGCGGTATGGGGAGTTCCTCACGGCTTATATCGAAATCAGAATAGCTGCTTACTAACCAAGTTATGGAGGAAACAACAAAAGCAAACAGAACAAGAATTATTAACACTACGAATACTTTTTCCATGTTATCCGCCTCCGTTATAAAACTTATATTTCGGAGGCAAATAGATTATCCTCTCAATGCTTCCTTGCCGGTGAGTGCGTAGACATTGAAGTCGTCAACGCTCCGGCCTTTCAGCGCATCGTACAGCTCATTCGTCGTAGTAACCTTCATTGCGTACCAGCCCGAAGCCTCAACATCCAGCGTGCTGAACCTCCCGACACATTCTGTGTTCTCTGCCTCGAAGTAGTTCCGCACTTCTTTCGTAGTGGCTGAAAATTCCCCGATATCGTCAAACGTTATGGGGCGAATATCGCCAGCGTCGTTGATGCCGTCTACAGCATTCACAATATTGTTGAGTACTTCAGCGTTAAGTTCAGGAAGGTTGAAGAAGCCGCTTGCAGGTTCATTCACGAACTGCCAGTTGCTCATGTACGGGAATACCGATGCTCCTCGTGCCGTAATTGTGTCCGAAAATCACAAGGGTACTGTCATAGTTCACGCTTAATATCGTTCAGCTGCACGAGTGCGAGCAATTAAGGTTCAGCTCATCAGGAAGAGTGAATGTGATAGTTTTTTGCATGTTCTGCATGATGTACCTTCCTGCAGGAAGAATCCTTCGTCCTTCATTGGTCAGGTACTTGGCCTCATTGACCCTGAAATTTGCTCCGATGCCTGGCGAAAATCCCATGCCGTCCTCATAGCTCACAAGCTCTGAATCCCTATTGCCTGTGTGTACTCAAAGCTGATGACACCTTCGGGAGTCTCCCCTGCCTCAATGTACGTTACGGGCTGAGAATCTCGATGTATGGCACAAAGTTATTCATCTGCTCCTGCGTGGCCCTGAAGTCCGGGACAGTGCCTGAGCCTCACCGTAAGGCGGAAGGTTGACGGGCATGTAGTCAGGATAACCCGAACAATCTTGCGTCCGATAAATCAGAGTGTCCATCCTTCATGCCGGTTATTGAGTGGTGAATACTGTACAGTTCCGGCGATGCCCCCGCAGATGATGCCAGAAGCAGGAGAAATATACATGCAGCAGCTTCCTTCATCATGAGGTATACCCCTCCCTAAAAAAATTACCCCCTCAGCTTCAAGGGGGGATAATTGACGCGGTTATTCCTCTATGACGTATTTTATGTCCTTCAAGTGCCGCCACATTCCTGCGCAGTCAAGTCCGTAGCCTACCACAAATTTATCCGGTATCCTGAACCCGCAGTAATCTACATTGACCTCAGTCTTGCGGCGTTCATACTTGTCCAGAAGAACGCATACCTTCAGGCTCGCAGGGTTCCTCCCCTGAAGAAGCCCGAGCAGGTGCGACAGCGTAAGCCCGGAGTCCACGATGTCCTCAACGACAATAACATTCTTGCCCTCAATGCTGGACTTCAGGTCGTGGAAAATCCTCACCACTCCGCTCGACTGGGTGCTGTCTCCGTAGGACGCTACCGACATGAAATCTACCCTAACGTCCAGGTCTTCGGGCAGTTCGCGCACTAAGTCCGTCAGGAAAAACGCTGCTCCTGTCAGAATCCCTACGACCACAAGCCCCTTCTCACGGTCAGCACTGCCTGCGATTTCGTCGGCCAGCTCCTTGACGCGGCGGGCTATCGTGTCCCTCGACAATATTACTTCTCCCAATTTGTATGACATTGCGATTTGTCCTCCTGTGGGGAAATTTTGCCTATAGTATACCTTACAGGCTGATAACCTTTCCGCACGCAAATACAGCGTCGAATATTCCGCTCATGTCGCAGAGCATTCCGGTTCCCAGTGCCTCAGTTATGCCCATTCTGTCAGCGCAGGCATCCGACACGAGAATTTTTGCGCCGTCTGCCTCGAGTTTCTTGAGGCTGCTGCACGATTTGGAGTTATACGCCGCCAGCTTCACGGCATTGTTCACGAGACCTATAACATCAGGCTTTATGCTGGCACTCGCGAGCGAATCCAGGACCTTGTGCAGAAAACTTCCCCTGTCGCCAGCTATAAATATTCCTGTCGAGTTTGGAGAAGCCGGCGGAATTATGCTGACTTTCTGAAGCGGAGCTTTGGGGGTGTCAGGTTCAAGGGGCTTCTTTGTGGCGAGAAGGTAGAGCATTCCTTCATCATCTTCCGGGACCACATCGTTGAAGCCGCTATCTTCCAGCAGTTTCTTAATCTCTGAGGCTTGCGCGGGGCCGTCAATTAGTATTTTAAGTTCTTCATCACCGGACGCTTCCTGAAGGAGCTTTTCGATGTCGCTGTTTGATTTTCCTGCGGCGGTCAGTGTAAGCATAATTTGTTCATCACCTGTGTTTTTGGGGTATATTATACGGCACAAAGGAGGCATGAAAAATTATGCTGGTGTTCTGCAAGAACAAAATACTCGTCAAGCACGAGACATACGATTTCGACGATGGATATATAGCTTCACATGAGGGGCTGGAGATTCTCAGGAAGACTTCCGATTTTCCGGAGAACTGGCAGGTACTCACACAATGGGCCGATGTTGACGCAAAAACTCTTCGTGAAGGTGAGGAGCTTATAGGGCTTCGCGAACTGTGGCACATCGCAGGAAGCAAGGTGTTTGCGCAGGCAGGAGGAGCGTGGATTTTCGCTAACTGGTTCAGAAATTTCCGGCTGTGTCCGTCGTGCGGGAGCGAACTTGTCCCGAACTCTCACGATTACGGCAGAAAATGCGGGGCCTGCGGAAAAATCTACTACGCTCCGCAGTCTCCGGCAGTTATTGTTGCGGTTGAACGAGAAGGCAGCCTGTTGCTCGCGCACAATACTGCTTGGCCGGATGACAGGTACAGCGTTATTGCGGGGTTTGTTGAGCCTGGCGAATCTCTGGAAGACGCTGTGAATCGGGAAATCTTGGAGGAAGTTGGTATCAGAGTGAAAGGAGTAAAGTATTTCGGCTCGCAGGTGTGGCCGTTTCCGAACAGCCTTATGCTTGGTTTCACCGCCATGTACGAATCAGGGGAGCTTACGCCTGACGGTGTGGAGATAGGGCGCGCAGGATGGTTTCCTCCCGACGAAATTCGGGATATGAATCTTCCTGACGGTGCGAGCATCGCGCGAAGACTCATCAATAACTTTCTGGATAATCACTAGAATATTCTGTAGTTCTCGAAGATAAACCAATTGGGACTCTTCAGCCCGCTCGCCTCCACAAACTCACGCACACGTTCGGGTACGCTCTGCACCAAGTCCTTCTGTCTTGTTCCGAACAGCCCCGCATTTCCGAACGACAGCACCCAGTCATTCAGTGCTAATCCCGTAAGGTAAGGCGAGTGCGACAAATCGGAGAGTCCCGAGTCTATTCTGGCCAAGTCAACGCTCACTACCGGAGTGAATTTCTTGAAGAGACTGTGCCAGTCAGGATTGGACATAATTTCCGTGTCGGAAGGAGCAATCAAAAAATTTTCGCCCTCACGGATAACCGGAAGCCTTATGCACCCGAACGGAATATCATTCCCTGAACTCAGCCACTCACCGGAACTCACAGACCCTTGCGGCAGATTCTCGTAAGCCAGATTGTGGGCGAGACGAGCAAGCAGTTTCAAGCTCTGGCTTCTGTCCGCACCGAGAAGAACTGCGTTGCGTTCCTTCCTGAATGCCTCCAGCGCAAAGAAGCGTGTGCGGAAATCATGCTCCCTCAGCGAGGTTATTAGTGAGTGCAGAAGATTCCTGCCCTCTCTTTGTTCAGGCTTGATGCTCCACGTGAAGGAATATTTGTGTGAAGGTTCGTTGTCCCTGCCCTGAAGAATTTTCCGCAGGTTCCCGGCGTAATCCTGAAGCCTCCAGCGCGACGAGCCGGTCAGTCCTCCTCCAGCAAGTGCTCCCTCCAAAATCTTCAATGTACGTTCAGCCCGGAACATGAAGGGTGATTCCTGACTGTCGGCCAGAAACTTCACCACTTCTTCAACGTTTGAGCCTGACCACAATGGAGAGTTCCTGTCGTAGAATTTGTCGAGCGCGTTGCGGGCAGAAACAGGCACAACCATAAAATCCTGGCCGCAGAATCGCTTCAGGTCATTCCGTAACGCAAGAATATCTGCCTCAATTTTGGCCCCTGCAGTGTGAACAACCCTTCCTGCTTCCGAATCGTCGCACTCAAGATCCGTCTGCGATACCACAAAGATTATTCTGCTGTTCATGCTCATAATCAGCTTCAGGTATTCGTAATCCGAGCCTTTAAGGCGTGAACGCACAGGCACAACGTAAATTATCATGTCCAGTTCCGGAAGAATGTTGCGCAGGTATGCTCCGCCTGAGCCGGTGATAGCGTCGTAGCCAGGTGTGTCCGCAAAGCACATTCCCGAAGGTATCAGCGCACCGGGCATAGTGATTTCCACGCGGGCAACTCCCGTTGTGCTGTGTATCTCCCTCATTCGCGAGGCAGTCAGTTTTCCTCCGCGTACAGCGTCGCTACGTCCGTCCTGATAGTGCACCAGAGCACTCCTGCCTTCTCCTTCACGGCAGAATACCGGCGGGCTGAACACAGACCGTTTTCCTTCTGGAATCAGCCTCTCACCGAGCAGGGCATTCACGAACGACGACTTTCCGCTTCCGGTTAGGCCGCAGACTCCTACAGTCAGGGAGGGAATGTTCAGCGAACGGCGGAGTGCTTTAAGCTGGCTGTTGCCTGTCAGGACGTTCAAGGCCAGGCTGATATTTTCTTCAAGAGTGTTGCGCAGGAAAGTATCTCCTTCTGGTCTGACGAACTCCGGCAGAACTGACGGCAAAGGCGAAAAAATACGTTTCTGGATTTCGCGCCGAAGCCTCAGATTCTCGGCCTGCATATCCTCAATCTCTCCCCTGTCCCTCAGAGTCATTACCCCCTGCACCATAACAGCCTCGAGCATACGATTACCGCACTCTATTACGTCGCCGTCATCTGCACATTCCAGCCAGGCAGTCAATGCTGATGTCTCACGGCCTATGAGTTTTACGGGACGTTTATTGCTGTCCCTGAGAATTAACGCATCAAGACGGAATGCCCTGTAGACTCCGTCTCCGCAGTAGAGCTTTCTGGTGATGGACAGCGAATCTTCGTGGCCGTATATTGCGCGCTCAATCGTGGAGAGTTTGGCGTGGTCTTCAGGGTGGCAGAGTTCGTACCATTGGTCGAGAGTGCTGGGGCATGTTTCGGAGGAAAAGTGCATAACGTTCAACAAGGCAGACGAAAGATATATCTCCCTTGAAGGAAATATCACGGTCAGGTCAGGGGTATACGCGGTGCCTGAGAAATTATCACGTTCCCATTGAGACAGGTTTTTAACCGGCATTTTTATTCAGCACTCTATGTTGTTATAATTTTGGTCTCCGACATATTACCACATTTAAGGAGTGTTTATTGATGAATTTGATTTGGGGCGGCGTTGACTGCTTGGAGCTTGCGGAAAAGTTCGGGACTCCTCTCTACGTTTACGACACAGGCATTATCCGCGCAAGGTGCAGGGAGCTTAGGGATACATTCCTGAACCGCTGGCCGAACACGAGAGTACGTTACGCGGCGAAGGCTTTTCTCGTTAAGGCACTGGCCAAGATAATACACGATGAAGGTCTTGGCCTCGATGTCGTCTCGATGGGCGAAATGTACACTGCACTTAGCGCGGGCTTCCCGCCGGAATGGATAGAGTTCAACGGCAACGCAAAGAGCCGTGAAGAAATTGCGTATGCTGTGCGTTCCGGAATTGGCAGGATAATTGTGGATCACCCTGACGAGCTGAAGACCATAGAGCATTTCGCGCAGGAGGCAGGCCGTCCGCAGAAAATCATGATACGCGTTGCACCCGGAGTAGACGCACACACCCATGCGTATATTGCTACAGGACAGACCGGGAGCAAGTTCGGCTTCCCGAATGAAGGCCCGATGCTTCCGCAAGCAATAACCTACGCACAGAACAGCAAGTACATTGATTTGCGCGGCTTGCACTTTCATGTAGGATCGCAGTTATTCGACACGGACGACTACGTAAAAGCAATCGGGAAGATACTTGAACTGATGAAGAACCTCAAGGACACGCTGGGCTTTACTGTTCATGAGCTGAACGTAGGCGGAGGATTTGGAGCGGTAATCAGCCCGAAGGTGAGTGCTATGCACTCGGAGTTCTACACAGAGCCGATGATGAAGGCACTCATTGAAGGTTGCGGACGCTTGGGGCTGGAAGTTCCGAGAGTGATTCTCGAGCCTGGCCGCTGGATAGTCTCTGAGGCAGGAATTACCCTCTACACCGTCGAGAACATCAAGGAGCTTCCGAAAGTTACGTACATTGCTGTTGACGGAGGCATGGCGGACAACCCGAGATATGCACTCTATCAGGCAGAGTACGAGGCCGTAAAAGTGTCTGACCCTGAAGCAGAACCTTACGACAGGGACGGCGGGACTCATGTATCGGTTGTCGGGAAATGCTGCGAGTCCGGAGACATTCTCATTGAGGACGCAAAGCTGCCGTTCCTCGAGGCAGGGGACGTTATCGCGCTGTACAACTCCGGAGCATATACCTTCAGCATGGCCAGCAACTACAACACCCTTGCGCGTCCGGCTGTAGTTTTTGTTGAGGAAGGGAAGGCAAGGATAGCAGCTGAACGCCAGAGCCTCGAAGACCTTGTGCGCGGGCAGGCTGTCTAATTTTTGCAGATAACCTCACCGATATTGATTGCAGGATTCCACAAGAACAGGAGGTTGATTTTTTCATGCCATCTATGAGCATTTCAGGTGTAGTTTCCGGCATGGACTGGGAAAGCATGATTGACGAAATAATCACTGCTGCCGCTAAACCTGCCCAAGTTCAGGTTACGAAACGCACTGACCTTAAAAACAAAAAGACCCTCTACGAAGAAATGAAGGTCATGGTGCAGTCTATACAGAGTTCATTGACTCCGTTGAAACTGCCCTCAACATATAAGGCTAAGGCTGTTGACATTGAGCGGGTAGACACTTCCGGTTCATATAAGGGTGTGCTTAACGCTACGGTGAATGCCGACGCAGAAGTCAATGTGTATGATATTGTCGTCCAGCAGTTAGCCACAGCGCAGACTAACAGGTCAAAGCAAATCACAGGTTCGTCAATTGCATCAACCCTCTTGAACGGAGGGGTAAGCAGCAAGAACAGCACGATGTACATCACAGCAGGAGGCCAGAAGGTAGGAATAGATGTCTACTCAACCGACAGCCTGCAGTCCCTCAAGTCCAGGATCAACACAGTCATCAAGACGCTCGATAATCCTATGGAACTTACAGCTTCGGTAGTAGATAACCGGCTCATCATCAAGAGCGACAGCACCGGCAAGGGCACAAAGACTGTTGAGGGCATCGTGAGGGGCGGCTACAAGTCTAGCGGGCTATCGAGCCTTCAGGATTTAATCACCAACGAAGAAAGCGGAGCAACGATAGATATTGCTGTCTCTGAGGACAATCTTGACAACCTGGTAGTCAGGAGCGGAAGCACTACTTACACGCGCGGGACGGACTACGATGTTGTGAACGGCACGGAGATTCGCTGGAGGCAGTATGACGAGTCGACGCACGTAGCACTAGAGGACAGTGTGGATGTCAAATACACGATGGCAGACGGTGATGTGTACACGGCGACCGGTACTTACGGTACAGGCGAGGCGGAGATTAAGGGCTTCACGATGACGGACAAAGGGACGCTGGCTTCACGTGTGAGCATCACTGACGCTTACGGTAAGACCTATACTTACGGCGAAGACTTCACCATCAAGAATGATAAGGTGGAATGGCTCAAGACCGAGACAGTCAAGGGAGTTCCGAGCAGCTACACGGTGAGCCTGAAGAAGACCGAGACAACCGAAGCAAATATCACCGGCTCAAGGTCAAGCACATCGTCAGCTGACGACATTATTTCCGCTACCGATTTCGAAAAAATTGAGGATGTCTACAAGGAAAAATATAACGCCTCAATCCCAACATTAACAATAGCCGGTTCTGACGGAGTGCTCAGGACATACCTTGACCCAAAAGATTCATCGCTCTTCACCATGAAGGACAGCACAATGACTGATGAAGATGAAGGCTATGTTTACGGCAGGGATTACGTTATCCGCGTGAACGACAAGGGAGACGGTTACGTATTTTCGTGGCTTGTTACCGGCGACACTAACGGCGACACTACAACAGACATTAAGGACGCAAATATCGAGGTCTCGACGTACACAGCGAAAAAGGGTATAAGCACTCTCGGCTGGAAGGAAGCTCCATCATCAGGGGATTACACGTTTACATTCACTGACGAGAGCACTAAAACGTATTCTGCCGAACTTACACCATCAACAGCCAGCAAGAACTTGGCCGACGCTCTGGAAGTTACACTTACCGCTGAGGACATCGCAAACATTGAGGTAACGAGCGGAAGCGTTACGTACACCAGAGGCACGGAAGATACAGATTACACAGTTGATGCTGATGGCAATATCACATGGATGGACAGCACCGACGCTGATTACGCTATTGATGCTGATGGCAATATCACATGGCGTTACACCGAGATAGCCAAGCCAAGCAATGACGCTGCCTACACGGTGAGTTACTCGGGTACAGCGACGTACCGTACTCAGAACATAGCTGCAGGCACAAACACGATCACTCTCGACGAGGACTTCGACTCCTACACTGATCCGATGTCTAACACTTCAGGTTTCTCTATCGTAGACAGCGAGGGCAATAAATATAATTACGGAGATTCAGGCTTTGAGCTTTCACTATCAACGAATTCCTCCGGAGAAAAGACCATGACCGTGAACTGGAAGGTTAGTGCTCCAACAGCAGGAAGCTACAGGGTCTATTATACCGGTACACGCACAGGCACAAGCGGAAAAATCACCCTGAACCCTGACGCTCTGAAGCCCACCGTCTATGACTCTGAGGATATTGCGATGGCTGACACAACGCAGACAGTCAAAATTAAGCTTACTGACGAGCACATCATGACCTATGCGGAGGCCGATGCAATTACCGATAAGACGACCGCTTTCTACATCACCGACAGCGCAAAGAAACGCTACACTTACGGCACGGACTTTACGTTTGAGGCAGGTACCGACGCGGAAAATAACCCCATCATGACCGTTAAGTGGAGCGATGACGGCCAAAAGCCCGCAGATACAGCCACGTACACCGTACACTTCTCCGACGACAGCGTGAGCAAGACATTGACCCTCAACAACAATTTTTCTGTCTACAGTCTCTCAAAGTCCACCGCACTTCCTGAAGACGCAGTTATCACCATCAGCGACGGCACAAACACTTATAATTACGAAGAAGAGTTTACGCTTGAGAGCGACGGCTCAATCCACTGGTACGCGGACGACAGCCTCGAGCACCCGTCAGGAAGCTACACGCTGACTTATAAGGCGTTCTCCGGACTGATAGCCGAGACCACCTATGATAACAGCTCGGATAATACCAGCATCACCGATTTTTCGGGAGCTAAACTGACTTACAGCAACCTGCTCTCCGACCTGAAGCTGACACAGGGCAAGAAGGAAGAGGACAGCGATTTTGAGGAGAGAGTGCAGGAAGCATTTGCAGATGTGTTCTCGCTGTCCAGCGGCACGACAACCTATGAGTACGGCACCGACTACGAGATAACCTCTGCGGCTGCCGCAAGTGATGACGATAAACCTCTGCCGGTAATTCACTGGCTGAGCAGCTCAACTTCTAGACCTGCCAACGGGGCTTCGCTTTCCCTCTCATACACAGGGCGCGGTGAAAGCGGCGGCGAAGTAGTCAGCACTACGGTAACACGTTCAGCGACGGATTCTGTCATGGGAGGCACCGACAGTTCAGGAAACAGTGTGAGTCCCGCAGCAAGCGTATTCTCCAGCGGTACAACGACGATAACCCAAGGAGTAAAAACATTCTACGAGCATATAGACTTCACAATAGAAGAAGGCTCCGACGGCATGGCAAATATCAGGTGGATTCCTGACTCAGAGGGCGGCTACGAATGGTATTACCCGTCGAGCGGAAACTCCTACACCATCAATCACGTTGACGATAACGGCAACGAGACTACGTTTAGCGGCTACCGTTCTGGAAGTTCCGTGCTGAGAATGTCGGACTTGGGAATGACTACAAGCAAGGGGTCGCTCTCTGTCCAGTATGGCGACGGCATAAGCTACAAGCTGGACGCTGACTATTCGGACTTAAGCGAGACGGACGGGAACGGAAATACTATTACCTACACCGCGAATGATGCCATCAAAAAAGCGTATGCCTTCACTGTGGACCCAACATCGCTGTACTCTGAAGATGGAAACGTTGGCGGCTATTACTTCAACTGGTATTCAGGGGATCGCACAACCAGGTCAAACATGCCCGCATACGGCGACGAGGTAAGCATATCTTACGAGTACGATGCTAACTCCTTCAGCCTCAGTGATGACGGTGACGGATTGATAGAGGCACTTGGCCTGTCCGACGAGGAGAACATAACGGAAGCCCATAACGCGATACTTCTTCTTGATGGCAATGAGTTTCAGCGCGACAAGAACGACATAGGCGAGTCATACGGAAACGAACTCATAAAGGGTATGACTCTCAACCTAAAGGGACTTGGAGAAGTAAGCCTTGATGTCTACCAGGACGCAGAGAAAGCTGTAGAGGGTATTAACACGTTCGTTGAGAACTACAATTCCCTGATGAGCTGGATGAATACGCGAATGACCGAGTCCGAAGTCGACAAGGACACCGCCGCAACAATTGACAGCGACGACTTCAGGATGAGATGGGGACTTCTTCACGGAGATTCACTTCTGCGGCAGACCAAGAGCCAGATGCGCAACTTGATGGCACAGACTTTCACTTACAGCTTTACGCAGAGAGTGAGTGCCTCAGAAATTTACGGCACGCTCGGCAATAACGGCCTCAGGAATAACGCGACGCTCAGGCTGAGAATTGGCGGGACGTACATGGACCTAACGCTTCTGCCGACACAATCTCTGCAGGATGTTGTGGACATGATTAACGACAGCAGCAATGTCGAGATGCACAACAACTTCTACGATGAGACCGGGAAGCTCAGGGATCAGCAGCTTGTGAGGGCGAGCATCGAGGATGACCGCCTTGTGATTACATCGACCAGCAACGACACAATCACGATGAGCGGAAGTTCTGCGATGAATGCCCTCAAGATGAACTACACGTACAACGGATTGTTCCAGCTTGGGCTTGCGACGACCTCGACGGATTACGGCAAGAGCGGAGAGCTTGAATTTGACGAGAACAAGTTCATGGAGGCACTGGAGGACGATTCCGGCGAGGTGCAGGAAATGATGCTTATGTTCGCCAGCAATATGGACTCGTGGCTGAAGTCAATGCTGACGACCAGCGCGAGCGGTGCTACTTCGGGAACATTGACGCGCAGGATCGAGGACCTAGATACGCGCATCGCCTCGATTGACGAGTATCTGGAGAAATACCAGGACAGGCTTGACCGTCAGGAGGAAGCACTCAGGACGAAGTATGCGGCGGCGGAACAGAGCATAGCGAAACTCTCACAGCAGGCGAGTTCGATTGCGGCAATCTTGAACCAGCTCAACGGTTACAGCAACAACAACAACAACAGCAGCTCCAGCTAACAGGCAGTGCAGGAATTTTGCGGCAGGCTCTCACACGGGGGCTTGCCGTTTTTTGTGGCGAAAACAGGCGGCTCATTTCGCCCCACCCGCCCGCCCGCTCAATGAGCCGCAAAAACCTCACTCATTGTGTCAAGTATACAGGCCGCGCGTTAATCTGGTAAAATTACACAAATTTTTTCTTTTCAGGGAGTGAATTTCATGTTAGCTTTGCTCAAGTTAAGCCCCGTCCTTGTACTGGGAATATTGATGAACGGCTCAGCAGGCTTCGGGCTTGACATTCTTATTGCCGCACCGATCGCTCTGATCTACGCCTTGATCATCGGAACTATATGCGCCAGAGCCAAATTCTCGGACCTTATGGAGTCCGCTGTGGACAGCATGAAGAATATAGTGCTGGTGTTCCTGATTCTTCAGCTCGCTTACGCAGTAGCTACCTGCTTTATGGAGACAGGAGTTGCCGCATCAATCATCAACATGGCATTATCACTCGGACTCACGGCCAAGCTCGTAGCCGCAACCTCACTAGTCGTTACAGCAATCCTCTCAATCGCTACAGGCACATCATGGGGAACTTTCGCGGCATGTGCACCGATATTCCTCTGGCTGAATCATATAGTGAACGGCTCAACCATACTCACCATTGCGGCAATAGCTGGCGGTTCATGCTTCGGAGACAACATCGGCCTCATCTCAGATACTACGGTCGTAAGCTCATCATTGCAGGGAGTCCAGATAACCGACAGAGTCAGACATCAGGGAGTCTGGTCGTTCCTGTGTCTTGCGGCCGGAATTGCGGCGTTCTATTTTGCGGCGGTGAACATGGGACTTCCTGACACGATCGGCAACGCTAACGAAGCTATAACTCAGATTCCCCAATCAGTATGGGATGCCCTCAACGAAAAGCGTCCTGCGGCAGTTACTCTTCTGAATCAGGTAAGAGCCGGAGTTCCGTACTACATGGTTATTCCGCTGATAATAGTACTTGTGCTCGCGGCTATAGGTGTCAATACTCTTGTGTGCCTCAGCTCGGGAATTATCAGCTCGCTCTGTTTCGGATACCTGGCTGGAACAGTAACGGGTCTTGGCAAATTCCTCGAGATGGTGCAGTCAAGTTTTGCCGATGCCGGAAGCTGGGTTATCGTGATGATGCTCTGGATTGCGGCTTTCGGAGGAGTCATGCGGAGAATGGACGCGTTTGACAGCATTGCGAAGCTCATCATGAAGTGCGCACATAACGTAAGGCAGTTAATGTTCGCAAACGGCCTGTTATGCCTTATCGGAAATGCGGCACTTGCGGACGAAATGGCCCAGATCGTTACTATCAGCCCTATCATCAAAGACCTCACGGAGCGCAACGTCAAGGCAGACCCGAAAGCTATGTACAAGCTCGCTCTCCGCAACGCAACATTTACTGACGCTATGGGAGTTTTCGGCTCTCAGCTTATCCCCTGGCACGTGTACCTTGCATTCTTCGTCGGCATAATTTACGCGGTCTATCCTATGGCAGAAGGAACTATCAGCATTGCGGATATTATCCTGCACAACTATCTGGCGTGGATTGCGGTGCTGTCGATGTTGCTGCTCACACTCACCGGACTTGACAGGCTAATTCCGCTGTTCGGACTTCCGCGTGAACCTGAAGTACAGCTCATTAAGGATTAAGCTGTGCTGTGAAAACCTGCAGAGCTTAGGCTTACCAAAGGCCCGGCTCTGCATTTGTTATGTACAGGAGCAAATTGCGATGGCAAAAGTGAAAATTTGCGGAATATCCCACGATATAGAGATAAGCATCGTGAATGAGCTTGTGCCCGATTATGTAGGGTTTGTGTTCGCCAGCAAGAGCAAGAATTTTATTGCGCCGGAACACGCCGGGTATCTGCGCTCGAAGTTAAGGCGCGGCATAAAGGCAGTCGGAGTGTTCCAGAACGCAAGGCTCGAGGAAGTTGCTCTTACCGTTGAGACCGCCGGGCTGGATATGGTGCAGCTCAGAGGTACGGAAACGGGAGAATACATAGCGTCCCTGCGCGAGTACACCAGGTGCCCGATAATCCGTTCGTTCAGGGTAAAATCCGCAATGGAGGCAGAACGTGCAATGTACACTACTGCGGATTACGTTATGCTGGACAGCACAAAGGACGGCCAGCCGTTCGAGTGGTCATTTATCGGGAGTGCACGGAGAAGGAACTATTTCCTGAAGGGCGGCATCAACATTGACAACGTACACAAAGCACTCAGCCTTGACCCTCAGCCCTATGCTCTGGACGTGAGCACCGGAGTTGAGTCGAACCGCGTCAAGGACTACAGGAAGGTCATGAAGTTTCTGCTTGCTGTCCGCAACTTCAAGCCCAAAAGGTGAGCCGATGGTTTATGTATTTGTGGCCGGAGTCCTCTGGGGAACAATAGGAATATTCGTGAACACAATGGCCGCACTAGGTGCGGATGCATCACAGATCTGCACGCTGAGAATGTCCTTTGCGTTCGCGATAATGTCCGTGATTGCGATAATCCGGTTCGGAAAATCTGCCTGGCTTCGCGACACTAAGGCTATACTTCTCTGCGCAATGCTCGGGCTGATCTCACACGGAGTCTTCAACATATGCTACACAGCCTCGATACGCATAAACGGAATGGGTATTGCCTGCGTCCTGATGTACACAGCACCGGTCTTCACGGCGATAGCATCACGGATATTCTTCCACGAAAGATTTTCCCCTATGAAGATACTGGCCCTTCTCGTGAACATAGCGGGGTGCATTCTCACAGTTACGGGCGGCGAAATTTCAGCGGAGTCCTTGAACTGGACGGGAATTATTGCGGGGCTTGGTTCCGGTTTCTGCTACGGAATGGCAGCAGTTCTCGGCAGAGCGGCAGGGAAACGCGCTGACCCTATGATCGTTAGTGCATACAGCTACTTCTTCGCGGCGTTGTTCCTGTTGTGCGTTTTGCGGCCTGCTCTTTCCGTCAACGCCAAAATTCTGGGTGCAGGGTTTCTTTACGGGCTTGTGCCTACATCAATTGCGTACGTGGTGTACTATATTGGACTGGGAAAAGTCCGCGATACAGGGAAAGTTCCAGTGATTGCATCAATTGAGCCGGTTACAGCAATAGCTATCGGAGCTGCGTTATACGGAGAAAGAATCGGGGCTGTGAACTTTACGGGAATTGCAGTTGTGCTAATATCAATTATGATGATGGTAAAATCTGAATAACTATACGTACAGGTGATAAATACGATGTCAAAAATTGCAGTGGCAGTGTTCAACCGCAAGGGAGGAGTCGGCAAGACAACTCTGGCGGTTATTTTGGCGCAGATAGCTTTGGTGAGGCATAACAGAGTGCTCGCTGTTGATCTTGACCCTTCCAAGAATTTCACGTCGGCGTTCAGTTTCCTGAAGGACAGCAGTTTTAGTGATTATTTCCGCACAAAGGATACTCTCGAGGATAGCGATGCGGACGCTCCAGAAGAATGGATAGTGATTGACTGCCCGCCCAGCCTCGATGAATCAACAAAATATGCAGTAGAGTTTTCTGACATAACGGTAATTCCCGTGAGGCCCGATTATTTCTCGGTATCACCTTTAAGGCTTTTGTGGACGATTGCTGAGAAGCAGGGCAAAACAGCCTCACAGCTTCCGCTGGTGAAAGTAGGGTTCGACACGTCATCGATGGCTAAGGTCGTGAACCAGATCATACAGGAGGGAATTTTCCCTGTGGCCGGAGAGCTCCCGATGCACAAGGGTATTCCCTACAACATAACGAGCGGGCGCATCTGGTCAGTGGGACTTCCCGCAAGAAACCGCCATCCCTACGAGAGCGTGTACCTGAAGATAACTAAGGCTGTAGAGCGTATGCAGAACGGCGAAAAGGACGTGCGTGAAGTGTGGAAGAGCGGAGGTGATGCTGAATAATGAGCATGAGAAGCAAAGCACTCGAGAATATTCGTGCAGTGATGGAGCACGAGGACAATACATACCGCCGCGCGAACGGCTACGAAGAAACCACGTGGGAACATTTCCGCCCTGAACCGGCCAAGCCCAAAAAAGAAGGCAATTTCCTGGCCGGCCGCTTTCTGGGCACTGAATCGGCTGAGCCTGTTTCAGCACCAGCACCCGCACCAGAAGTGTTAGAGCCGGAGCCGGAACCCGTGCCTGCACCAGAGCCAGAACCGGAGCCTCAGCCAGAACCGGAGCCTCAGCCAGAACCGGAGCCTCAGCCAGAACCAGAACCAGAGCCTGAAGCACAGGACACCGAGCCGGAAATTCGCGAGGTAATCTCCCTCAAGGACAGCAGGCATTCGTGGCTGTACAACGAGGTCGTCAAGGCAATTCACGATGCGGCACAGGACAGCAAGGGCACAAAAATTATCGCTGTGTTCATTCCTGTTGTGCAGAACGGCCGCGAGTTCGAGGACCTGCCCGTAACTGAGACTGTGGAGCTTCCGCCGGTCAGTGAGGAGGACGTTCACGTTGACGTTGAGGACCTGGCCGCAGAAGAACCTGAAGCAGTACAGCCTGAGCCTGAACCCGAACAGGAAGTTGTGCCGGAAATGGAAGAAACTCCAGAAACAGAACTTGAACCTGCTCCCGAACCTGAACCTGAAGCCGAACCTGAAGCAGTGGAACAAGTTGGAGACCTAATCCCTGAAGGACAGGCCGAACCTGACGCGGAACTTGCCGAAGCCTTTCGTGAGATAGAGGAGAAATTCGAGGACAGCACCCCCGAAACCGAAGAACAGGACATCACCGAAAGCGCAGATGCTATAGAGTTAGCAGAAGAGCCTGAAGAATTGGGAGACATCTTACCTGCCCCTGCTGAAGAACAGGATTTAATCGACATCGAAGATGAACCTGAAGTGATGGAGTTCATCGAAGAGACGGAGGAACCTGCGGAACTTCTGCCACTGCCTGACCCCGCAGAACTGGACGCGCTTCCAGAAATTGATGCGGAAATCGAGACAGATATTGAGGCGGATATTCCAGAGGAAGAGGAAGGGGAGGAAGAAGAAAGTCCCGGTGAACCGATGGCCTTTACTGAGGAAGAGGTATTTTCTGATTCTGAAGAAGAAGAGAGCAAGGGCGAGCCTATGGCCTTTGAAAATATTCCGGTTCCGGAAGAAATCCCTATGCCCGATGAACTGGAGGACGATGAAGTCGAACTTCAGGAAGAAGACGAAACCACAGACCTGTAACTGCTCCCGAAGAAAACTCCTCCGTTGTGCATCAGCGTCTTACGGAGGAGTATATTTTTATCCATTCATCGCTCGTCAGGTCTTCCGCGCGCTTCCGGCCAAGTTCTCCGGCATCGGCATAGCCTCTAAGATTATTGGCGAGGGTCTTTCGTCTCTGTGCAAAACCCCTGTGCAGAAGTTCACTCCACGCAGAATCACCAGCAAGCTCAAAATTCCGTTTAAGCACAATTTCGGTCAGCGCAGAGTTCACTTCGGGAATGGGCCTGAAACATTCAGGAGGGATATTCCGTACGATGTTAGCCCTGCCCATTGCCTCAACACATACCCCCAGCGGATAGCGCGCCTTAGTGTCCGGAGGAGCGGTTAGCCTGTCTGCGGCTTCCTTCTGCAGCATGTACAGGTGATAGGTCAGGCCAAGACGGGCATACTTCAGCAATTCCCAGATTAACGGTGTCGTAATGTTGTAGGGTATATTCGCGATTACCTTATTCGGGAACGGCACAAGTGAAGCGTAATCATGTTTCACGGCATCTCCCCAGTGAAGCACAAGCCTGTTATCATTGCGCGAAAGTTCCTCAAGTTCAGGCTTCAGCCTCTCGTCAACTTCGACAGCATGAACGCATTTTACCCCTGCCTCAAGCAGTGCCCGGGTCAGCACTCCGTGCCCCGGACCTATCTCCAGAATACAGTCATCCTCTCCTGCCTCAGATCGCCTCAGCATTAATCCGAGAATGTTTCTGTCCACCAAAAAGTTCTGCCCGTAACGCTTCAGTGCCTTCATCGCCCGGCAAGCACCGTAATATTTCCGCCCTCAGACCTCGCGCGGATCATAGCGTCATACGCCGCACCCATAAACTCGTTCACGCCCGAATACATCCCGTCCGAAAAGTCAGCTACTCCTGCACTCACAGGCACTCCATCAGCACGTGCTCGAATTTCGTTCGCCATGACCACAGCGACAGCTCCGGAACAGTGCGCAATAATCATGAACTCGTCGCGCGAATACCTGGCCGCCATGCTCTCAGCCCGGCCGCTGATGAAATCCTTAACCGTCCACACGAAATTGCGTATCATTCTTTCGCCCGCAACATACCCAGAGTTCTCCGTAACCTGCTTCAAGTTGTCCGGAGCAAGTGCTATCAGCGAAAGTTCCTGCGATTCACGGACTGCTGTGCTGATTTTGCGGATAAGAATGTGTTCGAGGCCCCTGCGGTTGAGAATCCCTGTGCGCGTGTCGAACGTCAAAAGTTTGCGCAATTGCTCGCTGGTGCGCTTGGTCTCCGTGATGTCCTCGAAAGTTAGCATTGTGGACTCCTGGCCGTTCCAGTCGATCGGGCTTGCGTGAAGACGTATCCGCCTGGATTCTGTTTCCTTCTTGGCCGGAATATCGTTGAGTGCCGCATCAAGATATACTTCTTCGGGCGTGAACTGGAAGAAATTTTCGTGCGGCGAAGTGTCCTGCATAATCCCTTCCGCACTGCCTGAACGTTTCGTGATTATGTGGAGAAGCTCGGAGTGCACATCAGGCTCGAGAATTTCTGCGATGCTGCTTCCTGAAGGGTCAACGCCCAGACTCGAAGACAGGAATTTATTGGCGGCGAGAATTACTCCCTTGCTGTCGGTTACGCACGCCCGAAACGGTACAGCCTCAAGGATGTTCGGGTTGCTCCTGATTACCGGTGCCTGAGTCTGGCCTGTGCTCATCGACGAGACTATGCGGATAACCACGCCGGAAATTTTGCTCTCTCCGTCGTCGACAAGCCTTAATGGAGAGGCCGTGAGGTCCCAGATATTTTGCTGGTTGGTGCCCTCCGCGAACTCTATAGCGTTGGTCTCGCCAAGACATGCCGCAGTCAGTGCATCGTGAATCTCCCTGTCCATCGCGCTGATCAGCGGCGGGTAATTCCTGCCCTCCTCGCACTTGTGGCCGAAAAGTCTTGCGGCTATGGCCTTGTAGCCGTGAGTGGCGTAGATTAACCGGCCCTTAATGTTTACGACACAGCACAAAAGTCCGGGACAGCTGTCGAGTACTCCGCTCCAGACGCTCATTAGTCCTCGTAGCCTTTAGGGTGCGATTTGTGCCACTTCCACGCGCTGGCGATAATGTCCTGCATTTTCGTGATTTCGGGCTTCCAGCGGAGAATCTTTCCGGCCTTCGTCGAGTCAGCTACCAGTTTTGCGGGGTCTCCTGCTCTGCGCGTGCCAATCACCGCAGGAATCGGGTGGCCTGTAACTTCTCTTGCGGCAGTTATCATCTCCATAACCGAATAGCCGTCCCCGCTTCCGAGATTGAAAATGTTGCTCTCTCCGCCGTCCCTAAGGTAATTAAGCGCAAGAAGATGTGCCCTCGCCAAATCCTCGACGTGAATGTAATCGCGAATGCATGTGCCGTCGTTTGTGGGGTAGTCGTCGCCGTAAATGGTGATATGCTCGCGTTTCCCCAGAGGCACCTGAAGAATCAGGGGGATTAGGTGGGTCTCGACCTTGTGGTCCTCGCCGATAGTTCCGTCGCGCCACGCTCCGGCAACGTTGAAGTAGCGCAGGGACACATAACGAATATCATGCTGTGAGCTTACCCACTTCATCATCTTTTCCATGATGCGCTTGCTCTCGCCGTAAGGATTGGTCGGTTCTGTAGGGTCAGTCTCAAGAATTGGGACTCTCTTGGGTTCTCCGTAGGTTGCCGCTGTTGACGAAAAGATTATGCGCTTGACGTTATGCCTGTGCATTGCTTCGAGCAGGCTAATCATTCCGCCAACGTTGTTGTCAAAATACTTTAACGGAAGTTCCATGCTCTCGCCGACAAGAGAATATGCGCAGAAGTGCACCACTGCCTCAACCTGGTTCTCCGCAAAAATCTTGTCCAGAGCTTCGCCGTTGCGAATATCCTCCTGGTAGAATTTCACGTCCTCCGGAACTGATGCTCTGTGTCCGGTTTCGAGGCTGTCAACAACGATAACATCTTCTCCGTGTTCCTTGAAGGCCCTTACGTTGTGAGAGCCGACATATCCAGCTCCTCCGCAAATTAGTACTGCCATGAATATAACCTCCTTAGAGTGATTATTGTCTGTTTTGGACGGTAATAATTATGAATCTACTCCCTACCCCCTGCCCCTAACCCCTAGCGTCTCCGTCTGTTCGGGACCGGGTCAATGAATACGTCCCTGCCTAAACCAATTTCCATGTCGAAGCTGCTTTTTCTGCGTCCGACGTGCATATTCTTGGGTTTCTGAACATCAGAGGGCTTTACCGATTCGTACAGGCTCTCCGATTTTTCGCCCGAAGGTTTGTGCAATTCCGGAACTCTCCGTGCTCCCCAGCGCTTCATGATTTCCGCAGCCGCTTCCCGCGTAAAATCAGGGAATGCCTGCCACCAGTTCACACCGTCTGTGCTCAGGAATATAGTACCTGAATCTTTGCCTGTTCCGCGCGCGGCCTTGATGTCCTTGATGACCGAAGCCTTCAGCCAGGCATATCCGCCTCCGAGCCATGAATACCCTTCTGGTTCTTCCGCAATGCCCAGTTCCGCCGAATTATCACGCAAGTAATGCCGGGCTGTTGAGTATTTCCCCACCGATACACCGGCCCAAATTTCACCGCCGGAACGCGTAAGCTGGGCTTCGTTGTGCCAGTCATCAGGAATACCGGTGAAGAACTGGCGCAGCTGGTTGATGTGGGGATTGGTGTTGCCGTTGAGGTTCACTGCACACACGAGCGAGTACAGACCGCCTATGACCCTGTGAATCTCGGCGTTGGGTTCAACTTCAGCTATGGCACTGAGCGTGAACGCTAAAACTATGAGCAGTGCAGACACAAAAATTTTCCGCATATGTACAAATTCTCCTTACTATTGATTACTCAGAAGCAGTATGTCTTCAGCTTCAAGAATGTGCGATACATTTTGAGGCAGAGGCTCTTCCGAATGCATGTCTTCCCTCATAATCAGGAATACTCGTTCTTTTCCGCCCCATACTTTCCCGATTAACGAGAAATCCTCCAGAAATTTCTTCTCCTGAACTCCGGGCGTAAGATCCGCGTCAATTATGCTGGAGTTCCTGAACGTGTAGAAATACACCGACGGATAATTCACGCCGTACTGTATGACCGTCTCGTTCCCCTCAATCGTAGTGCCGAGCTTTTTTCCGATGTCCCTCACCGAATAAGTGTCAGCCGCCAAATTAAAGACTCCGGCTAACGGCATCAGGCACAACAACGCCGCCGCCGGAACGTTGCGCACCCATTTCTTGATCTGCTTTGTGCGGGTGTAGTACCAGCCTGCGAACAGAGCCAGAGCACCCAAAATTCCCCAAGGAATGAGCGAGAGGAGGGAAGCCTTGACGAGCGGGAAGATGTTTACGGTGAAAGGAAGCAGCATGTAGAGCACAGGCACCAGAATCAGGACGTTAAGCATGACCGACATTCGCACCGAATACAGCTTTTTCGTGGCGAGCCAGGCATCGAGTTTAAGGCCGAGCATTGCGGACAACGCTGGTACACACGAACTTACAGCGAGCATATCTCCCGACGCAATAGCGGCCACGCCGAAAACTCCTGCCCATACCATCAGGAATAGTTCTGATGATTGAGGAGCCGGAAATTTTTTCGGGATTGTCTCGAACAACGCTCGTATCATGAAGCCTGTCCATGGGACGAAGCACATGAACACGAACACAGCACAGCCTGTTATTCCGCCGAAAGAGTAGATGTGATTCTGGCATCTCATGAAGTGAATTAGCTCGGGGTTTGAGATTATCAGTGCAACGAGGTAAAAGCCCGCAAAGATTATTGTGATAATTATTCCGGCAGGCCATGTGAAGAAATTGCGCATCATGTCCCAGTCCTCGCTCAGAACTGAATATGCGATGACTGCCATCCAAGCAAGGAAGAGTCCAGATGCACCGTGAGCCATGAATGCCAGAGAGGAGGCCAAGTGAGCGGGGATGAGCCAGAGTTTATTTGTGCGCGACCTGACCGCACCGGCCATAGTTATAGCTGTGAGGCAGGAATAGAGTGCGTGTGAAGAAGCTATCTGCGAAACGACAAAGCACCCTGTCATGGAGGCGCAAATTCCTGCGGCGAGCCAGGCACTTCTTGATGAACGCTCCCTTGCGGCAAGCGATGAAGCCCAGATCATTCCGAGACCTGACAGTGCAGACCAGAAGCGCACCGAAAATTCGCTCCAGCCGAACAATTTTAGGGAGAGGGCGGATAGCCACCAGTAGAGCATAGTTTTTCCTGCTGTGAGGGCTTCGCCGATTTTGGGGACGAAGTAATTTCCGGCGGCGAACATGTGAAGCCCAACGGAAGCATTGATTCCCTCGACAGGGTCAATGAGTCCGTGATCGCTGATTCCTCTGAAGTATAAGTAGAACAATAACGCCCCGAACAGCAAGGCAGGCTTTGAGCGTAAAAATTTACCGAGCCTTAGCATAGAAATAACTTGACCTGCTCACGGCGAAAGTCTCCTTTTAGTGAAAAAATTTTGAGATAGAGAGTATTATATCTTATCTGCGAAAATTGGAAGGGGATTTAGTGTAATGAAGAAAGTATTGGCGTTTCGTATGAATGGATGTCCGTATTGCCGTCAGGCGATGAAGGCATTGCAGGAGCTTGTGTCTGAGAATGAGAAGTATGCGGCGGTCAGTGTCGAGTGGGTTGAGGAGAACGAGCACCCGGAGATTTCGGCCAAGTATGACTATTATCATGTGCCGACGATGTTTGTGAATGATGTGAAGGTGTACGAGGCACATAGCGGCGAGAAGTACGAAGAGTGCCGTGAAAACGTGAGGCGTGTACTTGAGGAGGCGATAGCTTAGAGAATAAATAGGTCATAAATTATCAGAAAGTCAGTAATTATTACGATATAGTTTAAAAATGTCAGGAGTATAATTCTCCGCGTTGTGAGGAAATCACAGACATAACACAAAGGAGAATGATTACTATGGCAAGAGAAAGATTTTATCCAATGATGAGAATGTTTGACCCTGAAGAGTTCGTTGACTCGATAACTAGAAGCATCTCCGCACCGTTTTTCGACGAAGGCTTCAAGGGATTTGGCGCAAAGCTCGACGTTTACCGCAAGGACGGAAAGATTTTCGTTGAAGCAGAATTGCCGGGCATTGACCCCGAAAATGTAGACCTTCATGTATATTCTGACAGGCTTACGCTTTCTGCCGAAAAGAAGTCCGAGACAAAAGAAGGCACCGACGACGGAAAGAGTTATTTCCGCAGTGAGAGGCGTTACGGTAAGGTTGAGCGGGTGGTGTCATTCCCAGTTGAGGCAGACCCGGAAAGTGCAGAGGCCGCCTTCAAGAACGGAGTGCTCACCGTTGAAGTTGCAGAGAAGAGCCAGGACAAAGCCCACAAGAAATTGAGCATCAAGTCCGAAGCATAACCTGCATAAAGCACAAAATGTCCCCTTGTCTGGAAACAGGCAGGGGGATTTTTCATGTCCTGTGATACTATTATTCCCATCATGATAGACATCAAGAATCTAACACTCTCATTTGGTGAACAAGTAATCTTTCGCGGCCTGAACCTCCAGATTCCGGATAATGCACGAATCGGGATCGTCGGGCCTAACGGTGCAGGAAAAACTACTCTTCTGCGCGTCATTATGGGTATGCAGGAACAGGACGGCGGAACTGTCGAACGATCGCGCGGCCTCACTGTAGGCTATCTGCCGCAGGATTTGGTGGAAATTGACGCTGTGCCGCTGATGGATTACCTGAAGGATCGTGCAGGCATCGCAGGAGTCGAGGCAAAATTGCGGGCCGTCGAGGAAAAGCTCTCGCTCAATCCGGAAATGCACTCCGAACTTCTGGACGAACATTCACGCCTTGAGCGCAGGTTCGAGAATCTCGGAGGCTTTGCGTTCGAGGCAATGGCAATGAAGGTTCTTCACGGACTTGGCTTCAGGAAAGATGACGCAGGGAAAAATTGCAGGTACTTTTCCGGCGGCTGGAAGATGCGTATTGCTATGGCAGCGTTGCTGCTCTCTGCTCCTGATGTATTGCTGCTCGATGAACCGACTAACCATCTGGACACCGAATCTATGGAATGGCTTGAAGGGTGGCTGCGGACTCACAAGGGAGCAGTAGTGTCCGTGTCGCATGATGTTCGTTTTCTGGAGAATACGGCGGAAAATATTGCAGACCTTGAGCGCGGGGTTATTACGCTTTATCCGTACAGCTATGATGAGTATCTTGCTGCGAAGGAGCAGAGCCGCGAGCTTCTGGAGAAGGCGTTTTTGCAGCAGAGGGCGAAAATTGCGAGGATAGAGTCGTTTGTGGAACGCTTCAGGTACAAGGCGACGAAGGCCGCGCAAGTTCAGAGCAGGATTAAGCAGCTCGAAAAGATAGAGCGGATCGAGCTTGCACAGGACAGCAGGACGGTGAAGCTGACGATTCCGGAAGCACCTGCTAGCGGCTGGGAAGTCCTCAAGGCCCGGAACTTGGCCAAGCGTTACGGAGAACTTCAGGTGTTCGATGGCGTGAGTTTCGTGCTGAATCGCGGTGAACGGGTTGCGCTTGTCGGAGTGAACGGTGCGGGAAAGTCTACGCTGCTCCGGCTTCTCAGCATGACCGAAGATCCTACATCAGGGAGCGTTGAACTTGGCCATAACGTAAGGCCAGCGTATTATTCGCAGGAGAGTGCGCAGAACATAGATTACACCCGAACGGTCTGGGAGGAAGCCCGCGCAGTGTCGTCGAAGCTCAATGATGTAGAGCGGCGGAATTTGTTAGGAGCTTTCCTGTTCAGCGGAGATGACATCTTCAAGAGCGCAAGTGTTCTTTCTGGCGGAGAGAAGGCAAGGCTGGCACTCTACAAGCTGATGCTGGAGGAGACGAACTTCCTGATTCTCGATGAGCCTACCAACCATTTAGACCAGAACACCCGCGAAATTGTGGAACGTGCCTTACTAAAATATCAGGGTACGCTGTTGATCGTGTCGCATGACCGCCATTTTCTGGACGCGCTTGCTGAGAGGGTGTTGGAGATTCGGAACGGCAGGCTCTACGATTATCCGGGCAATTACTCGTGGTTTTTGGAGAAGCGGGAGGAGAGTCTTGCAGAACAACAGCCTGAATCTGGAAAACCTCAGGTTGTCAGGAAATCACGGCCAAGCGCGGAAAGTTTGCGTGAGTTTCGCGAGGCAAAGAAGAGGGTTGCGGGGATTGAGCGTGAGATTGCGGAGGTTGAGGCGAGGCTAGCTGAAATTGACGGAGCACTGTGTGAGCCGGAGACACTGAAGGATTCTGCGAGGGTGCAGAGCTTGATGATTGAGCGCAACAATCTTGACGGAAGCCTGAAAAAGCTATATTCCAGCTGGGAAGAGGAGAGCTTAAAGCTCGAGACTATGAAGGAGTGATGTTTTATGAGCGAGGTAACGGTAATTTGCTGCTGGAACGACGAAAAGATGTACGGAGATTTTGTGAACACCCTGAAAACTCAGGACTGCCCTTACGAGCTGATAGGGATAGATAATCGCGGCAACGGAGCATTCAAGTCGTGTGCGG
>JAFSSM010000009.1 GCA_017451025.1 Synergistaceae bacterium | reverse complement strand
TTCGACTCGTGTCCATTAATATCCGTAATAGTTCCCATATATAACGTAGAAAAATATCTAGACAGGTGCGTTGAGAGCATAGTTAACCAGACGTACAAGAACCTCGAGATTATTCTTGTTGATGACGGTTCCCCGGACAATTGCCCTGCCATGTGCGACAACTGGGCACACAAAGATTCCCGCATCAGGGTCATCCACAAACAGAACGGCGGCCTCTCCTCCGCACGCAACGCCGGAATCGACGCGGCACATGGCGAGTATCTGGGCTTCATAGATAGCGACGACTACATCCTCCCGGAAATGTACGAAGTCCTCCTAAAGCTCATCCTGGAGAATGATGCAGACCTGAGTGTATGTTCATTCCAGAGAGTCGACGAGGATGGAATGCCTCTGCAGGACGACAGCAAGGAACTGGAAGCCAAAGTCCTTATCGGCGGCGAAATACTCACGGAATGGATGAAGGGAGATTGGCGTTATGCACTTGTCGTTACGAAACTGTGCAAGGCAGAGCTGTTTCACGGGCTTCGTTTCCTCGATGGAAGGCTCCATGAGGATGAATTTATTGCTCATCACTTCCTCAGAAAGTGCCGCAAGTCAGCCTCAACCAGTGCCAGAATGTACATGTACACCCAGCGCAGCGACAGCATTATGGGACAAACAAGAACCTCGTTCTCCGCAAAAAGATTTATCGACGCAATGGACTCCTATAAGGACAGATATAGCTTCTTCATAGATATCGGCAGGAAAGACCTGGCAGATTTCGCCGCAATGCAGGCCTGCCGCTTCATAAATGGCGAACTTAAACATGCAAGCTACCTGAAAAACCGCCAGCTATTCAACGACGCAATAGGTTTCGCCGTGAAAAGATGCCTCATCTCAAAAAATTTCCTGATAATACTGCGAGTAGTTAAACTCTTCCTTCTTTTTCTGAGAAATATAGCAAAAGATATTCCCGGCAAATTATAGCCGCGCTGTAGTTTATAATTGCCTCTTAATTCCACAAACAGGAGGCAGTTTTTATGTTCACACTTGACCCGGAAAAACTATACTTTTTCGACGGAGCTATGGGTACCATGCTTCAATCAAGAGGCCTCAAGCTCCGCGAAGTACCCGAATCCCTCAACCTCACTAATCCTGAATTAATCCGCTCAATTCACACAGAATACCGTCAAGCCGGAGCAGACTTCATCACCGCAAACACTTTCGGCGCAAACAGGTTCAAGCTCAGCAAGTCCGGCCTAAGCGTCAACGAAGCAATAATTTCCGGACTGAGACTCGCCCGTGAAGCCGCAGAAGGTGCATTCACTGTTCTCGACATTGGCCCGACCGGACGCGTAATGTCCCCGCTCGGTGATGCTTCGTTCAGCGAAGTCTACGATGTCGTCGCCGAAATGGTCATAGCTGGACGTGAACTCGCCGACGTTATTCTGCTCGAGACATTCACTGACCTCTACGAGCTGAAGACAGCAATTCTTGCTGCCCGCGAAAATTCCAGTCTGCCAATCTTCGCCACAATGAGCTTCGAGGCCAGCGGCAAGACGTTTTTCGGCACAAGCATTGAGGCAATGACCACCACACTCGAAGGACTCGGAATTTCTGCTCTGGGTGTGAACTGCTCGCTCGGTCCTGCGCAGTTGGTGCCGATTGTTCGGAGAATCTGCGAGCTGTCCCACATTCCCGTGATGGTTCAGCCGAACGCAGGACTGCCGGTTATGCGCGACGGAGTCTCCCACTATGACGTTATGCCCGAAGAATTTGCGGCAATTGCGCGTGAGTTCGCGGGAATGGGCGTGCAGATTCTCGGAGGATGCTGCGGAACTACTCCTGCACATATTTTTGCGGTAAGGCACTCTCTGCAGAATCAGCCCGCAGTCAAACGCTCGGTGCCAGACGAAACGGTTGTATGTTCTCCGTCAAAATCAGTAACCTTTGGGCGCAAATTCGTGGTGATTGGCGAGAGGCTAAACCCTACAGGCAAGAAGTTATTGCAGAAGGCTTTGCGTGAGGGGGACACGGATTACCTTTTGCGTGAAGCGATAAAGCAACAGGAACAGGGAGCGGACATTCTCGACCTCAACACGGGTCTTCCCGACATCGACGAGCCTGAAGTTCTCACGTACTCCCTCATC
Organism: Synergistaceae bacterium; assembly: GCA_017451025.1. Lineage (GTDB taxonomy): Bacteria > Synergistota > Synergistia > Synergistales > Aminobacteriaceae > JAFUXM01. The sequence continues at coordinate 11,841 of JAFSSM010000009.1, read as the reverse complement.
GAAATTCAGGGTATCGTGAATCTGCCAATACAGATAGACAGTTCCGACAGCAAGGCCCTCGAATCCGCCGCAAGAGTCTACAACGGAAAACCCCTCATCAATTCCGTGAACGGCAAGCCCGAAAGCCTCGAACATGTCCTCCCTATCGCGAAGAAGTACGGAGCGTGTGTGCTTGGGCTTACGCTAGACGAGAGAGGTATTCCGGAGACAGCCGAAGAGAGACTCGCAATCGCACGCAGAATCGTTGAGGCCGCAGAGAATCTGGGCATTCCGCGCCGAAATATCCTGATTGATTGCTTGACCCTCACGGCAAGTGCACAGCAGAAATTAGTACCCGAGACACTGAAGGCTATTCGTCTGGTGAAGCAGGAGCTTGGTGTGCGCACAATTCTGGGCTTGAGCAACGTATCCTTCGGACTCCCGCGAAGGCCGCTCGTGAATCGCACGATGATGACCGCCGCAATGATGAGCGGACTCGACGGCGCAATCATTAATCCAGGCGACGCTGACCTGCAGGAGACTCTTCATGCGTGGAATCTCCTTACTGGTGATGAGGCAGATATTCAGGAATACATAGCTTACTGCGAGAAGCACCCCGCTAATTCTCCGGCAAGCCCAGCAGTTCAGCGGAAGGCTTCTTCGCCTGAGGCAGCGGTGAATGACCTGAACGGAGCTATTGCGCGAGGACTTAAGGAAGAAGCCGCAAACATGACGCGCGAACTCCTGAAAACCAGCAAGCCCCTTGAAGTCATTGAGCACAACATTGTTCCTGCGCTTGATGCTGTGGGAAAAGATTACGAGGCCGGTAAAGTTTTTCTGCCGCAGCTCATCAAATCTGCGGAGGCGGCCAAGTCAGCGTTTGAAGTTCTCTCCACAGCGATGGACAAGTCTGACGCTCAGGGCAAGGCAAAAGGCCCGGTAGTGCTCGCAACGGTTTACGGTGATGTTCACGACATCGGCAAGAACATTGTGCGCACAATTTTCGAGAACTACAATTTTGACGTTATAGATTTGGGGAAAGATGTCCCGCCGGAAAAAATCGTCGAGGCAGTTGAACAGAAGAGAGTCCCTGTTGTGGGGTTAAGTGCTCTGATGACCACGACAGTAGCCAGCATGAAGGACACAATCGGCAAGCTGAAGGCGGCATGTCCCGAAGTGAAAATAATCGTAGGCGGTGCTGTACTTACGCCTGAACTGGCAGAATACGCCGGAGCAGACTATTACGCTAAGGACGCGATGGAAGGTGTGAGAATCTTAACCGGCCTTCTCGAGTAAGGTATAATTGCCGCAAAATCCCATAAGGAGCGATTTTTCATGAAGAAGATATTGGCCGCAAAGTGGCTGTGCGTGATTTTGGTGCTGCTGCTTGTCTCGCAAGTGTCAGCCGCGCCCAAAAAGAGAAAGCCTGCTTCATCCTCAAGCTACAACACTCTCATGGATTGGAGGCTTGATGACAAGTTCAGGCCTTCTGTTGTTCTGAGACTCACCAACGGCAAAAAATTAACGCTGGTCTTCGAGCGCAGGGACGGAATGCTCGTTCTTCCCGACAAACAGGAGCTTATCCCAGAAGGTACACGCTTCACTGTTCCCAAAAACTACATGGCCCTGTGCAATTACTACCACACGGAATGTGTCAGCGGAAAAGCCTCACGTACAGAAGACTCCGAAGGTACAATCAGGACGCTTTTCGAGCAGGGTGCAGAGGTTGAATACGTACGTCCTTCCGGGCTGATTATGGTTAGCTATGCTGATGTAGCCTCTGAGAGATTCAGCGTCTCAAGTTCCAGAAAAGATGACTATGATGATGACGATGAAGACGACTATGATTATGAACCGGACCCGCAGTCATCGCTGAGAAAACAGGCGCGCGAGTTCGAGAACCGCTCGGTGAAACCCGAAGATGTCATCAAGACTTATGACCTGTCATCGCGTGAGGCAGAAGAGCTTATCCGCAAGCACAACGAGGCACTGAAGCTCCGGAGCAACAGGGAAAAAGCAGACGTTTACGCCAGAATGTTCGAGGAATACGACGGCGATTATCTGGCGGCGTATTACGTTGCACTGGCGAACTTCAACATGGGCAGAGGAGGACAGGCACTGACGTGGTGCGATAAGGCACTGGCAGTTAATCCGCTGTACTATCCTGCGAAGTATGTCCGCAAGAAAGCCGAAGGCATAGTGAAATAGCATCGAAAGTGTATAATTACACAATCTCAACGTGAAAGGAACTTACAACTTGCGCAGTACTATCAATCAGTGCGAGCAGTGGCTGTGTGAGCAGGTACGCTCTGCCGGAGCTAAGGGCATAGTTCTTGGGCTGTCCGGAGGGATAGATTCTTCGGTGCTCGCCGCGCTTGGCCGCGAAGCTCTGGGGCATGACGGGGTGCTCGGGGTAATTATGCCCTGCCGCAGCATCAGTGAGGACGAACAGGACGCAAGACTTCTTGCTGAATCTCTGGACGTGAAGTTCGAGCGCGTGGACCTGTCTGGCGTTTTTGATGCATTGTGTGCGGGAGTCGGCGGCAGTCTGGATTCTCTTACACGGTCCAACATCAAGGCCCGCCTTCGTATGGTTACGCTCTATGCCTTTGCGCAGAGCAGAGGGCTTCTTGTGTGCGGAACGAGCAACAGGTCAGAGTACGAGACCGGATATTTCACCAAGTACGGAGACTCGGGAGTGGACCTTATGCCTCTTGCGGGATTCCTGAAGCGCGAAATCCGGGCAATGGCCAGAGAACTTAACGTGCCCGAGCGCATAATCACTAAGGCTCCGAGCGCAGGACTCTATGAGGGCCAGACCGACGAGGGCGATATGGGCTTCACGTATGACGTTCTCGATGAGTATCTTGCTACAGGGAAAATCGATGACCCGAAGGCAAAAGAACGCATCGACGTTATGCGAAGACGCAGTGAGCACAAACGCAAGCCGATTCCAATCTTCAAAATTTAGGAGTGATTTATTTTGTCAGGACATTCAAAATGGGCAAATATTAAGCATCGCAAAGCAGCACAGGACGCAAAACGCGGAAATCTTTTCCAGAAACTAGTGCGTGCAATAATCATCGCCGCCAAAGACGGAGGCGGAGACCCCGCAATGAACATGCGCCTCAAGACAGCAATTGAGCGTGCAAAGGCCGTCAGCGTTCCCAACGACAATATTACGCGTGCAATCAAGCGCGGAACTGGTGAGCTTGGCGACATCAGCTACGATGAACTTACCTATGAGGTTATCGGTCCGTCGGGAATAGCAATCCTCGTAAACGTCATGACCGACAACAGAAACCGTACTACCCCCGAAATTCGCGCACTGCTTGCCCGTAACGGCGGACAGATGGGCAGTGAAGGCTCTGTAGCCTGGATGTTCGACCGCAAAGGTGTAATCGAGGTCAAGGGTGAAGGTCTCGATGAGGACGCATTAATGAGTGTCGGGCTTGATGCCGGAATGTCGGACATGGAGGAGTCAGACGGAGGCTTCACGCTGTACTGCGAACCGTCAGACCTCGACGGACTCCAGAAGGCACTCGAGGCCGCAAAGTATGTAGTCGAAAGTGCAGAGGTCTCAATGATCGCGAAGACTCCGGTTGAAGTTGCTGACGTTGAGGGCGCAAGAAAAGTTATGAAACTCGTTGACGCTCTGGAGGAACACGACGACGTGCAGAACGTGTACTCCAACTTCGACATTCCCGACGAAGTAGCATCTCAGCTTGAGTGATCTCGTCTGTCTTGGGATTGATCCCGGGCTTGCACGGCTGGGTTACGGTGCTGTTGCGCAGTCCGGGTTCAGGCTCAGGGCGTTGAATTACGGCTGTATCGAGACGACACCGGATATGTCCTTCACCGAACGACTCCTCAAAATTTACGCGGACCTTCAGGAACAGATAAATGCGTGCAAGCCTGACATTGTTTCTGTCGAAAAACTATTCTTCGGGCGCAACACCACGACGGCAGAATACGTCTGGCAGGCACGCGGAGTGATTATGCTGCTTACTGCGCAGAACAATCTGCCTGTGATTGAGCCGAAGCCCAACCAGATAAAGATGGCGTTGTGCGGGACCGGGGACGCGGACAAACTGCAGGTTCAGCGTATGGTGCAGAGGTTCCTTGCGCTCGATGAGATTCCTCAGCCTGATGATACGGCTGATGCACTGGCCGCCGCAGTTACCGGGCTGGCGTTGGGGTTCAGGGCATGATACGTTCGCTCTCCGGGAAAGTGCTCGACGTTCAGGACAGTGTAGTTATTCTTGAGGTCAACGGAATTGGCTTTGAGGTTATCTGTTCGCGCGGAGTGCTTGATGAATGCGAGAGAGGCAGGGACGCGAAAATCATAACCTGCCTGCAATTCTCGGAGGCCGGAGCGGTGATTTACGGCTTCGCTTCGGAGAATGAACGCTCATTCTTCACTCGCTTGACCAGCGTAAAGGGAGTCGGAGGCAGGACGGCAATAGCAATTCTGTCTGAACTGTCTCTTGATGCTGTTGTTGAGGCCGTGAGGTCTGCGGACGTGTCTGCGTTTGCGCGGGTGCCTGGCATCGGGAAGAAGACTGCGGAGAGGCTGTGCTTCGAGCTGAAGAACATTGACGCGCTGAGGACTTCTGTTCAGGACGAACAGCACACCTCGAAAACTGACAATGCGGGGGCGGTAATTGACGCTCTTCTGTCGCTGGGATTCTCTAGGGCTGACGCAGGAGGAGTGATTAATCTTTTGAGGGCAGCTCACGGTGAGGATTTTGTGAATTTGTCCGAAGAGGATATGCTGAGACTGGCACTTAGGGAGCTTCACAAATGACCGACAGAATATTTGACCCGCCGCGATCACCTGAAGATATAACCGTCAGGCCCAAATATCTTGACGAGTTCACCGGCCAAGAGAAACTGCGCGACAAATTGAGAATATACATTGCCGCCGCAAAAGGCCGCAATGAACCGTTGGACCACATATTATTTTACGGTCCTCCTGGATTGGGCAAGACCACTTTAGCCGGAATAATCGCTCAGGAAATGGGAGGACAGCTCCGGACAACAACAGGCCCTGCCCTTGAACGTGCCGGAGACTTGGCCGCAATCGTCTCGAACATTGAGCGCAACGACGTGCTCTTCATCGACGAGATTCACAGAATGCCCGCGCAAGTCGAGGAGATTCTTTACCCTGCAATGGAGGACTTTACGCTTCACATCATCGTCGGCAAAGGTCCTCTCGCACGAACAATTGCCCTAAACCTTCCCAAGTTCACATTATGCGGAGCAACAACAAGGCTCGGACTTCTGACCTCACCGTTACGCGCGAGGTTCGGCATCGTCGAGCAGTTATCCCTGTACACCGACGAGGAACTGTCCCGAATAATTATGCGTGCCGCCGGAGTTCTGGGAACAAGCATTACACAAGATGCCTGCATGGAAATAGCCAAGCGTTCACGCGGAACACCGAGAGTAGCGTTGAGGCTTATGCGTCGTGTGCGCGATGTTTCGGCTGTGCAGTCTGGTGCAGGTACGGAAATAGGTGCGGGAATTGCTGTGCGGGCTATGAACATGCTGGACGTGGATGAACGTGGTCTTGACGAGGGCGATAGAAAGATTCTGCGGGCAATAATCGATCTGTTCGGCGGCGGGCCGGTTGGACTCGGGACTCTTGCGGCGGCACTCAACGAGGACGCACAGACCATCGAGGATATTTACGAGCCTTACCTGATCCAGAAGGGACTCATCGAGAGGACTCCCAGAGGCAGGAAGGCAACACAAAACGCATATGATTATCTTGGAGGGGGAGATTGATATTTTTTGCAAGCATAGAGCTATTTTCGCACTGGTACTGTTCTTTGCGCTGCCAGTGTGCGAACTTGAAGCCCGTGATGTCTACGTCAGACTGTCAGGAGGCTCCAGTTTCAACATAGGCGTAACTTCCGGCTATCTCACAATGACTGATGCTCAGGGCAGACTCATAAATCTTGGGGACTCTGCCAACCTCACAATCTCGGGCGGAAATGTCAATGCGGGCAGCTTTTCTTTCCCGCTTCCCGCACGAATCAGAGGAGACGGCCTCCTGAAGTTCAACGGCAAGACCTACAGAGGGGCATTCATGCTAACCCAGAAGTCGGGACTCTTGAACGTAGTGGACGTTGAACAATATTTGTGCGGAGTCCTTCCTGCGGAAGTCGGAGCGACCTGGCACATGCAGGCTCTCAGAGCGCAGGCAATCACTGCACGTACTTATGTTTTGCGCCAGAGCATGAACAGGGCGAGCAAGGGCTACGATGTCGTTGACACTGATGCGGACCAGGTCTACAAGGGAGCAGGAGTCGAGACGGACAAGACTAACCAGGCGGTGGCGAGCACTTCCGGCGAAATTCTCACCTACGGGAAAGAAATTGCGCAGACTTACTTCCATTCGGACAGCGGCGGCCACACGGCGGATATATCTGATGTTTGGGGGCAGAGCGTCCCGTATCTTCAGGGAGTGCCCGAAGTTGTGAGCTACAAGTCTCCGGTATCGTCGTGGTCTGCGAAAATTTCTGCGGCAAAAATCCAGAGCGCAATCACCAAGATTACCGGAACAGACATAGGCCCGATAAGCCAGATCCAGGTCTCGGAAGTTGACGAGGGAGGCCGAGCGGTAACCATGACCTTCACGGGTTCGCGAGGCACAAAGACAATCCGGGCCAGTCAGTTCCGCACAAACGTTGACCCCCGCACCCTGAAGAGCACGATGTTCACGCCGTCAGGAGGAAGCTACAGCGTCAACAACACAGCGACACCCAGCGGACTCGTGAGCATGAAGATCGGGAACGGAAAGACTTTCGGAGCTAACGAGCTTTCGTTCGAGGAAGAGCAGGGCATCGCCAAAATGACAGCCGAAGGAATTTTCACGACGACGGAATTAATCGACATGCTGACCAATCCCGACAAGAAGAAGCAGTACTACCAGGCAGGACTGACCCGCACGAAGAAGGGAAGCACTCAAGCATCACAGCCTTCACCACAGAAGAAGCAGAGGACGAAGTACGGTTACGCGATCGAGAAGTCCGGGAATGACTTTGTGTTTTACGGCAGGGGCTGGGGGCACGGAGTCGGTATGTGCCAGTGGGGAGCTATGGCGATGGCCGAGCAGGGATATACCGCCGAAAAAATCCTGATGCACTATTACCCCGGCACGGCTATACGCAAGTTCAAGTAATGGATATTTACGCACTAAGCTCATACAGTTACGAACTTCCTCCCGAAAACATCGCCCAGACACCGGCAGACCCAAGAGATTCATCGAGGCTTCTGGTGTGGGATGTCAAGGGAGGGAGTGTTGTTTGGGACAGGCATTTTCGGGACATAGTGGAATTTCTGCGGCCCGGAGACCTGCTGATTCTCAACGACACCCGTGTAATTCCAGCGAGACTGACAGGACGCAGAGATACCGGCGGAAAATTCGAGCTTCTGCTCCTGAAGAATCTTTCGCCCGATTTCCTGACGTGGGAGGCACTAGTGAAACCTGCCCGCAAACTCAGGGCAGGAGTCCGCGTGAACGTTCAGGGAGTGGTTGCGGAAATTATTGGCGACAAGCCCGAAGGAATACGCGATGTCAGGTTTGAGCTGCCGGACCGCGAAGCGTTGATGAACTTTCTGGAAAAATCCGGCCAAGTGCCATTGCCTCCGTACATTCACGCCGGAGACGAGATGCGCGATTCCTACCAGACAGTATTTGCGCGTTCGGACGGATCTGCGGCGGCACCGACTGCGAGTCTGCACTTCACGCCGGAACTTCTCGCGAAAATTCAGGCAATGGGCGTGAAGATCGGGTACGTAACGCTTCACGTCGGGCTCGGTACGTTCAGGCCGGTGAAGACTCTGGACATTCGGGAGCACAAGATTCACACTGAGCACTGCGAGCTTCCGGAAGAGACAGCGAAAATGATTCTGGAGTGCCGGGAATGCGGAGGAAGAGTTATTGCGTCGGGGACAACAGCGGCCCGGACTCTTGAGAGCTTTTCGCCTGGAGAATCAGGTACGCGTGAGACGGACATATTCATTTATCCTGGCTATAGGTTCAGGACTGTTGACGGCCTTATCACTAATTTTCACCTGCCAGAGAGCTCATTATTAATGCTTGTTGCTAGCTTTGCGGCGAACAGGGCCGGAAAGTTCGGGCATGAGGAGGAAGTTCTGAAGGAAGTTCTGGAGATTTACAGGAAGGCGGCAAGGGATGGCTGGCGGTTCTTCTCGTTCGGGGATGCAATGCTGATATTTTGAAGGTAGTCTCTACATTACGGGGCACAATGACGCAATTTCACGTATAATACACACATTCATAACTATTTAGACGGAGGAATTTCAACTTGTCTCTCAGAAAAGGCCTCGTAATATTTATACTTCTAGCTTTCGGAATGGGTGCACTAATAATTTTCCGCAGCGTCGATAAAAACACAATACATTCGCTTCTGGCCGCCAGCAAGCCCAAATTACTATTGGCACTATTCGTTGTGTTCGCCGCATGGCTGTGCGATGCCGGACGTTTCTGCGCACTTGCCCGGGCCGCTCACGAAAGCGTCTCACTATCTCTGGGAATAGCCTTGACGTGGCTGAATTATTTCGGCAGTGCCGTTACGCCTATGCAGTCTGGCGGCGGTCCGTTCCAGGTCTACGCTCTCTACAAGAAGGGAATCCCTGTCGGCAAAGGCATAGCTATTACGCTGATACGTACTATGATGACTATACTAATTCTGACTCTGGCCGTACCTATAGCTTTGCTGCTTGACCCCGCAATTCTTGAGGGCAGTCCGTTCCTGAAGGGGTTAGTGTCTTACGTTTTCGTGGTGATACTGGCGACTTGGGCGTTCGTTGCCTTCACGATTCTGAAGCCCGAATTTATCCGCAAACTTGCCCGGGCACTGGTGATGTGGCTTCGGCGTTTCAACTTCCTGCGCTCAAACAGAATGGTCATCAAGATATTTCAGTGGCTTGACCGTGAGATCGACAACTACATAATGAATTTCAGGATAGCTTTCCATTCCGGGAAAACATGGCTGTGCGTCGGTGCTGTGCTGTCAGTTCTGCACCTGCTTACACTGTTTACGGTTCTGCCTGTCCTGATGAGTGCTGTAGGTCTGCCTTTCAGGTATGCACAGACAATTGCGGTACAGGCAGTGTTCATGTTCATCCTGTACTTTGTGCCGACACCGGGAGCTAGCGGTGTTGCCGAAGGTGGCGGAGCACTTCTCTACAGCGTTCTTATGCCCGAAAACATGGCGGGTATAATGTCGTTAATCTGCCGTTTCTTCACGGACTATATTTCAATTTTTATGGGAGTAGTTGTCGTGATTAGGATGCTGGGCTGGGGAGTGAGCGAGAACCTGCACAAGGGAGCGTCGGTTGAGGATGCGTGAGTTCATCTTCAGGATGCGCGGGGGAATATGGACGCTTTTGTTCGTGGCTGTGCTGTTCATGGTGAGAGCTTCGGGCACGGAGCAGAGGTATGCGTGTATCATTCTGGTGTTTCTCGGCCAAGTATGGCGGTGCTGGGCGGCCGGATGTATCGGCCTGTACAGGGGCGAGAACGTCAAAGCTAAGAGGCTGGCGGAAAACGGGCCTTATGCTCTAATGCGCAACCCGCTCTATTTCGGAAATTTCGTGATAGGCTTGGGCTGGAGCGTAGCTGCCGGATTTAGAGGGGTAATGCTATTCACGGTGAGCTTTATCCTGCTTTACGTGGCAGTGATTATTCCGCACGAGGAAGCATTCTTGAGGGAAAAATTCGGCATAGAATATGAGGAATATTGCCTGCGTGTAAAACGCTTCTGGCCTTTGGTAATTGACGTTAAAGCTCTGTGTGAAGGATTTGACGCAACAATCGTAATGCGCAGTGAGATTCACACGATAACTTCCACTATAATCGGGACAATAATAATTCTGGGTGTAACGTTATGCTATACTTGATTGCTTTTACAGAAAAAAGGAGGCGTTAGGACAATGGAAGCCGGGACAGGGCACAAGGGCAGGAAGAGACCCAGCGAAAAATTGACGACAGTGGACGAGCTGCTATCTGCGATCAGCGATACAGAGTATCCGCAATATATTCTCGAAGCGATCGTGAAAGTACAGGAATGGATGCATGACATGACAGCCAAGCCTGAAGAACCTTTGCAGGATGATGGAGATATATTCGCGTCGTTTTTCGGAGATTCATTTGCAGAGGATAGTTTGGGGATAGAGAGTCTGTTTGAGCGTCTGAAGAGCATCGAGGAATTTGCGGACGTATTTCCTAATCCGAGAATGCCTGACGGGAAGCCTGACACTTTGGTAATCAGCATAACGCCGCCGGACTATGACAGCGGAATACGTGCAGCGATAGATTATGCGGCTGTGTTCAACAGGGACAAGTGCCGTCGTGTGTGGATAATCAGCGATACATTTATCTTCGACGAGGTGGTAAAGTTTGTGCCGCACGTTGATGCTCTTGCTGAACAGGGAATAATGTTGAGGTATATTCTGGTAACGCCGTGGGGCTGGGTGGAGATGCCATTAAGCGGTTCAGCTGTATCGAAGCATCAATTTTTGTGGAGGACGCAGGAAGAGAAGCCAGGCCCGACGAGGCGACGCAGACAGGATTAACATGGAAGACACCAGCAGGTCAGAAAATGGAGGCCTGCTATTTTTTATGGTTAATGTTCACACGAAAAAGCCCCTCCGGCCAAGACCAGAGGGGATAATTTTTTCCGGCCGAACATTTGCGGGGGCGGGTGGGTGGGAGCAAATGTGAGGCCGGACCGTCCACTGAGTGCTGCATGTATAGCCGCAATACGTGCTACTGGGATTTATTATGTCTCGTCGCAATCTCAGAAATCCTCAGAATTATAAAAGTTAAGAAAGTGGGTGAAATTATGAGTCAGTGCAAATATTGTGGTTCAACATACTACGGTTCAGGCTGTCCTCATAGTCCGGACAAAAAGCATGTTCACAATGATGACAGTGAACACTGTGAATATTGTGGTTCAAAGTATTACGGTTCAGGTTGCCCTCACAGTCCCGACAAAAAGCACAGACACGGGCACGGAAACAACAAGTGCATATGGTGCGGTTCTACCTACAATGGCAACGGATGTCCCCATAGTCCCACAAAGATTCATGAGAAGTAGCCGCCAGTAACAAAAATCCCCCCGGCCATGATGACCAAGGGGGATAATTTTTTGCCTTCTTATCCGTTACTGCTACTTCAACACACCAAGTGCCGCATGTGCCGCCGCGATTCTTGCGACAGGTACACGGAACGGTGAGCAGCTCACATAGGTGAGTCCTACCTGGTGGCAGAACGCGATGCTCGACGGATTTCCGCCGTGCTCTCCGCAGATGCCGATGGACATGTTCGGGTTCACGCTCCGGCCTTTCTCCACTGCCATCTTCACCAGCTGGCCAGGTCCTTCACGGTCAAGCTCCGCAAACGGATTCTCCTTGAACACTCCCTTATCCACATACTGGAACAGGAATTTGTTCTCTGCGTCGTCGCGCGAATACCCCAGCGTCGTCTGCGTGAGGTCGTTCGTCCCGCAGGAGAAGAACTGTGCGTATTCCGCGAGCTGGTCAGCAACAAGTGCTGCTCTCGGAAGCTCAATCATCGTCCCGACGAGGTAAGAGAACTCAACGCCCGTAGCCTTCTTGACCTCTGCCGCGATCCTGTCTGCCATCTCACGGAAGAACTTCATCTCCGCCTTCGTGCCAACGATGGGGATCATGACTTCCGGCTTGACGGTTACGCCCTGCTTCGTCAGCTCAACGACTGCCTCAACGATTGCGTTCATCTGCATCTCGTAGATCTCGGGGTAAATCATTCCGAGACGGCAGCCACGGAAACCAAGCATCGGGTTA
>JAFSSM010000008.1 GCA_017451025.1 Synergistaceae bacterium | reverse complement strand
GTTGACCTCGCGAACGATGCAGTGGTCAACACGATAATGAACTTCCTGCAGGCTGTGTTCGGTAATTCTCTTGCTGGAGTAGACGTTGCGGCGTTTGACGGCCAGACCGTAGAGAGAAGCACGACCGACCTTCAGGAGGGCGATGTTCCCGAAGGAGAGCAGGCAGCAGTAGTTCTCCCGCTTATGATCGTTACCGAGTCGAAGGTCTATGTGTTCAGTGTTAAGCTGAACCTTCCGAGACGGAGCAGGATTCACATGCGCATGAACCGCAGAGGGCCGAGAGCATCGGGCTTCTACGCGGCAGACGACGACGAGGGCGACAGCGACGCAATATTCCTGAACAAGGACGGTGAACAGATCGAGTACACCGAAGAGGATAATCAGGAGATTAACGTTGCGGCGTACATGGAAGCAGGAGTAGAGTATGCACCGGTAATCACGACCTCTGAGGTTGGGACGGAAGAGCCTGGTACTGATGAGCCCGGCACAGACCAGCCCGGCAATAACAACGAGCCTGGCGGAGAAGTCGGCGAGGACTGGAATGCAAGCGGCGGCGGATGCGACGCAGGATTTGGAGCGTTGGCACTGGCGGCCCTTGCGGCAATGATAGCGAAAAAGCGTTAGGACAAAGCACAACATCCTATAGTAAAAACCCCCTCGAACTTTGAGGGGGCTTTTTTGTGGCTGTGTGTGTGATAAATATATGAGGATGGTGAACGCAGTCCAAAAAACAGGACAGGCCGCAATTCCTCAGCCTGCCCCGCAAATTCTTTCAGTTCTTACGCTGCCTCTATCTTGGCCACGTCGTAACCTGCCTCGTCAATCGCTGACTTTATCGCTTCGTCAGCAACTTCCTTACCGAGCGTTATTACCGCCGTACCTGCATCAAGACTCACTTCAGCACCTTTCACTCCATCAAGTCCTTCAAGTGCTTCCTTAACGTGCTTCACGCAGTTCTGGCAGCCCATTCCTTCAACATACACAACCTTCTTCATGACGTTATGCCTTCTTCAGCTTGTCGGCCTTTGACGCGGGCACAAACACCCTGATCCAGTAAATCGCGAAGAACAGCATTGCCGCGATTATGCCGATGCCGTAGGCCATGTTGCGCTCAAGCATAAGGTAGCACTCCGGCGCAATGCAGAAGTAGGTTATGCTCACCGCAGACATGAACGCTGCAGGTATTGCCGCAATGAATCCCTTGCCTGAACCGACGTTACGCGCAAGATACACTGCACCTGCCCACAGAGCGATCATAGCGAGGGTCTGGTTTGACCACGAGAAATAACGCCATACGATTCCGTAGTCCAGGAAGGAGATTGCGTAGCCTGCCGCCAGTAACGGAAGGGCAAGTGCCAGTCTGGGAGCAAATCCCTTCTGGTCAATCTTGAACCAGTCAGCGAGAGTCAGACGAGCACTCCTGAACGCAGTATCACCTGACGTAATCGGGCACGCAACGACTCCCAGCAGTGCGAGAATACTTCCTATAGGCCCGAGAAGTCCGACCGAAATCTGGTAGACGCTCGTTGAGTTCCCGCCGCCGACAGCAAGAAGCCCGGCCGTTGAGAAGCCGCCGTCAGTCGCATTGTAGAACGCTATACCAGCAGAAGCCCAGATAAGCGCGATAATTCCCTCTGCCACCATTGCGCCGTAAAACACAAAGCGACCCTGACGTTCTGACGTTAAGCATCTCGCCATCATCGGGGACTGCGTAGCGTGGAAGCCGGAAATTGCTCCGCACGCAACCGTGATGAACATTAACGGCCATATAGGCATTGTGTCAGCCTTCGGGTGCATGTTGTACAGGCCTTCCCAAAGTTCAATCATGGGCTTTGTTCCCTGAATGTGATTGTACACGGTCATTCCGCCGATACCGATTGCCATGAAGATTAAGCACAGACCGAACACAGGGTAGATTTTGCCGATGACCTTATCGATGGGAAGAAGTGTAGCCAGGAAGTAGTACACAAGGATTACGACGGTGAGAATCTTCGTCCAGTCCGCCGCACCGTAGCCCATGAACAGAGCAGGAGCACCGCCAGCCGCACCTACAGCACCGCTAGTTCCCTGAGTAAGCATCAACGCGAGAAGCCCTGCCGGTCCAACCATGAAGACCACGCCGACCATCACGAGCAGTACCACCGAAAACAGCCTCATTACCTGAAGCATGAACCCGCCGAGATATTTTCCCGTAATCTCCGAGACGCTCGCGCCGTCATTCCTGATCGAGAGCATTCCAACAAGGTAATCGTGGACTGCTCCCGCAAAAATCGTTCCGAAGACTATCCAGAGGTAAACCTGCGGCCCCCAGATTGCTCCGGTCAGTGCTCCGAATATAGGCCCTAAGCCCGCAATGTTGAGCAGCTGAATCAGAAATGCCCTCCCGGCAGAAATAGGCACGAAGTCAACACCGTCAGGGTGTTTTACGCAAGGAGTCTCTCTGTCGTCAGGCCCGAAAATCGCGTTGACGATTGCACCATAAATAAGATAGCCCAGTATCAGAAGCACCAGGCCGCCTAAAAATGAATACATTAATATTTCTCCCTTCCTAATTTGTGGTAGTATGGATAACAGAATTTTAGTCCATTCATGAATTAAATCAAGCATTCTAAGAAGGAGGTATTGCTATGCAGACACTCGGAGTACTCGGAGGAATGGGACCTGCGGCGTGTGCTGAGTTTCTCCGCATTCTCGCGCGGGACTGTCCTGCAGAAAACGACTCACAGCACCCCAAAATTATCATGCTCTCTGACCCTGAAACACCAGACAGAAGCGACGGACTTATGGGACTTGGCCCGGACCCTCTGCCGGTCATCAGGAAGAACCTGCTGCAGCTCGCGGAATGGGGAGCTGATGTTCTGGCTGTACCCTGCAACACAGCTCACTACTTCATCGACAGATTCAGGGACGAACTGCCCGTGCCGTTAATCCACATCGTCGAAGCTACAGTTGAGGCCGCAAAAGAACTCAGCAAGGGCAATTGTTCGTGGCTTCTCGCGACTGACGGGACGCAGAAAAGTTTAATCTACCCTGCCTGTGCGGAGAAGATGCACTATCATTTCCTGAAGCCTTCGCCTGAACAGCAGGAGAGGGTCCAGAAATGCGTCAGGCAGGTAAAGGCTGGAGACATGAAGGCAGCCGGAGAGACCATGAAGGAAGTTGTGCTTGAGCTTTGGGGCGAACGTGATGTGCCCGTAACTATGGGCTGTACGGAACTGCCGCTCGCTTATGAGGCTTCCGGGCTTCCGCTTGAACGTCAGGTTTCGAGCCTGAAGGCACTTAGTGATGCATGTATTCGTGTCCTGTACGAGGCATAATGTTATAATCACACGCAAAATTACGGAAGGAATGATGTCAACATGAATTATGAGGACGAGCAGGAACAGGAATTATCCCTGCTTGATATTTTCAACACAATATGGCGCAGGAAGTGGCTGATAGTTTTTCTGACTCTGCTGTTCTTCTCGGTGTCGCTTATCAGGGCATTGCTTGCACCGCTGACCTACAGGGCTGAATGCCGCATAATCCCTCCGCAGAGAGGCGGAAGCACAGGAGGAGGCTTCCTTTCCCAGCTGGGAGGCCTTGCGGACTTTATAGGTATTCCCACAGGAATAACCAGCGGAAGAATGATGCTAGGCATACTGAAATCTGACTCGGTGGTCGATGCAATAATCGAGAAGTTTAACCTGATGGAAGAGTTAAGCACGGATATTAGGATGAAGGCACGTACAACTGTTCTAGCGGGGCTTGAGACCAACGAGGACGGAAGCGGAATAATCGGCATAGCATACATCAGCACATCACCGGACCGTGCGGCGGAAATGGCTAATGCTTTTGTTGTGGCAATGCAGAACAAGATGCAGGAACTTGCACTAATCGATGCCCAGCAGAAGCGTAAATTTTTCGAGGATCAGCTTGCGCAGGCACAGCAGGAATTGACCGAAGCAGAAAACGAAATGATAGCCTACCAGCAGTCCAAAGGAGTAGTCGCCCTAGAGTCACAGACCGGAGCACTGCTTACCTCAATAAGCAACCTCAGGAGCAGGATAGCCAGCAAGAACGTCGAAATTTCTGCGATGAAGAGTTATGCGCGGCAGGACAACCCAAAACTTAGGGTGCTGTATTCTGAGCTTGAAGCAATGAACCGTGAGCTGCGCAAACTCGAGGAGGAACAGCAGAAAGCAGACAGGCTTGGCCGTATACCTTCGGGTGATTTGTTTGCGTCAATCGGGCAGGTACCGGAACTGGGAATAGAGTATCAGCGTTATATGAGGTCAGTGCGTTTTGCGACGACCAAGTACGAGATGATGCTTAGGCAGTACGAGAATGCGAAGTTCACGGAGGCTAACGACTTATCGACAATCCAGATAGTTGACCCTGCGACTCCTCCCGACGAAAAATATGGTCCTAAGCGCAGGAGAATGGTTCTTCTAGGGACAGCGGCGGGATTTGTGATCGGGGTATTCTGGGCATTCCTGGCCGAACACATAAACGCTCTAAGACGTGAACGCCGCAGACAGGAAGAACATTATTACGAAGACGAAGACGATTAACGGAGTAAACAGCCCTCAAGCAAAAACGGGGGCTGTTTTTTTATCCTCTGCCGTAAAGCTGGCGGTAAGTCAATGCTTCGGCGATGTGCTTTTTCTGGATGTCCTCATCACCTGCTATGTCCGCAATAGTCCTAGAAACTTTGAGCACCCTGCTCAATCCGCGTCCCGACAAGTTCATTTTTGCGGCCATCATAGCCAGATAATCCCGGTCTGCCTCAGACAGAACCAAACACCTCTTCACCAATTTTTCCGGTATCTCAGCGTTGCAGGTCAGGCCGTATTCGCGCCACCTGTCCTCCTGCATTTTTCGGGCATTAATCACCCGCTCACGAATCACAGCACTTGATTCCTGCGGTTCTTCCTTGCCGCCAAGTGCCAGAAGTTCAGACGGAGTCAGTCTGGGTACTTGAACCTGCAGGTCAATCCTGTCAATAATAGGCCCGGAAAGTTTGCGCCTGTAACGTTCAATGTCTGTCGGGCTGCACTTGCAGTTAATCACCGGATCCCCGTGATAACCGCAGGCACATGGATTTGCGGCAAGGACTAACAGCACCCTAGACGGATAACTCACTGTACCTGTTGCTCTGCTTACCGTGATAGTCCCGTCCTCAACAGGTGCTCTCAGGCTTTCGGTCAAGTCCCGCTTGAACTCGGTGTACTCATCCAGAAAGAGCACTCCTCTGTGCGCGAGCGATACTTCACCGGGCATAAGGTTATTGCCTCCGCCGCAAACCGAAACTGTACTTGCTGTGAAGTGGACTATCCTGAACGGACGTATTCTTGTGGGCTTTGTGTCCATGCCCAAAGTGCTGCGAACTAATAATGTCTCGACAAGTTCTGTGTCATTAAGGGGCGGCAGAATCCCGGCAATAGCTTTCGCGATCATGGTCTTTCCGCTTCCCGGCGAACCTACAAGCAGAAGATTATGATGGCCTGCGGCGGCAATCTCTGCTGCTCTCCGTGCCTGCCTCTGCCCCTTGATGTCCGCAAAATCAGGGTCAGCATTAACGGGCATTTCCGGGATAAATGCAGGGGGTACTGGTTGGGGCGGTTCTTCACCCTGCAGGGTCATAACCAGTTCACCAAGATTGTCTGCACAATATGCTTCGACTCCGGGGACGAGTGCAACTTCTTCTGCGTTCTCACTCGGAAGGTAGAGCGGCACTCCCATTTCACGCGCAAGAAACGCCGCAGGAACTGCACCTCTGACTCTCCGGAGCCTGCCGTCTAGCGCAAGTTCACCCATGTACAACGCCCGCGGGTAATCCTTCAAGTATCCGTTTGCCTGAAGCATTCCCAGAGCTATGGGCACATCGAGCAGGCCGCCCTCCTTCGGAATGTCAGCAGGTGCAAGATTCACCGAGATTCTGCCCTTCAGGTTCAGACCAAGTGAACGCAGTGCCGCCCTGACTCTCTCCTTCGACTCGCGCACGGCCACGTCAGGCAGTCCGACTATGCTTATCGCAAAAAGCCCTCCCGTGATTTCGACTTCGACCTCAACAGGAAGAGCTTCTATACCTTTAAGCGTTATACCAGGAATGCCGCTCATGAATGCTTCTTTCTCCGCAAATAGAGAACATACACACCGGCGATTGCGCAGGCCAGAAGGACACAGCCTATCGTTATTACGTGCAGGTATTCCTTGAGCAGGTCCTGATGTTCGCCCAGAAGATAGCCCGCAAACGTCAGAACTATCACCCACGCTCCGGCACCGATTGACGTATAGAGCGTAAAGATTTTCAGGGGCATTCGCGCAATTCCGGCAGGAAGGGATATGTATTGCCTTATAACCGGCAGAAGTCGTCCGACAAGTGTGCTGATGTGTCCGTGCTTGAGGAAAAATTCATCTGCCTTGTCCACGCTTTCCTTAGACACAAAGAAATACTTGCCCCACCTCAGCAGAAAAGGACGACCGAATTTCACAGCTACCCAATAGTTGAAAAGCGCACCGAGTATACTCCCGGCAAGTCCGGACAGCAGAACCAGGACTAATGACATTTCGCCCTTCCATGCAAGATAGCCTGCAGGAGGCATTACTACTTCACTGGGAAACGGGAAGAACGACGACTCAAGAAACATCAGCGAAATTATTCCTGTGTAGCCCATTCTGCCGATTGTGTCGACGAGCCATTGAGTGAGTGCGCTGATTATGTGCATCAGAGTCCGAGTTCCTCCCTGACTGACGGGTCATAGGCGATATTTCCGCCCATTTCCTCGAGCTTCTTCTGCGAGTGTGTTGCAGAAATGAATCTTATTGTTCCGGAGCTGCTCCTCATGCACAGCGAGTTGGTCTCGATGTGTGCACCGTGATAATGCACTCCCCTCAACAAATCTCCGTCAGAACCGCCAGCCGCCGCAAAGAACACGTTATCGCTCTTCACGAGGTCGTCAATCGTCAGCAGAGTATCCTTCGTGAGGCCGCGTTCCCTTGCGCGTGCTTCGTCGTCCTCATTCCTGAAATATGGCTGACACTGCATGTTTGCGCCCAGACACTTCATTGCGCAGGCAGTGATTACGGCTTCGGGTGAGCCGCCAATTCCGAGCAGAATATCCGCTGTTTCGTGGCCTGGAAGGCTGGTCATCAATGCACCTGCAACATCTCCGTCGCCGATGAGCCTGATTCTCGCACCTAGTTTCCGGACTTTCTGGAGTATCTCTGCGTTTCTTGGCCGGTCTAGCATTACAACAGTGGTCTCCTCAATCTTTTTGCCCTTCGCCTTAGCAACTATCCTGACGTTGAACTCTACGGGAGCCTGAATGTCGATGTACCCTGCCGCTTCCGGGCCGGTAACTATCTTGTTGAGGTAGAACAGGTTATCCGGGCTGAACATTGTTCCGCGAGGAGCGGCGGCAATTACGCTGATTGCGCCGTCCTGTCCCTGAGCCATGAGGCGCGTTCCGTCGATCGGGTCAACTGCGATATCGACTTCGGGGCCGTTGCCTGTGCCGACTTCCTCGCCGTTGAAGAGCATCGGTGCTTCGTCCTTTTCGCCCTCGCCGATAACGACGACACCCTTCATTGCGACACCGTGAAGGACGTAGCGCATAGCTTCGACAGCGGCACGGTCGACTTCGTTTTTGTCGCCGAGACCGAACCAGCGGCCCGAAGCCATGACTGCGGCTTCTGCGGAACGTACAAGTTCCATAGCGAGGTTCTTATCCTGTGCAAATAGTGCCATGAAAAATTGCCTCCCTCAAAAAATTTTATGTGTGTATGGAATTGACAAGATTATAGCAGAAAGCAAAAAAATTCCCCCCCTTGATGTTTTGGGGGGTGGGTGGGCGGGTTGCTGACCGTGAAGGCATGCCGAACGGTCAGCATGAACTCCGCAATCAACTAGTTCAGGCCGTACTGCTTGAGGAGCTGCTGGTAACGCTGTTCCACCTCGTTCATCTTTGGCTCCTGTCTCTTGGGTGCAGGAGGATTCGGGCGGGGAATTGATGCCTGTGATGCCTGAGCCGTAACCTGCTGCTGAGCTGCTGCCTGCTGCTGCTGGGCTTCCTTCTTGGCTGAATTTGCGGCCTCGCGTTCCTTCCTCTGCAGGTTCGCGAAGTACGTATCATCCTGCTCAACTAGGAACAATCTCGGTCCTCTGGGGTCATTGTCTGCGGCCCTGTAACTTCCTCCGTGAATCGGACACGAAGCCGTCGGAGCTTTGCCCTTCGGGAAGAACAGCGGCACTGCCTGACAGCCTTTTAGTGCCCTGTAGCCCGAAGCCCTGCATATCGAGATTTTGTCGACCTCAACCCACGACGGAGGCGGAGCGAAATTCGCCGGAGTCTTCATCTCCTGAACCGCATACTGCATAAACTTGCGCCAAACCGGAGCCGCCATCGTTCCGCCAAATGCACGTTTGCCCATTGATTTATGGTCATCCCTGCCGACATAGACTGCCGTCGTCAGTCCCGGCACTCCTCCGCAGAACCATGCATCCATGAAGTCATTTGACGTTCCGGTCTTCCCGAAAACATTTACGTTCTTCATTGCGGCGGGCTTGCCTGTCCCGGCACGAACCGCATCCTGCATCATCGAGCGCAGTGCATACGCTGTCTCGGGCCTCATTGCCTGGCTTGCCGCAGTCTCTCTCTGTTCAAGGATATTGCCGTCCCTGTCCTTAATCTCCTTAATCATGAGCGGGACTATCCTTTTTCCGCCGCTGTTGAAGCAGTTGAACGCTACAGCCATCTCAAGCGGCGTAAGGCTCGCAGACCCGAGTGCAACCGATAAATCATTAGGCAGGTACTTGGTTTCGATGCCCATGTTCCTGGCCATCTGAACGATCGCGTCAGTCCCGATATACGTAGCAACACGAACTGCTACGGTGTTGTAGGAGCTGGTCAGTGCCCTCTGGAGCGTAACCTCCCCGGCAAATCCTTTAGTGGAGTTCTGCGGCGACCACCCCTTATTGCCTGCACCCTTCTGCTTGAACGTTATCGGCGCATCAAGAAAATGGTCGCTGGGCATTACGTCCTCTTCCATTGCGGCCGCGTAAACTATCGGCTTGAAGCTGGAACCGGGCTGACGGACTGCCTGCGTTGCGCGGTTAAACTTGCTCTCCTTGAAGTCCTTTCCGCCCACAAGCGCGAGAACTTCTCCGGTATCGGCCTCTATGCAGACAAGTGCTCCCATTATGTTTTTGCTGAGGCCCTGTATGCACTCTCTGGCCTTATCCTGAAGTTTAACGTCAAGCGTTGTGTAAATCTGCATTCCTCCGCTGTAGACTTCGTCCTTGCCGTATTTCGGCAGAAGATCGTTGAACAGGAGGTGCGACACGAAATACGGTGCTCTGTTGAACTCCTCGATCTTGTTGCCGGGCTTGTCGTTGAGCTTTAGTTCCTGCTCGTAGGCTTCCTGCCTCTGCTCTGACGTTATCCAGCCGAGAGTCTCCATTCGTGAGAGCACGTAGTTCTGTCTTGCCTTAGAGTTGCTCGTGCTGGAAAGCGGGTTATAGCGTCCCGGGTTAGCTATCAGCCCGGCAAGAGCGGCGGATTCTGCCAGGTCTAAATCTTTTGCGTGTTTGTCGAAGTATGTGTGTGCGGCTGTCTCTGCTCCCCAAGCTCCATGACCGAAGTTGATTGTGTTCAAGTACAGCTCAAGAATTTTGTCCTTAGGGAATAATTTTTCCAGACGCATAGCAATAATTATTTCCTTAGCCTTGCGCGTAACGCTCTTCTCGTGGGACAGGAACAAGTTTCTTGCTAGCTGCTGAGTGATTGTGCTTGCTCCCTGAACCTTCCCGCCTTCTACAACGTCAGTCCACAGTGCACGCATGATTGACCCGATTCTGATTCCGCCGTGCTGGTAGAACGCGGAGTCTTCTGCGGCTAGGACTGCTCTGACTAAATGGGGGGAAATCTCGCTGAGTTCAAGCGGAGTCCTGTTCTCGATGAAGAGTCTGGCTATGACTTCGCCGTTCCTGTCATAAAGTATTGACGGAAGGCTGTTTCGCGGGTTAGCGAGCTCAAGCATACTGGGCAGGTCTTCCGAGATTTTGACGACATACCAGGCGACTCCTGCGCTGAGTGCTCCTGTCGCGAGCAGAACTACCAGCAATAACGACATGAGCATTAACTTCACGATGGAGACACCCTTTTTCTTCTTGCGGGGCTTCAGCTTGCGCTGTGCAGGCTGTTTTCTGGCCGGGCCCTGCTGAATTTTCGGTGATTGCTGGTTGCGGGACTGTGGCCTTCTGTTCGGGATGCCTAGCAATATTTCGTCGGGGTCTATGCGGAAATTTCTGCCCGAATTATTAGGCGGGCGGCGTGAACTATTTTCGTTCATAAGCATAAAATGCCGTTGCTGATTCGGAACGGCTTATACCTCCTTCGTTGAAATCAATACGTTCCTTGAAATAATATCACACACGCTCAAAAATTCGGATTATTCCGCCCTTGCGCCTGTGTCCTGTGTCCCACATGTTGCGCAGGCCGAACCACAAGAACTCGCCATAGGTTACGGTCATCACGCGAAGTTCCCCGTCCTTTTCCTCATAGCCGGCCAGGTTGAACCAGTGCCAATTGAAATCGTCGAGTGCCGGGTCATGATGCATCAGCATCAGGTACGGAACCGGAAAGCCTCTGTCGATCTGGCTGGTGATGGCTTCGGAAAACACATCATAACGTACATTTCCGGAGAGGCCCTCGAGGAGCAGGGAATTGTTGCCTGTAGTTTTGAGGTAGTCATAGAAGCCGCAGATGTAGGTCTCGAGAAAATCTATTCCGTGATAGCGCGGCGAGAGGTAAGGCTTCATTATGGAAGCGAACTTGATGAAGTCATTGCGGGAAATATTGTGAGTGCTGAAGGGGTAAAGAGAACTGAACTTTTCCTGTCCGGCCAGGAACATGCACACGTCGCAGGCAGTAACCGCTCCGCATCCGCCCTTGTTCATGTCCCATTCGATGAGGTCGTCCTGATTTCCGCCAGGAGCACCGTCAATAGTGAAATAGCTGAGAATTTTTCTGTTTACCAACTTGTTCATATACCTCTGTGAAAAAATATGTGTACGCTGAATATTTTATAGCGTCATGCAAGCTATGGGCAAAAAGAAGTCTGAAATGGAGTATTATTGACAAAAAGAATGAAGGAGATGATTTATTGTGAGATTTGCCGCGATAATTTTTGCGGTGCTGGCCGTTTTTGCGGTGCCTGCTTTTGCCGCAGAAAACATACCTGGAGAAGTTCTAGCGGTGTTCCAGAATCCGGGTGTGAATGACGTTACTGCTGAGTCAATCGCAGAGGGCGGAGAACATGCCCAATGGGTGAATGAGACAGCAGAGAGTCTCGACGCTGAGGTTGTGCGCATTTACGAGAGTGTTTCTGTTGCGGGCAACGAGATTATGGTACTTCTGCGGGCAAAGTCCGGAAATGCTGAAGCACTGCTCGAAGAACTGGGTGAACGTTCTGATGTTAAGGCTGCCTCTCTGAACTACATAAGGCAGAGGGTCAGGCACAAGAAAACACATAAAGGAGGAAAATAATCATGAGGAAGAAATTGCTGCTGCTGGCGGTTGCGGGTGTAATATTCTGCACAGAGTCCCCGTCATTTTCGCGCGGGTATGTACCTGGTGAAGTTATCGCCGTCTTCAAAGAGGATAGCATAAGTGCGTCGGCTGTGGATGAGGTCGGTGCATCAGTGAAAAATGTCTACGCGTCTCTGTCTGAATCTGGCGAGGGTAAGTTTGTGCTTCTGCATTGTGAGGCAGGGAAAGAGCAGGAGCTTCTGGCTAATCTGAAGGACCGGCCTGAAGTTGCGGCGGCCTCTCTGAACTACAAGAGGAAGCTCTACGCAAGCTCCTACATGCCCGACGACAAATATTCGGATTACCTCTGGGGAATGAAGGCTATCCGCGCAAATGAGCTTTGGGAATCGGGAATAACCGGCAACGGTGATGTTTACGTGGCTGTGATTGACGGAGGGATAGACCCGAATCACGAGGACTTGCGCGGAAATATCTCGAACTACAGCAGGAACGTCGTAACCGGCAGGCAAAACTACAACAACGATTCTCACGGTACGCACATAGCCGGAACAATTGGAGCAGAGGGCAACAACGAAGCAGGTGTTGCCGGGGTGAACTGGGACGTGCAGATTATTTCTCTTGCTGTGGATGAGGAACAACTAAGTGATTCTGCGGTCATCTCAGCAATGGATTATGTGCTTGAGCTTCTGAATCAGGGAGTGAATATCATTGCGGTAAATATCTCTCTTGGCGGATGGGAGGAGGGTACGCCGGAGGAGATGCAGGCATCAAATCCTGTGTACCGAGCGATGCTTCAGGTGAGCAGGACAGACAGGACGATTTTGTGTGTGGCTGCCGGGAACGAGAATCAGGCTGTAGGATTTCCTGCACCTTGCGACAGCGAGCCGGACGATGACGGAAAATATAGCTACCTGAAGGGAGATTACATTTACCCGGCGTCATACATAGGTATCGACAACATGATAGTGGTATCTTCTGCGAATAGGGAGCTTGCACGCGGCACAGAATACAGCAGCACGAATTACAACGCGGATATAGCGGCACCTGGAGTGTACATAGTGAGTGCAGTTCCTTCTGATTATGAGCTTGAGTTCTACGAGGAAGTCGAGACAGGTGTTAGGAATTACGCGGCCTTCAGCGGTACATCGATGGCAGCTCCGCATGTTACTGGTGCTGTGGCTCTCATGAAGTCTGTGTATCCGGAGGCTAAGGCTTCGCAGATTCGGAAGGCAATTCTCGACGGGGCGGACAGGAATCACTGCATGAACGACAGCGGAGCATATCTCTACGATGACGGTCTGGAACACGTTGATGCTGATACTTCGGAGAACGGGTTTCTTGATGTGTACACTGCCTTGCGGATTCTGCCAAACATAATGGCGACGTACAACGTTGACCCGAAGCAGGAAGAGGAGGATTCCGGCGGAGGCTGTAATGTTATTGGCGGCTTTGCGGTTATGTGCATGTTAGCACCCTGCCTGTTCATGAAGCAAAGGTAATAAAAATCCCCCGTAAGTCATACCGACCTGCGGGGGAACAATTAACTAACCCCTAGTCCCTAGCGACTAACCCCTAGTCCCTAGTACATCCCGTCCATGCCGCCCATACCGCCGGGCATTGCGGGAGTCGCGTCCTTCTTCTCTGGCTTGTCTGCAACGATTCCCTCAGTGGTGAGCACCATTGCCGCGATACTTCCTGCGTTCTGGAGTGCCGAGCGCGTAACCTTCACGGGGTCAATGATTCCGGCGGCTACCATGTCGGTGTACTCGCCGGTTGCCGCGTTGAGTCCGTGCCCAATCTTCTCGCCCCTGACTCTCTCAACAACTACATCACCCTGATAGCCCGCGTTCTCCGCGATGAGGTACAGCGGAGCCTTCAGCGCGTCAAGTACGATTCTTGCACCGGTCTTAACGTCGCCGCTGAGTTTCTCCACGAACGGCTCAAGTGCCGCCGCGCAGTTCAGTGCTGCGACTCCGCCGCCTGCAACAATGCCTTCCTCGACGGCCGCACGTGTTGCGTTGAGTGCGTCCTCGATGCGGTGCTTGAGTTCCTTCTGCTCGGTCTCGGTTGCACTGCCGACCTGAATCACTGCTACTCCGCCGACCAGCTTGGCCAGTCTCTCGTGGAGCTTCTCCTTGTCGTAATCGGAAGTGCTGTCCTCGATTTCCTTGCGGATCTGCTTTGCGCGTGCCCTGATTTCGTCGGGGTTGCCTGCACCCTGCGTAATCGTGGTGTCTTCCTTCGTAATCTTTACTTTCTTTGCGCGGCCAAGCATGTTAAGCTCGGTGTTCTCGAACTTCATACCGGTCTCTTCGCTCACAACAACGCCGCCGGTTACTATTGCGATGTCCTGAAGCATAGCCTTGCGCCTGTCGCCGAAGCCAGGAGCCTTGACTGCCGCAACCTGCATAACTCCGCGCAGTTTGTTCACAACGAGCGTTGCCAGTGCTTCGCCCTCGATGTCCTCTGCGATAATCACGAGCGGCTTACCGGTCTGTACAACCTTCTCGAGAATCGGGAGCAGGTCTTTAATGTTGCTAATCTTGCTGTCGTGAATCAGAATGTATGCATCGTCGAAGCTGGCTTCCATTCTGTCGCTGTCGGTTACCATGTAGGGGCTGATATATCCCTTGTCGAACTGCAGGCCCTCGACCATCTCAAGCGTTGTTCCTACGGTCTGGCTGTCCTCGATGGTGATAACTCCGTCCTCGCCTACTTTTGCCATTGCCTCAGAGATTAGTGCGCCGACTGCTGAGTCGTTCGCGGAGATTGATGCTACCTGAGCAATCTTCTCTTTGTCCTTGACGGGTGTGCTCTGCTTCTTCAGCTCTTCGACTACGAAATCAATAGCCTTCTCGATGCCCTGACGCATAAGCATTCCGTTGGCACCTGCCGCTACGTTCTTCATGCCCTCGCGGATAATTGCGCGGGAGAAAATCGTTGCTGTAGTTGTTCCGTCTCCAGCTATGTCGTTGGTCTTGCTGGCTACTTCCTTGAGGAGCTGTGCACCTGCATTCTCGAACGGATCCTCAAGCTCAATCTCCTTAGCGATGGTTACGCCGTCGTTGGTGATCATGGGGGAGCCGAACTTCTTCTCGAGGACTACGTTACGTCCTTTAGGCCCAAGTGTTACGCCTACTGTATCTGCAACTTTGTCGATGCCGCGAAGCATTGCTCTGCGGGCTTCTTCATTGAATGAAAGTATCTTTGCCATAATGTATATATATCCTCCTGCTTACTTCTCTACTATTGCGAGAACGTCGCGCTCGCTGAAAATCACAAGTTCTTCACCGTCTACAGTTACTTCTGTTCCTGCGTACTTGCTGAAGATTATATGGTCGCCTACTTTAACTTCGACGGGCTGTTTCTGTCCGTTGTCGAGGACTTTTCCTGTACCTACTGCTACAACTTCTCCCTCTGTGGGTTTCTCTTTGGCTGTATCGGGCAGAACGATTCCGCCTTTGGTTTTCTCTTCACGGGTCAGGACTTTCACAACGAGCCTGTCGCCTAACGGTTTAAGTTTCATAATTTTTATAGCCTCCTGTATTTAATGGCACTCAGTCATAAATAGTGCTAACTCAACAACGCGCGGAATGATAACCCCCTCTTCACGAAAACGCAATAGTTAATTTTACGTAGGCTTTAAGCTGAAGTGTAGCATGTATAATCGCAGACATCCTATTTTCACAATTGAAGAGGAGGTAACCATGAAACTGTTAGCATTAATGTTTGTGTGCCTGATGTTTGCAGGACAGGCAGAGGCTCACACCGTATTTGCTCCTGCCGGAAAAACGCTTAAAGTTCACTGGGCTGTATTGCAGGCCAAGCCCGGCAAGATGCAGGAGATGGCCGCGATAAGTGCCCGAACTGTCGCGAAGTATACTCCTAATGAATCAGGGAGCTACTCGCTTTATGGAGGTATTGACGCAAAAAATCCTGACCTTATGCGCATACTCGAAATCTACGAGGACGAGGCAGCATATCAGGTTCACAGAGACAGCGAAGGATTCAAGGCGTTTATCACCGAACGGGAGCCGATACTCGAGAGCCTGAAGATACTTCCTGTTGACGCGATAGTGCTTGAGCAGAAGAAGCAGGGTACAGGAAAATGCGTGATGATGAACTTAATCGAGGTTAAGCCTGAATACCTGGAAGAGTTTAAGGCGTTGACGGTTCAGGAGTTCTCGCGGGCAGTTGCGGAGGAAGCAGAAGTGCTAGTGATGTTCGCAACCAGCGAGCAGGGAGACAGGCAGAACTTCATTCATACGCTGGAAGTTTACGCGGATGATGAGGCAATGCAAAAATATTTGCGTTCAGAGAAATATGAATCATTCAGAAAGAAGGCAGACACTATGACAGAATCACGAAAAGAAGTCAGCAACAACCCGGCAAACGTAACACTCAGCAGCAAGGGCCTGCACTTATCCCCAGACGGCCAGGAACTCAGCGCATTTCCTCTTGGCCAGCCCAACAACGCCTATGCTCAGTATTTCGACGGTCAGAGTTATCTTGCTCCCTTGTCGCTGGAACAGGTAGGCATCTTCAACGTAACGTTCGAGCCAGGCTGCCGGAATCACTGGCATATTCACCACGCAGAGAAGGGCGGCGGACAGATTCTCGTCTGCGTTGCGGGAAGAGGATACTATCAGGAATGGGGAAAGCCCGCGCGTGAACTTCACCCCGGCGATGTTGTGAATATCCCTGCAAACGTAAAGCATTGGCACGGAGCCGCAAAAGATTCGTGGTTCCAGCACTTGGCTGTAGAGGTCGGCGGTGAAGGCACGTCCAACGAATGGTGCGAGGCTGTTGATCCGGAAGAATACGCTCTCCTGAAATGAAGAAGGTAATAATGTACGTTCACGGCTTGGGCGGAAATGCTCAGAAAGCCGAAAACTACAGGAAGAACTGTCCGGGTTACGATGTTATAGGCGTGGATTACGAGGGGTATGTTCCGAATGAAGTGCTTGGTGATATTCGTGCGTGCTATGACAAAATGTGTGAGAAGTACCCTCAAATCTACCTCATTGCAAACAGCATAGGAGCATACTTCTCGATGCTAGCACTTAGGGACTGCAAAATCGCAAAGGCTTTGTTCATATCTCCGGTGCTTGACATGGAGAGAGTGATACTCGACATGATGAGCCGTGCCGATGTCTCAGAGCAGGAGCTTCGTGAAAAGGGAGAGGTAGTTTTACGTTCCGGTATGGTGCTATCGTGGAAGTACCTGTGCTTTGTCCGCGAGAACCCCATAACATGGAACGTTCCGACCGAGATACTTTATGCCGGGCATGACAACATAATTTCACGCCATACTGTCGATGAGTTCGTGAACACACACGGCGCGAAACTCACAGTTATGGAGGACGGAGAACACTGGTTCCACACGGAAGAGCAGCTTGCTTTTCTGGATGAATGGATGAGAAAGGCGGTACAGTAATTATGAGTTCACATGTAGTTGATGAGTTCAAGGCAACAGACCCCGAATTTGCGGAGTTCTTCGGGAATTTTTCGGGCGTTGAAGTCCCTGCGCAGTCGAAGCTGGACGCTCGCACAAGGTATATGGCGATTGTTGCTACACTGCTGGGCTGTCAGGGAGTCGACGAGTTCAATGCGATTCTGCCTGAGGCTCTCGACGCAGGCATGACCCCCTCAGAGGTCAAAGAGGTTATCTATCAGGGCACGGCCTATCTCGGAATTGGCCGTACACGTCCCTTCCTGAAGGCCGCCAACAAAATCCTCGAGGCAAGGGGAGTTAGTCTGCCTCTGCCTGGTGCGTCAACAACAACCCCCGACGACAGAATCGAGAAGGGCAATCAGGCACAAGTAGATATATTTGGCGAAGGCATGAGGGGCTTCCAGAATGGAGGACTGATTAACTGCTGGCTCGCCGGTAACTGCTTCGGTGATTACTACACCCGCAAAGGACTCACTCTCAGGGAACGCGAGATGATTACCTTCTGCTATATTGCGGCACAAGGAGGTTGCGAACCGCAGCTTACAGCACACGCTAAGGGCAACATGAACATGGGCAACGATAAGGCGTTTTTGATTGATGTAGTCTCGCAGTGCCTGCCGTATATCGGCTACCCGAGAAGCCTTAACGCTATATCTTGCATTAATAAGGCGGTGGAATAATGAGAGTGTTATTGATTCTTGCGATATTCGCGATGACGGCACAATGTGCATTTGCTGATGACGGATTCGTTTTTGTGAAGGGCGGAAAATTCCTGATGGGCAGCCCAGAGTCCGAGAACTGGAGGAGCAGTGATGAGACACAGCACGAAGTTACGGTAAAAGACTTCTGGATTTCGCCCTATGAGGTTACGCAGAGCGAGTATTCCCGCCTTATGCACGATAACCCTTCGAGTTTTCGTGGAGACTCTCTGCCGGTTGAGTCTGTTACGTGGCTTGAGGCGGTGAAGTTCTGCAACGCAAAGAGCGACTCCGAAGGACTGACTCCTGCCTACAAGATTGACGGTGCAAAAGTCATGTGGGACTTGGCCGCTGACGGCTACAGGCTCCCTACCGAATCAGAGTGGGAGTATGCTTGCCGTGCAGGAACGTCAACTCCCTTCAACCTTGAGCACTCGATTGACGCGGACGAGGCTAATTTCTACGGGCATTATCCCTACGAAATCGAGGAGAACTATTTTTCGCAGAGCAAGCTCACCGCCAAACCGGGCATTTATCGCGGCGAGACCGTCAATGTCGGAAGTTTTGCCCCGAACAAGCTCGGCCTGTACGATATGCACGGCAACGTCGGCGAATGGTGCTGGGACATTTACGCGGCTTATGATGCTTCTCTTCCTACAGGTCCGGAGTCAGGGACACGCAGAGTGAATCGCGGAGGCGGCTGGAACGATTTCGCCAAGAATATGCGCAGTGCTTACAGGGCGGCAGCTCCTCAGGAACGCAGGCTCTACAACGTGGGGTTCCGGCTTGTTCGAGGAGCAGCAGGCACAGGAATAATTGCATCACAGGCTGTGCAGGAAGCGGCCAAGAGTGGCGGGAAAGCAATAATCGTTTTCTTCACGTGGAGCGGCAACACTCAGGGGATAGCCTATGAGATTCAGAAGCAGACAGGCGCAGAAATCTTCGAACTTGTACCCGAACCGGCCTATTCCGAAAACTACAACACAGTTTTGCGCGAAGCACAGAGAGACCAGCACAGGCAGGCAAGACCCAAGCTCAAGCATAACATTGAGAATTTCGGACAGTATGACGTGATTATTCTGGGCTTCCCGAACTGGTGGGCGAGTATTCCCATGCCTGTAGCGTCTTTCCTTGAGGAATATGATTTCACCGGAAAAACAATCATGCCCTTCTGTTCACATGGAGGAGGAAGATTTGGGCAGACCCTAACCGCAATTGCCAAGCTCGCACCGAAAGCTAACATAACTGAGGGATTATCCGTACACTATTCTGGCGGAGGAAGACTGAAGGACGATGTGGCCAAGTGGCTGGCGAATAACAGGTAAAACATAATGACAGGAAAGATATTCGACGTAATGTTTTCGGCAGGATACTTGCAGTTTCTCGGAGCGTTTCTCTGGGGAATTGCGAGCGTCCTGCTCAGTCCTTGCGGAATAAGCATAATTCCTCTGGTAGTCGGTTATGTGGCAAACACAGACTCTCCGTCGCGTTCACGTGCGTTCGTAATTTCCTGTGCGTTCTGTCTCGGAATAGTGATTAACTTGCTGCTTGTTGCCTTTGTGATGTCTGGAGTAGGTATGATTCTGGGAGGATATGAACGGTTTTTGACGCTGATTACTGCCGGAATATTTATCGTGATGGGACTGCATCTGCTTGGAGTGATTCATGTGAAGTTCTTTTCGCTTGGGAAGAGTAGTACCGGAACAGAGGGGCAGGACCTCAAGGGAGCATTGCTTCTAGGAATAGCTTCCGGGCTTGCGATTGGCCCGTGCACTATTGCGTATGTCAGTCCTGTGTTGTCGCTCGTAATGTCTGGTGAGTCTGTGATGCTTGCAGTGTGTTATGCGCTGGGGTATTGTGTTGTTCTGGTGTGTGCCGGGACTTTTGCGCAATTATTCACGGGATTTCTGCAGGATGAACGAGGAAACTTGTTCCTTCGTGCTGTGAATATTCTGTGCGGCATCGGGTTAATTTGCGGCGGGGTATATTTTTTGAGTGAAATGCGTTTTTTTCTGTGAACAGCTATGTTAATTTCTTGAAATGCTGAACTTGTCCGTAAAAATTCATCAGCGGCCGCCAGGCTTATCAGCTAAAGCCGCTGACTCATTCCTAACAGACATAACTTCATTTTCCAGTAAAGGGTTTACGTCTTCCCGTGCCGTCAACTCCAAATTTCTTGTCCAGCGCATAATTATCCTTAGGCTTCGAAAAATATCCGTCCCTGACAGTTTCAGGCTCTCCCATCTCCAGCAAATCCCCTGCCTTCACAAATACGTAATCGTCATTACTGAGAATATCTACAACTTCACGCAGAAGATTCACAGTCCCTTTCGGAACAAGATTAGCGTGGAACAACAGGATGCTTCCCGGTTTAGTCATCCCGGCAACGAGTTTAGCTGACTTTTTCGCACGCTTAGGGTTAGAGTTGTCTCCTGCTTCTGCGGCAACATCCCACTGCACCACGCGAAGCCCTAGTTCAGCAATAATTTTCAGTGCTCTCTGATTGTTGCGGCCATATGGCAGACGGAATAGTCTCATGCTTTCCGGAGCGTCAATTACTCCAGATTCTTCACGCAGAAGTTCATACTCAGACTGTGTCCACAGAATTTGAGCTTTAAGTCCTTCGGGCGATAGCAAGGCACAATTTCCGTGAGACCAGTTATGATTGGCCAGCTCAAATATTGGGTCAGTCATTATCTGCTTAACTCGGCGTGAATGAGTTCTCATCCATTTTCCGCCCATGAAGAGGGTAGCGGGGATTCTGTGTTCGTGCAGGAAATTGATTACGTCCATATCACAGCCTGTAGTTGTGGTGTCGAGTTCGCACATGTCGAAAGTCAGAGCAACAGCCTTAATGTCAGGGGAGAGTTTTACGCGACGGATGACTCCTTCATCTCCGGAAATAGGCGGCAATGAAAATAGTGGAGATGTGCGTTCTGGCGGGTTGGAATTGCTGTTTAAAGCTCTGCGCATGTCGAAGGAGGCGGGCATCCAAGAATCTGAGGCATAGGAGGCAGGGACGAGCATCAACACTATCATAAAAATTGCAGCAGTCTTCATGAATAATAATCTCCTTGATGGAATAAGTGCTATTATAGCCTGTAAAGTTGAAGTATAATTTTCTATCATGATTATCCATATAAAAATTACGCAGAGGTGAAATTTGACATGCCTGTTCCCGAAACTCAGGAGATACGCAGGCCGTTGCTGGAGTCTCTGGACAGAGAGGAACCGCGTAATCTTTCTGTGAAGGACTTTCTGATGATTGCAGCCCGGAAACTATGTGTTGACTTTGATGATATGTCGTCGATTGAGAAGGCTGTTTTCAAGGCAAATGTTAATGATGCGAAGACGTATCTGAATATGCACAAGCTGATTTCGAATCCATCGAAGCAGTTATATATGATTACGAGTGCGGGTCATGAGGTACTGAGCAGGACTGAAGGCATAATTGATGATGAGGTACTAAGAAAGATATTATCTGAGGGCAGTATAGAGGCAATAAATTTGTTGCCAGAGCCGCCTGCAGGGTCAGGAGATTCGGGTATGCCTGAGGTTATGGGTAATATAAATGCAGAGCAAGTAGAACCAGTACCTGACACTTTAGGTATTAAGGATAATGAAGATGAATTTTCTGATGATGTGAACGTGGTACATCCGGAGCAGGATGCTGTACCGCCGGAAAACCTAGACTTGACTGACGATGATGCGGTCTCAGGTGAAGATACACTAATTGAAGGTCTGGACACCACACCACCGGGACATAATGTAGTGTTGCCGGAAAACTTAGGCATCCCTGAGGATTTGGACATCACGCCACAGGAGCAAGATGCAGTTTTACAGGAAAGCTTAGACATGACCGACGAAACGCAAGCTCCTTCACGTGATAATGCACTCACCGATAATTTGGACACTACACCACAGGAGCAGGATGCAGTTTTGCCAGAAAACATAGACATGACCGACGAAACGCAAACCCCTTCACATGATGAGGCACTCACCGATAATTTGGGCACCACGCCACAGGAGCAGGATGCAGTTTTACCAGAAAACTTAGACTTGACCGACGAAACGCAAACCCCTTCACGTGATAATGCATTCGTTGATGATTGGGACACTACACCACAGGAGCAGGATGCAGTTTTGCCAGAAAACTTAGACTTGACCGACGAAACGCAAACCCCTTCACATGATGAGGCACTCACCGATAATTTGGGCACCATGCCACAGGAGCAGGATGCAGTTTTACCAGAAAACTTAGACTTGACCGACGAAACGCAAACCCCTTCACGTGATGAGGCACTCGTTGATGATTTGGACACCACGCCACAGGAACAGGATGATGTGTTGCCGGATAAATTAGACATGGCTGATGATGAGCAGGTAGTCTCAAGTGAAGATGACCTCATCGATAATTTGAACATCCCCCCCACAGAACAGGATGCAGCGTTGCCGGATAAATTAGACATCCCTGACGATTTGGACGCTACACCTTCAGAGCAGGATGTGGTGTTACCAGAAAACTTAGACATAACCGACGAAACGCAAGCTCCTTCACGTGATGAGGCACTCACCGATAATTTGGGCACCACGCCACAGGAACAGGATGATGTGTTGCCGGATAAATTAGACATGGCTGATGATGAGCAGGCTTCTTCACATGAAGATGTACTCACTGACGATTTGGACATCACACCCACAGAGCAGGATACAGTGTTGCCGGAAAACATAGACATGACCGACGAAACGCAAGCTCCTTCACGTGATGAGGCACTCACCGATAATTTGGGCACCACGCCACAGGAGCAGGATACAGTGTTGCCGGAAAACATAGACATGACCGACGAAACGCAAGCTCCTTCACGTGATAATGCATTCGTTGATGATTTGGACACTACACCTTCAGAACAGGATGCAGTGTTACCAGAAAACTTAGACTTGACCGACGAAACGCAAGCCCCTTCACGTGATAATGCACTCGTTGATGATTTGGACATCACACCCACAGAGCAGGATGCAGTGTTACAGGAAAACTTATACTTGACTGATGATGAACAATCATTCTCAGAGAAAGATGAACTTACAGAATCACATCAAGAATATGAGGTAGATAAAGATATGTCGTCACAAGAACATGAAGACTTTTCTCAGAACAATGCTCCTCAGCCGCTCGAGCTCGAGGACATCTTGGCCGAGCATAATTCCCAACTCGCCCAAAAACTCCTCGCAAAAGCCGCCGCTCTCCCTTCTGACTCGTTTGAAGTGTTCGTTACAGACCTGCTCTCAAAAATGGGCTATAAAGCCTTCTATAACGCCAGATACACTTCAAGCGATACAGACAACATGATTAACGGCGTAATACTTGATCCCAAAGCTGCCGCACCGCTCTACATACACGCAAGAAAACTTTCCCCAGACAAAATTATCGGGCGCTCCGACGTTCAGGACTTCGTCGAAGCTCTTGCAGACAAGGGTGGAAAAGGCATCTTCGCTACTACAGCTTCTTTCTCCGACAGCGCATCTGCTTATGCTCAGGATGAAAGAATACTCCTCATTGACGGCCAAAAACTCGCAAGCCTGATGATCTCTAACAATTTTTGCGTCAACGTCGAAAAAGTCTTTGAGGTTAAGGAAATTGACGAAGACAGCTTCAACGACTACGAATGAGAATATTTTTCGTAAGCATGGGCTGCGCAAAGAATACTGCAGACAGTGAACACCTCACAGCCCAGCTCGAAGCACTCGGACACGAAATTATTGACACACCGAACGAAGCAGATACCGCAATCATAAATACTTGCGGGTTCATTCAGGACGCAGTCAAAGAGAATATTGACGCAATACTCGATCTCGAAAAGCTCAAAGAGGACGGCCTAATCAAGCGCATAATTGTAGCCGGGTGTCTGGTGAACAGGTACGAACAGGAATTACGCGCAGAACTGCCCAGCGTAGATTTATTCGCTCGGTCTGAAGAATGGGAGAAGGTCATAACTTTTCTTGGCGGCAAATTCAACGCTAACTGCCAGACTGTAGCCAGCCCAATCAATCATCAGTTCTGGACGCGTTACCTCAAAATCTCAGAAGGGTGCAACACACTCTGTTCATACTGTGCTATTCCGCTTATACGCGGCAGATTGAGGAGCATTCCGGTTAAACAGCTCGCGGCTGAGGCAAGAATGCTGTGTTCCGCCGGAGCAAAAGAACTATGCCTTGTCGGCCAGGACCTCACAGTCTACGGCCAGGACATAGGCTCAACACTTCAGGAGCTTGTTCACACTCTTAACTCTGAGCTGCCTTCGGGAACATGGCTTCGTCTGCTCTACCTTCACCCTAACAGAGTCGACGAGGCATTAATCGATTTCCTGATGACGCAGGAAAAAGTCCTGCATTACCTCGACATCCCGATACAGCACGCAGACCCCGAAATTCTCGCGCTAATGAACCGTCCTTGCCCTGAAGGACATATGCGCAGAATTTTCTCGTACATTCGCGGGCAAGACCCGTTATTCACTCTCCGCACAACTATAATGACGGGCTTTCCCGGCGAAAAGGACTCACACTTTGAGCGCGTTATGGATTTCGTGAGCGATGTCGAGTTCGACAGATTGGGCGTGTTCGTGTACTCCCCTGAGGAAGGGACACCTGCGGCCAAGCTGAAGGGCAGAGTCTCCCGCAAAACAGCAGAAGCCCGGTGTACACGCCTGACTAATCTTCAGGCAGAGATAGCCCACGAAAGAAGCAGCCTCTTCATTGGGAGTGAACTTGATGTGCTTATTGAGGAGATAGACTCTGAAAATGGCGAAGTATGGGGCAGAAGTTATCGTGATGCTCCTGAAATTGACGGTATGGTCTGTGTTGAAGGCGCGGACTCCGTGAAGCTCGGCGACATTGTGAGAGCAAAGATTAACGACTGCAACGAAAACGATTTATTTGGGGAGGCGGTAACATGCTGACTATAAACCTATCGGGAAGGATTGACGCAAACAACGCAGCAAGTGTTGAGGCGGAAATTTCGGCGGAACTTGCAGAATTTCCCGGCGAAGTCCCGGTGTTCGATGCCTCAGGGCTTGATTACATCTCAAGTGCAGGATTGCGTGTGCTCCTGAAGTTCCGCAAGCAGTTTGCTAAAAATCTTGATGTCCTTAATGCTTCCGGTGAAGTGTACGACATTTTCGAGGTTACCGGCTTCACTGAGCTGCTCAACGTCAGGAAAAAGCTGCGTGAAATATCGATCGAAGGCTGTGAAGTTATAGGCGGCGGGAATTTCTCGACAGTCTACAGACTTGATCCCGAGACAATCGTAAAGGTGTTCACACACCCAACGGCTACTCTTGCGGGAGCAGAGAAAGACCAGAAAACTTCACGTGAAGTGTTTTTGCACGACATCCCTACCGCAATATCCTATGATGTGGTGAGAGTTGACGGACGTTACGGCCTCGTCTACGAGATGATTAACGCAGACACAGTATCAGGCACTCTCAGAAAGCACCCCGAACGCCTCGAGGAAATCTCCCTTAAAATGGCCAGGCTCATGAAGAAACTTCACACTACAGAATTTGAGCCGGACACTTTCCAGGACGCAAAGGGCATTCTGCACAACATGATTCAGAGTCCGTTCAGCATGGGAATGATTAACGCGGAA
This sequence comes from Synergistaceae bacterium, assembly GCA_017451025.1. Classification (GTDB taxonomy): domain Bacteria; phylum Synergistota; class Synergistia; order Synergistales; family Aminobacteriaceae; genus JAFUXM01. The sequence continues at coordinate 97,929 of JAFSSM010000008.1, read as the reverse complement.
GACAGGGCATTAATCGATGAACTTATTGACCGCATACCGAACAGGAACACGTTTATTCATGCGGACTATCACCCGAAAAACGTCATGCTCAGCAACGACGAGTTAGTCCTAATCGACGTGGGCGACTCCGGACTTGGTCATCCTATAGCTGATTTGCTCATATCCTACTCACAGTTCGTGTCCATGCCCAAGTTCGCGGCAGAACACGGCAGCAAAGCTCATCAACTGGCAATTGGACTCGACTGTAATACACTCGGTGCTATGTGGAACATCATGCTTCCCGAGTACTTCGGGACAACAGACAAAGATATTCTTGCGCATTACGAGGAAATAATCAGCGGTTACTCATCAATCATGCGCCTGTATGCCTTTAGTGTAGCGAAAGACATTCCCATCGAAGTGAAGGTGAAAATATCTGCGCCGGTTATGGCGAAATTCCGTGAAGTTATCGGTACACTGAAGCCTATTGATGGAATTTAGGAGGCAATATTCATGAAGAATTATCCTTATTATGTGTGGATTGCGAGCGTGTTCGGACTGGGCTTTATCCCTTCTGGAATGCCCGGCACTGTAAGCTCTGCGTTCGCGTGTGCAGTCAGCGTTTTTGTTGACGTGCCTATGTGGGCAATTGTGCTTGTGTCGGCAATCGGCGTATATGTTACCGGCAAATCTGAAGAGTACTTCAACCAGAAAGACCCCAGCTTCCTAAATATCGACGAATTGCCCGGAATGTGGCTGACTATCTGGCTTCTGCCTAAGGGATTTATCATTCCCGGGTTCTTCCTGTTCCGGCTAATAGATATTCTCAAACCTTGGCCGGTCTGCGCAATGGAAAAGCTGCCCGGCGGCTGGGGAATAATGGCAGACGATATTCTTGGCGGAATTTTTGGGAACGTTATCCTTCAGGCACTCAACGCATACTTTTATCATGCGGGCTGGCTGTATGAACTGGCAGGAGGATTATTTTAATGAGAAACGCTGTGCTTGCCGCAATAGGCGACGAACTTTTGAGCGGTGCACGCCTTGAAAAAAACGCTAACTTCATGGCTCAGCATCTCCTCAATAAGTCAATAGACCTTCTGCGCATTGAAGTTATTCCTGACACCGACGAAGCAATACATGACCTGCTTTCCCGCTGGGTGGGCAAGACCGACCTGCTCATTATGTCCGGAGGACTTGGCCCGACACACGACGACAGAACCCGCCACGCAATAGCTTCATACTTGGGCTGCGGACTTCGTGAAGAAGCCTCGATGTACGAGCGGGTACTTGACCGTGTTCGGAATGATCCTCGAAGATTTGCGTACACCGAACGAGTTAGAGACCCTCAGGCAATGATCCCTGTATCGGCACAGGCTGTGTTCAACCCTGCTGGTTTTGCGCTTGGTATTCGTTTTGAGCGTAAGGGCACAACCGTAATTGCTCTGCCCGGCGTTCCAATGGAGTATCAGGCAATGACCAGGCAGGAACTCCCTGAAATTTTCGCCCCGGACGAGAAGCATTGCTGGGCTTCTGTGATAATCCTGAACATTCCCGAAATGACCATAGCTGAACGAATCCCCGAAGTAATATCGAACTCTGCGCTTCATGTCTCGATTCTGCCTGCCTTCCCTCAAGTTGAGCTGATAATACGCGGCGAACCTAAGGCCGTAGCTGAGGCCGAAAGACTGACCCGTTCACGCTTCCGTGATGATGTTCTGCCTCAAGGTTGCGGGTCTCTAGCTGAGGCAGTGCTCTACGAGGCGAGGTTCAGGGGTGCAAGAATTTCGTGTGCAGAGTCGTGCACCGGAGGACTAATCGGGGCAGCACTAACGGAGATAGCCGGGAGTTCTGACGTGTTCAACGGTTCTGCAGTAACTTACAGCAACGAGGCCAAGAACAATATTTTGGGAGTAAAGGCCGCCACGCTCGAGGAACACGGAGCTGTGAGCGAGGAGTGCGCCCGAGAAATGGCTGAAGGTGCATTGAGAATTTACGACGCGGATTTTGCGGTGAGCGTTACGGGTATTGCGGGGCCTGATGGCGGGAGCGAGACTAAGCCGGTAGGAACGGTGTGCTTTGGTTTTGCGTCTGACAGGGGGACGATAACAATAACTCGCAGATTGCCCGGCAATCGTGAGGAGATAAGGATACGTACGGTTCGGTTTGCGCTGTCGGAACTGTGGCGGATGATTCATAACGGGTAGAAATTTTCGTGTTGAAATGCTGTATACTATGCGGGCAAAAATTCACATTCATAAATTCATGAAGGAGTGATTACTCTGGCTAAAGCTGTAAAGAAATCCCCCCAGTCCCGCGAAGAAGTTCTTGAAGCTGCGCTCGGCGACATCAGGGGCAAATTCGGCGATGGAGCGATTATGCGTCTCGGAGACACTGCCCAAAAGAACGTTGACGTAATTTCGAGCGGAGTGCTTCCTCTTGACGTAGCTCTGGGCATAGGCGGTTACCCTAAGGGCAGAATTGTCGAGATATACGGCCCCGAAGGAAGCGGCAAGACCACAATAGCCCTCTGTGCAATTGCAGAAGCACAGAAAGCAGGAGGACTTGCAGCATTCATTGACGCAGAACACGCGCTCGATCCCCGGCTTGCGGCAACACTAGGCGTTGATGTCCCAAATTTGTACCTTTCACAGCCTGACAGCGGCGAACAGGCCTTATACATTCTGGATCAGCTTGTCAGAACAGGAGCCGTAGATATTGTAGTTGTGGACTCTGTTGCGGCACTGACACCTCAGGCAGAAATTGACGGGCGCATAGGCGAGAGCCAGATGGGGCTTCAGGCGCGTATGATGTCCTACTCACTCCGGAGGCTGGCATCGATTATCGCCAAGACCAACTGCATTGTGATATTCATCAACCAGCTGCGTGCATTAATTTCCACCGGGTACGGTCAGGGTCCGACGGAGACGACTACAGGAGGCCGTGCGCTGAAGTTCTATTCGTCAGTGAGGCTTGAAGTTCGCAGGGGAAAGAAGATCGACAAGGGAGAAGTAACGATAGGGCACGAGCTGTACTTGAAGGTAGTGAAGAACAAGCTGGCACCTCCATTCAGGATGGGACATACGAGCCTGATTTACGGCAAGGGTATTCCGCGCGATATAGTAGTTGTGGACATGGCCATAGACTACGGAATTATCGTGAAGAAGGGTTCATGGCTGGCGTACAAGGGCGAAACTTTGGGGCAGGGCCGTGAAGCAGTTGCGCAGTTTCTGGCGGACCACAAGGAACTTCAGGAAGAAGTGGTGAAGGGCATAATGAAGAAGGTCAGCGAGGGGTTGGGGTATACTCCTGCAACTGAGTCTGAACAAGAAGAAAGCCCGGAGCTTCCTCCAGAAGAGGATGCGGCAGAAGAGAATGGCGAGGAAATGCTGGAGATTTCAGACAGCGATTCGGATGCCGAATAAGATGGTGAAAAATCCTCCTGTGTGAAGGCAGGGGGATTTTTTGTGTGTGTTATAATCATGGCATTTAAGCAATAAGGAGGTTGACAGCTGTGAAAATGAGTGAGTATAATATTCGCAGTTCGCAGTTCGCAGTTCGCAGTTCGCAGTTCGCAGTTCGCAGTTCGCAGTTCGCAGTAGCTTAGTCTGTCCCGTTTTTCCCTTCTGTTTTAGGAATGGAGGGACGGCTCAATGAAAGAATTTCTCCGTAAAATCCTTCCATCTCCCATTTTCAATTTACTCCGTGTCGTAAAAAGTGCTGTAAGGAAAACTATCGTTCATGTCAAGGCAGAAACAAAAGTGCTTCTTCATCTTCCGCTCAAGAAAAAACGCAAGATGTTAGGCTTCAGGTTTCATGTCTGTGAACACTGTAACCTGAACTGCAAGGGTTGCAATAATTTTTCTCCTCTGGCTGAACATGAATTTGTTGATATTGCGGAACTGGAACGTGATTTGTCCAGACTTAGCAGCATTTTTAATCATCAGTGCGAGTATATTTACCTTTCAGGCGGCGAACCTCTCCTGCATCCTGACATCACAGCTGTCATGAAGATTACCCGCCAGGCTTTTCCGGAATGCGATATATCTGTATTCTCAAATGGTATCCTGCTCAAGCAGCAGGCAGACACTTTCTGGGAAACATGCCGTGATTTCAAAATAAACATTTTAGCCTCAGCTTACCCCATTAAGATTGGCATTGATGAGATCAGGGCTACAGCAGCAAAATGGGGAGTGAAATTCAGCTGGGCGTGGGGGCAGGAGGAAAACAGTCATGATACCTTCGTCATAGAACCCATAAACTTGGCAGGCAGCAGCAACATTAAGCGTAACTTCACTCTTTGCGGTAGAGCAAACAACTGCATCACTCTAAGTCATGGCCGTCTGTTCACCTGCACGTTTGCACCTCACGTCAGACATTTCAACCGGTATTTCGGCAAGAACGTAGCCATAACTGAGGCTGACAGCGTAAATATTTACGACGACCTGACAGCAGACGAGATACTCCAGAAAATGGCCGAACCGATTCCTGCGTGCCGTTACTGCAATCTCAAGCGGAAGAGCGTAAAGTGGAGCGTCTCAGAAAAGAATCTTGATGAGTGGGCATAAGAATTTTACGTCAGGAAATATTTGACGGTCTCGAACATCAGCCTGTAGGGATAATACAGCCTGCTCATTCCGTACTTTCTGTGAATGGCGTAAATCTCATCAAGCCTTCTCTTCGCATCCCTCAGACTCTTTTGCGTGGTCATTCCCCCAAACGTAAAGTTGCTTATCACTTTATCCAGGGGGATTAACTTTTTCCCGTCAACGTACAAATGCGTCGCGAAGTCAAAATCATCGTGTGAGTTAATCAGCGGATAAGGATACTCAAGCAGAATTTCTCTCCGCGCAAATGCCGCAGGATGACACCAGTGCGAAGTAGTCCAGAACATCCCGCGCTTCGCATGTTTCACCAAATTTCCCTGCCTCGTTATCACGTTCACACTTCCCCACGCCAGATCATACCCTTCACGTTCATACAGTTCCGCCATCGTCTGCACAGCATCCGGTTCGTACCAGTCGTCAGCGTTAATCTGCCCGACTATCTCTCCGTGCGCAAGCCTTGCTCCCTTGTTGAGCGCGTCGTACATTCCTTTATCCGGCTCGGAAATCACAAGCATAGTTCTTCCTTCTCGCGAGGAAAACTCTTCCGCATAATTTCTCGCAACCTCCGCAGTCTTATCCGCACTCGCCCCGTCAATTACTATGTACTCAATCTCAGGGTACGTCTGCCCCATCACCGACTCGATCGTACGTGCAATAGTCTTCTCTGCGTTGAAGGCCACCGTCAAAATTGTTACAGGCATCATTTTTTCATCACCAGGCCGCATTATAACACTAAGGCATCATTGACAATTCGGAGAGCCTCTGCTAATCTTATCGCCGTTCGAAAAAATTAATGGCACTCATAAAGATATAGTGCTAAGACAAATTTTCAGGAGGTGAGATTTATGACAGAAAGGCAGCTGCAAATAATCCTGTCAGTTGTGTACGAGTACATCAAGACAGGAGAAGCCGTAGGTTCCCGCACAATTACGCGCAAGTATAATCTCGACTGGAGTCCTGCTACGATCCGTAACGAGATGGCTGACCTCGACGAATTGGGCTATTTTTACCAGCCCCATACTTCGGCAGGAAGGCTTCCTACAGCAAAAGCGTACAGGGTCTACATCGAATCAGTTACGTCCAGAGCGAGGAACCATTCCATCGAGGAAAACGCTATACGCCGCGAAATTCTGGGCAGCAAAAGCGGAATCGAGGATCTGCTGAATCATGTTACTCACCTCATGGCGAGGCTCACTAACTGCGTTGCGGTAGCTGCTGTGCCGACGCTTGACTACACGAAGATTCAGCACATTGACCTGATTCTTATGGGAGGGCGCAATGTTCTGGCTCTGATTGTCCTTGATGGAGGGCTTGTGCATCATTCGCAGTTTACCCTGCCGTATGATGTTGACGCTGAAACCCTAGATGAGCTTTCCAGCAGAATCAGCACGTTTGCTTGCGGACACTCCTGGAACGAAGTCCGTGAAGGGCTTTACCGTTACGTCGCTGACGGCCTCAACGAAGCAAGGGACTCCTGCCGTGACGCGATAACTGCTCTGGATAAATTTCTGACGGAGCAGAACTATAAGTTCTTCAGCTCGGGTGCAAGACATATTCTCGAAGTCCCGCACTTTCAGGCATTATCCAGGCTTCAGGCTGTGCTTAGTCTGCTTGAACAGGAAAAGCCCCTGGCCAAGATGGTCGACAAGTGCCGTCATGCTGAGAAAATAAAAATTACTCTGGGCACCGAGAACGAGACCGAAGGCATGGAGGATAACGCGATGATTCTCATTCCGGCGCGGCCAAGACAGCAGAAGGCAGTTTTGGGATTAATCGGGCCGATGAGAATGGACTATGAACGTTCGATAAATATACTCGAGAGCGTAGCAGAAGCACTAGACGAAGATTCCTGGAGGTGATTAGCGTGAATGACGAGGAGAGCAGGCAGGAAGAGCAGGAGGAACAGGAAAATATTGCTGCCCCTGAGCCTGACCAGAAAGATGAACGAATAGAGAGCCTTGAACGACAGCTCAAAGCGACTACGGCGGATTTCTACAACTTCAGGCAGCGCACCATCAAGGAGCGTCAGGATACCCGCAAGCGAGCAGTTGAGGACGTAATAATCTCAATTCTGCCGGTGCTGGACAATCTGGACAGAGCACTTGAGGCCGCAAGCTCTGAGGACGCAAAAAGTATCCTCAAGGGTGTGGAGATGGTGCAGAGGCAGTTTGTCGGAGTGCTCGACACTTTGGGAGTCAGCATCATCAAGGCTGAAGGTGAAAAGTTTGACCCTGCGCTTCACGACGCGGCAGGCACAGAAAACGTAGAAGACCCCGACCTCGACGGCAAAGTCATAACCGAGAGGCTGAAGGGTTACAGGACAAAAGACCGGGTATTGAGGCCCGCACAGGTAACAGTAGGGAAAATCAAGGAGGCATAATAACAATGGCTAAGGTAGTAGGAATAGATTTAGGGACGACGAACTCATGCATAGCAGTACAGGAAGGCGACCAGACGACAATTATTGCGAATAACGAGGGAGCGAGAACTACACCGTCAGTTGTGGCGTTCACGAAGGACGGCGAAAGGTTAGTCGGACAGCTCGCGAAGCGTCAGGCAATCGTCAACGCTGACCGTACAATCATGTCGATCAAGCGCGAGATGGGCACAGATTACCGCGTGAACATCGACGGCAAAAAGTACACCCCTCAGGAAATCAGCGCAATGATTCTCCAGAAACTCAAGAGGGACGCAGAAGATTATCTTGGCGAGCCGGTAACTCAGGCAGTAATCACAGTGCCGGCATACTTCACAGATGCACAGCGTCAGGCCACGAAGGACGCAGGGACAATCGCTGGACTCGAAGTGCTGAGAATCATCAACGAGCCTACGGCGGCGTGCCTTGCTTACGGCGAGAACAAGAAGGAAGAGCACAAGATTCTGGTGTTCGATCTCGGCGGCGGAACGTTCGACGTTAGCATTCTTGATGTGGGCGAGGGAGTGTTTGAGGTCTTGGCCACAGCTGGCGATAACAGACTCGGTGGCGACGACTGGGACAACAGAATAGTTGAGTGGATAGTCAGCGAGTTCAAGAAGGCAGAGGGAATTGACCTCAAGAATGACAGCATGGCTATGCAGAGGCTTCGTGAAGCGGCGGAGAAGGCGAAAATCGAACTCTCCAACATGACGGAGACGACTATATCCCTGCCGTTCATCACCGCTAACCAGACCGGCCCGAAGCACCTTGAAATGAAGCTGACGCGCGCAAAGTTCGAGGAGATGACCGCAGACCTTCTCGACCGCACAATCAAGCCGACACAGAGAGCACTTGAGGACTCCGGTCTTAGTGCATCGGAAGTCGACAAGATTCTTCTTGTGGGCGGCTCAACTCGTATGCCGATGGTGCAAAAAAAGATTGTTGCTCTGCTCGGCAAGGAACCCACAAAGGGCATTAACCCCGACGAGTGCGTTGCGGCAGGTGCGGCAATTCAGGGAGCAATCCTCAAGGGAGACCACAAGGATATAGTGCTCGTTGACGTTACGCCTCTTACGCTCGGAATTGAGACACTCGGCGGAGTCATGACCAAGATGATCGAGCGCAACACTGCAATTCCCGCACAGCAGAGCCAGGTGTTCACTACAGCGGCGGACAATCAGCCGCAGGTCGAAATCGCGGTGTATCAGGGCGAGCGTCCGATGGCGAAGGATAACGTTGAACTTGGCCACTTCACGCTCGACGGAATTGCACCGGCACCTCGCGGCATTCCGCAGATTGAGGTAACGTTCAGCATCGACACGAACGGTATCCTGAACGTCAGTGCAAAGGACAAGGGCACCGGCAAGGAGCAGAAGATTACGATCCAGTCCTCGAACCTGAGCAAGGACGACATCGAGCGTATGAAGAGGGACGCTGAGGCCCACGCCGACGAGGACGAGAAGAGGCGCAGTGAGGCAGAGGCCAAGAACGAGGCAGACGCGGCGGTGTTTGGAGCCGAAAAGCTGATGTCGGATCTTGGCGACAAGATGACTGCTGAGGAGAAGGGCAGAGTGAACACGAAGCTCGACGCGCTCAAGAAGGCAATCGAGTCCAACGACACATCGGCGATGAAGAGCGCAAAGGATGATCTTAACAGGACGATGCAGGAGTTCGGACAGAGGCTGTACCAGCAGGCAGGCCCTCAGCCTGGAGCTAACCCGGGAGGCCAGCAGGCCAATAATCACGCTAACGACAGCGATACAGTTGACGCGGAGTTCAGCGACAAGTAATACAGGCAACAATAAATCCCCTTGTCTCAGTGAGGCAGGGGGATTTTCTTTGCTCTGTCTTGGCTTAACGGCTGTAATGCGCGTTGGCTTCACTGCGAATTATCTCTATGTTTATCGCCATAACGTTAAGCATTCTCGCCGTGTTCTCCATAATGTCGATGGCATTCTTGGCGTTCATCTCCACAAAGGTGATTAGATCCTCCTTAGTTATCTTCATGACCAGCATATCGCTGAACGCTACAACTGTATAAATGTTAGGGTTCCCCGTCAGTGCCGAGTACTCACCGAAACATTCACCGTCCGCCATGCTCGCAAGAACGTATTCGTCCTCCGTGCCGTACTTGAACCAGCAAACAGCAGAGCCGGTGATTATCTTATAGATCGCGTCGTTGACCTAGCCCTCTCGCAGAATAACCTCGTCCGCCGAAAACTTCTGTATCTTCATTCTGGCATTGCTGATACCCTTTGCCGCTTTGGCTGCCTCATCCGCGATTCTCTCTGCTTCGTCATCACCGATCGTGAACTTGTCGAGGCGTATACAGCCGTTCAAGTTCTGGTGAAGCATCGCGTTTTCATCAAGGAAATATTTCCGGACAAACTCCGCATCACTGCTAGTAATTACCAGAAAGATTTTCGTCTTGCTCAAGTACAGGTCGATTGCATTCTTGAACATCTTCATGAACTGGTCATCACGCCTCACAGGATCAGGAAACTCGTGCAGAACCAGCACAAGCCTCTGGCCCATTCTGCCCTTGCCCTGCTCGTTGTCCGCTATGAACCTGAAGATGCCGTCCCACGCAGTGAGAGATTCTGTGCGGGGCTTCTCGTAGTGCCTCTGCACAGATTCCGCAAAATTCTGAAGAGTGGTAGTGTCCTTACCGGTAGCCTTTAAGGTTATCCTTCTCTTCCAGCCGCAGAACTCCTGAATGAGCATCGCTTTTCCAGATCCCTCCGGCCCGCTGACCACGAAAAGCTGGAAATTTCCGCGCTGGTATGCCTGCTCAAGTTCGCCCAGCTCCATTTGGTATTCAGCCAGCTTCTTCTTGCGCTCGTCCAGTTCCCTCTTGCGTTCGGCCAGTGCTTTCTGACGTTCGGCAAATTCCTTCTGGCGTTCAGCAAAGGTTTTCTGCTGTCCCATAAGCATAACTAATCAATCTCCTGTTCTTCTGTGTCCCGTATGTCCTTGCGCATCCTGAACACGTTGTTATCGCCGATGTACTCATATGATACCGAGTTCATGCTCTGCTTCACGATGTAGATCCCAAGACCGCCTATTTCTCTTTCGTCAGCTCCGAGCGTAATATCAGGGTCCTCGTGTTCGAGCGGGTTATACGGCGTTCCGCTGTCGGTGAAGATAATTTCTACGTTCTTGCCCAGATGACGAATGCTTATTGTAGCAGTTCCTCCGCCCTCTTTGTCCTTGTAGGAGTAGTTCGCAATGTTCACGAAAATTTCCTCGACGGCAAGCTCGATTTGCGCGATAAACGACATCGGACAGCCCCATTTTTCGAGGTAATCATCGACGAAGGCTATAACATCATGAAGTTTTTCCGTATTGGCCTCAATCGTAAGCTCCTCCTTACTGCCGAAAAACTGAAGGCACAGCATAGTTACGTCGTCGAACTGCGGAGCGTCGCCGGTAAAATCCATCACCGACTTGTTCATCATGCTTAGAACTTCGTCAGCAGGTGCACCTACCGTCCCGTTTAGTGCCTCTATCATCCTGTCAGCACCGTAAAGTTCGTTGCCGCTGTTCGTCGCTTCCGTTACTCCGTCGGTGTACAGGAACAGAGTATCGAGGTGTTCCAGCGTAAACTCGCTCTCCTTGAACTCCATACCTTCCATTATGGTCAGCGGGGTGTTCGACATCGTATCGAGCAGCTTGTACATTCCTCGCGGCTCTCTGACAGCCGGAGGCTCATGGCCTGCGTTCGAGGCGATAATCTTTCCAGTCGAAAGCTCCAGAATGCCGAGCCACACAGTTACGAACAGCATAGCATCGTTGCCGTCGCATAACTGGTTGTTCACGTCATAGAGTATCTCGGCGGGAGTGCCTCCCATCATCGTACGGTTCTTGATGAGCGTTTTGGCTATGACCATGAACAGCGCGGCAGGGACTCCTTTTCCCGAAACGTCAGCCATCACCAGAGCAAGATGATTTTCGTCGACTATGAAGAAGTCGTAGAAATCTCCTCCGACCTCTTTTGCAGGATGCATTGTCGCGCTTATGTCAAATGCCTCATGGTTCAGGTATGGCGGAACTATCTTCGGGAGCATTCCTGCCTGAATCTGAGTCGCTATGTTCAGCTCCGCGCCTATTCTCTCCTTTTCCGCAGTAACGTCGGCCAAGTTGGTTATGTATTCCTTGAGTGAGGCAGTCATGCCGTTGAAGTGTTTGGCGAGGTCCCCGATTTCGTCATTGCTCAGGATTTCCGCTTTATGCTCAAGGTCGCCGCTGCTGATTTCATCTACATCACGGCTGAGCCTGTGTATAGGTGCAACGAGTTTCTCAGAGAACTTGCGCCCCGCCATCTGCACAATAACATGAATTATGAGGAACGACAGCAGGAGAAGAATTAATGCCCAGTCCATATTTTTGTAGATGTAGGATAGCGGAGAAAGAACAAGGCTTCGCGGAATCTTGATGCACAGCTTCCAGCCCGTTGACCTTATGGGCGTATAAGCGTAGTACATCTCGCTGTCCGAGAGTGCTACACCCGTCCTCCCTAAAAGTATTTCGTGGGCTATTTGCGGAGTTATGTCCACGTCCTCAGAGAGCATAGCCGCTTCCGCACCAGGTTTAGCGTTCCTGTCGATGACTCTTCCCATGTGGTCAACGATGAATGCATACGCTCCCCTTCCCATGTCGAGGGAGACAATCTCTCGGTGCAGATCTGCTATCAGGATGTCCAGACCCAGCACACCGGCAAATTCTCCTTCGCCGTCATAGAACGGGGCAAACAGCGTAACCATGTGGCCGCGTCCCCAATGGTCATAGTAGATGTCGGTGAAACCTGTACGCTGAGTCTCGGAACACTGCTTGTAGTATGAGGAGCCGGTGAAGTCGTAATACACTTCGGTCTGGCCTTCTTTGGGCTGTGAAAGGTCGGAGTGGGCATCGTATGTCATCAGGAATCCCGACTTTGCGGCCAGAAATATGCTGACCTCACCGCGCCCTTTCATGAACGGTGCCCATATCTGCTCGACATTTCCCAGCAGGCTGCATTCCTCTTTGATGGATTCATAGTTCGTCTGTTCGTCGCGTACAGTTCTCAGCATAACGAAACGGCCTGCATTCTCAGCTTTCGGAGGAAGTACCTCATTGGGCACAAACTTTGACGGATTGCTGTAAAGGAAGTTGATGTAGCCCGCAAGCATATTCGCATACTCTACGTATTTACCAAGTTCGGCATCTGCGAATCTTGCTTTGTCCTTGATGGTGTTGTAGAGGTTAGCCTCCATCTGGTTTATGAGTACTTCCTTGTTCTTCTCCCTGATACCGAACATACTCACAACTGAAATTATGCCCGTAACCAGCAGAGCAGCGAGCGCAACATTTACGACGAGGCCGCGAATTTTCTTGCCGATTGGCTTTTTGGCTGTCATTTCTCGATGGTCAGAATGCGGCTGACCCCGGTTACGTCGAACACCTTGAAGACTTCGGGTATTAGATGCTTGATTACCATAGTTGCACCCTGCTTGCTCGTAGCTTTCTGCGCAAGAAGCAGAACTCTAAGCCCTGCTGACGACACAAATTCCAGTGCCTTCATGTCAAAAACCAAATGCTTGATGCCTTCGAGGCTGCTTTTCACTTCTGCATCGAGCTGAGGGGCTGTGTAGTTGTGTCGAGCCTGCCTTCGAGTAAAAGTGTAAGTGAATCGCCGGAAAGTTCTTTGTAGATTTTGAGAATTTCCATATCCATAACAATAACCTCCTTCTTCATTCTTTAGGGGATAGAGAGATTATACTACTACACATACGCCAAGATACTTTGTTGTAAACCACGCCTGTCATTTAGAATCATGTTATCCCAAAATTACAGGAGGCGTTTGCTATGAAAATGAAGATATTTCTTGCTGTTGTGCTTGCCGCTTGCGTGTGCGTGCCTGCTTTCGGTGCGGACTTCTACATGCGCAAAGATGACGTGTTCACCCTCAAAGATTTTGTCTTTCACACCGGTGAAACCTTCCCCGAACTGAAGGCAGGCTACGTAACTCTCGGAGACCCCAAGAATCCCGCAGTCCTCATACTGCACGGCACTACAGGGAGCGGAGCGGGAATGCTCAACAAGAATTTTGGCGAGCAGCTTTTCCTGGAAGGCCAGCCCCTTGACGCTCACAACTACTACATTATTCTGACGGACGCAATCGGCACGGGCAAATCCTCCAAGCCGTCGGACGGCCTCCGCGCGAAATTCCCGAACTACAACTACGACGACATGGTTCACGCACAGTACAGGCTCGTAACTGAAGGGCTGGGCGTTAAGCACCTGCGCGTCATAATCGGCAACTCGATGGGCGGTATGCAGACCTGGCTGTGGTCGATATACTATCCTGAATTTATGGACGCGGCTGTGCCGATGGCCTCAATGCCTATGGCGATGTCCGGACGCAACTGGATGATGCGTAAGTTCATCAGCTACACGGTGAGGAACGATCCGGCGTGGAATGGCGGCGACTACACCGAACAGCCCAAGAGCGCACAGTATGCCAACGTGTTCTACGCAATCGCGACCAACGGCGGAAACATGGCACTCCAGAAGGCAGCCCCCACCAGCGAGAAGGGCGACGAGATTATTGCTCAGAGGTTAGGGGCAAAGTTCACGATGGACGCAAACGACTTCCTGTATCAGTGGGAGTCTTCGAGGGAGTACAACCCGCAGGGCCTCGAGAAGATTAAGGCGTATGTTCTGGCGATAAACTCGGCAGACGATGAGCGCAACCCCGCAGAGTTCGGCGTAATGGAGAAGGCTATTGCTCAGATTGAACACGCTGAATATTTCCTGATACCTGCCAGCCCGGAGACAGCAGGGCACGGAACAACCGCACAAGCGAAATGGTGGAAGGATAAGTTTGTGGAGTTCATGAAGGGTGTACCTGCGAAATAAGCACAAAGCACAAAAATTCCCCCGGCCTCTGTGTGAGACTGGGGGGATTTTTTTAGTCGTTATTCGTCCTCGCTGTAACTCTCCTGTTCGTCCTCCGAAGGTATCCTGCTCAGATTCAGCAACGTTATTCTGTGCTCCTCAAGCTCCATCACCTTTATGCGCCAGCCTCCATAGTCAAAAGTCTCCCCCTCCTCAGGGAAAGCCCCCGACAACGTCAGCACCAGTCCTCCAAGCGTCTCCGCATCATCGCTCTCAAACTCACTGCCTAGTGCCTCGCTCAAATCTTCAAGGCTGATCATTCCCTGCACAAGATATGACCCGTCCTCCAGCTTCTGAACCTCCGGAGTCTCTTCGTCGTACTCGTCCTGAATTTCGCCGACTATCTGCTCCAGAATATCCTCCATCGTTACGATGCCGGCCACTCCGCCGTATTCGTCAACGATTATCGCAATGTGAATGTGCTCGTGCCTCATCGCCTCGAGGACTTCTGCGGTCTTTATCGTCTCCGGCACAAAGATAGGCTTGCGCAGCAAATTCCTGACATCGCACGACAAATCTCCGTCGCGTAAGTTCTTCAGCGTATCCTTCACGTAGAGTATCCCGATAATGTTATCCGGACTCTCCTCGTACACGGGAATCCTTGAGTGCCCCTGCTCGATGAACAGGTTCACGGCCTCATCAAGGGTGCTTCCGGCCTCAATTGCCGTCATGTCCGTTCTGGGAATCATAATCTCGTGGACGCGCGTCTCGTCAAAGTCTATTATCCCGTCAATCATTCTGCGCTCGCTGGCCTCAAGTGCTCCGGATTCTTCGCCTATCTTAACGACCTGCTCTATCTCATCACGCGTAACGAAAACCTGCTGTGTTCCCAAATCCAGGTGCAGCAGAAATCCTATTCCTGTTACGCATTTCTTCATTGCCCAAGCGGCAGGAGAAATCAGGAAGGCCAAGATTCGCAGTATCGGCGCGGAAAACAGCAGCACTTTTTCCGAGTAGACCATTGCGGCACTTTTCGGCAGTATCTCCCCGAATATCACGATCAGCACGGTCATCACCGGCACAACGAACACCAAAGCTCCGGCCCCGAACAACCCGAGTGCTACGCTCGAAGCAAGTGCGCTCGCCGAGATATTTACGACGTTGTTGGCAATCAGGCAGACCGTCAACGCTTCCTGTGTGTCATCGATAAGCCACTGGAACGTTGAGTTCAGAAATTTGTAGCGGCCCTGCTCCTGAAGCGTCCGTAATTTTCCTGTACCCGTTGCCGTAATCGATGTCTCCGCTCCGCTGAAGAACGCCGACAGCAGAAACAGCCCTGCAAACCCGATAATTATTCCTGTCATTGCGCGAACCTCCCCGCTATTTTCTCCTGAAGCTCCCACATTTCGGCCTGCTTCTCTTCTGTGTCGTGGTCATAGCCCAGCAGGTGCAGAAATGAGTGCGCAATCATCAGGTATATTGCTTCGTGAGGGGTAAGTTCGGGGTGAAGCCGCGCAGTCTCTTCCGGACAAATCACAATATCTCCGAGTGAAAGCACAGGGAGTTCCGGAAAATCCTCAGCATCACCGTCCATCATTGGGAACGACAAAACATCAGTAGGTTCGTCAACATTTCGGTATTCGCGGTTCAGCCTGCGAATTTCCTCCGCGCTGACAAATGACAGTGAGATTTCTGCGGACTCGTAATTCTTCGCGGCAGGATAAATCGACAGGAGTTCTTCCGTGAGTATTCTGGCTGTGGTGTCAGGGGGAATAGAAATATTACTGTCGCTGTCTCCTTCGGGTGCGTCAATGCATAATGATAACTTCAAGAATAAATAACCTCTTTCGTGCTTATGATTTCCTGTTCTCTATCTTCTTGACCTTGCGCGTGTGATACATTGAGGTCAGGACAGAGATTAGCGTCTTCTTTATGACGGCCAGATCCTTCTGGGTCAGGTTTACGTCGTCGAACTGATCCTCGTTGAGCTTGCTGGCTACTACCTGATTGATTATCTTCTCGATCGCGCTGGCGGTCTGTTCTTTGGTGTCCGCGCCAATCTCACGGATATTTGCCGCTCTCACTGCTGCCTCAACAGAGTCCACAATCATCAATAGTGCTGTCTCTCTGGACTGAGGCTTCGGCCCGGGATAAGTGAAGTCCGAACGATCAACCTTTTCGCCCTCAGCAAGTGCCTTACGGTAAAAATAGAACGTACATGTAGTTCCGTGATGCTCGGCGATGAAGTCGCGTATACGTTTGGGAAGTCCTGCCTCCCACGCAAGTTCGAGACCGTCCTTTACGTGCGAACGTATGGCTATCGAGCTTAGTTTGGGTGTCATGTCGTCGTTCAGGTTCAAGCCTCCGCCCTGATTCTCGACGAAGTAATGCGGTTTCCTGAGTTTGCCTATATCGTGGTAGTATGCTCCTGCCCGCAGAAGATTGATGTCCATTCTCAGCTCGATACCTACTGCCTCAATCAGCGTCGCAATCGTCAGGGAATGCTGGTATGTTCCTGGAGCATATCTCTGCAAGTCCCGGAGCAACGGGCTTGACGGATGGCTTATCTCCCTTAGCGTGAGAATCGAGAGCGTTCCGATTGCTTCCTCTACATACTGCAGGATGAACGTCATTATGTGGGAAATTATCAGCTCAAACAGAAAATACAGCCCTATTTCCTGCCAGAACTCGCCGAGCGGGACGAACAGCCTGAAGCTGTCGCGCATCAAAGAAGGCCCCTGAAGCCAGCGCATAGCCATTCGCACAATGGTCAATATCAGCGTAATAATGAGTATTCGCCTGTAGACCTGCATTCTGGACTCGAGATTTCGGAAAAGATAGAAGCCCAGTGTAGACGCAGTAATGGCCATAAGTGAAAGCAGAATGAAGGCCGATATAGCCTGCCCGGTTATGACGAACACTCCAGATGCCGCCGCAATGATTGACAGGCAGAACCCGAGATAGTCCGGAACAGCAAGGAACGCTACAGTTACGGCAGGCAGGACACCCGCACCGTAAATTCCGAACCTCGTCGCCGTAGTCTCCCATATCCACGCTGTCAGGATCACGAACACAACACACCACCACGTAGGTTTTCTGTCTCCTGCTCCGCGCTTGAGAATATCCAGCCACATCGGAAGCGCAAGCACCGCAAAAAGAACTGCTCCCAGCTGTGCGAACGGGAATACGTCCTCCGTGTAGCCCTGCATTCTGAGCAGGAAGGCTATCTGAGTGGTAACTACGTCTCCGCGCGAGACTATTACGTCGCCAGGCTCAAGCCTTCTGTCCAGAACAGGCACCTCACGGATCGCCGCAAGACGGGCAAGTTCGGTAAGTTCTTCGTCCACCCTGAAATTCAGGCTGCCCAGTCCTGCAAGTATCTGGTAGATGAAATTTGCATCGTTTGGCGGAATATTCTGCTTGTTGATTTCCTCCCAGAGCATAGATGCCATAAGTGCAGTGTTTGTCCTGTAGACTTTTTCCGCTTCAAGGCGGTCAATGTAGGCACTGCCGACCTGATAGGCTGAGGCAAGAATCCGGGTTTTGTCCGCGTTGCTGAGCCTTGCTATTGCTTTGAGCAGAGCTTCGGGCATGTACGCAAGGTAAGGTTTGGATTCTGGAGCGTCAGCATTCTCCACAGCCTCCAGTCTGCGGAGAAGTCGGGGCTTCGCTGAGACATCACGGACTGTTACTTCTACAATGCTGTCCCTCACCATTCCGCGCAGGGTCTTCGCACTCGCCTGATCGTCATAGCGCATGTGCGTAATCACCCTGTAGGTTTCCGGTGAAGGCTCGCCTACCGCAAAGCTGTCGCCTCTTCTGCTGAGAATTGCCCATTGCGCAAGAACTATAAGCACTCCGGCAATCAGCAGGAAACTTACCGGCATAACATACTGTTTGAGGGCGCGGAAATCGATTCGCTGCCAGAAGCTCAGTTCTGACGGCAGGGTTAATACGCTTTTTACTTTTGACTTACGCTTCATGATGTTCATACCTTGCATATGCCTGAACTATCTTTTGGACTATTTCATGCCTTACCACGTCAGCATCACTCAGGTCGATAAATCCTATGCCCTTAATGCCTGAGAGAATTTCGCGCACACTCTTCAAGCCGGACTGCGAACTTCCCGGCAAGTCCACCTGCGTGATGTCGCCGGTAACTACTGCTTTTGACCCGAAGCCCAGCCTGGTCAGGAACATCTTCATCTGTTTTGGTGTAGTGTTCTGTGCTTCGTCCAGAATAATGAAGCTCTCGTTGAGGGTTCTTCCGCGCATATATGCCAGCGGGACAATCTCGATGACTCCCTTATCGGCATAGCGCAGGAATTTTTCGGGTGAGAGCAGGTCATAGAATGCATCATAGAGAGGTCTGACGTAAGG
Source organism: Synergistaceae bacterium (assembly GCA_017451025.1). Taxonomy (GTDB): domain Bacteria; phylum Synergistota; class Synergistia; order Synergistales; family Aminobacteriaceae; genus JAFUXM01. The sequence goes on along the minus strand of JAFSSM010000008.1, from coordinate 79,671 downwards.
CTCTACCTTTTCGCGCAGATCTCCGGGCAGATAGCCGAGACTCTCTCCGGCTTCAACGGCTGGACGCACAAGCACAACGCGATTCACTTTTCCGGCCTTGAGCATAGATACAGCTTCGCACACGGCCAAGTAGGTCTTGCCTGTACCTGCCGGGCCTGTAGCGAACAGAATAAAGTTATCCCGGATGGCGCGTATGTATTCACGCTGTCCGGGAGTTTTTGCGCGTATGGGTTTGCCTCTTGCTGTGGTGCAGATAATTTCCGAGTAGAGCGACGCTAAACTGAGTTCCCGCCCTTCTGCCAGAGCATCCATCGCTGAACGAACGTCTGCCTCGTGTATCTCGTGCCCCTTCTCCGCAACTGAAGCCAGCTCACGGATTAAGTGTCCTGCAAGCCTCACCGGTTCAGGGTCAGGGCCGCTCACGCGAACGACCCCGTCCTTGACCGAAAGCGTAACAGGGTAACGAGCCTCGATAGTCTTGAAGTTAGCATCGTTAGGGCCGAGAAGTCTGGCCTGCGCGAACCCGTCCCCTGATAATGGAATGTCCATTTACGCCGGATATGCCTCTGGTGATGCCTGAGCCTGAAGCCCGGTATCGCGGCTGTGGAGCTTGGCGTATTTCTTGGGCAGGAAGTCCTTTGCGACCTGCGGGAACATTATCCACGTAAGGGCATCTTCCGGCTGAGTTGCCCAAGGCTGGCAGTCCTTGCGTGCCTGTTCCATTTCGGGAGCTATCTTCTCGCCGGGCCTGCAGGTGATAGGCTCTTCGTTGCCGATTGCCATTTTCTGGACTTCCGGATCCATCGGTGCGGGGGGCTGACCGTAATATCCCAAAAAGTACTGCTTAATCTCCTTCGGGAAACTCTTCCAGCGTCCGCGTAACACGTTCACGGTTGCCTGCGTTCCAACCATCTGGCTTGACGGAGTTACGAGCGGAGGATAGCCCATTGCCTTGCGCACAACTGGTACTTCGTTGAGCACTGCCTCGAGTTTGTCGAGAGCGTTCATCTCGCGGAGCTGGTTGACCATGTTGGAGTACATGCCGCCAGGAATCTGGTAGCGCAGAATGTTGATGTCCACGCCCGCAATTTCCGGCAATAAGTCCTTGTACTTCTCGCGCAGTTTCTTGAAGTGCATTGTTATCGGGAGCAGGTCAGCAATCTTTATGCCGGTGTCATACTCCGAGCCTTCAAGTGCAGCAACAAGCGACTCGGTCGGGGGCTGGCTGGTGCCCAGTGCAAACGGTGAAATTGCGGTGTCAACGATTTCTGCTCCTGCCTCGATGCCGGAGAGATAGGCCATGCTCGCAAGTCCGGTCGTGTAGTGGCTGTGAAGCTCTATCGGAATGTCTACTTTCTCCTTGATAGCCTTCACAAGTTTTGCGCAATCCATCGGGCCGATAAGTCCTGCCATGTCCTTAATGGCTATTGAGTCCGCGCCCATGTCCTGCATTTTCTTGGCCATACCCGCAAACGAGTCCAGAGTATGAACTGGTGAGAGGGTGTAGCTCATGCAGAGCTGAAGGTGTGCTCCTTCCTTCTTGACCTGGTCAGCGGCAATTTCAACGTTCCTGAGGTCATTCAGAGCGTCGAAGCAGCGGATAATGTCTATGCCGTTGCCGACGGCCTTTTTGACGAACTCACGCACTACATCGTCGGCGTAATGGCGGTAGCCCACAAGATTCTGGCCGCGAAGGAGCATCTGGAGCTTAGCCTTCTTCACGCGTGAACGAATAATGCGCAGTCTCTCCCACGGGTCTTCGTCGAGGAAACGCATTGCTGAGTCGAAAGTTGCTCCGCCCCACATTTCGAGTGCCCAATAACCTGCGTTGTCCATGTATTCGAGAACCGGGAGCATGTCGTCTGTGCGCATACGGGTAGCGATCAATGACTGGTGAGCGTCGCGAAGGCCGGTTTCGGTGATGCGTACTTTTTTTTCTCCTGCCATAAAAATAATTCCTCCTGTATTGTTGTTTGGGATTTGGTGAGTATTATACTTGAAATCGCAGAATTTTATCACAAATCACGATTTGCTCGTACTTATGTAGAACAGGATATGTATTGCGAATTTGTGCTGCCATTGCCGGAATCATAAAGCCCCCGCCGGAATCAGCAGGGGGGTATTTTGTGCACAGACATGTGCATAACGTTAAATCAGAAGATCATATCAGGAAGCCACGTAGTCAGCGCAGGAACAAATATTATCAGCGCACACACCGCCAGAAGCGTCACCCAGAACGGCCAGATCTCACGTAGAAAGCTCTTTGCGGATACATGCGCAACCTTGCACGTCAGGAATATTCCTACACCGACAGGAGGAGTATAAAGACCTACCGTTACTATTATGACCTCAAGGACTCCGAAGTGAATCAAGTCTATTCCGAGCTCCTGTGCCGTCCCCATCAGAATCGGTGTCATGATGATGAACACTGAAGTGGTCTCCATGAAACAGCCTATTATCAGGAATAATATACACATCAGGAAAAGTATCACCTGCGGATTCCTGGAAAGCCCCGTAAAAAATGAAGCCATTTTCTGGAGAAGCTGCTGTTCAGTGATAACAAGCCCGAACGCCGACGCACACGAAATTATCAGCATCGTTGAAGAGCATAACAGTGCACTAGCCTCGAAAATCTTTATCATCTTCCGCAGAGTGAGATTTCTGTAGAACACGAACCCCAGAAATATTGCGTACCAGATCGCAACACAGGCTGACTCTGTAGGTGTCATGAATCCGTTCAGGAAACCGCCTATCAGGATTACGGGCATCATAAGGGCAGGAAGAGCCTTCACGAACGACCTCACCAGCTCCTTGAACCTGACGCGCGGGAATGTGGGATAATGGCGTTTTCTGCTGATAATGCCGACAGTAATCATCATCCCCAGTGCCATAACAAGACCGGGTATGATTCCGCCGATGAGCATTTTTCCGGTGGAGACTCCCATGATTGAGCTGACCAGCACCAAAGGTATTGACGGAGGGATAACCGGCCCGATTGACGATGAGGCAGCAGTTACTGCCGCAGCAAATTTCCTGTCATACCCGCTGCGTTCCATAGCCTGAACTTCGAGCCTGCCTATTCCTGCGATGTCATTCACGGCAGTTCCTGACATGCCCGCCTGAATCACAGAACATACTATATTCACCTGAGCAAGTCCGCCGCGTATGTGCCTTACCAGAGAATCAGCAAAGTCGAAAATCTGCCTGCCTATGTCGATTTCTGACATGATTGCGCAGGAACACATGAAGAACGGTATTGCCAGAAGCGTGAATGAATCCAAGCCTGCAACGAGTTTCTGCGCGATGACTATGGTGTTGTTGGTCTGTTCGGCGAGGAGCAGCAGTACAGACGAGAAGCCCACGGAAAAAGCTACGGGAACTCCGATCAGAATCAGAAAGATGAACAGTATCCAGAATGCAGCAGCCAGCATCAGTCATCAGCTCCTTCGATTTCGTCGAGGGTTCTGGTTTCGTCGACGATCAGAATAGTATCTTTGTCCTCAGCTTTGCCGGTCAGTACGAGCACATTGCTGTAAAGGCTGTTGAAGGCAAAAATCATCATCAGAATACTTCCGACTGGGAGAGCCGAGAAAATATAGACTCTGGGGATGCTTGCAGCGGCCGTTACGGATCTGAGTATTATTCTGTTGGTGCAGAGGCCGTATCCGAGTTTGAGGCCGAATATGCAGAAAGCTATGATGACGATATTAGCAAGGATGTTGATGTATTTTCTTGCCCGTGAACTGACTCCGGCATATATGAGGTCAACCATTAGGTGTTCGCCTTTGTAGAGGACGGCGGGAGCACCGAGAAAGGTCATCCAGATGAGCAGCATACGGGAGATTTCTTCGGACCAGGACACGGAAGTATGGAGAAAATTTCTTGCGCCTATCTGGATAGTGATGGTGATGAACATAGCAAACAAAAGCAACCCCGCAGTTTTTTGCAGGATTGCCGAAATGAGCCGGAAGATAGTATCTCTCATGACGCAAGTTTAACGGCTAGTACTTCATGTTAAGGATTCTGTTGTACTGGTCTTCGGTAAAGTAGCCTTCTTTGACGAAGTACTTGTAGACGTTTGCGCTCTGTTTCTGGAAGGCGTCAAAGTCGATTTCGTCTGCACGGATGCAAGTGACTCCGGCTTTCCTGAAGGCATCCCACGAGGCATTGATTGGTTCGCGGAAGGCGTTCCAGCTGTAGGCGGTAACTTCTTTTGCGGCCTTGCGGATGGCATTTTGTTCGTCTTGGGTCAGTGCTTCGAACCACGTTTTATTGACAGGAATCACAGTCGACATCATCATATGATTAGTTTCTGAACAGTAATCTACAATATCCTGAAGGCCGAAATCTGTAATCATAGTAATAGAGTTTTCTGCACCCTCAACTGCTCCCTGTGAAAGCGATGTGTACAGCTCGCTCCAGGCTATAGTTACAGGAGATGCACCCATAGCCTCAAGCCATTTCACATTTGAAGCAGATTCCGGCGAACGTATGACCATGCCCTTGAAGTCATCAGGTTTCCTTATGCCTTTGCCTTTAGTGATGGTGACTCTTGGGGCGCGGTATATATAGCCTAGAACAAGTACATCGGACTCTTTTGCAAGGCTTGCGTTGACTTCATCAATAACAGATCCGGGAGTTTCCAGAAATGCCCTGTAGTGCTCGAAATTCCTGAACAAATAAGGCATAACTGTTATTGCGCAAAGAGGCTCAATGCCGATATACAGGTCATAGGCTATCCCTGAAACCGACTGTATAGACCCCATAGCCAGAGCTTCAATCAGTTCCGTTGATGATCCAAGCTGGCTTGCCGGATAATACTCGACCTTGATGCTTCCGTTTGTGTACTCCGATATAAGCCTGTTAAGCATAGTTTCGCAAATATAGTCATACGAATCTGATTTAGTACTTGTGTGGGAAGCAATCCTCATGATTTTAGGGTCAGCCCCAAAAGAGCACGCCGCAGAACATACGATTACGGAGCAAACAGTCAGCAGCAATAAAAATTTCCTGAACATAAACATTATCCTTCCTTCACTATAACTTTGAAATAATCATCAAGATTCTCCGCGACTCTGTTCATAAATTCATAAGATGGAAATTCAAGATGAATTAATCCCATCCTGTCAAACCTGTAATTTTTCACTTCATCGCCGCTCCTGTAGTACATATACGAAGCATGAACGAAAGGTTTTACTGAATCATCTATCACAGTATCGAGATATATACCGTTATGCTTGGCCATAGCGACATAAAACATGTTACAGCCCGCCTGCTCAACTCCCCGCGGGAAATCCTTCACGTTCATTCCGCACTCAGACTTCACAATCCATTCATTCCACTTCAGCCCGGTCGAAAATTCCACAAACCTGCTGTAAGTATTGCCTGAACATCTTCTGTGCATTTCAAGAATCCAGACTTTTCCGGCTGCATCCACGATAAAGTTAGTGTGTAGTTTTCCGTCAACCAGATTCAGAGCTTCAGCTACCTTCTCAAATTCTGAGATTAACTGTGTTTTTATGCGGTCTTTATCGCCGGCAGGTGATATTGCAGTGTCAACCTGATATATATTTTTTGGAGTTTCTTCAACAAAGCAGAATACAGCCTTGCGGTCAACCAGAAATACAGAAGCACTGTGAAGTGTTCCCTCAATATAAGGCTCCACAACTATCCTCTTCAGCCTCGATCCGTCAAATGCCCTGTCAACAGCAGCTCCGCACTCCTCAAAGCTCGTAACCTCAGTGATCCCGCGCCCTGCACAGCTGTCTACAGGCTTCATGATCATCTTCCGGCCGTTGCCTGCAAAATTCTCCTTCAGGTACTCCAGTGCCTCATCACGGCTCCCAAAACTCTCTCCGCCGGGTATTGACAGCCCTATCTTCTTGGCCAGTGCCTTGAACCTGTCCTTCTTGTGGATCGTCAGTGCAGTCTCATATGAATCATGCCCGGGCAGCCCCAGCTTTTCGCACACATAAGTCGTCGCTATATACCCGAAATCATGCGCACACGAACACATTGCATCAATATGTTCATCCTGAGCTATCTTCAGCATTGCCTCAATGTCCGAAGAATCAGCATACACATATTTTTCTGCTGCCCTATGGCCCGGGGCATTGCGTTCTGTCCCGGAAGTTATGACATCAAATCCGAACCTGTGAGCCGCTTCAATCAGGAACAGATCGTCAAACTTTCCGCCGGGAATAAAAATTTTCTTCCTTGCCAAAACTTTCTGCCTTCCTTCCTAAAAATATATTTGCATAACAAAACGCCCCGCTTGATGCTGAAAATCAACATCAAACAGGACGCGTTTATACCAACAACAACGTGTGATACAGATATTTTCGTTACATTACGGGGTGTTATCGACAGAAGAGACAAACATAACGAAGCTGATAGCTAATAGCTGAGATTTTACAGCTTTTCATCTCTTTAGTCAACACTCCTTTTCATGATTCTATGTGTTAGTTTGTGTTAGTGTATCACATTTCATGAATCCTGCAAGTTTTTCACGCAAGAACCGCTGCCTGAATTACTTCTCCGCTAAGGTTTGCTTTGCCTTGTCCCAGAATGAGTCCAATTCCGCAAGTGAGTAGTCTGAAATATTTTTCCCTTCGCTTCTTGCGCACTCCTCCATGAACTGGAAGCGTCTCCTGAATTTTTCGCACACCATGTTCAACGCCGCATCAGGGTCAACGTTAAGCCTTCTGGCTACATTCACCACCATAAACAGCACATCGCCTAATTCTTCCGCTGTGTGTTCGGGGTTATTCTCTTTCGCGGCTTCCTTCAGCTCCGAAATTTCCTCGTCGAGTTTCGTGAACAGCGGCTCAATTTCTCCTGCAGGCCAGTCAAATCCCACGTGCTTAACCTTGACCTGAATCCTGTTAGCCTTGAGTAACGGAGGCAGTCCGTCAGGAATCCCGGCCAAGATTGACGTGTTCTCGTGCTTCTCCTTGCGCTCTTCGGACTTTATGCGCTCCCAATTCCGGAGGACTTCTTCGGGATTGTCCGCGCTCGCTGTGCCGAAAACGTGGGGATGCCTGCGAATAAGTTTGTCGCATATTCCGCGCACAACGTCCTTCATGTCGAAAGCTCCGAGTTCATGAGCAATTGATGCCACAAACACAACCTGAAGGAGCAGGTCTCCGGCTTCCTCCTTTATGTCCTGCATGTTGTGCTTCGTTATCGCGTCGGCAAGCTCGTATGCTTCTTCGGTGATAGGTGTGCGGAGAGTCTCGAGGGTCTGTTTCCTGTCCCAGGGACAACCGCCAGGAGCACGCAGACGTTCAATGATGTCAACTATCTCGTCAAAATAATGTGAAGTGTTAATTTGTCATACTTCCTTTTGCCAGTGAAAAATGTGTGATATGGAAATTATAGCAGGATGCAGAGAAGGCAAAAGCACTCAGGAGGATATTTTTACTTCCCCCCGAGTGCTGAAGTGCTGCGCTGAATTAACGAGCAGACTTTTTCCTCATCTGTAACATCGCAAGGAGCAATGCACCCGCTCCCATTAAGCTGACGTTACAGCCGGAACTAGACGAAGAGATGTCATCGCCAGCTTCATTGTTCTCATTATTAGACACAGGATTAGAGTCTGGGGCCTCCGGTGTGCTCTTGGCCGTGCCAGTTACCACCAGCGGAGCGTACGAGCCCTTGTCGAAGACGGAAGTTACGTACACTTTGTTAGACGAAAGCGTTGTTATCCTGTTCGTGCCGTCAGTGAATACCGCATCTTCATCCTCGCTGTTATCAACAGCATCTGAGGCCTGCACAAAATTCACGCTGGAAGTGCTGATTTCCGATCCCTGCATCTTGAAGAAGTGCAGAGGCAGGTTATTGACATCATCCACCTCGATTTTCAGGACAATGATTACAGGTTCATCTGTGTTGAGCGTGAAAGCGGGGAGGAGGCAAACCAACTCTGAGTCTGTGAATCTGTCGGAGATTGCCTGCATAGTTTCCTCGTCAGGCTGTTCGTTCTGGGGAGCATAGCCTGTAATGCGTCCAGATTCTGCGGCATCAAGAAGGGACATCATTTCGTATTCGCCGCCGACTAATGCCTGTATTGAGTTTTTGGTCGTGTCGTCAACACTTCCTGCTTCATCACGCAGGATGTTTTCCATTATCTCCTCAATAACATTGTCCGCAGGGGTATTGTCTTCCGGAGAATTATCATCGGGATTGTTGTCTTCAGGAGTGTTGTCCTCAGGAACATTATCTTCCGGAGAATTATCCGCAGGGGTATTGTCTTCAGGAGCATTGTCCTGTGGAACGTTATCTGCAGGAGTGTTGTCCTCCGGCTGAGTATCTGCAGGAGTATTGTCCTCAGTGGAAGTGTCTTGCGGAGTGTCGTCAGTGTTCCGCGTATTTTGAGGTACGTTGTTTGAGGGTGTGTTGACCGTGTACGGATTATTCTGTGTTGTGGTGTTCGTCGGCGTGGTATCAACCGAAGTATTGTTTTCGGGCTTTGCATCATCCGAAGCGGTATCTGCAGGTTTGTTGTCATCCGACATGGTATCTGCAGGCTTTGCGTCATCCGAAGTGTTGTCCGCAGGCTTGTTGTCATCCGACGTGGTATCTGCAGGCTTGTTGTCGTCCGAAGTGGTATCCGCTGACGGAGTATCTTCTTGTTTTTGAGAGTCGTTCTTCTTGCGTCCAAGATAGAGTTTGTAGTTCGTATAATTCTGGTCCGCCGCCGCCTTCAGATTTACAGTGAGAATAAACTCTTTCGCATCAACACTGTTAAATGTTTTTCCGTCTGATGCTAACAGCCTGCCGCTTTCAGATATAGATGCGTTGTCATCTTCACCGTCAGCAGCATAGAACGTGAAGAAGCCTGCCGCACTCACGCCTACCCTATCGCCAGACACTTCACCGGGTACGCTGTTGTCGCCGGAAGTTTCCTCCGGTACGTTATGGTCGCCAGAAACTTCACCGGGTACGCCGTAGTCTCCGGAGGTTTCACCAGGAAAATCATTGCCGCCGTTGTTTTCGTCATTTGTCATTGCGTAAACGACCAAATCAGCCGAAGCAGCACCTTCAATATCATCATAGAGTTCATCGGGCAGAGTTACTTTGATTGCGTATGTACCTGACTCCATGATGTTGAGCTGGTTGAAACGTCCTACGAGTTCTGCATCTTTGCTCGCAACAGCCGCCTCTACTTCATCGGTGATGCCGGATTCTTTGGACACTTCCTCGCGCTGTACCGCAAAAACACCGCCTTCATTCAGAGTTTCTGCGATGTTACCCAATATTCCGCCTGCTTCATCATCATCAATCAGACTCACCTGGCTTGACGGAACATCATTGTTGAAATTCCAGACGTATTTTATGCCGGTGTTGCTGTCGCCTCCGTTTTCAATCCAAGTAACCCAATCGTCCCAAGTGTTATTTACGGAAGGGAACGTCGTAACTTCTGCAGACAGCGAAAATCCTGAACCTGGCTTTACACGTTTCTCGAGCGTCCATTCATGGCTCTCATACACTGCTTTAGTTCCGTCATCTATGCATGTGCCAAAATCTGGTGCCCAGCCCAACCATAATCCTTCTCCGTTTTCGTCAACTACTCCTTCCAGTCCAAGCCCAATTGTCGAAAACATTTCAGGAGTGTAAATTGCATCAACGTCGGGAGACTGCGCAAACCTGTATTTGATCGCGGTGATCATCTCGTCATCATCATAGACCAGCTCGATGTACGGGAAAAATCCTGTCTCTGATAACTGCTCGCTCACTGATTTATATTCAGGAACCGTACCGCCGCCGTTCATACGTTTAGCCAACTCGTCGGAGAAAGTCCAGCTGAATTTTTTGCCGCTGAGTGAATCTCCTGTCTCGTCTACGAATGAGAAGCGTCTTCCCCAATATCTGCCGTTGTGATAGTCCCAGTCCACAGGACGAAGATTATCCTGCATCATGAGGTTGTACGCGGGGCTTGCTGTTCCTGGCCCGGGAATACGCACCTGCACCAGCGGAATATACGGAAGCTCCTCGTTCACCGGGACACCGTTATTGTCGATGATTGTGTAATTTCCGCCCTCTATCACGAATTTTCCTATATCACAATAGTTAGGCTCAAAATACACTCCCCAGCTGTTCTCGAAAGATATTTCCGTGTTCGTGTACCTTGCATATTTGTAATCAGGCTGTCCGTTGATGAGCGGAACGGATATTTTGTACCATAACGATAGTTCCATTTGCGGCTCCAGAGAACTTGAAGGGACAAAACGCCACTGGTAGCATTCATCTTTCTTGTCCTCGATGTAGTACCTCAAAATTGTGAGGGATGTATCGGCAATCGGAACACCATACGCATCCTTTCCCAAGTTGGGAAATTCTACCTTGCCTTCCAGAATTTCGCCCGCCTTTATCGTTACAGGGTCAAGGCCGTTTTTCAGGTTTGCTCCCAGTGCTTGAGCGTTCGGGTCGTCCCAAAATTCGAGACTTCCGCCCGTGTACCTGATACTCACAGTAATATCAACATCAGCACTTACAGCTTTAGTTACGTCATCCGAACGCACAAACCTCCAGTTGAAGCCGGGTATGTACCTGGTCGTGGACATAACGTCATCATCGCTCCAGTAATATTCAATGTAGGGCACAATACCTTCGAGCTGTTCCTTAGTTGACTTGAACTCGGGGACTTTTCCTCTTCCTGCGTTCGGTCCTTCCCACGAGACATCTACACTGTTAAGGCCAGTATCAGCCTCAAAGAAGAAATGCACCCAGTCCCCACCGTCGCCTGTAGGTGTGTAGCCTAAATTGTCAGAGCCTATTAATGTACTGCCATTGTTGTACATCACGGTATCAGAGCGAGCCATATCAAACTGCTGTGCTGTCCCTGATACCGTCTTCAGGCCGTCGCCGTTCCAGTAGGTATAATCGCCTCCTGAGAGCGTGAACTTAGGAATAGTGTTGCGGTCGTTCAGGTTCACATTGAGTTCCGGAACGTCCCCATCATCAGCAGCCTCGAGAGTTACGCAAAAGAATCTTGCAGTTGTCAGGTCTGCAGATACGTTAAATTCGCCATTGAGACCCATATCAACAATAGTGTTGTGCGCGGCCCACAAATGAGGCTCGGCAAACGCGGAAGAAGAGCAAAGAAGAAGCAGGAAAATGAAGCAGGCAAAACCCCTCTTATTCATAAAACCTCAGCTCCTTAGCAAAGAATATTGGATGGTTGCGATTATACACTACTTCGGAGATTTCCTTCTGCTTACAGGCAGAACATCCCCAGACTCCTCACGCCAAAGTACATTGAAGCCCAACTCGTTGACTCGTTTCTGAGCACCAAGAAAATCCAGAACATTACGCCCAATTGCCCGCGTGCTCGCAATCTGCGCCCTGCTCAATCCGGAAAAATCCAGCTTCTCAATTATGCCTTCGTCAGTCCCCGCGTAAGTTACTTCCGTCCTCTTCCGTCCAGGCGCAACCACGTACAGCGGAACACATCCCAGTGCCGCAAGCCTGGTTACTCCCTTATCATCCTTCACGAACTCCGCCGAAAGTATCATGCTCCGTTCACGCGGCAGAGTCCTCTGGAACGACACAAAATTTCCCAGCGACCACGCCACAGCCTTCACGTCATCACTGCTCACCCTGACTTCAACGGGCTGTAACACGTGCGGGTGAGTCCCCACAATCAGACTCACTCCCTCTGTGAACGCAACATCTGCCGCACGCTTCTGGTGAACATTCGGGCTGAAGTGATACTCGTTGCCCCAGTGGAACAGCGCAATAATTACGTCAGGACTGAGCTTCTTTGCGCGGGCTATGCTCTTCGAGATGTCGCGCGAGGATATTACGTTCAGGTGAACATCAGAACTTTTCGGCCATTCGTTGCTGCCATAAGTGTGGTTGATGAACGCCGCACGTATTCCGTCATTCTCGAGGACTATCGCGTCGTTCGACGGCACATCGTCCAGGCCAAGACCTACCCACGCCAAATCCGCACTCTCCAAGACCTGCACAGTCCTTCGTGCTCCGGCCGCCCCTCTGTCGAAAATGTGATTGTTCGCCACGCTCAGAAGGTCAACACCCAAGTCATTGCTCAGGTTCTCCGTGAAAACGTCAGGCGTGTTGAAGAACGGGAACCCTGCATATTTCAGCTTCTTTCCTGTCCCGGCAAATACTGTTTCCAGATTCCCGACAAGAAACGCATCCTCAAACAGGGGCTTTATCCTCCGAAATGACGGCGCAAAATTGTAAGTATCTCCGCTCTTGGCCGCATCCAGCTGCTGGTCGTGAACCATAATATCCCCGATAAACAAAAACCTAGCTCTGGTTTCAGCACAGGCACTCCCGCACAGCAATAACACTAATCCCAGCACAAAAACTTTCCTCATTCACTGACACTCCTTGTAATATAATCAGGCCGTCCAAAATTTTAACCACGAAGGAAACTTTTTGCATCATGACCAAAGACAATAATTGCTGGTGGATAGTTGAACTGAGTACTCCGGTTTCGCAGGAGAACAGAGCCATTAACGAAGAGCGTCTGAGTACGATAGCGGCAATGACTGACGCGATAGGTTCAGAGATATTCACAGAGAAGGATTTTTTCGGGAATTACCGGCTGTTTCTGAAGATAAGCTATGACGGATCGCTAGGGATTGACGACGTAGTGTTTGAGCTGAAGGCCATACTGGACTCTCCGGATTTTGCGGGAATAGAGATCTCACGATGCAGCAAGGCCGCAAATCAGACATGGGAGACACAGTATTACGATGCATTCCCCCCGCTTCCGGTCGGCAAGGGCTTAATAGTTATGGCACCTTGGCACGAAAAGGAGAAGCTGCCTGAAGACAGAATGCCCATCTATATTTATCCGGCCAGCGCATTCGGGACGGGCTATCACGAGAGCACGCGTATAGCTCTCAGCCTAATGGAGGAGATAGTCAGGACCGGCGACACCATACTTGATGTCGGGACAGGGACAGGAATACTCTTCATCACAGCACTGAAACTTGGAGCGGCGAAGGCGATAGCGCGGGACATTGACCCTGATACTCTGACAGAAGCACGCCGCAACATGAATCTCAACGGCATTAACCCGAACGTGTGCGAGCTGTCAGAAGGCGACCTGCTGAAGGGATTCTCCGGGCAGGTGAACATCCTGACGGCGAACATACTTCTGAATCCTAACCTGACTATGCTTCCTGACGTTAAGAGAGTCCTGAAGCCGAAGGGTTTTGCGATCTTCTCGGGGATGACTCACATCGAGAGCTATGCGTTCATTTCCGTGCTGAACTCCTCAGGATTGGAGATTGACCGCGAAATGAAGTTTGGAGACTGGTGGGGATGCAGGGCGGTAAAGTCGTGGGGATAAGGGCAGGGGTTAGGGATGAGGGGTTAGGGTTTAGGGTATTCGTTCACGTTTTCGGGTGCAGGACGAGCCTATGCGAGGCCGATTTCATCGCCGCTTCACTCTCTGCCGCCGGCGCATCTATCTCCAATGAACTATCTCCGGATTTTTCCATTCATGCCGCCGTCATCGTTTCCTGCTCCGTCACTCACGCGGCCGACAGAAAATGCCGCCAGCTGGTCCGCCGCGTCAGAAAATCTCTCGGTGATACAGGCGTGCTCGCCGTCTGCGGGTGCTGGGCTCAATCCCTCGACACTCTCACCGCTCAACACCTCGGTATCGACATCCTCGCTGGCAATCGGGGCAAAAATATTCTCCCTGATGTTTTGCTGGCGATGCTTCGCGACGGCCGACACTTCCTCGACACCAGAACTAGTGAGCTTTCCGGCTGGGAAGAACTCCGCATCGATGCTCCCGTTCTCCATTCGCGCGCCTTCGTCAAAATTCAGGACGGGTGCAACCATTTCTGCACCTACTGCATCATCCCGTTCTTGCGCGGAAAACCGGTGAGCAGAGAAGGTCCGAACATTCTGGCCGAAATCCACAGGCTCATCGAGAATGGCTGTAAGGAGATTGTGCTTACAGGGATTCATCTTGGGATTTACGGCCAAGACCGAAACACTAACCTTGCCCGGCTCATCCGCGAAGTCTCCCGTATTGACGGATTGAAACGTTTGCGGCTTGGCTCCCTCGAGCCCTTCTGCCTGAACGACAATCTGCTCGATGCATTGGGTGAGTGCCCGGCGTTCTGCCCGCACCTTCACCTGCCGATGCAGAGCGGCGATGACGAAATCCTTGCGGCGATGAGGCGCGGATACAGAGCAGAAGACTTTGTGAGGGTGTGCGAGCGTGCCAGAAATGTGCTCGGAGAGAATCTGCACATATCGAGCGATATTCTCGCAGGCTTCCCCGGCGAATCAGAAACCGCATTCATGAACACTCTGGACGTGATGCGCAAAGCAGGACTTGGCCGCGTTCACGTTTTCCCGTATTCCGAGAGGCAGGGCACAATCGCGGCAAAACTTCCCGGAAAAATTCCGCACAGCGAGAAAGCCGCCAGAACCGCACAGGCAATTTCGCTCGGCCGTGAACTTTATGCAGAGTACGTGAACAGCTTCATAGGGCATGATGCGGAAATTCTAGTCGAGACCGGAAACAGAGGACACACCAGGCACTACATCGAGGCATTGTGCGAAGGCAGGGACAACGAAATTGTGATTGCAAGGGCGGTGAAAGTGAATGACGGACAGCTTGAATGTGTGCGTAGGGATTGACGCGGGCAGTTCTGAGTCTAAACTGGCATATGCGGATAACCTGAGCACGAGAATAATTGCTGTGCTGGATGGCCTTGACCTGAATGCTATTCGCGAGGAAGCAGAGGCATTTTTTGATGAGCCTGTGTTTGCGTGCGTTGCGGCAGTTCCTGAGAATTTCACACGGGCACAGCGCGACGACTTGAGGATTCGTGCAGGGAGTTCCGGTTTCGGCAAAATCGAGATTATCCCGGAGCATGAGGCCGTGATTCTCGGGCTTGGAGGTTCCGGGCGGACTCTCGTGTACGATTTGGGAGCGTCGGCGTGCAGAATGTTCATGCTTGACGGCGCAGAACTCATAGAGAGCGTAACTGTCGGGGATGTCTGCGGAAGAGAGTTTGACCGTAAACTTAGTGAGTATCTCGCGGAAAGATTCAGGATTGAGGCTGTCGACGTAAACGATGTGCGCAGAATCAAACATGCTCTCAGCGAGGAAAACTATGCTGTGTGGCGCGAGACCAGGATATTACGCGATGAGCTGGAACGCCTGCTCCACTTCCCTGTGAAGAGAACGGGCAGAATATTATCGAGGCTTGAACGTGTGCACAATCCTGACCGCATAATTCTGACCGGAGGAAGCATCAAGGTTCCGTGCGTGTGGAAAGTGCTCACCGGGTCTGTGAGTGTTAAGCCGGAATATCGCGGGAATATTATTGCTGAAGGAGCCGCGTCCCGTGCCATGACGTTACAGAATGGAAGCAGAGAGGCCCGGAAAGCCGACAATTCTGCGAAAATACGTGAACTCAGGGCCGCAATTATCAGCATTGAAGAATTATTGACCCGCCGCCAGAAGGACAGGGTATACGCAATTTTCCGTCAGGCTGAAGGGATAAACGACAGCACTGTATTGGCAATGATGGAGAATCTTATTCGCGAGATTAAGAACGCATGACCTTGCCGGGCTTGCTGTTGTGCTAGAATGTCCCAAATTTTTGCAGGGAGGATACATCATGAACACTAACTTTCTATCGCCGCAGGAAATAGCGGACTTCACCGTTAAAGCGGGAGTGAAGAAAGCGGAACTGCCAGCAATTAACCAGTTTGTGCTTGGAGTTTTAGCGGGAGTGTTTATTGCGTTCGGAGCACAGGCCGCAAATTTCGCAACCCACACGATAAGCGATGCAGGCACAGCAAAATTCATTGCAGGGTTAATTTTTCCTGCAGGGCTGATTCTTGTGCTGACCGCAGGAGCAGAACTTTTTACCGGCAACTGCTTGATGTCCGCTGCACTTTTTGAGCGCAAAATCACTCTGTTTCAGCTGTTGCGTTCATGGCTGGCAGTCTACATCGGGAATTTAGCAGGAGGAGTTCTCGCGGCAATTCTCATCTCGTGGTCAGGACAGCTCGACACAACTGGAGGACTGTTAGGCGGATTCACGATAAAGGCGGCGGCTGGAAAAATCAGCCTGTCATTCGGCAGGGCATTTGTGCTAGGAGTGCTGTGCAACTGGCTGGTGTGTCTGGCTGTGTGGTCATCTTTCGGCGCAAAGGACGGCATCAGCAAGGCGGTGCTGGCATTTTTCCCTGTGTGGGTGTTCATAGCGTCAGGGTTCGAGCACAGCATCGCCAACATGTATTACATTCCTGCGGGTATTCTGGCCAAGTGCACATACGCCGCAAAAGCCGTTGAGCTTGGAGTGAGCCAGGCCGCAATAGACTCTCTGAACTGGTACTCAATGTTTACGCGCAGCATAATTCCGGTAACGCTGGGGAATATCGCGGGAGGTGCAGGGTTTGTCGGGGCTGTCTACTGGTTCGTGTACTTGAGAGGCAGGAAGGAATCTTAACGGCCTGCCTCAATTTCCCCCAGCTTCTCCTCGAAACCGTAGATAGTAGGGTCAATGCTGTCCACTGTCCTGTTCAGTTCATCCATCAGCCTGAACCTGCGGTTTCTTGGGAGCTGATTAGCGAAACGCTTTATCTTCAGGAGGGACTGCAGATAGTTGCGCTCATACTGGATAATTAATTTCGCGGCCATCAGTGCGCTCGGCATAGGCTCCTCAAGGAACAACCGCGCCATCTCCAGATTCTCGTCTGCCTCCATCTCGTCGTACCATATTTCCGCCAATATCTTCATGAATGTCTTTCGGCTGGACCCCCTAGCGATTCTCTTGGCCTCACGGTCTATCTTCTTCATGTCGAAGTTCAGGCTCCGCAGAACGTCATCTGCCCTAAGTGCAGGCATAGAGTATTCCGCAATGTACTCTGCCTCGTCCTCAATGAGTATCTGTTTGCGCAACAACCTTCCGAATGACGGACTGAGTTTTACTACCGGCGGCTCGAGCTTCATATCCATCAGCTTCTTGAACACGCGTCCGGTGTGGTAGTGCTCGCACTCAAACTCGGAGTCCTTCAGCCACGAAACATAGCCCGGGTCAAACAGCCCCTTTCTTCCTGCACGTCCTGACATCTGCATAAATTCACCGTGAGTTATCGGCTTGTAGTTGTAGAAGTTCACGAGCTGGGCAAATATCACCGACTGAGCAGGAAGATTCACCCCCAGCGACAGCGCACTTGTCCCGCACACCACATCAAGCAGTCTCTCACGAAACGCTGACTCCACTAACAGCTTCTCCTTAGGCAGCATACTTCCGTGATAAGTCCCGACACCCTTCAGCAAGAACGACGCTACGCTCTTCACCTCGAGAATCGCCGCTAACTCGTTGAGCCTCTTCACGTTCTGAGGCGGAATGCGTTTGCGCGTTGCCGCTATCTGTCCGGCAATGTCCATCACTCCGTGCTGTGAGAACAGGAACACCAAAGCATCGTGTATCTCGAAAAGTTTGACGGGATTATCCGGCTTGAAGATTAACTCGGTGATTCTCTTCTTTGCCGCGTGAATAACAAAATCCCTCTGGCATATTCCAGAGAGATATTTTCCGACGCTCCTTATGCTTCCGAGTGTTGCCGACATCACCAGAATTTCGGTCTCCGGGTTAGTGTTCCTGATGCCGTCAATGTATGTTCGTGCTCTGTCTGAATCGCTGAAGATGTAGTGAAACTCGTCGATGATTAGTTTCTGGCCTGGAATGCGTGCATACTTCATCGTGTAGATTTCCTGAGTACAGCAGATTATTCCTGCTCCTTCGTTGCGCTTGAAGTCTCCGGTCTCAAGTCCTACATCAAGGCCCATTCTGCGCAGGTCAAGGTAGCGTTCGTTGCTAAGTGCCTTAATGGGTGCGGTGAAGATTATGCGTTCCGCGTCGAGGTTAGGGTTAATCTTGCCGTCCAGCGATAATATTCCTGCCCACAGATAGGCCACTAAAGTTTTGCCTGAGCCTGTAGGTGCGGAGAGTACTGCGCTGTGATTCTTGATGTGCTCGAAAGCTCGTATTTGCCAGTCGTAAAATGCTATGCTGTCCAATTCGTGAATATCCTTTATGTGAGTGAAAAATAATGCGGGCAGTTCATAAGCCGGGTTCTGTGTGAGAGACGGCCATTTATCTTGGACACTCCTTGCGGAATGCCTCGTGCGGTCAATACCCGGAGATCAGCGGGCCGCTTCATATTCTCCCTATTTGACCTTGCTTCGGATGGGGCTTGCATAGCTCATGAATTGCTTCATGACTGGTGGGCTCTTGCCGGCACCATTTCACCTTCGCCGTAAAGATAGGGGTTAGGTTATACTCCCTTATCCCTTATCCCTTATCCCTATGTCCCTAAAATCCGGCTGTGTATTTTCTGTTGCGCTTTCCCTCAGATTGCTCCGGCCAGTAATTAGCTGGCATCCTTGCCCTGTGAAGCCCGGACTTTCCTCTGTATTGTGGTTATACAGCGGCCGTCTGAACTACCCGCGTCCGTAATTTTATCACGCCCTGTAGCCTCTGGGAGTGATAATCTTTCCGTCAAGAATATAGCTCTGCGAATTGCCGATTATCACCGTGCACAGCATGTCTATCTTGCGCTTCATGAGTTCCACCAGCGTCATAACTTCGTACTGCTGTCCTTCGCGCCCGATGTTCCTGACGTACCCGGCGGGAGTCTCCGGAGATTTGCCGTTATCAAGCAGAATCCCGCAAGCCTTCCTGAAATGTTTAGGTCTGTGCTCGCTCGCAGGGTTGTACATGCATATCACGAAGTCCCCATCACACGCGGCAACTAGTCTGCGCTCGATAGTTCTCCAGTCCGTCAGAATATCGCTTAAGCTGATTGTTGCGTAGTCATTCATCAATGGTGCACCGAGAATAGCCGCCGCAGAATTAGCCGCAGTAATTCCAGGAATAACTTTGACCTCCTGGCCGCTTCCTTCTGCGATTTCCAGCATGAGGCCCGCCATTCCGTAAACACCTGCGTCGCCGCTTGAGATTACCGCAACAGTTTTCCCGAACTCCTGTGCGAACATCAGGGCCATATTGCACCTGTCGCGTTCCTGAGTCATTCCGGAAGAGTAGAGTATTTTTCCTGCCAGTGCCGGCCTGAGAAGATTTATGTATTTTGTGTAGCCGACGATAACGTCGCATTTCTTGATGACTTCCATTGCGCGGGGGGTAACCTCGTCAATTCCTCCCGGTCCTATCCCTACTACACATATCATAGCGTGTCTAAAAACTCCTTCATTGCATTAATTGCTCTATTCCTGTGGAATTGTGCACGTTCTTTCTTGCCGCGAAGATTTACCTCCGGAAAAAGTCCGAGATTGATATTCATCGGCTGAAAGTGTTTAGGCTCTGCAGTCTTCAGGTAGTGCAGAAGTGAACCTATTGCGGTATCGCGCGGCCAAGCCGGAAGATTTTCGCGCAAAGCATTCATGCCCGCAACAACCCCCATCGCCGTGCTCTCCATGTATCCCTCAACCCCGGTAATTTGCCCCGCCAAAAACACATTCTCCCTTCCTTTGAGCCTGAGCCATTCGTCAAGCACAATAGGAGCATTCACCGAAGTGTTCCTGTGCATAACTCCCAGCCTCACAAACTCTGCGTGTTCAAGTCCCGGTATCATCGAGAATACCCGTTTCTGTTCGCCCCACTTCAAGCCTGTCTGGAAGCCCACAAGGTTATACAGCGTCCCTTCGGAATTATCCTGCCTGAGCTGGACTGCCGCATATGGTTCATGCCCGGTTCGCGGGTCAACGAGGCCGCGAGGCTTCATCGGCCCGAACCTCAGAGTGTCCGTTCCTCTGTCAGCAATTGCCTCGACAGGCATACACCCCTCAAAGTATTTGCCCTTCTCGAAGTCATGAGGGATATTGCGCTCCGCGTGAACCAGTGCCTCATAGAATGCAGAATACTCTTCGCGGTTCAGCGGGCAGTTAATGTAGTCGTCGCCGCGTCCGTAACGCCCGGAGATGAATACTTTTTCCATGTCGATGCTCGAGCGCGTAATCACTGGAGCAACTGCGTCGTAGAAGTGTATGCGCTCACCGGCAAGTGCTTTGATGTTTTCGGCGAGAGCGTCTGAGGTCAGGGGGCCGGTAGCGATTATTGCGGGGCTGTCGGGAATTTCGGTGAACTCTTCACGAATCAGAGTGATGTTCGGGTGATGAGTTATGCGTTCACTGACCAGAGCGGAGAACTTGTCGCGGTCAACTGCTAACGCTCCTCCTGCCGGGACTCTTGCCTGAACTGCGCAGGAAAGTATCAGGGAATCGAGCATGGTTAATTCTTCCTTGAGAATGCCTGCCGCTGAGATTCTGCCGTCTTTATTTTCAGAGCCGAGCGAATTGCTGCAGACTATTTCTGCGGGCTGGCCGGTCTTGTGTGCCGGGGTCATCAGGTTTGGGCGCATTTCGTACAGCGAGACGTGAAATCCGCGTTTTGCGAGCTGATAAGCTGCTTCGCACCCGGCTAAACCTGCACCAATAATCTTAATGTCTGTCATGGTTAATCATCATTGCCTGTGCTAAATTTTTGGTGTGAGTGAATATATTATCACGATGAAGGGATATTCTCTGCTAGAATCTCACGGGGTGGTGATATTTTTATGGCTGCTAATCTCAAAGGGGCAGAATATCTTGCAGACACTATTTCACATAAACTAGACCAATTATTGAGCGAACGAATTTTTCTGCGCAAAGAACTGGCTCGGAAGTCAGACGGGTCGCTTGAACAGGAAAAGGCGTTTGTGCAGTCGTACAGGAACGCGATTATCGATAACTGCTGTGCGGCAGAGAGAGCGTCCAGGCTGGAACACATGCTTCTGGTCAGGTAATATCATGATGAGAAATTCTAGGGATGTTGCGCTGAATATCGGCAAGGGAGTTTACACGATAAATACTCCGTTGGACAATGAGGCGATTGACCGTGTGAAGGGTCTGATAGACGAGGCATGCGGCGAGGTCAGCAAGGGGGCGAAGCAGGAAGATATATTGATGCTGACGTGCCTTAGGCTGGCGTATAGTTTGGACGCTGTGAACGAGAAGCTGAAGGTAATTATCAGCAGGATGGACAGGGCTGAATAAAGCTGCAGGCATCTGCCCGAAAAGAAGGGAAGATGTCAGCATCAGGCAGCATTGTCCTGGTTTAAAAGGCCCGCAGAATAACAGCGGGATATTTTTTTCGCAAAAATACGCCATTTACGCAAATTCACAAAAAAGCAAAATAGGTTAAACTTTCACATTGCTTACATTTACAGATTGGAGATGATCGCTCATGCAGAACTTGAGCCAGGATATTGAAGAATACATAATCAGCAAACTTAATGATGAACCGGTGAATTACGTCAGCCTCAGGCGAAAAGACCTCGCCGAATTTTTCGGGTGCGTTCCCAGTCAGATAAACTACGTGCTGAGAAGCAGATTCTCTCCCGAACACGGCTATATCATTGAGAGCAGACGAGGAGAACACGGCTATATCAAGATAGTCAGGATTTCGTGCATTACCCCGCAGGAAAGAGCACAGCACACCGAAGACATAATAGGCGAAGCAATCTCAATGAATGAAGCCCACAGACTGCTCGAGAACCTCGTAAACCGGGACTTCATCTCCCAGAGAGAACACCTGCTCATAGAAATAGCACTCCGGCATTCAAATTATCTGTGGCAGGATGAACCATTGTTCCGCCGCAAACACCTGATAGCAGACCTGCTCAAACGAATGCTCAAGGGGATAATGCTCATGAATGAGGAAGAAGGCGGCAAATAATTTATGTGGCAGTTCTACACAGAAAGAGGAAAAAGAGTAATTCAGCTCGCCAAAAATGAAGCCCTGAACATGGGGCACACAATGGTCGAGCCTGAACATCTTCTGCTTGGAGTTCTTCAGGAGGGCGGCGGCGTAGCAGGACAGGCACTCGCAGAACTTGGGATTGACCCCGAAAATTTCGCGGCACACATCAGGGACATTATCGGCGGCTCGCAGGACATTCTGGCCAAACCTGCAGACCTGCCCCTCAGCCAGAGAATGACCAGGACATTGGACGTAGCTGTGTCCGAAGCCCGGAAAATGGGCGATAACTACGTCGACACGGAACACATTCTGCTCGGTATACTCGCGGACGACGGAGGGCTTGCCTCCAAGCAGTTCAAAGCTATGGGTCTGACTTCACTTGCAGTCCGCAAGCAGATAAATGATATCCGCACGGATAACACAGGCACCGCCAAAAGCACAAGCCAGGACAGCAAGCGCAAGGTTAAGGTCAAAACTCCTACGCTGGATCATCTTGGAATAGACTTAACCGAAAGGGCACGCAACGGCGAGCTTGACCCTGTTATAGGCCGGGATAAGGAAATCCGCAGAGTGATGCAGGTATTGTGCAGAAGGACTAAGAGCAACCCTGTACTGATAGGAGACCCTGGCGTGGGAAAAACTGCTGTTGTGGAGGGCCTTGCAGAGCAGATAGCTATGGGCATTGCTCCCGAACCCCTCAGAGAGAAGCGCATAGTCCAGCTGAATATGGGGACACTGGTTGCCGGAACAAAGTACAGGGGAGAATTTGAGGACAGGCTAAGGCGAATCGTGAAGGAACTCACCGACAGCAAGGGAGAAGTTATCCTGTTCGTCGATGAGGTTCACACGATAATAGGCGCAGGAAATGCCGAAGGGTCTACTGACGCGGCAAACATACTCAAGCCGGAATTATCGCGCGGAGTGTTCCAGCTTATCGGCGCAACGACTCAGGACGAGTACAGGAAATACGTCGAGAAGGATGCTGCACTCGAAAGACGCTTCCAGCCCGTGCAGGTTGATGAACCCAGCGTTGACGATGCTGTGCTGATTCTGCGTGGCCTCAAGGACAAATACGAGAATCACCATAACGTCATCTTCACGGACGACGCAATAGATGCCGCCGCAAAATTATCATCACGCTACGTTCAGGACAGGTTTTTGCCCGACAAGGGAATTGACCTCATAGACGAAGCGGGCGCAAGGACAAGGCTCCTGTCCCTCGAGACACCTGAATACATCAACGAAATTCGCGGCGAGCTTGAAGCAATCCAGCGCAGAAAGGAAGAAGCAGTCCTCTCCGAGCAGTACGATCTGGCGACGGAACTTCGCGACAAGGAACGCAAAATTTCGGACAAGCTGGATCACGCGGTGAAGGACTGGCAATCCAGCCGTAAGAACGGAAGGCACAAAATTACCGCCGAAGATATTGCGGCAGTAGTGGCAGAACAGACGGGTATTCCTGTGAAACAGCTTACGGAAGCGGAGACGACCAGGCTCCTGAAAATGGAGGAGGAAATTTCACGCAGGCTTATCGGCCAGGATGAAGCGGTGAGTGCAGTAGCCCGGGCAATACGCAGAGCACGTACAGGACTGCGCGACCCTAGAAGGCCCATAGGGAGCTTTTTGTTCATGGGACCGACAGGAGTCGGCAAGACGGAGCTCGCGAGATGTTTGGCCCGCTTCATGTTCGGGCGCGAGGACGCAATGATTCGCGTTGACATGAGCGAGTACATGGAACGCCACGAAGTCGCAAAACTGGTAGGAGCTCCTCCCGGATATGTCGGCCACGAGTCCGGCGGAAAGCTCACCGAAATGGTAAGGCGCAAACCCTACAGCGTGATACTGTTCGACGAAATCGAGAAGGCTCATCCCGACGTGTTCAACATATTGCTGCAGATACTTGATGACGGGAAACTGACTGACGGGCAGGGCCGAAAAGTAGACTTCAGGAACACGGTAATAATCATGACGAGCAATGTCGGCGCGAAGGAAGCACAGCAGGGTAATTCGCTTGGTTTCGGGATGAGTGCGGAGAGCCAGAGCACTCGTGATTGGGACAGGGTAAAGAGCATAATCCTTGAGGAAGCCAATAAATTGTTCAGGCCTGAGTTCCTCAACAGAATTGACGAAATGGCTGTGTTCAAGCCCCTTTCGCGCGATAACCTGCTCAAGATTATTGATACCATGCTTGATGATCTGTCTGACCGGCTCGACACTAAGGGCGTGAAGATAAACGTCTCGGACGACGTGAAGGCAAAAATTCTCGACAAGGGCTTCAACCCGAAGTATGGTGCTCGTCCGTTGAGGCGTGCGATTCAGTCCATGCTTGAGGACAAGCTCTCCGACTTTATGCTCTCAGGAAAACTTAAAGAGGGCGACTCGAAAATAAGCGTCAACCTTGACGGGGAGGAACTGAAGTGCGAAGTAGTGTAGCCCGTGCTTTTCGCGACACAATCCCTGTGATGTCGGGCTATGTAGTTCTTGGAATAGGTTTCGGTATTTTGTTAAGCGCGAAGGGTTACGGAGCTTTGTGGGCTTTCGCGATGGGAATAGTGATTTATTCCGGAACCATGCAGTTTGTCGCGGCGGAAATGTTCACGGGAGGGGCCTCGATAGGGGCTGCCTCCCTAACTTCATTGATGGTGAGTGCACGGCATTTGTTTTACGGTATCTCTATGGTCGAACGCTACAAGGACATTCACGGCCTGAAGAAGGCATACCTGATTTACGCGCTGACTGATGAGACGTATTCGCTCGTGTGCCGGTCAGACGATGAAGAATATTGCTTC
Source organism: Synergistaceae bacterium (assembly GCA_017451025.1). Classification (GTDB taxonomy): domain Bacteria; phylum Synergistota; class Synergistia; order Synergistales; family Aminobacteriaceae; genus JAFUXM01. The sequence goes on along the minus strand of JAFSSM010000008.1, from coordinate 55,100 downwards.
TGGGTGTCCCTGATGGATCATTGCTGCTGGGTATTCGGGAGCGTAACGGGTGCTCTGCTTGGCCGGGTGCTGCCGTTTGACACAAGGGGAATAGATTTTGCGCTGACGGCATTATTCGTGAGCATTTGCGTTGAGCAGTGGCAGGCTTCGGAAGAACATACTCCTGCGGTTATCGGGCTTCTTGCGAGTGTGATATGCCTGCTGGTATTCGGTGCGGAAAATTTCTTGATACCGTCAATGATAATTATCACTGTGATGCTGTTTGCGTTCAGGAGGAGGATTGAGAATGTTTGACGTTCACGCTGGATATATTGTGCTGGTTTCCGGCGCGGTAACTATGGCTCTGCGTTTTCTGCCGTTTGTTGCGTTCGGGAAGGCCAGGCCGGAATTTGTGGTGTATCTCGGGCGGGTCCTGCCTCCTGCGGTGATGGCGATGCTTGCGGTGTATTGCCTTCGCGGGGTGAATATTCTGGCAGGTTCTCACGGAATACCGGAAGCTGCAGGATGTATTGTTGTGGTTGTTCTGCACGTGTGGAAACGCAATACACTCCTGAGCATAATTGCCGGAACAGGAGTGTATATGTTTTTGGTGCAGGCTATTTTTGCGTGAACAGGTTCTTCATTGCGGCCTTGATGATGTTTTCGACAACCTTCATCACCGGTCCGCCCTGATATTCCCTGTAAATCTTGTAGCTCACAGCCCCCGCATAATCACCATTCCAGTCTTCCGTCAAGTATAGTCTTGGTTCGCAGTCGGTAAATAAGTAAGTTACGTCGTGTGCAGGAATAATTTCCGTCTTCTCCTCCGGAATGCGTATAGTCTCAATGATTCTGCCCTTGCTGTCCTTCTTCTGGATTTCCCTGTACTCAGTCCAGGTACGGGTGCTCTCCGGGACGTGCCCGGTCTTGAACTCCTGAGACACATTTACTTTCACGAACGCCTTATAGCCCATTTCGGCGGCCCTCTTGAAGAATAAATCCCCTGACGAAATATTGTCGCTGTAGATGAAGTTCATATCCTCCTGCAGTGCATCCAGTCCTTTAACGGTCATTTTCCCCTTTTTCACAGCAGAATTTATGCCGTCAATTGCCCAAGTGTTGAGCTGATTTCCGAGCTTCTTAGCGGGCATAAGGGAGTCTCCAGCCTTGAGCTGAGGTTCTACCGGCAGAATAAATATTTTCTTGAGGTCAGACAGCTTGAGCGAATCGTCGTGCCATACTTCAACGTCAGAGGCATAAGCACAGCCATGAATGACAAGGGCGAGAACAGCAGACAGCAGTAAAAATTTCCTGAACATAAAGAGATAACACCTCCTTGAAATTAAGGAGCATTATACCCCGCAGAAAAATAATTCATCCCAACTCATAAACTCATGAATAGTGTATCAGCAAAATAAACGTGGTATCCTTAGCGCATTAACATTCACTAAGGAGAAAGTAAATATATGCCAGAAGATATTATGCAGAACGATTTTTCGTCCGAAGACAACGAAATCGTCAGACAGCGCAAGGATAAACTCCTCCGCTTACGTTCAGAGGAAGGGTACGATCCCTACGTCAATGAGACATGGGACAGGCAGGACACACTTGAATCAATCCGTGAACGTTTCGACCACCTCAAGCCCGAAGAAGAGGCGCAGGACGTTACAGTCAGGACAGCCGGGCGCGTAATGACCGTCAGGCGGCAGGGAAAAGCTACGTTCGCTGACTTGGCCGACGAAACTTCCAGAATGCAGCTTTACTTCCAGCTCAACAACGTTGGCGAAAAGGAATACGACTTCCTCAAGAAATGGGTGGACTCCGGAGACTGGATCGGAGTTGTCGGTCATCCCTGCAGGACAAGGCGCGGAGAATTGACCGTAATGGTTACGGAGTACAAGCTCCTGAGCAAGGCAATCCGTCCTCTTCCTGAAAAGTGGCACGGCCTCACCGACACCGAAATACGTTACCGTAAGCGTTACATGGACTTAATCGCTAACCCCGAAGTCCGCGAAGTTTTCAGGAAGCGTTCGCGCATAATTTCGTCGTTCAGGGAGACGCTGGAGTCTCATGGAACGCTCGAGGTGGAGACACCAATTCTCTCTGTTCTTGCCGGAGGAGCAAACGCACGTCCCTTCAAGACCTTCCATAACGCATTGAGCGTCGATATGTACATGAGAATCGCCGTTGAACTTTACCTGAAGCGTCTTGTAGTCGGAATGATGGGCAGGGTCTACGAGATAGGCCGCAATTTCCGCAATGAGGGCATCGACACCATGCACAACCCGGAGTTCACGATGATGGAGGTCTACTGGCCGTACGCTAACTACGTGGACATGATGAACCTGGCCGAAGAACTCATCAGGAACGCCGCAAAAGCAATAGGCACTCTCGAGATTGAGTGGAACGGCACAAAACTTGACCTCTCCAAGCCCTTCAAGCGTATAACTATGCGTGAAGCAGTGAAGGAATTTGCGGGAGTAGACTTCGACGCAATAAAGACTGACGAGGAAGCGAGGGCAGTAGCTAGGGATAAGGGGTTAGGGGCTGAGATGACAGGGCACGAGAGCAAGTTTGCGGTGCTGAACCTGATGTTTGAGGCGTTCGGCGAGGAAAAACTCATTGAGCCGACGTTCCTGCTCGGACACCCTACGGAGATTTCCCCGCTGTCCAAGAGAGACCCCGAGAATCCGGACTACACTCACCGTTTCGAGCTGTTCATGTTCGGGAAGGAAGTAGCTAACGCATTCAGCGAGCTTAACGACCCGTTAGACCAGAGGGAACGTTTCGAGGATCAGGCCCGCAAGAAGGCAGAGGGCGACGATGAGGCACACGTTTTCGACGAAGATTTCATCAACGCAATCGAGGCAGGGCTTCCTCCGACCGGCGGAATGGGTATCGGAATGGACAGGATAGTAATGTTCCTGACTGGTGCTCGCTCAATCAGGGACGTAATCCTCTTCCCGGCAATGAAGCCCAAAGCATAGGCATGAACATTTTCGAAGCCCGCATGAATGAACTCTACGCACAGATAGAACATCATGCGGTGCTCTATTACGACAAGGACAGCCCGGAAATTTCTGACGCGGAGTATGACTCTTTGGTGAAGGAGCTGGCGGAGCTTGAGCGTGATTACCCGCAGTTTGCCCGCAAGGATTTTTTGACGCACAGGGTCGGCGGCCAAGTAAGTACGCTGTTTGCTCCGGTGAAACACGAAGTCCCTATGCTCTCACTCGACAACGTTTTTGAGCCTGATGAACTGGTGAACTTCTTCACGCGCATAAAGCAGGATGCTGATTTTGTGTGTGAGATGAAGATTGACGGTCTTGCTGTATCGCTGGTCTATGAGGACGGAGTTTTCGTGAGGGGGGCAACACGCGGCGACGGAAACACCGGCGAGGACGTAACGGAGAACTTGCGGGTGATTGATGCAGTCCCGAAAAAGCTGAAGGATTTTTCTGCAGGAAGGGTAGAAGTTCGCGGCGAAGTCTTCATGTCGATTGAGAGGTTCAACGCAATCAACAGCCTTTGCGAGGAACGCGGCGAGAAACCCTTTGCAAATCCGCGCAATGCCGCTTCAGGTACTCTCAGGCAGAAGAACTCGCAGGTTATCGCTGAACGCGGGCTTGACCTGTTCCTGTACTATCTTGTTGACGCGGAAAAACTGGGAGTCAGGACTCAGCACGAAGCCCTAGAATGGATGCGAGAACACGGCCTGCCCGTTCAGGAAGCGTACTCTTTCTGCGAAACGCTGGACGAAGTGAACGAGTTCATTGCGCACTGGCAGAGCGGCCGGCACAATTTGGGCTATATCACCGACGGAGTAGTCGTTAAGCTGGATGATTTGACGAAGTGGGCAGAAATTGGCGCAACTGCTCACGCTCCGAGATGGGCTGTTGCCTACAAGTACCCCCCTGAAGAAGTCAGGACACGCTTACTTGACGTAACTGTTTCCGTCGGACGCACCGGAGTGCTAACGCCCGTAGCTCTGCTTGAGCCTGTGCAGGTAGCAGGTACCACAGTACAGCGTGCAACTCTCCATAATGCGAAATACATTGCGGACAGGGATATTCGTATAGGCGATTGTGTGTACGTCCGCAAAGCCGCAGAAATTATCCCGGAAATAGTCAGCGTAGATGCCGGAGCGAGGACAGGCCAGGAAAAAGTATTCTCAATGCCGGAGAAGTGTCCTGTCTGCGGAAGCAAGGTTATTCAGAGGCCGCGAACTGTGCCCGAAAAATCCGGAGCGATAACCGAAGCAGCGCATATCTGCACGAACAGAGAATGCCCGGCGAGGCTCAGAGAAGCTCTGCGTCATTTTGCCTCACGCAAGGCTATGGACATTAAGGGTATCGGTAAAGTTTTGGCATATGCCCTCGTGGATTCAGGGAAGGTTAAAGCACTGACGGATATTTACAGGCTGACACATGAGGACTGGATTTCGGCGGGGCTTGGCGATAAGGGCACGCAGAACCTTATGAACGAGCTGGCCGAATCAAAATCCCGTCCGCTCTCTGCGTTCATTACGGCAATAGGTATTCCTGGTGTCGAAAAGACCATCGCAGAATCTCTTGCCGCTAATTTCGGGAGCATTGAGGCACTCGAAGCGGCATCAGTGAATGACATTGTGAGGGTGCTTAATCCCAAAATTGAGAGCGACGCAAAATCTGTTCATGCATTCCTTGCGGATAACGACAACCTTGAAATGCTGAAGCATAGATTTTCTGAGGCTGGGGATTCCGGAAAAAGGCCGATAACCGCACTTGCTGAGACACTGTCGCTGATTCCGGGCATAAACCGTTCAACGCTGGAGACAATCGCGAGTTATTTCGGGAGTCTTGAGGCAATAAGCAAGGCATCTCCGGAGAAGATAGCCGCCGCAATACGCTCGAGCGAGGAGACGGTGAAGCGCATATCACGTTCGGTGCACGAGTTCTTAGCGGACAGCAGCAACGCGGAAAGAATAGCTCAGGCGGCGGGCAGGCAGACAAAAAAACTTCTCACGGAAGCACTCTGCATTATTCCGGAAGTTGAGCGCGGGACTGCACAGAGGCTCGCAAGATATTTCGGGAGTCTGGAGGTAATACGCGATGCTTCACCCGAAGATATATTCGAGGTGCTGGACACTGTGCCGGAACTTGTTGTTGCGGAGGCTGTGCATAAATTCTTCCACGATGAGGAGAATATCAGGCTCATAGATGACTTTCGTGGACTTGGCCTCAACTTGGGAAATAGTAGGACAGTCGGCAGACTCTCGGGAAAAGTTTTTGTGTTCACCGGCACCCTTGCCTCAATGACCAGGAATGAGGCGGCCAAGAGAGTCCAGGCATTAGGCGGACAGTTCTCAAACGCAATTACGTCGAAGACCAGCTATCTTGTTGCGGGCGAGAAGACTGGTGCAAAACTCAGCAAGGCAGAAAAACTAGGAATAACAATCCTCACCGAGCAGGAATTTCTGGAGATGACCAATGACATACAAAAATCCCCTGAAGAGAATAATTAGTGCGTCCGTATATTCGCTTCAGGGGTTAGCTTATGCGGTTAAGAACGAGCAGGCATTCAGGTATGAGGCTGTTGTGCTTGTGGTGATAGGTATCCTGCTGTGGGTTATGCCTCTGACTCTGTGGCAGGGCTTGTTCTTGGCCGGAATGTGGCTAATCGTTATGGCTCTTGAACTGGTGAACAGTGCCGCCGAAAAGGCCTTCGACCTCATCACGCAAGACTATCATCCGCTGGTGAAGGCCGGTAAGGATATGCTCTCTGCTTCAGTTTTCGTGATGGTCAGCTTCAACGTAATGTGCTGGGTCATTGTGATTGTCAGTACATGTATTTATCCAGCGGCAGAATGATTTTTCCGTCAGTGTCTGCCGAAATTATACCGGACAGTTCGCAGTCAGCCGGCGAGCCTCTCGTTATGTAGCGCAATTCCGGCTTCCTGAACTCTCCGTTGTGCACAAGCGAGGAATACACTCCGGGATCGTAGCCTTCATCTCTGCACAGCAAGGCCCTTAGTGTCGGAATGATATTCATGTGATGCAGCGTAAAAGGAATTTCCGGCGGCTTCTTCAGGTGCTCGAGCACCCAAGGGTCCGTGCTAAAAATCAGGAATGGCACTAATGCCTGCTCAAGGTATGTAGTTCCGTGCGATTCCAGCTGGCCGTATTCCATAAAGCTCTGGCCGTGATCCGACGTGTAAAGTATCGTGCAGTCTTTGAGGCTCAGGGGATTTTCACCTAAGAGGTGCGCAAAAAATCCGTCGATGTTGTAGCGCAGAGCGTTCTTGTAGCTGTTGATGATCCGGCGGCGTTTGGAAACCGAGTAAAATTCATCGGGTGCAAGGCTTGGCTTGAAGATGTCATGTTCTGGTTCATTGACCGGATAACGTTTTTGATAAGGCACGTGCGCTCCGATCTTCTCGAGGAAAATAAACAGCCCGTGTTCTTCAGCAAGGCGTTTGTGCAGAAAATCAGCCGCTCTAATATCTACTCTGTTATCAGTCTGCGAGACAAATTCACTATCCTTCAGATACACTTCATCAGCCTCTTCAACGTCCGAAGCCCTGAACACCATATCGGGCAGATCTCCCTGAACATTCATCAGAATAGTCTTGTAACCGTTTGCCTTCGCAATGCCTATAATGTCGGGATTTCTGTATTCGGCCAGTTCTGAATCTGGAAGCCTGGTTAATGCGGTCATAATGGCTATTCGTGATGCGAAGCTGGTCGTAGCTGTTGAGAGCATCAGTCCGTAGTTGAACAGGTTAGCGGGATAATCACGGACATACTTTGCGAGTGCTGGCGTAGTGTTTATGCCTGGATTATTCCACGGTCAGATAATCACCGCGTATAGACTCATCGAGTATAAGTACTACATTATCAGCTGGAGCCTTCCTGAGCACGTCTGCCGTAAACTTTTCACGAGGGATGAAGTAATTTACGCAGCTTACCATCGCACCCTTCAGAATCTTCAAGCTGTAGCCCATCGAGTCCCTGAGCACCGACTCTCCTTTAGGATTAATGCAGTATGCCGCAAATATCAGCCCTCCCACAGCTAACTTGTACAGCCTGAAAGATTCCGCCCGCTTCTTCCTGAAAATAAGGCACATTACCGCAAAAACTATTGCATTTGGCAGGCAGGCCGCAATGACATTCTTAACGCTAAGGAACGTCGCAATTGTGTCGAATGCCGTCTGAGGCTTTACCCCGAAGAGGTTAAGTATGTCCAAAGAATTTGGCATAATGCCTGTAACAAGATAGTACATTCTTGTTGGGATAGTCAGCACGCACCACGCCAGCCACATTAACGCCGCACCGAATACCGGTACTGCCTGCAGGAACATGAACAGGCCGGTAAATGCCGACAGCGCGAACAGGTTTGACGTTACGGCTACGAAAATTCCCCAGAAATATCCGTGAAGGGGCGCAAAATTCAGAGTGTTTTCCATAAACATTGTGAAGAAGAAGCACACATCAGCGATTAGAGTCAGAACGCAAAGAGTGAGGCAGAAAGCGAAACTGTACTTGATGGACTTTTTGTACTGAGGGGTGGTTAATGGTGTCAGAAAAAGTTAAAGGATGCCCGAACACCAAACTGTACTAATCTCCATTGATGATGTCAACTCTTTCTTGCTATATATTTTTGTCGCAAAAACCGGACAATACACATATATTGCATTCCGGCTTCCGCGAATGACACACTGCACGCCCGTGCGCAATCATATTCACGTGCCCGCCCAAACACCGCCCTTCAGGAACAATATGCTCAAATTTCGCGCATATCTCTTCCGGCGAATACTTGGCCGAAACAACTCCTGTCCTGTGCGCCACACGCCCCACGTGCGTATCAACCGGAAATGCCTTCTTCTTCAGGTCAAACAGCAACACACACGCAACCGTCTTCGCCCCGACACCAGGAAGTTCGCGCAAATATTCCCGTATCCGTCCGGTCTCCCATTCTGCAAGCTCACGCAGCGAATATTCCCCGAAGTCAGCATATACCCTCTTCAGAATCGTGATTATCCTGGCCGCTTTAGTGTGCGCAAGCCCGGCGGTCCTGATTACTCCTTCGAGCTGTTCTGCTCCTGCTTCAACGACAGACTCCCACGACGGAAATTTCGCCCTCATCATCGCATATGCACTATCACGATTCCTGTCGTTGGTGTTCTGCGATAACACGGTAAGTATCAGCCCGTCCAGAGGCTCGGCGTGGCCAAGTTCAGGAGGACGGGCTTCATTGTGGTATTCTGCCTCCAGAATATCAAGCAGACGGAGTACTCTTGTGCTCTGCATTCTTCCTCTTACTGCGCGGAGACCTCGTCAATTTCTTTTCGAGCTTCATTCCGTCAGCCAGCATTTTCTTCAAGCGTGCCTTCACCAGACCGTGAACGCTCCCTTCAGTGTAAGAGCCGTTCTTGTGCAAAGTTCCGGCCTTCACTCCCGTCAAAAGCTCTATCCCTTCGTCGATGTCGCTGACCGCCCACACCGAGAATTTCCCTGAACGAACAGCGTCAATCACCTCATTGCTAAGCATCAGGTGCCTCACGTTCGCCTCCGGAATCATCACGCCCTGCTCTCCGGTTAATCCCGCTATCTTGCAGTATTCGAAGAAGCCCTCTATCTTTTCGTTGACCCCTCCGATTGGCTGGACTGTCCCGAACTGGTCAACTGAACCAGTAACCGCAATCCCCTGCTTCAGCGGCAGGCCGGACAGTGCCGACAGCAGGCAGTACAGCTCCGTAGAACTTGCACTGTCTCCCTCGATGCCCGAGTAATTCTGCTCGAACGTTATGTGTGCACTCAGACTCAGCGGCATATCCTGAGCGTATTTGCGGCCCAGATAACTCGAGAGAATCATCATTCCCTTGTTGTGGATCGGCCCGGTCATCTTGACCTCGCGCTCAATGTTCACGACTCCTTCCTGCCCCATGAAGACATTGGCTGTGATTCTGGAGGGATGCCCGAATCTGTAATCATTCAGGTCAATCACGCTCAGACCGTTAATCTGTCCGACGGCCTCGCCTGACGTGTCAATGTGTATCACTCCATCACGGAAAGCACGCGCGAGCTTGTCCCTGTAGAGTCCCGAACGGTAATTCTTGTGTTCGATGGCCTTGATGACGTTTGCGCGGGTTACTGCCTCAGAATGCGACCACGCATTGGACTCGGTCAGAAGCTCACGGAGACTGCCGACCTCAACCGAAAGAAGATTCTGGTCTTCGGCTTCACGGCTCGCCCACTCGATTATCTCCGACAGCGCGGAAGCATCAAAGGGCTTCAGGTTTTCCTTGCGGATGACTTCGGCGATGTAGCGTGCCATCCAGCGCTCATTGCCCGCAGTTCTGGGCATATCGTAGTCGAAGCTCGCCTTAATCTTGAAGATTTTGCTGAACTCCGCATCGTAATACTGCAGCAGCTCGTAAATATAAGGCGAGCCTGTCATCACAACCTTCATATCAATCTTTATCGGTGCAGGCTTCAGCGAGGAAATAGGCAGTGCTCCGTACTGTTCTCCCAAGTTCTCGATCGATGCTTCGCCGGTGCGCAGAAGTCTCTTGACTGCCTCCCAGCTCATGAAGTTCATCAGGACTTTTTCGGCATCTATCACCAAAAATCCGCCGTTAGCCCTGTGGAAGGCCCCCGCCGCAATCTTCTTGAAGTCGGTGTACAAATATCCCTGATGACTCTCGTACTCTACACGGCCCGAAAGATTGTAGTATGTCGGGTTGGTCTCGCGGATTACCGGAGCACCTTTCGCCGGGTCATTGCTCACGAAAAGATTTCCCTGATAGCGCGAGAAGTCCACGTCGGCGTTCTCGTCCCGTGCTGACGTAACGAACGCTCCGGAGTTCTCGATTACGTCTTCAGACATTTTTGCGAACCACTCCAGCAAGACATCATTTCCGGCGTATTCGTCGCGCAATTCCCTCATGCTCGGCTCAATCACGCTTCTGCATATCTCCGCCTCAAGTTCGCTGAGCTTTTCCTTAAGAGCCTTCTCCATGTCCCGGATCTCGCGCATTCCCGCAAGGGTACGCTGGGAAATTTTCTCGCTGGCCGCCTGATACTTCTTCTGCTTTTTCTCGTCTAGTGCCTCGTATTCCTCAGGCTTAATCTCGCGGATAATTACCTTGCCGTTTTCGTCCTTGTCCTTCACCATAGGTACATTGATGAACCCCTGCGGAGTGCGCTTCAGGGAAAAATGCTGCTTTGCCGCCTGTGCCCTCAGCTTGTCCATGATTGCACCGGCCCTCTCCTGAAATGCCCGGATGTGTGATGCCTTTGCGTCCTCGTACTGGCTCTGCTCGAACGCCTTGCTTATCGCTGATTTCAGGTCTTTAATCAGTTCGTCAAGCTCCTCGCAGAGTTTCTTTCCCTTTCCAGCAGGAACATTCACCGCCACAGGTTCGCCCGGCTTGGTGAAATTGTAGAGATATACCCAGTCATCAGGAGCAGGAAGTGTCAGCGCAAGATTCTGGAGTCTCTCAAGCACATAGCTGGTTCTTCCGCTTCCGGGCTGTCCGACCACAAAAATGTTATAGCCCTTGCCCTTAACAGCAAGTCCGAACTCTATAGCTTCTACCGCTCTATGCTGGCCTATCAGCGGTTCAGGTTTTCTTGGCCTGGCCGCATCAATTTCATCCGTTGTGCTGAACTTCCACGACTCAGCGGGCTTAATCTTTCTCAGTTTGTCTGGTGCAAGCCTAATATTCCTCATTCTTTCTCCTTATTCTGCAAGACATTTATTCGCTGCTAGCATCTCTATCACTGCCTCATCATCGCCCTCAACTATTATGCTGCTCATCTTCTCGTATTCGTCCCAGCCTCCAAGCGTGTCCAGAACATCAAGCATGTATTCACGTTCGCGCTCGTTGAATCTTCCGGACAGAAGCCCGAACAAGATTGTTCCTCTGGAAAACCAGTTGAAGAACTCCTCTGAGGCAGACAGAGCATCATAGTAGAGCAGTGCAAATTCAAATTCATCGTGGGCTTTGTCTCCTGCATTTTCGTCCGGCTCCGGGAAATACCCCAGCATGTAGAACGGGACATCAGGCCCCATCATCAGAACATCCCAGAACATTCCGGCACATACTCCGCGTTTGTCCTCAGGTGCCAGCATCCACGCCGCAACGAGCCGTGAATATCCCCACGAAAGATTGTGTTCGTCGTCGCGCATAGTTTCGCTCAACGTGCCCTGCCAGTCCTTAAGCTCAATAAGCAGCCTGTAGTAAAGGGACTTCACAGAGGATCTTCCGAGAGCAAGGTCTTCGTCGTCACCATCACAGTGAGCGTATTCCATAGCTGTTTTGCAGTACGCGACGGCCTCCCTGAACTTGTTATCATAGAAGGCCGTAAAGGCTAACCTATGGTTCACGACGAAACGCAGAACTTCCTCGTCTTCCGGCACAAAATTTCCGGGAGTGTTCAGTGCCTCGAGTGCATGGAGCAGCAGCTGCGTCCGTTCGGGAGCGTTCTCGGTGTTGTCGGCCTTAAGGATCAATGCGTCAACATTATTCGGGGACATCTCGAGTATCTGGTTCACGATTGCGAGGGTACGTGCCTTGCTCTTTGTGTTCCAGGCCATCTCGAGGAGCTGGTTTATTCTGTTTCTGTCAGTCATAGCCTCACCCCCTAATCCACATCCCACTGCGGGGAACTCTGCTCGGGTTCCTGCGGTGTCTGGCTGTTATCTCCGCCGGAAGGACTCGACTCGCGCATCGACGTTACACGTTCTGTTCTGTCGCCTCCGCTGTCCTTGAAAGCCTTTAAGCTCTGAAGAATAACCCTTCCGCTCCAGATATAGCCCCACTGCCTGGCCAAGTCAGCAATCTCCATAGGTTCACCGCCCTGATACCACGCATGATTTTTCCTGAGTTCGTCCGCAATGTAGGGACTGACTCGCTTGAGCATCTGCCATGTGTATTCGCCGCTTCTCGGTTCGAATCTCTTCCAGCGGTCTCCGAGCCACACCCACACACCGATTCTGTTTGTGTGCCAGGCAATAATCGTGTTGACGTAATTATCGTTGAGCCAGCCCATCCGGTTGCACATCATGTCGCGTATTCTCTGGAACTCCTTAGAATCAATAGCCTTGCCGTAACTCCAGACTGCGGCGACGCGGGCAATTCCCGGTACGCTCGACGGAACTACTGACCCGACAAGAATATTAGTAGGGTGAATTGCTCCGTCAATGCCGAGCTGGCCGTAGACCCACCTGTTCTCGGCGATCTGCGCGACAGGGAATCCGTCGAAGGTTGCGTACCATCCTGCTGGTAGGTCTGCGGGCTTCCAGACCTCAAAGTTCATAGCATAAACTTTCTGGTAAGCACCGATTACTGCACCGGAATATGTACGTGCTCCTTCAAGCCTGACTCCTCCGGGCTGAACTGTGAGTCGTTCGGACACCGGGACTGCTGCTGCTGGACGTTCAGCTAATGTCCGGGTTGCAGATGGGCGCGAGGCAGTGCGTGTAGTGATTGCCGGGCGGGGAGATGCCTGCAGTGTCGCTACCGCAGGGCTTGATGCTCTAACAGGGCTTGCTGTTTCCGGCTCTGAGGCAGGCTTCGGCGCAATGCTTGTAGTTTTCGGTTTCGAGGCAACAGCAGAACGTGAGGAACGTGCTGTGCGGGGCTTGGCCGTGCTTTTTTTCGCAGGTTCTTCCGGAAGCGAAGCTGCGGTTATTCCGCTGACCTCTTGAGCTTTATCCTGCAGATGAACTAAACGCCTCTCGGTCGGCGGGTGCGAAGAAAATCCGCTCGGCTGAGTTATAACTCCGTTATCTGCCATAGTTTTCATTGCACGGTACAATGCGTAAGGGTCATACCCTGCTTTTTTGAGAAGTGTTACGCCGTAATCATCAGCTTCTACTTCTTCTCCGCGAGAAAATCCCTGTTCCGCAAGTTCCATTCCTACACCGCCTGCAGCCTGCGCGACAGCTCCGCCAGTCCCTCCAAGAGTGCCCAAAGCTGCACCTAAAGCATTCCACCCTTGCGCCCTGCTGACATCCTTAGTGTAATGGCCGCACCTGACATGTCCAATTTCATGACCCCAGACTCCGGCCATTTCGTCCTCGTTGTTCAGTATATTCATTAGACCTGCCGTTACGTGGACAGTGTAATTATTCTGAGACCTGAACCTCACCCATGCGTTCGCTGAAGAATCATTCTCGTAATTTATCGGAACTTGAGGAAAACCATCCGCTTCCGTCATCCTTTTCCACGCCGCTTCAACTACTTCACGGCTAATTGATGCATGAGCACTTGAACACAGCATAATTATTAGTGTTATTCCTGCTGAAATTTTGCGCATAGTTTTAATGTCTCTCCTGATTTGTGAATGTGCCACATTATAGCCCAATTAGCAAGATGCGCGCAAAAAAATACACCCCCTCTTGTTTTTCGAGGGAGTGCAATTCCGCTAACGTTTCCTGAATAATCCGGCCAAGAGCAAAAGCATCGACACTCCCAACCCCGAATTACAGCCTCCTCCGCCGCCGCCAGAAGAAGTATTTTCGGCATATGCCGGTTCCGCCGCAATCGTTATTACGAAACGTTTTGAGCCGGTACGTGTTCCTGATGTACCCTGAATGACCGGATAATATGTCCCGGCCTCATAAGGTACACCGAAAATTGCGCCCTGAGGGTTAAGGCTCAAACCAGGAGGCAGTTCACCGTCAGCCAGAGACCACACAACTCCTTCCAGAGTGCTCCTGACTTCTGCGTAATAGTCCTGACTTACCTGGCCGTCCGGAAGTTCTGCAGTTACTATCGGCAGAGTTGAATATGAGCTTATCGTCAGCGTTACGAACTTCTGCGCGTAAACGTCATTGCTCACGAACGCACTCACCATAAAGCTGAAAGTTCCTGCCTCGTTTGTCGTTCCGGAGAGCAGTCCGTCAGTTCCGAGTGTTATTCCGGTCGGGAAGACATCCTGAGATGCAGACCACAGAACTGCTCCAGAACTTACGCCGTCCGCCGTGAACCTGTAGCTGTAGCTTTTGCCGGAAGTTCCGCTCGGAAGATAGACCTCCGTCGTGATCACGAAACCGACCATCAGCGTAAATTCCTTGACCGCCTCAGAATAGCCCGAGACGTTCTGAATCACGAATGTGTACGTTCCTGCACGGACTGGTGTACCGGAAATTACGCCGGTTGATGCGTCGAGCGAGAGACCAGGAGGGAGTCTTCCGTCCTTCAGCGACCAGACAGAATTTGTGCTTGGCCTGTCGGTCTCAAGCGAGAGCGTGAACGCGGCTCCAGCATCGAGGACAGGGATAACTCCGTCGGTGGTGATGCTCATTATCGGCCCGGCAGTCAGCGTGAAATTTTTGGAGACAGTTAGACCATTCCAAGAAGCTTCAACCGTGAATGTATATTCGCCTTCGTTCATAGGATAGCCGGAGATTAAGCCGCTATCTTTGTCGAGAGTAAGACCTTGCGGGAGATTTCCGCCGGTTACTGACCAGGTTACATCCTGGCTTTCTTCTGAGTCGGCAATCAGAGTCACACGGTATAGTTCATTGACATCTGCATGAGGAAGTGGACTTTCTGTTAGTATCTCCAAAACGGGCCTCACGTTGAGCGTGAAGACTTTTGAAGCGGAGAAATTTCCCATAACAGCATGAACGGTAAATCTGTGAATGCCATTACTCGAGGGAGTACCGTAAATTGTTCCGGTTGTCTCCTCAATATACATTCCGGAAGGAAGAGAACCATAATAATTACGCTGAGTTTCTTCTTCCGTTAATGTGTAATACCCTACCGACCAAAGAACTGCACTAGTGTTTACCGCATCAGTCTGAAACGTTAAGGAGTAAGGTTTTCCGATTCTGCCGGCAGGCAGAACCGCTTCTGTAGTTATCGTCAAAGCAGAGTCAATCGTTAGGGTGAACTCCTTGCTCGAACTCATGCCGCCGCTCTCGATCCCAAGCGTGAACGTATATTCGCCGTCATCCGTAGGAGTCCCGGAGAGCACACCATCCGAAAACCTCAGACCATCAGGCAGAGTCCCGTTCTCCAGCGTCCAGCGCACAGGGTATTGCGTGTCTGCGCTGAACGTGTGGGTGTATTCCGCCCCTACCTTGCCGTTCTCCAAAGGGCTGGTGTCCGTAATCTCAATAGCAGGCCCTACAGCTAACGTGAACTGCTTGACCGCCAGAAAGTTCCCCGCCGCCGCCTGAATGGTGAACGTGGAAATTTCTACCTTTGTCGGAGTTCCGGAGATAGTCCCGTTCTGAGAGTTAAGGGTTAATCCGGCCGGAAGGTCTCCTGAGAGCAGAGTCCACCTGACCGTTAGGTGCTGCGTTCTGTCCGTGAGCAGCGTGTAGGAATAATATTCGCCGACCTTTGCGCTGTCCAGTTCTGCGTCTGTAACTATCATGAACTCCGGCTCAATCGTAATTGTGAGTCTCTTTCTGCCCGAGACTGTGTAGCTGCCGCCATAACGATAACTCCGTACCTGCTGTGCCCTGACGCTGAATGTGTATTCGCCTGCCCGTGTCGGAGTCCCTGAGATTGTGCCGTAAGTATCGAGTGATAATCCTGGAGGCAGAGTCCCGGCGGCCAGACTCCACGTTACTTCGTTCGTGTAATACGACGTTGTAGATTCGAGCGTGGATTTATACGCAACACCCTCTTTGCCGTCGGGCAGTGAGTCGGTCGTGATGCTCATTCCGTACACAGTTTCGTCGTCGCTGGTTACTGTGGTATCTCCGCTCGTCGGCGTTGTGTCGGAACTTGTCGGCGTGGTCGGTGTTACGTCGGAACTTTCTTCAACCGTCAAACTAAATTCCTCCGTAACAGAAGTCTTCATCGCCGTAGTTCCTGCCGTGAAACTCAGCTCCGCCTTCACCGTAAAAGTAAATTCCCCTGTACGCGCGGGCTTACCCGAAATTCTGCCTCCGCTTAATCCTCCGGATATTGCCAGCCCTCCGGGAAGCGTACCGCTCGAGATGCTCCACACAAGGCTGTTCTCATTAAGTGAATCTCTGGGAATGTTCAGGTAGACTTCCAGACCCGCAGAATAATCTGTGCCCCTAGCCGCAGAAGCAGGACTCAGTGCCGTAGTCGCAAACTCTATCGCCGGATTCACAATGAGCGTAATTGTCCCGGTGCTGGCTGTAACATCGCCGCTCGTACCCTCAACGCTGAACGTGTACGTCCCGGATTTTTGCGGATAGCCTGAAATCGTGATGCTTGACTGCGAAGCCGGGTGTGTGGCTGTTATTCCTGCTGGAAGGCTGCCTTTGGCTGAGAGGACTGCTCCGTTTGTGGCGGAAAATACCTGCTCAAAAAATGCTCCTTCTGTTGCGCTAAGTTCGCTGTCTATTTCCGGCGTAATCTCGAATTTTTTTGTGATGGTCAGCGTGAAATCTTTGCTGTCGGTGTAGCCTATGTTCTGGATGTTGCCGCGCGCCGAAAAGGCAAACGTTCCCGCTTCGGTGGGAGTTCCGGCAATTACACCGTTAGCCCCGAAATTCAGGCCGCCGGGAAGCGTGCCGCTGTAAGCATAAGTTACAGTTCTGGTCTGAGCCGCATTCGTCTCGAGCTTGGCCTCATACTTCACGCCTACTGTTGCTTCTGCCAGGCTTGCCGTGATTATCGAGTAGGTTACGTCCTGTTTTGGTGTAGTGTTACCGTCAGTTGAACGGTTGTACTCGTCGCGGCCTATTCCGGCATCTGCTCCGCTGTAGGTGTTGCCCGTACCGACTGCTGAGTTTGCGTTCGTGCTGTTGCTGAGTGCTCCGACTATTCCGCCCAAGTAGCTGGCATTTCCCCTGATTGCCGCGTCTGAATTGTTATTCGCGACTGCCTGCCCGCCTGTGTCAAGATAGCCTACAATTCCTCCGGCACTGTACGAATCCGCAATGACTATAGCTCCTGCTTCCACGTCGTTGCTCGTCGCAGTTCCTCCCGAAGCAAGATACCCGGCAATTCCTCCTGCGGAATAAGCTCCTGCCACGTCAGAATTAGCCAGCACGGAATTTCCGTAAAGCTCCGTCCCGCGAACATACCCTGCAATTCCTCCGGCGTAAGATGTACTCTCGACGCTGCCCTCAAACGTGCAGTACTCTATTGTGCTGTCCAGCGGAGTAACCGCATACCCTGCAATTCCTCCGGCCTCTGCGAAGGAACTGCTCGTTGTAGTTACAGTTGAAGCCTCAATGCTGGAATCACCGACCACATCACAGCTCGAAATACTCCCCTCAAAGAATCTTCCGGCTATTCCTCCCGCCACTGCATAAGTCTCATTCGACGAAGCATTAACCGTACCCCGAAAACTGCACTCGGAAATAGTTCCTTTCTCAAGCACTCCGACGAGACCGCCTGCGTTAATCCTTCCTCTATGAGTTGAGTGTGAAGTCAGGGTGTCGAAACGCTCAATGTCATCTGCACCTTCGATCTGGTCATCATCGAGTTCAAGTACGAGCTTGGCGATTCTGTCGTCGCCTTCTCGCGTAACTGCCTCAACGTCGCCCGAAAAACTGCAGTTCGTGATTGTTCCGCCGTCCACTATTGACGCAATTCCGCCGGCATTGTAGCCGTAAACGCTGCCTTCAACCTTGAGGTTCTCGATAAGTGCATTTTCGCCGACATACACGAATAATGCCCTGTCGCTGGCTATCGGCTTGTAGGATGCTCCTGTTGGCGGAAGAGGGTGGATATTCACGTAGATTTTGTGCCCGTTGCCGTTGAAGCGTCCCCTGAACGGAGAAGCACTGCTGCCAATTCCCGGCCAGTTGCTATAGCCTGCAAGCTGGATGTCCGTGTTCAGGACAAACACGCTGCTTGCGTCGCTGGTGTAGGTTTCGTCGAGCATGTAAGTCCTGAACTGTTCATAAGAGCTGATGTTATAGGTTGCGCCGAATGCACACGAGACACAGGCCAGCAGCATCACAACTACCAGCGCAAATTTTCTTGCCGTCAATTTCCGCGTACCTCCTTAGCTTTATCCATAAGGTGCTTCAATCTTCTGGCAGTCGGCGGATGAGAGTTGAATCCGTTGGGCTGAGTAACATACTTGTTATCGGCGAAGGCCTTCATCGCGCGGTAAAGTCCCATCGGGTCATACCCTGCCTTCTTCAGCAATTCAGTGCCGTAATCGTCGGCCTCGACTTCCTGGCCTCTGGAAAAACCACTCTCCGCGAGATTCATTCCAACACTTCCGACAGCTTGAGCAATCCCTCCGGCTCTGCCGAGTGCATACCCCAGAACCGTCCAGCCGATATTTCGTCCGACTCCCTTGTTGTAGTGGCCAAGTCTGACGTGCCCTATTTCGTGGCCAAGTACTCCGGCGATCTGTTCTTCAGTGTTCAGAATCTTCATCAACCCTTTCGTTACGTGAACGCTGAAGTCCTTTTGCGACTTGAACTTCACCCACGCATTCGGCGAAGTGTCCTTCTCGTAGGTGATGGGTACAGTCTTGAAGCCGTCAGCCTTAGAAATTTTCGCCCAAGCCGCTTGAACTACATCCTCAGAGATTGCGGCGAATGCACACGAACTCCACAGCAAAAACATAACCGCAAAAATTATTCTCTTCTTCATGCGAATCACTTCCCGTACTTGGCCGCGAACTCCTGAAGTTTCGCTAGCCTGTCATCAGTTGCCGGATGTGTGCTGAACCAGTTAGTGATGCCCGACTTCGTGCCGTAACCGTTATCCTTGAAGGCCTTCATCGCATTGTAGAGGCCCATCGGGTTATAGCCTGCCTTCACCAGCAGCTTCACTCCGTATTCGTCGGACTGGGTCTCCTGGCGGCGGGAAAAACCGTTTTCTGCGAGGTTCATTCCCACAGCTCCGAGCGTCTGCCCAATCTGGCCGGTCTTCTTCTGGAGAATTGCGCTTCCGATGTTCCAGCCGACATTGCGCCATTGGCTTTTGTTGTAGTGTCCGAGCCTGACATGGCCTATCTCGTGGCCCCACACACCGGCCATCTCTTCCTCAGTGTTCAGAATCTTCATCAGGCCGCGCGTTACGTTGATGGTGAAGTCGTCGGCGGACTTGAAGGCTACCCACGCATTCGGCGAGGCATCGTCCACGTATGTAACAGCTATTGTCTTGAAGCCGTCAGCTTTGGCGATTTTCTTCCAGGCACGTTCGACTGTAGCTTCGTTGATTGCGGCATGAGCACACGGGCATATTGCAACAAGAAGCACTAAAGCCCAAAGATACTTTTTCATCATGATAAATCTCCTCCTTACGTAAAATTCGGGATATGCTAATCATACACCACATAAGCAAAAAAAATACTGCCCCCGCCGTTTGGGTCAGCAGGGACAGCCAAATATTTCTGTAGATTACAGCTCTTTATGCTTGGTGAAAAACAGGCACATTATGTCCTTCGGGAGTAGAATAACCAGAGCACAAAAATCCGTAGCCAGCCACAATTTGCGTGAGGTTCTCCCTGTCGAAGTACCACAGGTGCGGAGAATAGAAGTCCATCTGCCACAGCCTCCGCCAGTATGACGGAACACCCAGCTTCATCATGAGCTTCGCAATCCTGAAGAATATTCCCCTGCTGTCGGGGCAGTTGATGATGAGCAGGCTTTCGGGCTTGAGAAGTTCGCTGCATTTCCTGAGCACCGAGTCCAAGTCAGGAAGATGCTCGAACACGTCGTTGAAGATTATGAAGTCGTACTTGCGAGTGATGGTGAAATCCTGCGGGAAGAGTCCCTCTATCACGTTAGGGCTGTATTTACCGGCCTCAATGAAGAAATTATGCTCCGGCTCTATCCCGTCCATAGCGATGCCTTGTTTTGCCGCTTCGTCGAGGAACCATCCCCTCGCACACCCGACATCCAGCCTGTGAGTTTCCCGGTCTCCCAGTTTCGCGCGGATATGCTCCAGAATTTCGCGGTAGTTCGTCCGGCGCAATGCTTCGAGAGAAACCATCATAGCTTCCTCAACTTCGGGGCTGTCGGGTGAACGGAACGAAGTATTCACGGCCATATACAGCAAAAATGCCGCCGTCCATTTTCACAGACAACGGCATTTAAAATTGATGTCAGCTTGAAGTTTACAGCGGAGTAACTCCCAGAACTATGCAGGCCGCAATCGCAAGAAGGCTCACGCTCCAAATCCACACAAGCGAGTACTTGATGTGTTCGCCTACGTCGATCTCAAGAAGTCCTAAGCCTAAGTACATTGCTGGTGAAAGCGGGGAAATCATTACGCCGACGTTCTCAGCAACGAGCAGCACGCACGCAACATCCATCGGGTTCACGCCGAACTGCGAGGCAATCCCCACAACGACGGGCAGAAGTCCGAAATAGAAGCTGTCCGTGCCCAAGCACATAATGAGGGGAACTGCGAAGCACGCCACGATGAAGTGAGTGTAGCGGCCAAGATCCGGCGGGATTATCGTAACAACTGCACTGGCCATCGCGTTAAGCATTCCTGTTCCGGAAAGCACTCCGGTGAAAATTCCTGCCGCAAACAGCGTAACGACCATCGACATTGCCGCAACTCCGTAATTCTTGAGCTTGCCGTTCTGCTCCTTGAGGGACTTGATGTTGAACGGAAGAGTGAGCGCAAGAGCGAGCATGAACGTGTACGCAGGGTTGAGCAGTCCCATCATAAGGATAGCGATAACCGCAACGACAATCAGGAAGTTGTACCACTGAAGGGCTGTAGAAACTTTCGGCCCCTTTGCTTCCTCAGCAGCTGCCTCTTCGACGGTATCATCAGCAGTGAGACCGAGTTTCTTGATGCGTCTCCTCTGAATGCCGCTCTGCAGAATCGCAATCGCAAATGTTATAACCAGCATTGCACCCTGAACCGGAAGCAGCCTGTGCCAAAGCAGATTGGGGTCTGTCTCGAGGACTGTTGCCGCACGAATAGTCGGGCCGCCCCACGGGCAGACATTCATAACTCCGATTGCAACGCAGATGAGCATCATTAACGCCCTGTTGTCCATCTTGAGCTTCTTGAACAGCGGAAGCATTGCCGTAATCGTGATGATGAATGTCGTAGCTCCTGAACCGTCAAGGTGTCCGATTACTGCCACAGCCGCAGTTGCGAGAAGGACGAGCGTTACGTTCGTTCCTGCCTTCTTGATGAGGAAGTTGACGACCGGGTCAAACACTCCCTGATCGCTCATCAGCGAGAAGAACGAAATCGAGAACACAAACAGCGACACGGTAGATACCATCTTGCTGATTCCGGAAGCCGCGAACTTGTTGATGACCAGCGGGTCAAATCCTGCAACCAGTGCCGCTATTGTCGGAAGAAGAATGAACGCGATCGGCGGGATAATGATTTTCTTGATGAGGCAGACTATCAGCACTAACACCATAAGGAAACCGATTACCGCAAGTTTTGTTGAAGGAGCGGCGGCGGCTTTCTTGTCGGAAGACTTGGCGGGCTTCAGCATGTCGGTGAATGACTTGTACTCTTCATCAAGAGCCTTCTGGTACTCTGCGGCTGGGGCAAAACCGGGTCTCTCATCATAGCCGCCCTGCTGCAGGAAATCATTCCACTCTGTAGTCTTCACACCTTCGGCGATTATTGCTCCGAGTGCATCAATAGCTTCCTGCGGAGTGCCCTTCTTCGCGAAAATTCCGCGCTCAGATCCCAAATACGCCGCTATGCCCAGTTCCTTTGAGCACTCAACATTCGGGTAACGGTTCATGCGTTTTTCTGAGAGAGCAAGCATCGGGATAATTTCGCCTGTCTGAATCTGAGCCTCGATCTCCTGAGTACCAGTAATCATAAGGTCAATCTGTCCGGCGAGAAGTGCACCTGTCATTCCTGCACCTGTCGGGTAATCGACTTCAAGGATATTCAGTCCCTTCGTGGCCTGCTGGAACGATAAGCCGTCAACGCCTACTCTGGTAAGCATTCCGACGCTGATGCTGAAGGGGTGATCTTTGATGTAGTCGCGCATTTCGTTGAAGGCCCTGAAGCCGTGTTTCTCCATAGCCGAACGCGAAGTTGCGATAACGTCAATTGCGTGGACCAGTCTTGCGACAGGCACAAACTCGTTCAGGAACTTGAACTTCATCTCACCCATGACATCCTGAATGAGCAGGCTCTGTGTTCCCAGCATGAACGTGTAGCCGTCTGCGGGCTGTTCGCGGACATACGATGCACCGTTTACACCGTTGCCGCCAGTAACGTTGACTACATTAATCTCCTGGCCTGTTGCTGCCTTGATGATTGGAACAAGCGCGCGAAGTGTTGCGTCTGCTCCGCCGCCTTCACCCCACGGGCAAACAATGGTGATGGGACGGTCGAACTTCCAGCCTGCGGACTCTGCCGGAGCTGAGGGGGAGTCTGCGTCCTGAGCCATGACTAGAGACGCACACATCAGGAGTGCAAGAAGTGCCGTGAAGAATATACGTGTGAAACGTTTCACGATAGTTTTACCTCCTATAAATAATGAATGATTCTGTAAATAATGAATGATTGGGTGCGAGTATTATAGCTAATGTAATGATTCTATTGCAACGACTAAATTTCTGTTCACAATTTTTCGGATGATATACTTTGCAGAAAATTTTTGTCGCACGGAGGAATTTGTCAGTAAATGTACAGAAAAATTTATATTGCGCTCCTTGTTATTAGTCTCTCTGCTAATAATGGGGAGGCAGCCCGTAAAGTCATAATTGATACTGACATTGCATACCTGAACGACGATGCTCTTGCTGTCTTCATGCTTGCTCAGGCAGACAAGGCCGGAATGCTTGAACTCTTAGGCGTAACTACTGCAAGCAGCAACGTATTCGTTCCTGAAGCTACAACGGCAGCACTCCGTCAGCTTGAACTTATAGGCCGTAATGATATTCGTGTGTATCAGGGAACAGATGAACCGCTTGCAGGTTTCAGGAACATGGAGGAAGAAAGCAGACTTTACGGTATTCCTAATTTCTGCGGGGCTTACTGGGATTTCAGCAAAGATGACTTCGCTGATTTGTCGAAGCGTCCGAAGGATTATCTGCATCTGAACAGTGATCCGATGTTCGGCTACCCTGAGACAAGAGCGCAGGACCTTCCTGCGTGGGATTTCATCATTGAGAGCGTGAAAGCCAATCCCGGAGAAGTTACGATTATGGCTGTCGGAGCAGCTACAAACATTGCTGTTGCCCTGAAGAAATACCCGGCACTAGCTGAGGAAGTAGCAGGAATAATTTACATGGGAGGAGATATTGACGTTCCCGGAAATGCTACACCAGCGGCAGAAATGAACTGGTATTATGACCCTGACGCAATAAAATTCTGTCTTGCCGCGAACTGGAAGAGCCAGATTATTGTGCCTGATGATTTAGCTCAACAAATAATATTAACCTCCGAATTTTATGAACGTCTCGCAGAGAAAGAACCTAACGCGATAACGAAATTAATTCTCTCTGATAAAAGAACATTTACACTTGAGTCTGCAAATTATGTCTGGGATGTAGTGGTGCCTGCTGTATTTCTTCGTCCGGAACTCATTACAGACCTTCAGACGCGTTACATAACTGTTGACACAACACCGGGCATTAATTCAGGGCGTGCAGTTACTTGGCAGCAGAATGATCATAACGATATGGCTAAAGGTACCGGCTTCCCTGAAGGAGTGAACAAAGCGCAGATAGTTATGAAGATTGACAAAAAAGCATTCTGGGACTTCTACATTGATTTGCTGGCAATGAAATAGTAATAAGTGCTTTGTGTCAATGGTATACTATGCAGAAATTTTTTGACGATTCACAGCAAGGAGTGTTGCAACTTTGCAGAATAAGTTACGCGTCGGAGTGCTCGGAGCTACGGGCATGGTCGGACAGAGATTCATCCAGATACTTCACAATCATCCGTGGTTTGACGTTAAGGTAATTGCCGCTTCCCCAAACAGCAAGGGCAAAACCTACGAGGAAGCTATGGCGGGACGCTGGCTTCTCGATGAGCCTCTGCCTGCCAACATCAAAAATATGGTGCTCGATGACGTGAACGACGTTAAAGGCATCGCCGACAATGTGGACTTTGTGTTCAGCGCGGTCAACATGACAAAGGAAGAGATCAAGGCCATTGAGGAAGAGTACGCAAAGACCGAGACCCCCGTAGTATCCAACAACTCAGCACACCGTTGGACTCCTGACGTGCCGATGATAATTCCTGAGATAAACCCCGAACACGCAGAGGTTATCGCCTTCCAGAGAAAGAGGCTAGGAACTTCTCGGGGCTTCATTGCCGTCAAGCCCAACTGCTCAATTCAGAGTTATGCACCTGCTTTTGCGGCGTGGAAAGAGTACGAACCCTACGAGGCAATCGTTACAACCTATCAGGCAATCTCCGGAGCTGGCAAGAACTTTAACACTTGGCCGGAAATGGTCGGAAACGTTATCCCCTACATCGGCGGCGAGGAAGAGAAGTCCGAGAAAGAACCCCTGCGCATATTCGGCAAAATTGAGGGAGTCCAGATAGTCCCGGCGAGTGAGCCTGTAATTTCTGCACAGTGCATCAGGATTCCGGTGCTCTACGGCCACACAGCGGCGGCTTTCGTAAAATTCAGGAAGCCCGCGCCAAGCAAGGAAGTCCTCATCGAGAAGCTCAACACTTTTGCAGGAATCCCCCAGCAGGCAAAACTCCCGACAGCTCCCGAACAGTTCATCAGGTACTTCGAGGAGGACAACAGGCCGCAAGTTGCACTTGACGTGAATTTCGGCGGCGGAATGGGAATCAATATCGGAAGGCTCAGGCCGGACAATATCTATGACTGGAAATTTGTCGGACTGTCGCACAACACTCTTAGAGGGGCAGCGGGCGGAGCGGTTGAGTGCGCAGAACTTTTAGTGCACATGAAGTACATCGAGGCGAAGTAGAACATGATAAACATTGCGATACTGGGCTACGGAAATATAGGCAGCGGAGTCGGCGAGGTCATCGAGAAGAACTCTGCGGAGATTAAGCGCGTGCTGGGTGATACCCTTCACGTCAAATACATTCTGGACATCAGGGATATTCCCGGCGTTGTGAACGATATAAACGTCATCGTGAATGACCCCGACGTAAAAGTTGTGTGCGAGACAATGGGCGGAAAAGAGCCTGCCTACACCTACACACACCTTGCGCTTGAGCGCGGAATATCCGTGTGCAGTTCCAACAAGGAGCTGGTCGACGCTTACGGAGTGGAACTGAGCGCGATTGCCCGCGAGCATAACTGCTCGTACCTGTTCGAGGCGAGCGTCGGCGGCGGAATACCAATAATCCGTCCGTTGCGTGAGAGCTGTGCACACGAGAAGATTACCCTCATTGCCGGAATCCTCAACGGCACGTGCAACTACATACTCACCAACATGAAGGCCGGTAAGGATTTCGCTTCAGCCCTGAAGGAAGCTCAGGAGAAGGGTTTTGCGGAACGCAACCCCGCCGCAGATGTTGAGGGGCACGACACGGCAAGGAAGATAGCTATTCTTGCGTCGCTGGTGTCAGGAAAAAAGTATTCGTATGAGCAGGTAGCGTGTGAGGGCATCACCAACATTACGCCGGAAGATTTCGCGACCGCTGAGGCTCTCGGAATGTCAATTAAGCTGCTGGGAGTCTACGACGCGGTGAAGGGTAGTGTGAACGTTGCACCGTATTTTGTGCCGCAGAGTTCACCGCTTTACGGTGTCAACGACGTGTTCAACGGAATAATGGTGCACGGGACTCAAGTGGATAACCTGATGTTCTACGGCAGGGGAGCAGGGAAACTCCCGACAGCCAGCGCGGTTGTGTCCGACGTAATCGAGTGTGCAAAGAACATCGGCCGCAATATCCCGAATAACTTTGCTGACCTTGAACCTGCGAACGTCTCAGAGCCTCCGGCCAAGCCAGCAGGACAGAAATTCCGGGTGCTTGGTGAATGAAGAAGGTTGTGAAGTTCGGCGGGAGTTCGCTTGCTTCTGCCGGACAATTCCAGAAAGTCGGGGCAATTATCCGCAGTGATGAGGCCAGAGTTTACGTTGTGCCTTCAGCTCCTGGCAAAAGACATGACGGAGATATTAAGGTTACGGATTTGCTCTACGAGTGCTACGAATTAGCGTCAAAGGGTCAGAATTTCTACGAGCCGTTCCTCGCCGTGAAGGACAGGTACAACGAAATTATACAGGGACTCGGGTTAAACCTCTCCTTAGCAGAGGCGTTTGACGCGATCGAGGATAAATTGCTTCATGAGCCGGAGAAGGACTACACTGCATCACGTGGCGAATACCTCAACGGGTTAATCATGAGCGGTTATCTTGGGTATGAGTTCATTGACGCGGCGGAAGTGATATTCTTCGATGAGGCGGGTAATTTCGACCAGACGAAGACCGACGCAGTACTTGGCCAGAAGCTCAGCGAGTGCGAACGTGCAGTGATACCCGGTTTCTACGGAATTGGTGCAGACGGCCACGTAAAAACCTTCTCACGCGGAGGGAGCGACATCACCGGCTCAATAGTTGCGCGTGCGTGCAAAGCAGGGGTCTATGAGAACTGGACGGACGTATCCGGCCTCCTGATGGCAGACCCGCATATCGTGAGCAGTCCCGCAGTCATGAGGAACATCACCTACAAGGAATTGCGGGAGCTGTCCTACATGGGAGCCAGCGTTATGCATGAGGACGCGATATTCCCGGTGAAGAAAGCGGGCATCCCTATTAACATACGCAACACCAATTCTCCGGAAGACCCCGGCACGTGGATAGTCGCTAACACTGCCAGACGTTCCAAGTACACCATCACAGGAATAGCGGGCCGCAAAAATTTCTGCTCAATCGTAATCGCTAAGGACCTGATGCATTCACAGCCAGACTTCTACACGAAAGTTGTGCAGTGCTTCTCCGAGAATGCAATACCCCTTGAACATCTGCCTTCAGGGATAGACACAATGACGGTAATCGTTCAGGAGGGAAAGTTCATCGAGCACGAACAGGAAGTGTTGAGCAGAATCGCCAAGATAGTACAGCCCGAATCTCTGGAAGTAGAGTCGGGAATTGCGTTGATTGCAGTTGTCGGACGGAGCATGAAGTCGCAGACAGGAACAGCCGCAAAAATCTTCCGGGCACTCGCCGAAGCGAGAATCAACGTCCGAATGATAGATCAGGGAGCAAGCGAGCTGAATATCATTGTGGGAGTTCTGAACGAGGACTTTGAACGAGCAATACGGTCAATCTATCACATATTTGTGGACAAAGAAGAATAAAGCAATCCCCCCAGTCCAAAGCTGAGGGGATTTTCCTTACCTGTAAAGTTTCCTAATCACTAACATCATTCCCAACAAACCGGCAAGGCCGAGTGAACAGCCTCCGCCGCCCCCGGAAGAACCGACACTGTTACTGTTGCTGCCGTTATTTTCGGGTTCTGGCTCGGTGTTAGCGTTGTTGCTCACGTCAGGAGAAGCAGGCTCAGTGACTCGCGTGTCCGGGTTTGAGCCTGTTGCTCCCACGTAGAACTCAAGCTCCCAGCGTTTATCGATGTTGCCGTCGCCGATAAGCACATACGGTACGTTGTCGTCCTTGAAGACCTCGACGAAAGCAGTCTTGCCGTTGTTCTTGCTCACTGCATCAGCCATAACGATTATGAAGTCCAGGTACAGAGCATTATCGTATGTGAACGCCCTCACGCAGTCAGCCGCACTTACGCCCAGACTGGAGCCTTTGTTGTTGATGGCTGTGAACAAATTAGCATCTCTCTCAGCTGTTGCCGAAGATCTCACCCAAACTGTCCCGAAGCGTGAAAATATCGTGAATAGTTCACGGGCATTTGCCGCCGCATCCAATTCTTCCCATCTATTCACCAAAAGCTGGCTCTGTCTCGGAATCCTCAGGCGAATAGCTACGGGCTGTAACGCTGCTTTGTCGGTGGTGTACTCCACTGATGCACGAAAATCCGCTGTCTCAGCAGGAGCTTCTTGTTCTTGCTCGGGTTCCTGCTCTGCTGCGGGTTCTTCCGGATTCTCTGCAGGTTCTTCCGGATTCTCCACAGGTTCGTCGGGATTTTCCGGCTCCGGCTCCGCAGAAACTACCTCGTCGTAAGAGACTATAGCCTGCAGTGCTTCGGGTACATCCTTGATGATCCGGAAAGCGTTCAATGCCGTTGAGCCTATGTAGGTGTTAGACGGAGCAACTGCGCTGTCCGCTGCGTCAACCATAGCGGGAGCCTTGCCCATAAGGTTAGTCAGCTCGTATTCAGTTTCCTCGTCGTTGCGGATAATGTCGGTGAACTGCATTCTGAATCCCTGAGTTGACGCAATATCATTCGAGAGTTTCACGGGAGCACCTGCCGTAATCATTCCGGCAATGCGGCGGTAATTCAGCCGTAAGTTCTTCGGTGAAGGACTGGCGTATTCGTAGAGCCTGAAGGACTCGCTCGTGTCGTTCTCCATGTTGACGGTGCCGTAAACATCGTTCTTGTAGACGGTAACGAGTCCCGGAGCAATCTGGCTGTGAGCGTCCAGCATGAAGGTATCGGGCAGAGTGCCGTACAAATCCTGCGTGAGGTTGTACTTCCAGTGAGCGGGCTTGATGCTGGCGTATTGCTGTCTGTACTCGACATCAGGAGATGTGTAGCGCGTTGCACCGTACTGGTCATACCTGAAGAGCTCGTAGCGGGTGCCGGTGTTGTTGGTGATTCTGGTTTCGAGGTTATAGGTAGGCATCGATGAGTTGTATTGCCTCATCATGAAGAACGTACCCAAATCCTGGTCCGGCATGTCCTGCTGAGCGTCCCACGTGAATTTTATGCGGTTGATGACATCCCCGCTCTCACCGAAAACTATCATATCGAAGTTAAGCGGATTCTCGGAGGCGTTGCCGTTTGAGACGTTGGCAACAACAATCGGAATAGTCGTAAATTCACGGTAGTTGCTATAACCAGTGGCGAAGCTCGCCCTCTGACGAAAAGTTATATATCCCAATTTGCTGCCGTAACCGTAAGAATCGTCCGCCCTGAACCTGATTCTAGCGTCAAGGTAATTCCCTGAAGCAATGCTCTGTTCGCTCGCCGGGCTTACGTTCACGGAATAGCCGTCGAATGTGTCAAAGGTTATTGACTCTGCTATGTTCCTGACTTCGCAGACGTAGTACTCTGCGCCGTTGGTGCTGTGCTCGATTGTGAAGGCGAGGTTCCCGGAAGAGTTATACACTTCATCGCCTGAGACTGTGTAGGCTAAATTCTTGTCGGTGTCGTAGAACGCGTGATAGCCGTTAATATCTCCGGAGACCGTGTAGACTGTTGCGCCGGAAGCATCAAGGATATACTGTTCTGACTTCAGGACTACGTCGCCGGATATATCTTCCGACAGCACATACTTGTACTTTTCGGTGTAACGCCTGTCAATTCCGCGCTCGTATACAGTGTTGTCGTAAGCAATGTAGTTTATCGGGTCAGCAGTAACGTAGCCGTATTCCCTCCAGTCGTAATAGTCCCACCAGCGGGGATTAGCTGTAGTGTCAACTCCCCATCCCCACCAGAACGGGAAATGCCTTGCGTAAGGATTGGCAAACCTAACCGCAAAATCTCCCTGTCCTTCAGGAAGCACAACAAAAATACTTTCGACCGGGTCAGGGTACGGGTCGTAGAGGCTTGTGTTGATGAGTCCTCTGCGCATCCACGATTCATAGGGCTGTGGTTCTTCTGCGTGCACGAAGTTGAAACCGTCAATCACATCACCCACAACTGAGAAGGGTACCGTCGGAGATTCTCCGCCCATCGTGCGCCGGTACATTCCTGCGTGAGTTTCGTCCTCCGGGTAATGGAAGTAGTAGTAATAATTCTCGAAGACAGTTGCGAACCACTGAGGCCCTGCTACCTGCTCGGAACGTGAGGCTCCGGTAACATCCCTGAGCTGGTAGAGAAAACCGATGTCCGAGTTGCCGTAACGCGAATATACGTACTGCGTCCAATCGTCTCCGTCGTCAACATAATTGGGATAGAGGTAGTAGGGGTTGTAGTTCGTGTTGATGTCATATCCCCAAGAAACAGAGCACATCACGGCCAAGAAAAGCATTGCCGCCGAAAATCTTTTGAGCATAGTAATAATAATCATCCTCCTAGTTTGGAATGCCTATGTATGTTACCGCAACATCTCCGCCCCACTGCGGAGAAATGTCCAGTCCCTTCTTCATCCGGTGAAACGTTACGGTCTTAGTTGCCCTGACGCACACGCCTAAGGGTTCGCCGGTGTCGCAGTCCAGCCCCGAAGGAATGTCGACGCTCGTGATGTGCATTGCCAGGTCATTCATGGCCTCGATTACGCGCCGGTATATGCCCTCAACCGGACGGTTAAGCCCTGTCCCGAGCAGAGCATCAATGCATGTTTCACAGCCGCGTAATGCGCTCTCCAAGTCCTCGAAGTTTTCGTCGCTGACTGTGTGCAGAACTTCGGGTGCAAGTTTGCTCATGACTTTTAGGTTAGTCTTGAAGTCAGGACTGCCCTTGTTTGGGTCGCCTACAATGAAGACTCGCACATCTTTTCCGAGAATGCACAGGTGGCGTGCGAGAGCGAGGCCGTCTCCGCCGTTGCTCCCTGGCGAACACACAATCGCGAACACAGCATAATCCTTGATTTCGCGCAGGACAGCTATTGCCGCATTCTCCATCAATAATATGCTGGGGATTCCGAAGGTCTCCATTGCGCGCTTGTCGGCTTCGCGTGCTTCTTCTCTGGAGACAGACTCGGGAGAATGCACATCATAGTAGACAACTTCTCTGTGAAATTCGTCCGGATCATAGAAACTTTCAAGCTCGTGTTCAATTTCTTCAAGTACAACATCAGGGGGCATGAAACAGAATCTCTCCTCTATGAAAAATTTTTGTCATGATTGGGATATTATATTACCATCAATAGAGTTAAAGGATTGAGTCAGCATGATAACCGTTGAAAATTTCGCAGAACTCCTAAAAATTATGGGCTTCTCTGCAGACATATACAGCTCTGTTTTCACGGACGGAGAAATGTCCGTAGACTTCAACGCAAAAAAATTAATCTACCCGCCGAAACTCAGAGGCAGGGAGCACAACACTTCCTTCACCGCACCCGAGAACTTCGTAGTGTTTGAGTGTGTGTTCAGGCTCCTCACTAAGGGTTATCGGCCTGAAGATATAGAGCTGGAGAAAGCATGGTCTCTTGGCCGTACCCAGAAGGGAGGGCGCGCAGATATTTGCGTCTACGAAAAAGATTCTGATGATGTCCTGATGATTATTGAGTGCAAGACTTGGGGGCGTGAGTTCGACAAAGCCAAAGCCGATACCCTGAACGACGGAGCGCAGTTATTCTCGTACTGGCAGCAGGAAAATTCGGCCAAGTGGCTTGTGCTCTACGCGTCAGACATCAAGGACGGAGCAATCACCTTCAAGTCTCCTGCTGTGAACTGCTCAGACGACAACAACCTCATAATTCGGGCAGACTATGACGACAGCGTAAAGCTCTACAGGGATGCGCATTCTGTCGTTGAGAAATTCACGGTGTGGCAGGAAACGTACAACCTCGAACTCTACGACAACGTGATATTCTCCGAAAATTCACAGGCATATGATGTAGGGTTGAAGCCATTGCGGAAAAGAGACCTGATTCCGTTTGAGAAAGCGGAGGGCATTGTGAACAGGTTCGAGGAGATTTTGCGGCATAACAGCGTCAGCGACAAGGAGAACGCGTTTAACCGCCTAATCGCCCTGTTTATCTGCAAGCTGGTCGATGAACTGACGAAGGACGAAGATTCAGAATTAGCCTTCCAGTACCGGCCAAGAGCGGACAGCTACGAGACACTGCAGGACAGGCTGCAGCTGCTCTACACTCAGGGCATGAAGGAGTTTATGCGTGAGGATATTACCTACATTTCGGCGGATTACCCCGAACGGTTATTCGCGAACTACAACGGAGCGGACAGAAAGAACGCAATCGATGAACTCAAGGCGGCGTTCAGGAAGTTGAAGTACTTCACGAACAACGATTTTGCGTTTGTCGATGTGCACAACGAGAAGCTGTTTTACCAGAACGGCAAGGTTTTAGTGGAGGTAGTACAGCTCTTCCAGAATTACAGGATAGTCCACGAGGGCAGGCAGCAGATACTCGGCGACCTGTTCGAGCAATTGCTGGATAAGGGGTTCAAGCAGAACGAGGGCCAGTTCTTCACGCCGATTCCCCTGACGCGGTTTATCTGGGACTCTCTGCCGCTGAGACGCTTTGAGACTTGGCCGAAGGTCATCGATTACGCCTGCGGAGCGGGGCATTTCCTGATTGAGGCGGTCGAGGCGATCAACCACTTCATCCCGAATCCAGACGGCAATAATTACTGGACGCGGGACTCGATTTTCGGCATCGAGAAGGATTACCGGCTTGCGCGCGTGTCAAAAGTCTCGATGTTCATGAACGGAGCGGGTGAGAGCAACATAGTTTTTGGGGACGGCCTGGAGAACAGCGAGCTAATCACTCCCGGAACGTTTGACATTCTGACAGCGAATCCGCCGTATTCAGTTGCGTCGTTCAAGCCGCACTTAACCCTGAAGGAAAATTCGTTTGCCCTGCTGGACTCGATTGGCAACAGCGGGAGTGAAATTGAGGTGCTGTTTGTGGAGAGGATAGGGCAGCTGCTGGCCTCAGAGGGAATAGCGGCGGTGATATTGCCGTCAAGTATTCTGAGCAACAGTTCGGATAGCTACACGGGAGCGCGCAAGGAGCTTCTGGGAAAATTCATGCTCCGTGCGATCGTGAAGCTGGGGAGCAAGACTTTCGGGGCTACGGGGACGAACACGGTGATAATGTTTCTGGAAAGATATGCATATCCGCCTGAGAGGAGCTCGCTCGTGAAGGACAGCCGGGACGCGATTCTTGAGGGCCGGGACTTGACGGACTGGGAGGATGAGGAGATTCTGCGGGGATATCTTGAACTGCAGGGATTGAGCGCGGAGGAATGGGGAAAGCTGGTGAACCGGAGTAGTGAGCTTGAGGATTTGCCGGACTACTTCAGGAATTACCGTGAAGCGTTTGACGGCCGGAAGGATAATCATGGTCTGAAGCCGGAGGAATATTGCCGGAAATTCTGGGAGTATGTCCGGAAGATTGAGGGAGAAAAGCTGTTCTACTATGGGATGACGTACAGGCAGAGGACAGCGGTGATACTTGCGCCTTCGGACAATGCGGGTCAGAAGGAATTTTTGGGGTATGACTGGAGCAGCAAGAAGGGGCATGAGGGGATTCAGTATGTGGAACCTCGCGGGGGGAAGATGTATGTGAATGTGGATCGAGAGGCGGAGGGGACGCTGGCGGATGTGGTGAGGCAGGCGTTCGGCGGCGGTGAAGTGGAGATGAGGGGAGATGCTGGGAGGTATTCGCGGGTAGTGAGGACGGTTGAAATGCTGGATTTTTCGCGTGTGGGGTTTGACGCGTCGATTAACCTGCAACCGTCAGAGAAGGTTAAAGACATGAACGGAAAAACGGCTCTTGCCAAAATTCTTGACGTTATTACGGAACGTGTGGAGACAGAACAGCTACATCCTGCACAGTATGTTACAACAGAAACGATGTTGAAGGACTGTAAAGGTATCGAGACATTCACGGGCAATCTTCCGAATGGCAGTGTGTACCAGTTCCGACGAGGTGATATTCTGCTGTCTAACATCAGGCCGTATCTCCGCAAGCTGTGGCTCGCAGACTTTGAGGGCGGGTGCTCTACTAACGTATTTGTATTGCGTGTGAAGGACGGTGAAGTTTGCGACGGCAGATATGTCTTCAACGTGTTGGCACAGCCCGAGTTTTTCGACTACGTTATGCTAAACACGAAGGGGCTAAATATGCCGCAGGGTAAACGCGAGCACATACTCGATTACATTATTCCGCTTCCGCCTATGGACATCCAGCAAGCCATCTCCTCAGAATGCCAGGCCATAGACTCCCAAACCGACTCCCTCAACGCAAAAATCTCCTCCTGCCACCAACAAATCGAGTCCATCTTCCGCGAAGTAGAAGCCCTGCCTCCCGCTAACCGCCTCGCCTTCGACGACAAACGCGCCTTCACCATCGCCATCGGCAAGCGCGTCCTGAACTCTGACCTAATCGACAGCGGCAAAATCCCAGTGTTCAGCGCAAATGTCTTCGAGCCGTTCGGACATGTCAGCGAACTCCTGCGGGGCTTTGAGGACTTCACCAGCGACTCCATACTCTGGGGCATCGACGGCGATTTCATGGTGAACTTCATGCACAAAGATTCCCCCTTCTACCCGACTGACCACTGCGGAGTCATCAGAGTCATAAACGCAAAAATTCACCCGCGTTACGCCGCAAGAGTCCTCGAACGTGAAGGCAGACGGCAGGGCTTTTCCCGAAGCTATAGGGCATCACTTGACCGTGTGGGACGGATAACATTTGACGTTCCGGACATTGAGGCTCAGAACAGGGCAATGAATGAAGTCCTGAACCTCGAAACACAAATCACACAGGCCAAGACAGATTTGCAGGCACTCTCAGGCAGGAAGGCCGCAATCCTGAAAAAGTACCTGTGATGTTGTACAATAAAAAATGAGGTGATTTAGTGATGACACCCTATCAAGTATGGTGCAAGACAGAAGAAAAATTCCATGCCGACAATCTCCCCATGAACCCCGAAACGGACAATTTTCATGAGGAGTACGGTGAATACTACTGGTTCGATTATGACCTGTACCACAGCAAGAAGTTCGCTGAGATAATGGATGAGGTTGAAGCAGAAATTGAGGATATGAAGCTTCACCCGGAGAAGTATAAGGCCTACGATTCCGTCAAGGAGATGTTCAGGGATATAGGTCTCGACGTAAGCAACATTCCTGACGATTAGAATCATGAAGCACAAGTACACTGTTAAGCGTACTCCGCGCTTCGACAAGGAAGTCCTGAGAGCAGAGAAACGCGGCCTTGATACAAGGGAACTTGATACCGTTGTCCTGAAACTGCGTAACGATGAACAGCTCGAGCGCAAATATTGCGATCATCCTCTGAAGGGCGCCGCAAAGGCTGCCGTGAGTGCCACATCAATCCTGACTGGCTCCTGGTGTACAGAAAGGACAAGAAAGAACTCATACTTTATCTCATTCACACCGGGACTCACAGCGACTTGTTCAACGCATAAAAAAATACCCTCCCCTGTTTTTCAGGAGAGGGCCTTTTTTTAGTGCTGCAGGTTCGACGTAAACCACTCGCGCATCTCTTCTGCGCCCTGAAACCCTACATGCCGCGCAGCTACCTTCCCGTCCTTGAACATTACTATGTTCGGAATGCTCATTACACGCAGCTTCTTCACAATCCCCTTGTTCTCGTCAGCGTCCGCCTTGAAGAACTCAGCCTTATCCGCAAATTCTTCCGAGAGTGCCTCAACTATCGGCGCAATCATCTTGCACGGCCCGCACCACGTCGCCCAAACATCCAGCAGTGCAACAGGAGCAGCCTCTACCGCAGAAAGATCATCATTCTCGATAACTTTTACTGCCATCTCTCAGTCCTCCTATAACAGCGACGCAACGAAATCTTCTACTGCTTTCATGTCCGCAGTAGGCTCAAAGCGTTTTACGACATTCCCCGAACGGTCAACGATGAACTTCGTGAAATTCCACTTGATGTCGGGCTTCTTCGCGTAATCAGGGTCAGCTTTCCCGAGCATGTCCTCCAGAATCGGGGTCAGCTTGTGTTCGCCGAATCCCTCGAAGCCTTTTTGTGCCTTCAGGAACGTGTACAACGGAAGCTCCTTCTCGCCGTTCACGTCAGACTTCTTGAACTGGTCATATGCTGTGTTGAAGTGCAGTGCGCAGAACTCGTGAATCTCGTCGTCGCTGCCTGGAGCCTGCCCTCCGAACTGGTTGCAGGGAATGTCGATTATCTCGAGTCCCTTGTCGTGGTACTTCTCGTACATGCCCTCGAGCTGTTCGTACTGCGGGGTGAAACCGCATCCGGTTGCGGTGTTGACGATAACGAGGACTTTGCCCTTGAAGGCGGATAGCTTGACCTCTTCGCCTTTGGGAGTGTACACGGAATAATCGTAGACGGTGCTCATTGCGTAAACCTCCATCGCTAAATTTATGGTGAACGTTCATATTATATAACACATGCTTCACCATTTGCTCGGGAGTGTCCGGCCTGTGAACCTGTTCCAACGCTGTTTGAGAGCAAGAATTTTCTCGGGGTCATTGTTGACGGCACGCTTGATCAATGTCTTGACGAAATTTTTTGCGCGGCGGAACAATGAGGGCTTGGGGTGTTTCCACAATATGGGATATTTTTCCCGTTGTGCCTGTTCAAATTCCGGGTCAGGGGTCATAAGGGAGTCTATTTCTTCCTGAGTGAGTTCATGATCTTTCACAAACTCGTTGGGAATTACCATAAAGCTGTTTTCGTTCTCAAGG
Organism: Synergistaceae bacterium; assembly: GCA_017451025.1. Taxonomy (GTDB): domain Bacteria; phylum Synergistota; class Synergistia; order Synergistales; family Aminobacteriaceae; genus JAFUXM01. Next base: position 18,823 of record JAFSSM010000008.1, on the reverse strand, counting down.
CCTGGCGTGAACTTCATGTTTCGTTTCTGGAGGTGAAGGTACAGGTATTCCAAGTTAAGGCCAGGTATTCCGCCTAAGGACAGTGCAATAATTTTCCCGTCCTTCCATCTGAATGCGGGTATTGCTTTTTCCCATCCCCAATGTCTGAACTCTTTTGTTAAGGGGAATATGTCCGCGAAGTTGTATACGTAATATTGCCCCACCCCCCATGAGTAAAAGTGCTGAATAAATTTGCAGGCAGCTCAAATTCCGCAAAGCCTCCCAAATGTTTGTTCGTGCTGTACGCATCCATGTAGGATATGTTCCAATAGGGCAGCTTATGCAGAATAAATCCGCATATCTCTCCGTTATTACGGAACAGCTGAAGATGACCGTGCTGATAAATTCTGTCGTACCTGTCCATCATGTCATCAGTGATATACCTGCTCATTCTGCCCCAGATCAAATCGCAGTCGCAATATCCCCAAAAATCATAACCCTCCAGATAATCCTGAAAGATAAGCCCGAACATCGGCTTGTAGTCGCACAACTTGTAGGGAGTCCCAAGAACCGGCTCAAAGTTCAGGTGCAGCGATGCCCTCAGCCGAATTTCCTCAAGCCTCATCGTGTGAACTTGAACATTTGCCGGGAGCTTGTAGCAGGACATGTCTATATCCGTGAAGATCATGAACGTAAAATCCGGGTTAGCTCCCGCACTCTTCAGCCACAGCGGAAAATAATTCGGGAATTTTCCGTAGTAAGGCAGTATCAGCGCAGCAGTATGCCTCTTCATTTCCTAAAACCTCCATTAATTATGGGATTGCACCCGAATAATAGCATGCCAGACAGCAAAAAAATACCCCGCAGGCTTTTCTTGACCCGCAGGGCATTCACCGTTCATTCAGAACTACTTCACCGCAATCACAGGTGCGTATGTTACTCCTTCCCTAAGCCACACGCTGACTTTCACCTTGCGGCTTGAAGGCACCGCAGAAATCTCCGCACCGTTCTCGTCGAAGAACTCCGCAATCCCGTCGTCCTCCGAAGCCTCTGCATCCTGCGGAAACGCCAGCCACACCATACTCCGCCCGACTTCCGCGTCCTCGATCAGCTCAACGTCGAAGTCGTACATTCCATCAGAGTCCGCACGAATCTCCGGCAGAACCGCAATCACAGTATATCCCTCACGCGCAATCGCTTCCTGTTCGGCCTGCCCAATATCTCCGGCTGAACGTTCAGCTCCAATCCTCAAGCCAGACTCCTCAAGTTCAAGCTCTTCTTCCTCATGCTCAGTAGTCAGCTCTGCGTTGTCCTCAACGCTGGACGCTTTCGCTGGAAGTTCGAGCGTTACCTTCATCGAGGCTTTGCCGTCAGCGTTCGCAACCGTTATTGTCGTGCTGACCTTTCCGGAGGAAGGCATAGTCCCGGTTAACGCTGCTTTGTGCGGTTCAGAAGCGTCCTGCGTCAGCTTGAAGCCGCTAACATCCTTCATGCTCCACGTCAGCTTCTCACTGCCAGTGCACACAAGAGGAATATTCACCGCTGTTCCCGAACTAAGAGTACTCTTGTAATCTTTGCCTGAAGGTGTCGTGAACGCCGGCTTTGTCCCTGCAATCTTGAGCGAGGCTTTCTTCTTCACGTCCTTCTTCTCTGCATTGCTGGCTATTATCTGCACAGCAAGACCCTTCACCGAATATTTCGGAGTACCCTTGATTAGCGCAATACCGTCATCAAAACTGGGTACAAACGTAAGGCCAAGTTCTTCGAGCGAACTTATCCCCGCTTTCGCCAGGTCAGCCGCCGCAATCTCATACTTCAGTTCTGTTAGCGGCAATGTCCCTGTTACCTCAATCTTGGCCGAGTATTCGCTTCCTACTGTACCTTTCGGGAACGTCGGCTTGATTTTCGGAGCTACTCCCTTGATTGTCAGATCAAAGGTTTTGTCGTCGGAGCCGGTCTTGTTCCTGGCAATAAGCCTGACACTGCTTTTGCCTGGTGTCGTCGGTATACCGGCAATCACCTTATTTCCCTTCTTGTCCTCGCTCGCAGACAGGCCGTCAGGTAAATTCTCGACGATCCATGTTGTCGGCGTTCCGGTTGCTGTGAGTTTCGCCGAATATGCCTTGCCCGTAGTACCGTTATTGAGCTTCTTTACTGTTATCTCGGGCTTCGCGTAAATCACCAGCGGAATCTTGCCCGTCTTGTCCTTGCCTCCGTTGTTCTGTGCCTGAATCGTAACGTTGAACGTCCCGGCTTTTTCGGGCTTGCCGGAAATTACGCCGGTATCCTTATTCATCGTAAGTCCCTTAGGCAGACCGGAAGCAGACCATTTTTCCGGCTCTGAGCCCTGAGAAATAGTTATAGTTTCGCTGTACGCTACGTTCACTTCACCGTCTGGCAGTGATTCCGGAGCAGCTATCACAGGAGGTTTCGCCTTGACCACGAGCTTTAGTTTCTTGGGCTTTGCTTCTTTTCCTGTTAGCTCATTGACGATATTCGAGATCGTTACCTCTATTACGAAAGTTCCTGTTTTCGAAGGAGTGCCCGAAAATGTGGCTGTGCTTTCGTCAAAATATACCCCGTCAGGAAGGCCGATTACCTCGAAAGTTACCGGCTCAGTCCCTGTGTATTCGAGTGCATCGTTTACGCTTTCGCCGATGTTTATCTGGGTCAGCTTTGAGGTCTTGATTGCGGCCTTAACCGGCTTTTCCTGAACAATTAGCGTTACGGTTGCCGTCGAAGTGCCCGCGTCCGTGTCTGCTGTAACGTTCAGGTAGTAAGTCCCTGCCTTCTTGGGCTTGCCTGTGAGTGTCCCTGATGTCGAGAGCTTGAGGCCCTTCAAGTTCTTGTTGCTCGCGAGATCCCCGCATCCCCACGTCGCAGAAGCACCTGTATTCAGTGCAAATTGGGTGTTTAGCGCATAGCCAGCATAGCCTGTTATTTCTTTGGTAGTAATTACCGGGAGATTCGTTATCGTTATGCTGAGACTCTTATCGGCAGAACCGAGATCATTGCTCGCTATAACTGTGAATGTGCTGGTTCCCTCAGCAGAAGGAGTACCTGAAATTGTGCCGTCTTTGGAACTCAAGCTGAGTCCTGCAGGAAGATCTCCTTTTAGGAGCCAGACTATTGGCTTCTTTCCTTTTGCCCTGAGCTTGGCCGAATATTTTGTTGACTTTGTGCCGTCAGGAAGAGATGTCGTCGAAATTGAGGGGGGAGTGTCTCCTGCATCAATAGTCGTGAAGGCTTTGATTGTAGCGTTGACATTTTGCGATGTGCCCGAAATCCAGCCCCAGCCGCCGGCGTACGAAAAGAAGCTGCCTGCCTCGATTGAAGCATTGGGCGACATAGTGCTCTTCATTTCTACCGGGATAATTCCCTGTCCCTTGTAGGTTACCGACACAGAGAAATATTCTCCGTTGGTGAGTGCTACGGTATCTTCAAGCTCTATCGTGTGGTAGCCCGCATACGGAATAGTTACGGTTTGCGTGAGGTCTGGTCCGCCTGATGATACAGGTGAAGAGGGCATTGATGTTCCGAGTCCTGTGTAGATGTTAATCACGCAGGTTACGTTGTTGTCGGGAGTGTAGATGCCTATTTCGCTGAGGACTTCGTCGTCGCGCGTGGCCTTGAAGACGTTAGCGGCGGTCATTTCGCTGCTATAACCCCAGCTTGATGTCCAGCCCAGAGCGTCGTAGTAATATACTTCCAGGTCATCGTCAACATCATCGACCACAAAAGCAGTTCCGTCGGTCATGTAGCTTTCGTAGGACATCCAGAAATAGCCGTCATCTCCCCAAGTATTGCCCCACGAGTTTTTGACCAGCCATGCACCATCACTTTTGGGCTTGCTCTTGAAGTTATTGCGTGAATAATTATCATCCCAGCCGACTAAGAGGACTGCGTGGTTTGTGCTTGTGGTTGTAACGTAGCAGGCAGTGCCTCCGGTTTCAGTCTTCTGGTAATTGCTGGTTGCGTCATGATAGCTCGCCATAACTCCGCCGTTCTCAACGATTCTCTGCTTGATGACGGCTTTGTTGGAGTTTACTAGATTTGCTGTTGTTGAGGCATTGCTTCTTGTCTGCATTGCGAGGTAGAAGACATCTTTTAGGCGGAGGACTCTGGTGTAACTTTCCGGAGTATTTTTTTTAGGCGTTGTGTTGCCGTAGGGAATATTGATGTTGTCCTCAAGGATTGGGCCGTCAAGTCGTGAATACAGGGCAGTTGGATAGAAGGCATTTCCGCCGTTATCCAGAGCTGAATTTATGCTTGTGGTGTTGTGAAAGGCCTTAGACTTTGTCGGGTTGATGAATGAGAAGTAGACAAGATGCATCTCTGACAGGTCAAGTTCATTCCCGTCACCCAAGAGTTTATCTTTGCTCTGCACGAGGTAATTGCTCTCCATTGCACCGATAGCGGCATGAGCCCAGCATGTCCCGTAAGGATTCTGATCCTTAACTTTCGTGGTCTTGCCGTATTTGCGGAGGTCATACGATGAATCGTTCGCAGAACCTGCTCTGTAATTAGGGTAGGGGTCTATCGGAGGATTGTCCGCCAGGTGCGACATATCGATATGGAACGGAATGTAAGTGTTGGCGTGTTCTTCTTGTCCTGGTGCAGACTTATTGTCCGGTACTGATGGTTCATTTTGTTGTGCCAGCCACTCCATATAGGCCTGAGAGAACGGAGCAACTGAGGGTTGAGGTTCTGCATATCCACATGCGGGAAGAATCACCGCCATTACAGACAGAATGATAACGCTGAATAATCTGCGCATAACAAAAAACTCCTTTGCATGAATTTATGTGAGATTAGTTAATTCTCGGAATAAATGAGATTGTGGTTTATTATAACTGCACAAATTCTGAAGGAGGCCAGAATATTTATGAGGCTGTTTATCACGACATTATCACTTTTGAGCGTAATCGGTTTCGGTTATGCTTTGGCGGGATATGGTACTTCACTGCTGGGTAATCCTGTGCGAGTGGATTATGTGTTCAACGGACTGATGGGAGGATTTTTGTGCGGAGGTGCTGCTATGGTTTTGTGGTACTGGAAGCGCAAAGATTTCTTCGACTACGATGATGATAACAACGCTGTATAATATTGCGCATTCCACGTGAAAGGACTTAATCTGCATGAACATCACAAAGCAGAATCAGATTTACGAGGGCAAGGCCAAGAAAGTCTACGCAACTTCTGACCCTGCATACTACATTGTTGAGTACAAGGACGACGCTACAGCCTTCAACGGCCTCAAGAAGGGCACAATTTCGGGCAAGGGCGTAATCAACAACAGGATGAGCAATATCATGTTCAGAATGCTTGAGCAGAAGGGTATAAAGACTCATTTTGTGGAGGAACTTTCCGACCGCGAGACAGTAGTACGTGCCGTAAAAATTGTCCCGCTGGAAATTATCATCAGGAACGTAGCGGCAGGATCATTCTCGAAGCGTTACGGAGTAGAGGAAGGCCGCGAGCTGAAGTGCCCGACGCTGGAATTTTCCCTGAAGGACGACGCGCTGAATGACCCGCTCATCAACGACAGCCACATAATTGCGCTGGGAGTTGCGACGGAAGAGGAGCTGAAGCAAATTAGTGCACTGGCTTACGGCGTGAACGATGCCCTGAAGGAATTTTTCGCGGGGATCGGCGTTAAGTTAATCGACTTCAAGATTGAGGCGGGAAGACTCCCTGACGGGACGATAATTTTGGCGGACGAAATTTCCCCTGACACGTGCCGTTTCTGGGACGCGAAGACCAACGAGAAGCTCGACAAAGATCGTTTCAGGAGAGATTTGGGCGGAGTCGAAGAAGCCTATCATGAAATTTTCGGCAGGATAACAGGGAAAAATGGCTGATGAATTACACGAGGAGTGCGGAGTGATCGGAATATATCGCATGGACGAGACCAGGAACGCTGCGCCCCTCGTCTATTATGGACTTTACGCGCTGCAGCACAGAGGCCAGGAATCCGCAGGCATCGCCGCCAACAATCACGGAAGCATTGAGCTGCGAAAAGGCTTGGGGCTTGTCGGAGAAGTGTTCAGGGGAGATGCGCTGAACTTGGCCGGAAATATCGCGATAGGGCATGTGCGCTACTCGACGGCGGGCGACCAGAGCGTTAGGAGTGCACAGCCTTTAGCGGCGATATGCAGGCTCGGAGAATTAGCGTTAGCCCACAACGGAAATTTGGTGAATGCCGAAAGCCTCAGGGAGATGCTGACGGATGAAGGGGCAATCTTCCACTCGACGACGGACTCAGAATCAATCCTGAACCTGATTTGCCAGCACGGAACGCGCGGGATCGAGTCAGGTATCCGAAACGCAATGAGCCTCATCAAGGGAGCATATGTTCTTGTGCTGACGATAGGCGACAAGCTGATTGGAGTCAGAGACCCGTACGGTCTTCACCCGATGTGCATCGGCAAACTCACTAAGGAAGAGGGTTATGTTCTCGCGTCGGAGACGTGTGCGCTCGAGGCACTTGATGCCGAATTTGTGAGGGATGTCCAGCCCGGCGAAATAGTGATTATTGACCGTGAAGGACTTCACGCGCTGGAGCCTTCGCACCTCTCCAGGAAGAACCTGTGCGTGTTCGAGCTGGTGTATTTTGCCCGTCCGGACTCAATCGTTGACGGAGTAAGCGTGTACGATTTCCGGAGACGCTGCGGTATGAAGTTAGCAGGCCAGAGAAAAATAGATGCAGATGTGGTTATGGCAGTGCCGGACTCCGGGATTCCTGCGGCGATAGGTTACGCGGAGGCTTCAGGGATTCCTTACGGCGAGGGCCTCATCAAGAACAAGTACATGGGACGTACGTTTATTCTGCCGGATCAGGAACAGCGGGACGCGGCGGTACGGATAAAGCTGGCAACGATTAAGCACAATATCGAGGGCAAGAGGCTTGTGCTGATTGACGACTCTATTGTGAGGGGAACTACTCTGCGCAGAATCGTGAAGCTGCTTCGTGATGAAGGGGCAAAGGAGATTCATGTTTGTGCGGCTTCGCCGGAAGTGAGATATTCGTGCTATTTCGGGATAGACACTCCGCACAGGGAGAAGCTGATAGCAGTGCAGAAGTCTCCTGAAGAGATATGCGAGTATTTGGGTGCGGACTCAGTAACATATCTTAGTGAGGAAAGTCTTCGTGATGTTTGCGGTGAGGACTTGTACTGCAAGGCATGTTTTGACGGCAAATATCCGATGGAGGTTCCTGTGAGCGGAGGTGAAGTGAGTGATAATAGAGCTTAGTCCGGAACTAGAGGCCCGCGTGAAAGAATGGGGGCTTGCGAGCAATCGGCCAGGTGAGGAGCTTGCAGTTGAGCTTCTTGAAGAATACTTCGATGACTGTGATGATGCCGACAGGCTGGAAGCACTGATACAAGCGGGCGAAATGAAGACATATCCGGCTGAAGAAGTGCATAAGGAGCTGAATTGTCTTGCCGCAGTGGAGAGTTGAATACTCTGACGAAGCTAAACGTCAGATGCGTAAACTTGGCAATTCTGTAAGGCTGACTATAGAACGATTTGTGAAGAGACTGCCGGGCTATCCTAGTCCCCGCAGCGTCGGAAAATCACTCAAAGGTCAGTTTTCAGGTTTATGGAGATACAGCATAGACGATTACCGGCTGATATGCTCAATTCATGATAACGTGCTTGTAGTTGAAGTTGTGAAAATTGGACACAGAAGCAAAGTCTACAAGTAAAACACTGTCCATGATAAAATAGTGGACATTCTGCGGGGGTGGCGGAATGGCAGACGCGCCAGACTTAGGATCTGGTGTCTATGACGTAGGGGTTCAAGTCCCCTCCTCCGCACCATCAATCATTTTCCCAATTAGAGAGGATTACACACAAAAACATGAAGGGTATAGTTCTTGCAGGAGGCAGCGGCACTCGGCTTTACCCTCTGACTCTTGTAACATCAAAGCAGCTTCTTCCAGTTTATGACAAGCCGATGATATATTACCCTGTTTCAGTTCTTATGCGGGCAAAAATCCGCGACATACTCATAATTTCCACACCGGAAGACCTGCCGAGATTCGAGAAACTGTTAGGAACCGGCTCTCAGTTCGGAGTCAGGTTTTCGTATGCACAGCAGCCATCACCCGACGGACTGGCTCAGGCATTCATCATCGGGAAAGAGTTTATCGGTTCCGACTGCGCGGCAATGATTCTAGGCGACAATATTTTTGCCGGACACGGTATCGCCAAGAGACTGCGCGAGGCTGTGCACAACGCAGAGGAAGGACGCGGAGCAACGATATTCGGCTACTATGTCGATGACCCTGAAAGATTCGGCATCGTGGAGTTCAACTCGCAGGGGCACGCAATTTCAATCGAGGAGAAGCCCGAACATCCCAAGAGCAATTATTGCGTTACAGGGCTGTATTTCTACGACAACAGGGTCGTAGAGTTTGCGGAGTCGCTGAAACCGTCGAAGCGCGGCGAACTTGAGATTACTGATCTGAACAGGATATACCTTGAGCGCGGAGAGCTTAACGTTGAGCTTCTGGGGCAGGGGTTTTCGTGGCTGGATACAGGGACGCACGAGAGCCTTGCGGACGCTACTAACTTTGTGCGTACGCTGGAGACTCACCAGCACAGAAAGATAGCCTGTCTCGAGGAAATAGCCTATCTCAACGGCTGGGTTTCGCGCGAACAGGTCATGATGACTGCGGATAAACTCCGCAAGAACCAATACGGGCAATATCTGCGCGACGTTCTGGAGGGGAAATACATAGATGCATAGGACATTAATCACAGGAGCGAACGGTCAGCTTGGCCGGGATTTGGTGCACGAACTTTCGGGACGCGGAACGGAATGCATAGCGTCGGACATTCAGAGCGAGTTTCTGGGCGAAGAGCGGTGCAGGTACATTCAGATGGACATCACGGATTCAGAGACAGTAACTCGCACAATCGCTGAGGCAAGGCCCGAACGTGTAATACACTGTGCGGCGTGGACGGCTGTTGACTCGGCGGAAGAAGAGGCTAACCGTGCAAAAGTTCACGCTATAAACGCAGATGGTACGGAGAACATTGCGAGAGCCTGCGCAGAAATTGGCGCGGTGATGACGTACATTAGCACCGACTACATTTTTGACGGGACTGGCACAAGAGCCTGGAAGCCTGACGACGAAAATTATTCCCCGCTGAATTATTACGGACAGACAAAACTTGAGGGTGAACTTGCGGTGAAGAAGTTTTTGCGGTCAGGAAAATTCTTCATCGTCAGGATTGCGTGGGTGTTCGGCAAGAACGGCACCAACTTTGTGCGCACAATGCTGAAGCTCTCACAGAATCACGACACCCTGCGCGTGGTGAATGACCAGATCGGTACACCGACATACACTCCGGACTTGGCCAGGCTTCTGGCGGACATGAACGAGTCCGAAAAGTTCGGCATCTACCATGCAACGAACGAGGGCGGGTTCATCAGCTGGTATGACTTTGCGCGTGAAATTTTCGCTCAGGCAGGAAAAACAGTGAACGTTATACCCGTAACTACACAGGAATACGGTCTCTCGAAGGCAATGCGGCCCTATAATTCACGCCTCGACAAGAGCAAACTGGTTGAGGCAGGATTTACGCCGCTTCCTGACTGGAGAGATGCATTGAGGAGGTACTTAGCAGCGAATGGGACAGATTAGCGTTGAGAGAGATTCGGGAGGAATAGCAGGGCTTTGCGTGATTACTCCGACTGTACACGGAGACAGAAGGGGATATTTCACAGAGACCTACAACCTGCGGGATATGCAGGAGGCCGGAATCGATACAGTTTTCGTTCAGGACAACCAGAGCAGCAGCACAAAGGGAGTCTTGAGGGGACTGCACTATCAGATAAATTATCCGCAGGCCAAGCTGGTGCGGGTAATCAGGGGAAAAGTCTTTGATGTGGTTGTTGACATCAGGAAGGGCAGTGCAACTTTCGGGAAGTATTACGGAATAGAGCTGTCGGAGGAAAATCACAAGCAGCTATTTATTCCGCGCGGGTTTGCTCACGGATTTATTGTGCTGTCGGATTTTGCGGAGTTCTGCTATAAGTGCGATGACTTCTATCACCCCAACGACGAGGGCGGCATAATCTGGAATGATCCGGACATAAATATTGCGTGGCCAAGTGTAGACGTGCCCCTGAACTTCTCGGACAAGGATAAAGTTTTGCCGCGACTGAAGGAGGCTGTTCTGCCGTGAAGATAATCGTAACAGGAGGGGCAGGTTTCATCGGGAGCAACTTTATCTTCCACATGCTGGCCGCTCACCCCGAAGACAGGATAATTTGCATAGACAAGCTGACTTACGCCGGAAACATTAACACCCTGAAGGAGATTATCGCTGACGGAAAGATAGACTTCTTCAGGCTGGACATATGCGACAGGGAAAGAATTTACGGACTGTTTGAGCGCGAGAAGCCCGATATGGTTGTGAATTTTGCGGCGGAGTCCCACGTAGACCGCTCGATTAATGATCCGGGAATATTCCTGTTCACAAATACGCTTGGAACTGGTGTATTGCTCGATGCCTGCGTAAAGTTCGGGATAAGGCGTTATCATCAGGTGAGCACCGACGAAGTTTACGGGGATCTGCCGCTCGACAGGCCCGATATGTTCTTCACCGAGACATCGCCAATAAAGACATCTTCGCCGTATTCAGCGTCGAAGGCCGGAGCTGATTTGCTGGTGAATGCCTATCACAGGACGTATAACCTTCCTGCAAGCATAAGCCGCTGTTCCAACAATTACGGGCCGTACCATTTTCCGGAGAAGCTAATTCCCTTGATGATAATCAACGCTCTGCACGACAAGCCCCTTCCGGTCTACGGCGAGGGAATTAACGTGCGGGACTGGCTTTACGTTGAGGATCACTGCCGCGCAATCGACATGATAATTCACGACGAAGCGTCGGTCGGAGAAATCTACAACATAGGCGGGCATAACGAGATGCGCAACATAGATATTGTGAAGCTGATCTGCCGTGAACTTGGGAAGCCTGAGAGCCTGATACAGTTTGTTACGGACAGGAAGGGGCATGATCTGCGTTATGCGATTGATCCAGCGAAGATACACTCACGGCTCGGGTGGCTGCCGGAGACAAAATTTGAGGACGGTATCAGGAAAACTATCCGCTGGTACCTGGAAAATGAGTCATGGTGGAGGCCGCTGGTAAAAGCCTGACTTCCCACTTCCTCCTCGCTCAAAAGAGGGGGAATTTTTTTTGCGGGTATAATAGCTTTATTCACACGAGAGGATGAAGCCATGTTGACCCCCGAAGAACAGAAACAAGTCCAGAGTATCATCACTGCCAGGACAAAATTGCTAAATGAGCGCATATCCATTCAGGAAGAACAGATTGCGAATCTGTCCTCCCAGCTTGACGACAAGGATAAAGAGCTTGACACACTAAAAACCCGGCTCGCGGAGTCCCAAGAGCAAAATTCCGCCCTGATGTCCGAACTGGAAGCCCTGAGATCCCGCCCGGAACCCGAACCCGCGCCGGAACCAGAGCCCCAGCCTGCACAGCCCATACCCCAGCCGCAAAAACCCACATATCTTGTCTCGCTTTTGCGCCAGCATTTCGGTCTGGATGCCTTCAGGCCCGGCCAGGAAGAGATAATCGACGCAATACTTTCCGGACGCGACATTTTCTGCTCTATGCCCGCCCACTACGGCATGAGCATTTGCTTCCGCCTGCCCGCCCTGCTGATGCCTGGCCTGACTCTCGTAATCACTCCGTCCGAACCCGTAATCGTCCCGAAAGATTCTCACAGCGAAATTCTCTCGTCATCACTCTCTGCGGCAAAGAAACGTTCGCTCCTTCGCAACATCAGGAACTCCTCCTGCAAGATACTCTATTCTGCACTGGAAGAACTGCAGGCCGACGACATCAAGTCTGCGCTTTCCGGCACAGAAATATCTTTTGCGGCGGTGCTCGGCAACATCAAGGACTCCGGTGCTTTTCTGGATGCAATCAGCAAAAAACGCATAAGCAGAGGCATCTTCGCGCAGTCAACCTCTCCGCTGGAACGTCAGGACATGTTCAGGGCCTTGCGCTCTCCGCTTAGAGTCATAACCGGCTTCAACAGGCCGGACGTGTCGTTCACAGTCCTGCGCAAGGAGGATAAACTATCTGCGGTCAACGAAATTCTAGCGCACAGAAAAGGACAGCCTGGCGTGATATTCTGCTCAACCCCCGAAACTGTCTACAAACTCAGCGAGGCGCTCGGAACTATCAGCGACAAAATCACTATTCTTCCTTCGGTGCTTTACGGCGAAATTGAGCGCAAAGATATCCGCTTCGTGATTCACTATGACCCGCCCGAAAACTTGGCCGCATACTCTCAGGAGATTAACTCCGCAGGACTCGACGGCCAGAAGGCAGAATGCATTATGCTCATTTCCCGAAAGGACATCAGGGGTGCGGACAAATCCATTGTGCGATTCTGCGAGGACACCGAACCCAAAGAATCCTTGCTGTCATATTTGGGCGAGGACGAAAAGCTGTCTCAGCCGCAGCAGTCCGAACAGGAAAGATTTTTGCCTGAAGATTTCTCGGACTTCGATTTCGGCAGTGCCAACGAAGCCCAGAAGGAAGCCATCACCACCACCAGCGGCCCGTTACTCATCATTGCGGGGCCGGGAACAGGAAAAACCTACACTCTCGTTCAGAGGGCGGTGTTCCTCATCCAGAAGAAGCACGTCAAGCCCGGCGCAATTATGCTCGCAACTTTCACCGACAAGGCCGCGCAGGAGCTGATTACCCGAATTGCTGAGGAGCTGTCTTCACGGAAAATTCTGGCAGATACCGGCGCAATGTACACCGGGACTTTTCACGTGATATGCGAGCGAATTTTGAAGGAATACTCCGATTTCACAGACAGGGGAAAGAACTTCAGGATACTCGACGACTTCGGCCACGCATACATGATTCTCCAGAACTACAGGCTCTACGAGAGCATAGAGGACATCGATGAAGTGTTCAGAAATTCCGGAAAGTGGAAGAGGGCCTGCGAACTTCGCGACTACATAAGCACAGTCTCCGAAGAACTGATTGACCCGGAGGAGCTTGTGCGAAGCGATAACCAGGCAGTACGTGCACTCGGAAAGGCAATGCTCGTCCACAGCAAAATGCTCGCGGACAATAACGCATTCAGCTATTCCGCACTGCTCGCCGAGACTTACAGGCTGCTGCGCGACAACCCGGAGATTCTTGCGTCGCTCCAGCACAAAATACAGTACATCATGATCGACGAGTACCAGGACACTAATTACGTGCAGGAACAGCTAATCTTTTTGCTGGGAACTGAGAGCCGGAATATCTGCGTTGTTGGCGACGACGACCAGAGCCTTTATCGTTTTCGCGGTGCAACGGTCAGGAATATTCTGGAGTTCGCTGACAGATGGGGCAAGAACGAGTGCAAAACCGTCAAGCTCATGCTGAACTACAGGTCAACTCCCGCAATCGTCAAATTTGCCTCAGAATGGATCGAGGATACCGGCGACAAATTCTCGTGGGGAAACTTCAGGCACCCCAAACGCCCCGAAGCCTTCAAGCCCGACACGCAATACCCTTCAGTGATGAGGCTTGCAGGAGTTCACGACAAAGAGGGCTGGCACGAAAAATTGGCCGCCTTCATAAAATCCCTGAAGGATTCGGGAGTGCTCGCCGACTACAGCCAGATTGCTTTTCTCTTCAGGTCAGTTAAGGCCAAGACCGTGCAGGAACTTTCGCACTACCTCGAGAATAACAACATAAGCGTCTACTCTCCGCGCTCCAACCTCTTCTTCAAGAGAACCGAGATATATTTTGCGCTGGGCTGTCTGATCTCGATGTTTCCGGACTACTTGAGGGCACTCGAGGCAGGTGCTTTCAGCTTTCAGGGCAAAGAACCGGACTATATCGCCTATTACCGGGACTGCCTGGCCACAGTTGCAAGATACATCGACAAGCCCCAGTATGCAGACCTCAAAAAATGGCTCCTCAAGAAGCGAAATCATCACGCCGAACTTAAAGGCTACACCGGCTACACGTACAGCGACTTGCTCTATGAGCTGTTCGCGTTCACTCCGTTTCCTCATGCATTGGACGCAAAAATCGGCGGGAACGTCAAGGAACTTCGTCCTGCCCGCAACCTCTCAAAGCTGATAAGCATTTTCCGGGATTACGAGCACAGCTACAACATCAACAACCTTCACGCGAAAAACATAGCCTCGCAGTTCCAGATGCTCATGAACATATTTATCCGGTTCAGGATCGACGAGGGCCTCGACGAGTACGAGAGCGACTACGAGGCAGTTCCTCCCGGACACGTTGCGTTCATGACGATACACCAGGCTAAAGGCAGAGAGTTTCCGGTGGTGTTCGTGGACTCGCTCTGGTCTGTGCCGGACAGTGAGCTTCGGATGGACAGGAACAATTCGCTTATGGCGGAAATAGCGCACAATTACTCGCGGCGGCCTGCGTTTGAGCCAGACAGCTCGATAAAATACTTTGACTTCTGGAGAATGTTCTACGTGGCGTTCACTCGTGCACAGAACCTCTTAATTCTGACGTGCAACGAGGACAACAAAACTCCCAGCTCATTTTTGGAGGAAGCGTACAACAAACTTGAAGATGCCGACGAGGTATTTTCGCCGTCAAGCGATGTTGAGCTGGCCAAGCCCAAAGATTCGGGATTGCGCAGCACGTATTCCTTCACGTCGAACATTCTGCTCTACGAGTCGTGCCCTATGCAGTACAAGTTCTTCCGTGAGCTGGAGTTTATGCCTGCACTTTCTCAGAGCACATTCATGGGGACGCTGGTACACGCCACAATCGAGGACATTCACAGGGCAGTCCTGAATCAGGAGGAGAAGAAGATTACCGGGTCCAATATTGCCGAGTGGTTCAACAGCAACTACGAAAGGCTCTCCAGAATGGAGCGTGCATATCTCAACGAAGCATCGAGAAGGAACGCTCTGGGACAGGTTATGCATTACGTGCACCGGCAGGGCAGCGACTGGAGCGGTATCCTGATGGCGGAATCTGACGTTAGCCTTGTGCGTAACAGGTATATTCTTGAGGGGAAGATAGACCTGATCCGTGTCCGTGATGACGAGACGGAGATTATCGACTTCAAGACCGGCCCGAAGCCCAACATCAACATCAACCGCGACCGTGAACGCCTGGAGAACAACCGCCGGCAGGTCAACGTCTACGCATACTTGGCCGTGAAATCGCTGGGGCTGACCGTGAACAGCATGAAGCTGTATTACACCGGAGAGGAGAGCAGCACTCCCGAGATAGTCTATCCTTACGACGAAAACGAGGCTGAAGGGATTATGCAGAACATTGACGGAACTGTGGACAGGATTATTGCGCAGGACTTCGAGCACAGGACGCAAGACCTCGAGACCTGCAAGGATTGTGTGTTCAGGTTTTACTGCGAGAGGACGTAAATCAGCCGCAATGACTGCTTGACAAATTAATACCCCCCCCATAATTGCGTTATGCAAATTACTTATTTGGAGGGTTTACGTTTCATGAGTTTCATTGCGAAAATGTGGAAGCAGATTCTCTACATTGCGGGAATAGGTTTGTGTGTTTTTGCTCTGGGAGCTGCCGGGCATCCAATTGCCGCTGTAGCAGTAGTGCTTTTGGGAATCGCGGGATTTGCGGCGTATGAGTACATAGCTCATCGCAAAGAGCAGGCGGAAATTACCCGCAGGGAAACAGATATTTTGATGAAGGCGATGGGCAGTGTCTCTTACGTAAGCACATACTCAGACGATGACATGCTCAATTGGGTTGACGCACACGCGGGCATGGGGAAAGTATTAGTCGCCAGGATAAACAACAAAGTCTTTGACTTGATGGTGAAAGAGCAGCGGGACGAGGGCTACAGCATAGACTTTGAGGCTGATAAGTTCTTCAAGAGCCTTCTTCTTGCTGTCATGGACGAATCAGGAAAGATTACGGAAAGGGCTGTAGTGAAATACGAGAATCTTACGCCGGAGTTCGAGCAGTTCCTTGATGAGAACAACGGCTTTTTCAATGCTAAACCTCGTCGGAGGGGATAAACCATGTTGATATTTATTCTTGCAGGAGCGGCAGTAATCGGCGGTATTGTTTGGTCAGTTATGCAGATGAAGGAGAAGGATGAAGCTATAAGAGGCTCAATCCCGACTATGTGTTCAAGGACATAATAAGAGAGTTGAGCAGTTCATCTAACATAATATCGTTTTAGCCAGCAAGGAGGGAAATAAATTATGTTACTTACAATAGCCGGACTTATTGGTGCTGCTCTTGTGCTCTGTGCTGTAGTAATGCTGACGTTGGACTTGCTGAAGAGCAAGATGCGTGAAATAAAGCTGCAACAGAAAGCACCGCGTGTAGTGTCAGTAGCAATAGAGAGGTTGATGGAAGAAGCGGAGAAGGAGGGGAAGGAGTTTTATACTGATGACCTGCGCAACAGGTTTAAGGAGCTTAAGAGGCGGAACGTAAAGGTGCTCACCTTCGGAGTGGATTCCGACGGAGATATAACGGGCAGGGCTGAGGGCATAGAGGCTGAAGAAGTCGAAGAGAGCGTCAGGCTTGCTATGGACAGAGGAAACGGAGTCCTGGTAGGCGTATGAAAATCTGCGTATGCATTCGCGGCCGGCTCCTCAATTCTCCATATATTCAGGAAAGAGTACAAACCTCCTTTGCCCTAGAGCTTAGGAGGTTTTACCGTATATTCACGCGCTTCGACGTAATTTTCCGCGAGGGGTATTCAGAAGTTGTTGATGTCTTCGTCATGGGCAGTGCCCGCAGTTTCTCGTCCGAAACAGCCTCAGAAATCATCACAGCTATCCGCAGAATAATACACACAGCATACGGAGCTGAGGCAAACGTAAGGCTCGGCTGGCAGGGAATGCCGGTTGACTTCAGTCCTCCCCGAACTGTTCCGGCCTCTCCGAAAAGCGAGGACCTCAAAGAATTTGACTACGAACATTTAGTCCTGAACTACAAGGCAGAATCTCCGCGCTATTCCTTCACCAGAGTAGTACTTCCCGCCCCAATAATGACTCAGATCAGGAACGCACTGGCAGTGATTCAGGTTGAAGCAAAAGTCTTCGATGAATGGGGCCTGCGAAACATTATGCCGTTTGCGACTTGTGCAATGAGTTTTTACGGGCCTCCAGGCACCGGCAAGTCGATGGCGGCTGAGGCAATAGCTGACGAACTCGGCAAAAAGATTATCAGGGCATCGTACGCCGACATAGTTAGCAAGTACAAGGGGCAGGGTCAGAAGATGGTGAAGGCACTGTTTCTTGCCGCAGAGAAACAAGATGCCGTGCTGTTCATTGATGAGGCCGAAGCACTGCTCTCGAAACGTTTTGCTGATGCCGGAGACTCCTCATCAGAATCCTCGAACGCTATGAAGAGCCAGATGCTTATACTGCTTGAACAGTTCAGCGGAACGGTAATATTCGCTACCAACATGCCGCAGATTAACGACAAGGCTTTTAACTCGCGGCTGGTAAACATAAAATTTACGCTTCCTGATTCTGAGACAAGGCGGGAAATCTGGGAACAGCATATACGCGGCGAAGGCATAAGAATACCGCTCTCTGACGGCGTAAACACATCAGAACTTGCTGAACGGTACGAGCTGTGCGGAAGGGACATAAAGAAGGCGGTACGTGATGCCTGCGTAACTGCGGCAATAAACGGAAAGGATACAGTCGCTCAGGAAGATTTTGTGCGGTCATGCGAGCAGCTGATCTCCGAATCCAAAAACCTGTATGAGGCTGAAGACTACACGGCCTCAAAAAGAGAACCCATACAGCTTAGCGACGGTCTAAAGCGTGTTATACGCGAGAAGATCATTCCTTCTTCCTGAAGGTTAATTCGTTGTCGTACTCGATGAGGACATCCCCGCTTAAGGGGGCTATCCTGTGCTCCGTGAGCTTTATCAGGTTAGCGGCGAGTATCTCGATGTTCATGACTGTCCTGTACGTGTCCATCATTTCACATCTCCAATTGTCCGCACCCTGCTTTATCAGGCTGATTACCTGGTCGTCAATGTTGACGGGGATTATTCCCATGTACGTACGCACATCGGCATTAAGATATGCATTCCACGTCTCATGAAGGGTGATTGTGGACAGCCCGCGAGTGCCTATTATCTCCGTGTCCGCGAAAGTCAGCGACGCAGTGGACAGCATTAATTCCAGCGTAGTACCGTCCGTATAATCTGCATCAATCGTAATTGACTGGTCTATGACATCCCATCTGCCGCCAAGAACATCCGCTGTTTCGTAGGTGTCTGGCGTATTGTTGGGTATGTCTCCATTTTCGCCGGGGGTTTCTGTGTCCGCACTTCCTCCGCATCCCGAGAACGCAAACACGGCAAGGCCAAGCACAAGCAATATACTCCAGAACTTCATCTTGTTCACAATCAATCATCCTTCCTATGGGTACAATAAAAGCCTCAAGGTCTTAATTTTACCTTAAGGCTGTAATCTTCATTACTTGGAGCGGAAGACGGGATTTGAACCCGCGACCCCAACCTTGGCAAGGTTGTGCTCTACCCCTGAGCTACTTCCGCAATCGTCATTGTCGCTTAAAAAATGACAATCAGTTATCATTTTTGGTGGCGGGACCCAGAATCGAACCGGGGACACATGGATTTTCAGTCCATTGCTCTACCATCTGAGCTATCCCGCCCTGCACTTTCTACCCTAGATTTTAATGGCGGGGCCGACGAGACTTGAACTCGCGACCTTCGGCGTGACAGGCCGACACTCTAAACCGACTGAGCTACGACCCCGCATTGGTCAAAATCTCTGGTGGGCGAAGCAGGGTTCGAACCTACGAC
>JAFSSM010000007.1 GCA_017451025.1 Synergistaceae bacterium | reverse complement strand
TTTCCGCAGCCCTCCCACGCTGTGTCTTGAACGAGTACCCCGCCGTTATCGCGGGCATACTGCGCGGCAAAGCGTACTGTGTCGTCATAGTACATGTCAGTAATCGACGCTTCCGCACCGAGTGCCTGAATGTTTGCGAGGCGTTCACTGACTGTGCCTTTGGGCATGAAGACTCTAGCTTTGTGGCCGAGCTGACGAGCTGCCCAAGCTATGCCCCTGCCGTGATTTCCGTCCGTAGCAGTAACGAACGTGATCGTTCCGAGCTTCTTGCTGACCAGCTCATCATAGGGTAGAGCTTGAGATTCGCTGCCGAGCTTGGCCGAGATGTATCGTGCCAAGCAGTAGATGCCTCCGAGTGCCTTGAACGCATTCAGCCCGAATCTGTAACTTTCGTCCTTGACGTGAAAACTTTTCAGCCCTAAAGCATTTGCGAGCCCGGCCAAGTCCACGAGCGGAGTGGGAATATAGTCCGGCAGAGTCTCATGAAACGCCTTAACCTGTTTTGCAGCCTTCAGCGTGAAGTAATGCTCATACTCTCCGGCGGTTATGTCTGGATTTCTGTGTACCAGCTTGATTATCTCGTTCATATTGGCTACTCCTTCTTCCTGAAGGTCAAAGTAGTGTTGTACTCTATCAACGTACCTGCCAGCATCCCGGAATCTAGTAAAGCGAACCTGTGCGACGTTACCTGAATCAAATTGTGCGCACGTACCGTAATGTTCAGGACGGTCTTGTATGTGTCGAACAGTTCGCACCTCCAGTTATCCGCCCCAGATTTGACCATGCTCATGACCTGATTATCCAGGTGAATGGGAATGACATCAACGTCTGCGATAGTGGCATTTTCGCGGGAAAATCTCCAGCTTTCGCGAATGCTTACCGATGAAAGCCCTCGTGTGCCGGTAATTTCTGTGTCTGAGAAGAGAAGCGATGCTGTAGCGAGGTACATATTCAGCGATACGTCTCCTGAATACGTAGCAGTAGTAGTGATTTCCTGATCGATGACGTTCCAAGTTCCGTCGAGAACTGCGGCAGTGTTATAAGTTTCCGGAGTGTTGTTAGGAAAGTCAGTGCTGTTTGTCTCTGTGTCAGAGTCTTTGCTGCCTCCGCACCCTGAGAACAAGAACAGAGCCATACTGAGAGCAAGCATAATTATGGAGAACTTAGTTTTGTGCAAGATGAAACATCCTTCCTGTTGCGATAATTTTTGCAAGAATAGCACACTCATGCTCAATCACACAAACTTTCCGGCAAGGTCTAATTTCACCTCAAGGCTTGCTAACATGTGTCAAACATTCCTGCTTTCTTGCACAAGAAAAAGCCTCAAGGTCTGACTTCACCTCAAGGCTTGTAATTATCTGTGTAAAAAATGGAGCGGAAGACGGGATTTGAACCCGCGACCCCAACCTTGGCAAGGTTGTGCTCTACCCCTGAGCTACTTCCGCATTTGTCGTACTATCTGATATTGTGGATTGTGCCGCTATTTTCATGGTGGCGGGACCCAGAATCGAACCGGGGACACATGGATTTTCAGTCCATTGCTCTACCATCTGAGCTATCCCGCCTTCAATGGCTACCTTCGATTTTAATGGCGGGGCCGACGAGACTTGAACTCGCGACCTTCGGCGTGACAGGCCGACACTCTAAACCGACTGAGCTACGACCCCGCATTGGTCAAAATCTCTGGTGGGCGAAGCAGGGTTCGAACCTACGACCCCCTGCGTG
>JAFSSM010000006.1 GCA_017451025.1 Synergistaceae bacterium | reverse complement strand
GGGGGCGACAGGTTTCGACGGCGCGAAGGAGGATCTGAAGGAGCAGGCCGGGGAAAGTCTATAATCACCCGTAAAACTTAGGACAAAACAATAAAAGTCGAAGATAATTTCGCATTAGCGGCCTAGTTGCCAGCTACGCCGACGGACGGACAATGCTGAAGGTTCGCCGAAGGTGTCATGAAATTCAGCTCCCCGCCATATAGAGAGTCCGGTATGGTGATAGACCCGTAAGACTCTAGGAACGCTGAGAGGGTGTCTCTGCCCATTCAGCGGACGACAACAATCAGGGAATAAGCCTGTAGGAGCCATCACGATTGGCCCGCGTCGGACGGGAGTTCAAATCTCCCCGCCTCCACCAGAAGATAATTCGGTCAAGACCGACAAAATAGACAGACCTGCCGAAAAAGCAGGTCTTTTCTTAATCACTAGGCCAGTTCTGACAGTCTCAGCTTCACACTATGCTTCACGCTCCCGAACGCATCAAGCACAGGCAGTCTCCCTTCCCTTCTCTCGCGTTCACGCCCCATAATGTAGCAGTTCGACGGTTCAAGCCCCAGCACATAATCCCCGCTGGCCATGTTCTTCCACTGCGCAAGAACCGGCAGCGTGTCCAGCGACCAGTTAATCTCTGCGCAAATCCCAAGCTCCGGGTTCTTCAGCCTCACATACGGCTCACTCTCCATCTCGTTGAAGAACACCTGCTCCTCCTCGCCGTCAATCGGTTCACAGAACTCACACTGCTTAGCCAGTCCCTTCTCCGCATAAGGAGTACGAGGCGTAACCTTGCGCTTGGCCGGAAATTCCAGAAATGCCTTCTCACTGAGCATCGGCCACCCAAAATTCATGTGATAGAGCATCATGTACTCAACCGGTGCCGGAGTAAGGTTAGTTACTTCGTCCTCAATCATTACCTCGCTCCCGCA
Source organism: Synergistaceae bacterium (assembly GCA_017451025.1). GTDB lineage: Bacteria > Synergistota > Synergistia > Synergistales > Aminobacteriaceae > JAFUXM01. The sequence continues at coordinate 33,901 of JAFSSM010000006.1, read as the reverse complement.
AGCAGGAATGATGTACTTCCTCTTCAGGCTGAAGTTGTACCCGCCCGCCTGAGTTTCCTTCAGTTCTCCGCTGACGATGATATTTTCGCCGTCAAAGTATCCGGCCAAGTTATGCGCTCCCTGTCCGTGAATGCGTCCGTGAAGAGGCTGAAATCCTCCGTCCTTCGTGTCGGTGTTCTCCGGTCCCGCAGAGAGAAGCCCGCACGTAAACAGCATTCCGCCCGAAAAATAATGCCCGAACTCGTTTGACACAGGAAGGAACCTCGCAGGAGAACAGTAGCCGTTCTTGGTGGTGTAGCTGATGTTCACGCCCTTGTAGCGCAGATGCCCGATGTCCAGTCCAGAATCAGGCAGAATGTCCAGCTGAAGCCCTCCTGCTGTTGTAACCTGGTAGATTGCAACGCCGCGAGCATTCCCGTCATCGAGAATAACCCTGCGTACTCCGTAAACCTGCTCCTCATTGCCCACATAACGATAAAACTTTGTGCGCTCCATTAACGTAATACCTCCGTTATGAATTTGTCGAACGCTGATAAACCTTCCGGCGTTCTCTTGTAGACTCCGCTGTCGGTCAGAACTTGTGCGAACACATGACCGACTTCGTCTCTAAGCATCTTTCTGGCCTCAGCCTCGCCGCTCAAGCCCTTATGCTTCTTCCTCAAGCCTTCATACCAAACTTCATGTGCCTCAAGCTCCGCAGGCAAAGTTTCTTTCCCTTCAAGCCAGGCCGCGCAAATTTTCTCGAGTGCACCCTTCAGTCTAGCAGGAAGCACCGCAAGCCCCATAACCTCGATTAGGCCGATGTTCTCCTTCTTGATGTGATGGACTTCTGCGTGCGGGTGGAATATGCCTAACGGGTGCTCCTCGCTGGTTCTGTTGTTGCGGAGCACAAGGTCCAGCTCGTAGTCCTCTCCGTGTCTGCGCGCAATCGGAGTGATTGTGTTGTGGGGTTCTCCGTCGGAATACGCTAACACTCCAACACTCTCATCCGTCCATTCGCGCCACGCTGATAATATTTTGTCCGCCAACGGTATGAGCTTTTCGGGATTTGCCGAACGCAGACGCACAGCACTCATCGGCCACTTAATCCTGCCTGCAGTTACATCCGCATAGTCGTACATTCTCTCGAAGGGTGCATTGTTCATCGCGAAGACATAACGCCCGCCCTGGTAGTGGTCGTGAGAGAGTATCGAGCCTCCGACGATGGGCAGGTCAGCGTTTGACCCGGCGAAGTAGTGGGGAAATTCCGTGATGAACGCAAACAGATTTTCGAACGTTTCCCGTGAAATCAGCATAGGCACATGATTTCCGTCAAGCACAATGCAGTGTTCGTTGTAGTAGCTGTAGGGGGAATACTGGAAGTACCATTCCTTGCCGCTAAGTTCAACGGGAATGAGCCTGATGTTCTGGCGCGCAGGGTGTCCGTGATGGCCGTAAAAACCCTCGTTTTCCTTGCACAGAAGGCATTTCGGGTAACCTGTGGCCTTGATGGTCTTGGCCTTCGCAATATCACGGGGGTCTTTTTCGGGCTTGCTCATGTTAATTGTGATGTCAAGCTCCCCGAAATCCGTTGCACTCTTCCAGCAGATATTTTTGGCTGTGCGTTCGGAACGAATATAGTTCGACGAAACTCCCAGTGCGTAGAAATAATCCGTAGCCATTACGGGGGACTGTGCACGCAGGGCGTTGAACCTCTCTATCACGTCCGACGGTCTGGGGGTTAATGCGCCCATAAGCTCCGTATCCAGAAGGTCGCGCTCGGTCTCTGTGTTCTCGATGATTTTGTTTTCTGCGGCCCAGTCGAGAATACGCGCCAAGATGCTGTCGGGAGAATTGGTGAAGGGCTCGTTGATGTCTTCGGGCTGGAAGTCATGAATGCCGAGTATTCCTATCAGGGAATTGGCGGCCCAAATTTTGTCGGCAGGTGTAATGAGCTGATGGTGCAGAGCGAAGGCTATTAACCTGTTCAGTTCATGATTAACCATGTCAAAAAATACCTCCGTAAAGAATTGTGTATTGGGGAAAAAGTGTGATGGTATTGTAGCATTCTTAGTAGTGAATGACGTTATCCGTACCGCGTATTTTTCTGATGACTTCTTCGGCTTCGGGTCCTGCAAAGAAGTTGTATGTGCTGTCCGGGACAAGTCCCTTGATGCTCTCGAGCCTGCCTTCCTTTATGGCCTGCCTGACGTTCGACGCGCTGATAACTTCTCCGGAACTTTCGGTCTTTCGCGGGACGATTACGCACCGTATTCCGTGCTCAGGTAGCTTCTCGGACATTATGCGGTTGTAGATTCCAGTAACCAGGCTCTTGGGTTCTTCACCGACATAACGCGCATTAATTCCGAGAGCCTCTGCAATTTTCACGAACACTTCCAGGTCTAAATTTGCGTGGCTCTGTATTACTGCCTCGTCGTCCTTCTGGAAATAGCTGGGGAATGTTGCAGAACTGATGATATACGGGCCTGTGTCGTGGTAGACAATATTTTTGAGGTGAGCAGTTCCGTCCATCACCAGCTTTTTCCTGACTGCAAAGGGCACAAGCGAAGCATCCTCGCTCACGATGAAGACATGGAGCACGTCATTTTCGCCTGCCGCCTTCTCGACCAAATACTGATGTCCCAGCGTGAAGGGATTTGCGTTGAGGACTAGGGCGGCTACTCTCTCTCCTTCGCGCTTAGTTCCGGCCAAGTCCGCGAGGTAATCAGCGAAGCCGGTCCTGCGATTTTCCATGAAGACGACCTGATCCGCAATCCTGACTATCTCGTAGAAGCCCAAGTCCCCGAAGAATTTTGCGGAGTTGCACTTTGTGTACATGAACAGGTGATTGATGCCGCGTTCGTACTCGTGCTGTACGAGGTGGGTTACTACGTCATTCATGAGGCCTTCGCCCTGGTGAAGATGACTTACGGCCATACAGCGCAGGGTATTTCCGAAACAGCTTCCGGTGGCAATGATGTTATAGTCGTCATCGTATGCGGCGCAGGTGTAATCTAAATTCTTGTCGCGCCTTATGCCTTCAGCGAGCAATAATTTTTCTACCTGAGCAACTGCCCGCCTGTCTGTTGGGTAAACTTTCGAGATTGAGTATTCTGACATGAACAGCACCTCCTATGAAAAATTGTAGGGTGTGTGCTATAATTGCGCAAGTTTTAGGAAGAACGGAGAATTGGCCGAGTGGTCGATGGCGGTTGACTTGAAATCAATTGAGGTGCAAGCCTCCGGGGGTTCGAATCCTCCATTCTCCGCCATAAATTGAGAATAACGCCCTGCATAAATGTGCGGGGCTTTGCTGTATTTTCTGGAGGTGAATTTTTTGGACAAGTACACAGTTCTGAAGGACTATATCGCTTCGCTCGGGAGCGTTGCAGTTGCGTTTTCCGGCGGAGTGGATTCAACATTTCTGCTTAGGGTTGCGCATGACGTGCTCGGTGATAAGGCACTGGCAATAACATTATCGTCGTCGTTCGTTCCGAAGCGGGAGCTTGAGGAAGCGGAGGCTTTGTGCCGGAGCATCGGTGCTGACCATCTGGTGCTCAACGCCGATGTGCTTGCGATAGACGGAGTAGCGGACAACCCGCCGGACAGGTGCTACCTGTGCAAGCGCGGAATATTCTCAAAGATTCTCTTCACTGCACGTGAACTAGGCTTCGCTCACGTCGTTGAAGGCTCAAATGTTGACGATTTGGGTGATTACAGGCCAGGACTGCGGGCAATCGATGAACTCGGCGTGAAGAGTCCTCTGCGTTACGCCAACATGACCAAGAGCGAAATTCGGGAATTATCGCGTGAACTTGGCCTGCCCACTTGGGAGAAGCCGTCGTATGCGTGCCTCGCCTCAAGGTTCGTCTACGGAGAAAGAATCATTCCGGAAAAATTGCTGATGGTTGAACGTGCTGAAGAGTTCTTGCGGGAATTGGGCTTCAGACAGATGCGGGTACGGCTTCACGGAAATCTTGCACGGATTGAGCTTCTGCCTGATGATTTCGGGAAAATGCTTGACCTTCGGGAAAAAGTCTGCGACGAGCTGAAGAGTTACGGTTTCTCCTACGTGAGCCTTGACCTTAAAGGCTACAGGGCTGGCAGTATGAACGATCCCCTCCGCAGTCAGAGCACAGCCCCTGCCCCCTAGCCCCTAATCCCTGCCTCTCAAGCCAATCACTGCCTGGATGTTTTCCCAGAGCGATAAACGACGCAGTCTGCAGGTGGAGGCATTTTACGCTGACGGTCTCTGCCTGCTTCATTCCGCCGATGCCTGAACGCATAACAGAACGGAAAATTTTGGGCTGATACTTTCGTGCTGCTCTCAGAGCAAATTTCTCCATAAGGTTTAGCCGGATTTCCTGATGAAGAATGTTGTAGCGTCTCCACTCGCGAAAATCTGTGATAGATGCCTCCAGTTCACGCACTCCTCCACGAGACTCGAGCATTCCCGCCCTGTGCGTCAAATAGGGACACACCAGCCAGAACGTCGTCGGAAACGGCCTCATCTTCACCGAAAACGGCCTGCACACCAACACTTGCACTTTCCCGAACCTGCACCTCACGCACCCGGCAATCAGCGATGCATCGAATTTCTGTTTGGAGTCCGAGTATCTGCCCTCAAGTTCCAGAATGTCCCTGTGAAAAACGGGAGATGCCCTAAGACATCCCCCGCTGATTATTTGCTTATGCACTCTAGTAGTCCCTGCTGTTCTGCCTGCGCCTCGACGGACGGCCTGCACGCGCAGAATTTCTCGTGTTCAGGTCCGTAATCTTGGCCTCGCTGGTCTTCAGGAATGAGGCCATCTTCTTCTCGAAACTGTCCGAGTCTTCAGGGTTAGCCTCACGGAAATTTTCCTGCATAACACGAAAATCCCGAAACTCTCTCGGTGCACCCTCACGCTCTCTCGGAGGCCGGGCTTCGCTTCGCGGGACAAACGGCCTTCCGGCTGACTGCGGACGACGCTCCGGCCTGGACTGCCTCGTCTGTTGCGGAGGCTCCTGCGTCTGTTTCAGCGACAAGTCTATTCGGCCCCGCTCGTCAATCTTGATGATCTTGGCCTTTATCTTGTCCTGAATGTTTAGGACATCAGTGATGTTCTTCACGAAGCTGTAGGACAGTTCGGAAATGTGTATCATCCCCTTGCGCCCGTTCTTCGCTATTCTCACAAAAGCTCCGTAAGGCATTATCTGTTCTACGGTGCAGTCTACAATTTCTCCTGCGCTCAATTCTGCTGGAAGGTTTTCGTGCGTAATAGCCTCTCCCATAAAAATGTGCTCCTATGTATAAAAATATAAAAAAATGTTACACCCAACGCCATTCGGGTTTTGCCCCGAGAGCAAGCCTTCTTATCAGGTACAGTCCTCTGGCCTTTCCGTGCCGGCTGTCCGGGTTGTACCAGACTAAGAGCTTTCCGCGCTGTTTGTCCAACGCTAATTTTATCACGGCATTATCAACTATAGGCCAGTACCACGCAAGAATTGCTTCATTCTTTGCGAGGGGCGGTTTGTTTTTCAGGAATTTCAGCTTGTTATCAAGCTCGATGGGCATTCCCTGAATTTTCTTTGTGCCCTTGAAGATGTTTATCTTTCTGCGCGGAGGAAGGGTGCGAACCTTCACGTCCTGCTTTGTGTACAGCTTAACCCTGAAGCCCTTAGCTTCCGGCCTCTTCTGCGACAGAGAGAATCCCTCAACCTTGCACTTCTGCTTTTCGCCCATAGGCAGGGTCAGAACTTTGACGCTGAACTCCGGCTTGAGGGTGTAGGTCTCTACGGATTTTCTGGCTGAATGCACAGGAACAAGCTCCGTCGCGAACGCATCAGTCGTGTAAACTTCAACGTGCTGTGCGGACTTTCTGGCCAGGAACGAGCGGACAGAACCGAGCATTATTCCGTACCTGTGGCGAGTGCAGAGACCAGACGCTGAAGCCTGCTGAACGGTTCGAGGATGTTCATAGTTTCGGCGTATTCGGTGAGCATTGCGCCTACCTGCTGTACTTCGTCGGAACGTGTGCCTTCGGGAAATTCTGCCCTCAAAGGATTTCCGTGCGGGTCTGCCTGGAGCAGAAACACTCCGGGGTCTGCGGTGTTCTCCATGCTGCCGGGGCCTTCGAGCGGGACGTGAGGAGATTCTTCGAGCAGAACGGTCTTAACCTTTGAGAGATTGCGGAGTGCTGAGAGAATTTCGTTGTCCTGGCAGATCCATATGCTTGGTGCTTCAACTGCTTCAAGCACGCTCTCAAGAATTATCTCCTGCTTGAAGTAAGTGTTCCACGAGTCGCCGTAAAGTATTCGTTCAAGTTTTTTGGGGCGCACCAGGTCAGTGTAACGAAAATCTATCGGGATACCTCTTGCGTCGGTGATGAGGGCAATACCTCTGAGCTGTCCTTCAGATCCTTCTACAGTCATGAAGCCGAGTGTATTCTGAGCGGCCATGTTTTTTTTCTCCTTTGTGTGTGATAGAGAAATTATACCGTGAAAGCATGAAAAATTTGCGAGGCTTTGTGCTACTCTTAATGCCTGACCCAAAAATTACGGAGGTGTTGTGATGTTCCATGAAATATTGTCGATAATTGGCGATTGTGCAGGGAAAAATTTTGACGAGGTATGCCGTGAGCTGGAAGCCTGCGTAAATTCCGGCTATGATTTTGCCGCGACTCTGAGACAAACAAGTATAATCCCAGAATATCTGCCTCATGACTCCACCGAAGAAAAACTATTTTCGAAGGCTTCAGATATGGTTCTTGCTCGAGCATTTCGTGAACTTGGGCTAAAATCTGCAGCCCTTAAAGAACGTGGTGATTCCGCAGATGTGCTCGCTGCGTCAAAATATTTTGGGTACAGTCTTGTAGCTGACGCTAAGGCTTTCAGACTAAGCAGAACAGCTAAGAACCAGAAGGATTTTAAGGTGTCGGCACTGTCAGGCTGGCGGAAAGACAATGATTATGCAGTTCTGTGTGCGCCATACTTCCAGTATCCGGGCAGGAGCAGTCAGATTTATGCTCAGGCACTTACTCACAATGTCTGCCTCCTGAGCTGGGAACACTTGGCATTCATGATCGACAACAGCATAGAAGAATCTCCTAACCTGAATTTGGCGTACGTCTGGAGCTTCTGCGAGAATTTCTCTCACAGCGTTACGGTCTCAAGCATGAAGAATAATTTCCTTTCGGAGTTCAACTGCTTCATCGAGAGCTTCTTTAATGTTAAGCCGGAAGTTTTCGAGGAATCGCTTGGTGTGCAGGTGTCAGCAATAATTCAGCGAAGTATGCAGGAAAAATCTTCTGGCTGGACAAAATTGCAGCAATCAGGAGCTATTCTCGCGAACAGGCCGTTAATGAGCTTATCGCCACCCTGAAGATTAACGAGAAGCTGGCGCAAATAGATGCTTACGTTAGGAGCATATCGAGATGAAGATCGATACTATGCTTCAAGGCGACTCAATAGAAATTCTCAAGACTTTTCCCGACAGCTTCCTGCACGCAATAATCTCCGATATACCATACGGAATAGGCCTTGATGACTGGGATGTTCTCCACAACAATACAAATTCTGCTTACGGAGGCAGCTCGCCAGCTCAGTCTTTAGGCGGCGGTCTCTTCAAGCGCAGGGGAAAACCTCTGAACGGCTGGAGCTATGCGGACAAGAACATATCCCGCGAATATCAGGAATGGTGCGCATCATGGTCTCCTGATTGGCTGAGGGTGCTCAAGCCTGGAGCATCCTGCTTCGTGTTTGCGGGAAGACGTTATGCTCACAGGTGTATTGCCGCACTGGAAGACTCCGGCTTCACGTTCAGGGAAATGCTGGCATGGGAAAAAGATATTGCCCCTCACCGCGCACAGAGACTCTCTGCCGTATACGAGCGCAGAGGTGATTCGTACAACGCAGCCAAGTGGGAAGGCTGGAGACTGGGAAATCCTGCCCCTGTGTTTGAACCGATTCTGTGGTTTCAGAAGCCTTATAGGACTGGAGGAACGATTGCGGATAACGTTATAGATTGCGGACTTGGCGCGTGGAATGAACATGCCCTCGAAAACTATAATGCGCGTGACGACAATTGCTCTAACATAATACGTGTTCAGTCTTCCGGCAGAGATAAGGGACTTCATGCCGCGCAAAAGCCATTGAAGCTGATGGAGCTTCTGGTCTCACTGGTAACTATTGAGGGTCAGACAGTGCTTGATCCTTTTGCAGGTTCAGGTACAACATGCATAGCTGCCAGAAATTTGGGGAGGCATTACATCGGGATAGACATTGATGAAAAAAATATCAGGACGGCAAATGAAAGACTCAATGCACCGTTCCAGCACGAAATAGCCCTATGACGGCTTTGAATTTTTCGAACTTTCTGCTAATCTTACCTGCAAAATTTACTGACAATTAAGGAGGAAAATATAGCTATGTACGAAATAGTATTAATCCGCCACGGCGAATCAGCATGGAACAAGGAAAACAGGTTCACCGGCTGGACAGATGTCCCCCTCTCGGAAAAAGGCATAGAGGAAGCACGTTCTGCAGGCCGTCTCCTCAAGGCAGAGGGCTTCGCTTTCGACTACGCATTCACGTCGGTGCTCAAAAGGGCAATCAAAACTTTGTGGCTTGTGCTTGAGGAAATGGACAGAATGTGGATTCCCGTCCAGCATTCATGGAAGCTCAACGAGCGCCACTACGGAGCACTGCAGGGCCTCAACAAAGCCGACACTGCGGCCAAGTACGGAGATGCTCAGGTGAAAATCTGGCGGCGAAGCTATGACATTCAGCCCCCAGTCCTCACGAAAGAGGACGAGCGTTATCCGGGACATGACCCGCGCTACACCGGCCTGAGCGAAGCCGAACTGCCCCTCACCGAGTGCCTGGCAGACACAGTTGCACGCGTTGTACCTTTCTGGCAGGAGAGCATTGTACCGGCCATCAAGTCGGGCAAGAAAATTATCATTGCGGCTCACGGAAATTCACTGCGTGCCCTCGTGAAGTACCTGGACAACATTTCCGAGAAGGACATTCTCGAGCTGAACATTCCGACGGGTGTACCGCTGGTGTACGAGCTTGATGAGAACCTGAAGCCGATTTCGCACCGTTATCTTGGAGATGCGGCGGCAATTGCGGCGGCACAGGCAGCAGTAGCTTCGCAGGGCAAAGCGAAGTAATCAGGGGGTAATGGCAACTATGCATTTTTCGGACAGGATAAAGGCACTGAAAATCTCGCCAATCCGCAGGCTCATTCCCTACGCTGACGAGGCAAAGGCTAAGGGCAAGAAGGTATATCACCTGAACATCGGACAGCCTGATATCCGGACACCTGATGAGTACTTCGAGGCCATCAAGAACTTTCACCCGTCAACGATAGCCTATCAGCCCTCGCAAGGCATTCTGCCGTTGAGGGAAGCAATTTCCGGCTACTATAAGGCTATGGGAGTTCCGTATGAGCCTGATGAAATTTACGTAACCTGCGGCGGAAGCGAGGCGCTGCAGTTTGTGGTGATGATTCTCTGCGATCCAGGCGACGAGATTCTTGTACCTCAGCCCTTCTACGCGAACTACAACACTTTTGCGAAACTGGCACTCGCCAAACTTTCGCCAATTCCGACGACTGCGGAGAATGGTTTTCACCTTCCGCCGGAGTCAGAAGTCGAGAAGCTGATTACTCCGAAGACCCGCGCATTCTGGGTATCGCACCCCTGCAACCCTACGGGTGTAGCCTACACTCCCGACGAAGTGCGGATGCTCTGCCGTCTGGCCAAGAAACACGACCTGTTCATCATTGCTGACGAAGTTTACAGGGAGTTTATCTACGAGGCCGGAGATTTCCTGAGCTTCGGAGCAGTTGAGGACGCGAGGGACAGGGTAATAATGATTGACTCGGTGTCAAAGCGTTTCAGTGCGTGCGGAATCAGGATAGGGTGCATTGCCATCAAGAACAGGGAGTTTCTCGCGGAAGTTATGAAGCTGTGTCAGGGCAGGCTTAGTGTTTCAGCGATTGAGCAGGTAGGAGCGGCGGCACTGTACAAGACTCCGAAGAGTTATCTTCAGGAGGTCAACGCTGAGTACAAGATGAGGCGTGATGTCCTGTACAAGGGACTGAAGGCGATTGACGGTGTAGTCTGCCATGAGCCGAAGGGAGCGTTCTACACGATGGTGAAGCTGCCTGTGGACGACTCTGAGAAGTTCATAATCTGGATGCTGCAGAATTTCGACATCAACGGAGAGACGACGATGGCAGCACCTGGCAGCGGGTTCTACGCAGAGCCTGGACTGGGACTTGACGAGGTGAGGATGGCCTATGTCCTGAAGAAGGAGGACCTGGAGAAGGCGTTATACATTCTGAAGAACGCAATAGCGGCATATCCTGGCAGGGCAGAAGCAATCAGAGCGTAACACACGATAATTAATCCCCGTCTGAATTTGGGCGGGGAATTTTTGTATAAAGGGAGAAGTATCATGTTAAATCGCAGAGCAGTCTTCAATAGCTTTATCGCGCATCCATTCAGGACATTGCGGGGCTTCCGCAGAATATTTCGAGACATGAACAGCTACAACAGCCAGAACACCCGCCCGGAATTTCGAGCAACATTCAAAAATCTCTATCCCTGCCTCGATGAGTGGAACGATAACGCCGCTTCACTGAGCTATTACTTCTGGCAGGACTTGTGGGCGGCACGCAAAATTTTTCACGTAAGGCCAAGTGAACACTACGATATTGGCTCAAGGGTTGACGGATTTATTGCGCATATTTTGCCGTTCATGCCGGTAACTATGCTTGACATCAGACCATTTCCCCAAGAAGTCGAAGGACTGAAGTTTATACAGGCAGACGCAACAAATCTTGAGGGTATTGCTGATAATTCGCTGGTATCGCTGTCGTCATTATGTGCTCCCGAACATTTTGGTCTTGGCCGTTACGGTGATGCAATAGACGCTGAGGCTTGTTTTGCGGCTATGAAATCTATGCAGAGGGTGTTAGCACCTGGAGGACATCTGTATATTGCTGTGCCTGTCGGAGATGATAGCGGAGTAGCTTTTAATGCGCACAGGATATTTAGCCCTGAATTTGTAGCTGGGATCATGAATGAGTTGCACCTCGAGGACTTCTCCGTAATAGCAGGCCCGCAATACATTGAGCACATGACTCTTGAGGAGTTTCACGCAAAAGGTTTCGGGACAAAATATAGCGGTTCAATTGATGGATTGTTCGAGTTCGTGAAAGTTATACAGCGGTAATTTGTGTGAAAGATTGGCGGCGAAAAGCCTTGCAGTGCAACGATTCATCGCACATTTCTGTAGTTGTAAATGTAGTTGTAAAAAATTCCCCCCTGCCTCTGCTTTGAGACCGGGGGGAAATGTTTTTGTCTGTGTTACTACTTGCCGGTGGCCTCGTCGATCGCCGCGTTCATTGCGCACACCGCGCACTTCTCCTTCTTGCTGTGCGTCGAACCGCACTTCGGGCACGTAACAAGATCGCTCTCCGCCGCAAAAAGCTCTATCCTCTCGCATTCAGGGCACTCGTAAATATCTACGTGAACCCTGTCCGCCTTCAGCAGTGCACTTCCCATAGGATAGCCTGCCTCTTTCAGCTTCAGGGGCTTATGACAATACACACAGGTCTTTTCTGCCATTATTACAGAACTTCCTTCCTCAGTGAAATTTTGTGCAATTATATCACGGATTATCTGCGCTTAGGGTTGCGCGGAAACCATCCATTACTTACACGTTCCTCCTGCTTCCTAAGCTCCAGTATGCTCCACAGAAGACAGAACCCCAGCACCCCGATTATCCCCGACAGAATATCGTCCTCAATCATGAGCGACACTCCAAGACCGACTAGCCCCAGCACCAGAAATACCGGCCAGACCTTTGCGCCGAAGTAATACTCGCACTTAATCACAACAGGGTGAAATATCCCGATAATCACGAAACTCGCAAGCCCGATAATTATTCCCGACCAGTTCATCACCAGCCAGCCTCCGGTATTCCGATAAACACCCACAGCACCGCGAAAACTCCTCCGGCAATCGCAATACTCAACAATGGACGCAGAATTTTCCCGGCCAAGACTCTGCTTGCCTGATAGCCCGCAAGAGTCCAGAATGACATCATCGCAATATTCTCGATTAACACCAGCACAGGGTTCTTGTCGTAATCTATGAACGCAAACTCGTTTATCAGGAAGATATATTCCCAGAGTCTAAGGCTCATAAACACGTACAGTCCGTACCCGGCAAATGCGCTCCCTAATATTCCAGGCAACGCAGAGGTAATTTTTCCCGCAATCATTCCCCAGTGCAGGCCAAGATGTACACCCATCAAGACGAAGCTCAAGTACGAACACGACAGGTGAGCTTCACGCGCAAACGATGTTAATGCTTCGACGTTGAGGGAGGGGAAATTCTCGGACATGATTATTCCGGAGAAGGCAGTAGTTACGAACGACACGAGCAGGGACAAGTTCACGACGAGTGAGAACGTCCGCACGAACGAGTACCTGCCCTTGAAGATAGACGAGTACCACTTTCTATTGAGGTACTGGTGAAGCAGGAACAGCGTGAACATGATTATTCCAGTGTATTCGTGGCCTGCCTGCTCGGTGATCTGCTTAGACATCAGGAGCATCAAGGCTATGGTCATGAGAATATCGGTTATGCGTTTGAGATTCATTGTGCCTCCGAAATTGTGAGATGGAGAATATTATAACCGCTTGAAGTCAGGTGCAGGGATGCTCCGGACACTCAGCACAGCAAACCCTTCACGCACCCGGCAATGAACTTCATGGCAAGTCGCGGTCCCATCCCTCTTAATGCCTGCACAACTACCGAGAAAACACTTCCTGCCTTCCTGATCCTGTGAAGGTATATGCACGGAGAATATGTGTCCTCGTAGACAACCTTTACGGATTTTGCAGCAGCCCACTTGTGAACTGGAGGCTTTATTCCCAATAATTTCTTCACTAACTTTTTCAGCTCTGACTTGGGATGAAGCAGACGGTAGTATTTCGGCAAAACGCAAGGAGGTTTATGTGCCTTAATCCCTCTCAATTTGCAAAGCACACTCAGCAGTGATTGATCCTCTCTGTGTTCGATGCACTCGCCTTTGGGTTCGTTTGGCTCAAGCGGCATTAGCAGTTCCGGCCTTGAGCATAATTCCAGCCACTTGCTGACAAACTCCGTCGACATTTCCGACTTCCTTACCAGCACAAAACCTCCCTGTATCAGCGGCGACTTCCTGATGCTTTCGTCTGTTGCCCCCAACCGCACAAACACTTCCGGCTTCGTCCACTGTTCCTCGATGAGGCTGATACCGCTTACCCACACATCGCAATCACCCATGCTCTCAATCAGGGGCATAGCATCACCAAAAAAGAAAGCTCCTGAATCGCAGTAGAAGACATAATCATCTTTGCGCCCATAATGCAAATTTTTGCTGGTATATGTATTATTCATTGGCATAGTTGATGAAGACAAGACGAGGCTGTGAGCTGTGAGTAATTATACAGATAGTTTTCCGTTAAAGATAATCGCGAGAATCACCGAGAATTACTCCAAAACATGGGGCGTTACAAATTTTGTTGAGAAGGAGGAAGAGTAAAAGATGATCCGCATAACATCAGGGCAGTATTCAGCCGAAGCCCTCAATAACAGAAAATCCAGGCGCAGCATCTCCTACAACGGCACATACTCTCAGGAGACAGACAACGCCAACATCAGCTCGTTCGGCTCACTTCTGGCCAGAGCAAGCGCAGAGTTCAAGAATATTCCAGACATCCGCGAAGATAAAGTATCTGCCCTGAAAGAACAGATAGACTCCGGGAGCTACAATCCTCCTCTGGACAAACTGGCTAATATTCTGTACATGTCCGGCATTCTGGACGCAACGGAAGAATGATTATGCTATGCGTGCCGAGTTTGAGGAGCTTATCCGTGCAGTAACAAATGAAGCCGACTGCATAGATGACCTGACAGAAATAATTCGCGAACAGCGCAGTGCAATGGCAGAACGCGACGTAGACTCCGTGAACGCCCTCATGGACGAAAGCCGCGATATATTTTTCGACACACAGACTCAGGACGCACTGCGCAATGACCTGGCCAAAAAACTGGCCGCAAAATATTCGTGTGAACCTAAAGTGAGTTCACTTGCGGCGGTTATGGATAATGAAGAACGCACAATCTTTAATGGGGCTGCTGACAGGTTAACGCAGTCCATTTTTGTTTTGAAGAGTGAAATGATCATACTTAACGGCCTTATCGACCAGAACGAACAGTACACATCAATGCTGCTCTCTGAATGGCAGAGACTTAACGGGGACAGAGTTGCGCAGTCTGGTTCGGCTGATTTCAGGGGGTAGAATAAAATGAGCAGTACATTCGGCGGGCTCGAAATGGGCAGAAGTGCTTTGAATGCTTTCCGATTGGGAATGCAGACCGTCGGGCACAACATCTCCAATATGGGGACTGAGGGGTATTCCCGCCAGCGCGTGAACTTCAAGACGGTTACGCCGGAGGATATTCCGCACACAGGACAGCTCGGGCAGGGCATGTATGCCTCAGACATCGAGAGGATACGCGATGAATTTCTGGACTTCCAGTTCCGGGATATGCAGTCGACGCTCGGCTACTGGGAGAAGGTAAACGATCTCTATGATGCTGTGCAGAGCTACATTCCCGAGCCTACATCGTCAGGCATTCGTTCGGCAATGGATGTGTTCTTCACGAACATGCAGAACCTCCAGCAGACTCCGGAGGACACTTCGGCGCGTCAGGCCCTCGTAACTTCCGCAAACTCTCTCGGTATGATGATGGATAACCTCGTCGACAACTTCAGGACCTACAACGAGCGCGTCAACCTTGAGATTAAGCAGTCAGTGGACGAAGCCAACATGATGCTGCATAACTTGGCACACCTGAATTACAGGATAGCGAGTGCGGAAGCTCTTGACCAGACTCCCAATGACTTGATGGATCAGAGGGACCTGCTCATCGACAAGCTCTCCAAGATGATGGACATATCCTACAATGAGCCGGTCGAAAAGTACGATGTGAAGGGAGAGTTCTTCCTGTCGGTGAACGGCAGGGTGCTTGTGCAGGGAACACATGTGCGTGAATTGGTCGCGCATTCGTTCATGTGGGATAACCAGGTGTATTATGACGTGCAGGTCAGCGATAACGAGTTCGACATTGTGAGCAATCCGGCAGTGGCTGATGCTCTGGCGACAGGACCGGAAGGGACATACCAGCTTGTGGTTGACCGTGTGGCTAACGGAGCGGAGTGGACGGCGGGCGGCGGAAATGCGCACTGCCTGGAGACTTTTGCGGTGAGGACTTCTGCTTTCGACAGCAACAAGTTTATTCTGGACGGGAACTCTGCTGATATACCCTACAAATTGCAGTTCAGGACGCTCGACGATAGCGGCCTTCCTCATATCCTGACAATAAAGATTGACGCGGGACACACAGACCCTAATGATTCCAGCTCGCCCATCAATGACTGGAAGATGAGGGCAGAATTTGACGGAGTGGATACAGGCATAACAGGCCAGGCAGGGAACGATACACTCAGCATAACGGAGCTGATGAATTTTATCGATTCCTCGAAGGGTACCATGAACCTCGACGTTGAGGAAGTTCAGGTAACATCATCACCAGATACTTATGCGCTGATGTTCACAGCAGAAGACGAATCACCCCTCGAAATCACCGACTACAGCGGCCTTCTCGGAACACTCTCTGAGGCCAAGCGCGAACTAACACCTGTAAACATGAGAGTTGACCCCACAAATGTTGAAGACGCTCTTAACCTCTCAGGCTCATTCAGAATCCAGGTAGGCACTCAGGGAACACGCGTAACTTCCTCAAACTTCAAGGAAACTCCCAGCAAGGGACTCGGTGAAGGCGAAATTCTCGGACAGGGTGAAGCTGGCGACAAGTACACTTTCCGTGTCGGAGTATCGGCGGATCAGGTGGACTTCACTGCTTCGTGGAACAACTCACTCGGAAAATGGGTGCTCAGTTCTGACCTGACCACCGAGACCAAGATTGTCGATTCAGCAAGCTCACTATACGCAGGACAGCACGTCCTCACAGTGAAAGACCTCACGGAATTTATGGCCTCAACTCTCGCTAAAGCAGGAAGCTCCGACAACCCGGCACTCGCCAACACCAGCGTAGTATCAGGCAAATCTACGTCAGGCACAGTTACTCAGTTCTACATTGACTCCGACGACAATCACCTTATCTCCATTTCTGACGTTGAAGGGGATTTAGCTTCGAGGCTAGGCATCGTCAACAAAAATCCGGTGATTACGATTGACGTTGAGAGTTCCGACAGCCTGATTACCATTCGCAACAAGATTAACGAGAAGTACCAGGAAGAATTTGGACTCACTGAACCCGAACAGTGGGTGCACGCTTCTGTTGAGAAGGGGTATCTGGAAATTTCTGCGGACGTTGCGGGCGAAGCGCAGAGAATTACCCTGATGGGCAGTGCTGACGGAAATATGCAGGTGCTGCGCCGTCTCGGCCTCACCAAAAATCAGCAGATAGCTACTGATATGACCGACAGCAGCGGCAACACGATTTACAGCTACAGGGAAGTTGCGTACATCCCTGACTTCGGAGTAGCTCAGGATGCCTCGTTCAGCCTCAACAACGTGCGCTATCTTTCCTCCGATAACAAGTTCAACAAGGCCAGAAGAATCCCGGCAACTACCGGAGATTCCCGCGAACGCTACAGCGCAAAGACATTAAGCGAAGTCAGCGAGGGTATGTGGCTGAACCTCAAGGACGCAGGGTCAACGACAATAACAGTCCGCCATCACATCAGGGACGGATCGATCAAGGCGATGGAGGAAATTCGCGACGGAATGATACCAGGCATGATTGATGATATTGACAGCATGGCTTACGGCCTGGTTCAGCACGTAAATGCTTACCAGTATTCCGGCTACGGAGTAGGCGGCGACGTAACTACTACAGGTACAGCTTTCTTCAACCAGCTCGGCACTAAATCGGGAGCGGCCAGAAAACTTAGCGTTGATGCCAGAGTTGAAGCAGACCCCTCACTGATTGGTGCGGCAATGGGCAAAAAGGACAGCGAGGGCAAAGCCACTCAGGGAGTGTCCGGCGGAAACGGAGACGGCACCAACGCCTCCAGAATGGTAGACCTGAATTTCAGCAAGATACTCGAGAACCACACGATGACCGTCGGCGGGATCTATGACGCAATGCTAACCAGAATAGGCACTGCGGCGGCGAACGCACAGCTCATGTACACTACGGAAGCCACTGTGTCGGATCAGATAGACTCTCAGCGTCAGGCGGTAAGCGGCGTAAATCTCGACGAGGAATTGATGGATATGGTGATACTGAACCGCGCGTTCGGAGCAATGTCCAGATACATCACTACCTACGACGAAATGCTCGACAAGATAATTAACGGAATGGGATTAGTCGGCCGATAATTCTTGCAGACCCGTTGATGTTTCGAATTAATAAGCCCTCCAAAGGATGCGGGGGGCTATTTTTGTACTAAGGAGAAAATTTATCATGTACAGCCGATTAACTACAGCAACAATGTACGGCAGCCTGATGGACTCGCTCCTGAAGAGCCAGAGGAATATTCAGGACTTGCAGAGGCAGATAGCATCGGGCGACAAGTATACTAACCTGACAGAGAATCCTTCTGCGGTTGCGAGGTCGCTGGCTATGCAGTCGGCAATGAAGGCTAACGACAAGTACACCCAGAACACCACCAACGCAATCACTATGCTGCGTTATGCGGATAGTGCAATGAATAATGTCCTTGATGCGGCACAGGCCATCAGGTCGTTAATTATTCAGGCGGGTGATGGTTCTCTGGACAGCAGCCAGCTCAAGGATATTACTGCGCAGATAGAAGCCAACAAGAAAATTATGCTCGACAACCTCAACACAAAAGTTGCAGGGCAGTATATTTTTGGAGGAACAGACACAACAACAAGGCCATTCGTCGAACAGTCTGACGGAAGCATAACCTATCAGGGTTCGGACGAAAGAATCAAGTATGCGGTGAATGACGGACTGCTTGGTGACGTAGGATTTGCAGGGAATGATATTGTGCAGGAAAACGATGATTCATACTTCATATGCTCGCACTATGTCCCGCTCAATTGGGAATGGACAGGCCGCGAAGAAAAAGTCCAGATCACCGTCGGCAACAGAACGTTATCCGTGTTTATCCCTGAGGACTGGAACGACTACAACACCAGAAAGACCAGCACCGACTACTCGAACTCGACGGACTATAACCGTTTCCGGGACCCCGACGAGCACACAGGAATCAGCCTTGATGACTTGGCCGAGATCGTGAACAGATCTCTTGAGGAACAGGGAGCGGATATGCTGGTTCACGTTACTGTTGAGAAGGACAGCGAGAAGGGTGTACAGCAGCTCATCATGAAGAGCAACACCGGCGAAAAAATCGGGATTACCGGCTGGCCCGACACAGACTATATGCCTATGCCCGCGTCAATAACCACCAAAGAATTTGATGCTGATAATGTTTCCTGGAAGCTCAACGGCAACGGACCTAACGGCCTTATGGGCAAAAATAACATCCTCAGCTGGAAGGGAAGCAGTGCTTCAGGAGACATAACCATTACCGCAGGGAGCAAGACCGCAACGTTCGACCTCACAACGATAGACTCGTCTACTGACCTGGTTACAGCAATCAACCGCGAGTTCTCCGGCTCTGAGGACGGAACACCTTTTGCGTCGTTCTCGACAGGAAATCTCAAGGGAAGGCTTGTTCTGCAGAATGACATTCAGGAAGAAATTACGGTATCAGGCACAGGAATTGAGGAGATATTCGGAATTTCTGACCCGATCACCAGCACATCAGCATCATTCACAGTTCAGACCGGCGACGATGCCGTAACTAAGTCCAAGATATTCATCAACAAGGACGATACACTCGATGACGTTGCAGAGAAGGTCAACTCAATCGAGGGAGTTGTTGCACGTACATCTGCTGACGGAAAGAGCATAACGATTGTAGCGCAGAAGACCGGCACAGCATCTACGGACAGGCTCGCCAACAACGACGCGGCGGAAGAAATGTATTGTCCTTCGCTGATAATTCAGGCAGAGAAGCCGAAAAACGAAGCATATATCAACGAAGCATCAGCCCTCTTCAATTTCGAGGACGGCAGCACGATTCTCAAGGCGACATCAGAACGCAGGCAGTTAGACCACAGCCACATAGACATATTCGACGCGCTCGGAATGGAGACGGCAATGAAGAGCAGGGAGTTTGACCCGCAGGAAAAGCTGACCGTTGAGGCCGGGACAGAACTTCACTGGCGGGTGATGAGCGGCGGACGGTATGCCGATATAAAGCTGAACTCTGGAGACTATACACTGCAGGAAGTTGCGGACAGGCTCAAAAATGCAGGGTCAGGATGGATTGAGGTTACCCTTGAGGAAGATTCGACGGAGAAGGCACTTACTGCCTCAGGCACCGACAGCGAAACGGCGACTCAGCGTCTGGTGATAAGGGGCTTCAACGGCGAAGAGGTGCTGTTCCTCGACATGAACGAGTACAACTACGCAGACCAGCTCGGCCTCTCTACAGCACTGCGCACCGACGCATACACATCCGCCCGGGCCGGAACCGGCACTAAGTGCGTGAATTTCCCGTCAGCACCCTGCGTTGACGACAACGTAGGTATTCCGCTCAGGGTACAGATGAATTGCGGAATGTACTACGACGTGAACATCAAGAAGGCAGAAGTGGTTGACCCTCAGACCGGATTTGTTGACCGCAATAAAGTTATGCAGGCAATAGTTGATGACGTGAACGCTCAGGAAGGCCACGAAATTATGGGCTGTACTGTTCACGTTGACGCTTCGATGAACAAGATAGCCGGTTCTTCGGCGATATACTTTTTGTCGGGCGAGGCGTTCACTGTTGTGGATATGCCGTTCAACGATCCGGTGTGGAGTGATTATTCTGCGGGTATTGCCGCGCAGATGGGCATTCACGGAGGAATTACGTCCAACCTCGCGAAAACAGAATATCCCATAAGGGACTCTGAGAGCTTGGGGGATGCGATGGCCGCAGATTTCCGCGACGGGACTATACGCTTCGAGAACTTGGGGCACAGCGTGGAAATTGACGTAAGCGAGACCGATACGGTCAAGGACGTAATGGACCGCCTCAGGTCTCAGGCTGGCGAATGGCTGTACGTGAATTACTACGATGAACACATGGGACAGACTCCCCCTCGCAACTCCGGAGATTACCCGTTAATCTCGATTTCTTCGGTGGACGGTTCTGCGGTGAGCATAATTGACGTGAAGGGACATATTGCGCAGGATGCTCTGGGAATCAGCACGGGGATTCAGACGCGGCTGAACGCTGACGGAACTGGCGACGGCATAATGGACGACACAAATTTTGTGTGGGACATGTCAGACCCCGATAACTTCCCTGCAACGGAGCTTACGATTACGGTAGCGGGATATTCGCACACGATTGACCTGACGGAAATTCGCAACGTTACGAGCATTGAGGGGGAAAGCGACACGAGGATTCAGGCAGATGATGTTGCGAGGTTTATTAATGCCAGAATGCAGGACTATGATGTTCGTGCGGAGGTCAACGAGGACAAGGAACTTATGCTCTGGTCTATGCGCGGCTATTCACTGGAAGTGAAGTTCGAGAAGGATGGAACGGACGTAACGAGCGATTTTATGGGCGATGAGACTTCCTTAAGGAGCTATTATCGCGGCGGCTACAACCTTGACGGTGATGCTACTACCAGAGGTATCGACAACAACGACTTCTACCAGTACGGCATTCACAGCCAGAACGCAACGATCAGGAGCGGCGCAAACACGATGAGGCAGAACGGCTTCGGGGTGATTAACGACGTGATAGCGGCGATAGAGTCGGGCAACAGGGACAATTTGGCGGATAAGCTGCTGCCGAAGATAGACGACTTCATCAGCAATATTCTTTCGGTGATGTCGGAGAACGGGGCACTGCAGGCACGCTACGAGTACAACGGCGAGAAGCTCACCCAAGAAAGCGCGATAATGACGGAAAGCTACGATGACCTGGTGAAGATTGACCCTGCTGATGCAATTTCCCAGCTGATGGTTGCGGATTACATGTACCAGGCTAATTTGGCGGTAATATCAAGACTGATTCAGCCCACCCTTCTGGACTTCCTCCATTAAACTAAACATAAAAAGTGTTCTGTGTGAAGCAGCTAGTGAGTATTTCACCGGCTGCTTTTTATTACTCATCAAGCGTCAATATCCTCATGCTCTCGATGCCCCTGTTGTCAATAATCTTCACCGCCACACGCTGGCCCTTCCGGCACTCGAACGGCAAAGATTCATGGCCTGCAAATTTCTGCAGTGCCTCCGCGTCAATCTCTGCCCTGAGAGTTTTAGCAAGTTTTGTCCAGTCTCCAGGCACTCCCTCCATCGGGAAAAACACCTGCGACGGTTCGAGGGTCATTCTGTCGTAATCAGTATCCAGAAGCCACATAGCAATCTTGTCTGCGTTGCCGGACTCTACTTTATTCGTGCTGGGGTTGTAGTAGTCGAAACCCAAAACCTTCACGCGGTAAAGCCCCTCTCCAACTTCCTCAAGTTCAGCGTCGGGCTGGCCCACAAGCCAGAACGATTGATCCGTCCTGACTTTCCGGCGCAGGTCTTCGGTCATCATGTCGGGGTTCATCTGAACCTGAAGCACCGCAATTCCCTGCCAGTTCACCGCCGCAATCATTCTCGCCGCCTCCGGGTCAAACTGGAACGCCGCAAAAACTATCACTTCCGGTGCGGGGCGCATGTCCTCAGCCTCATCGAGGGCACCCTCAACCCGTGCAGAATCCATCAGCGAAGATTCTCCGGCGAAACACACAGCTGTACGTCTGCCGTCCACAGTCTCGCCCTCAGCGTTGAGCCAGTGCCTTCCGGTCAGAGGTTCAATCCGTGCAAAGCGTATACGTTCGCCGCCGCGTCCAAGAATGCCTGTAGCGAGGAGCTGTTCGCGCCAGTCGGAGAGTTTTGCGCCCTCGTTGAGGTATTCGGTCTCGATTGCTTCTTCTGGAGAGAAGACTACGGGAGCGGGTAGAGCTTCGACGGTGAAGGGGCCTGTAACGCGGATGCGTTTGGTGTCAGTTTCGGGCTGGTCATAGAGGATTTCTTGAGAGGGCGGTTCGTTGTTGGCGATGGACTTTAGGGTGATGTGGGGAACGGTTTTGTAGCGGAAGCCTGCGGAGATTCCGGTTTCGGGGTCAGCGAGGGAGTAGTAGGGGAAAGTTGCGGTGAGGAGGCGTTGTCTGGCGATTGCGAGTGCGACGCGGGAGGTGTCGCAGGTTATCCAGCGTCTGCCCCATTGTTCGGCGGTGAAGGCGGTGGTGCCGGAGCCGCAGGTGATGTCGAGGATGAGGTCGCCGGGGTCTGAGGTCATGAGGATACAGCGGGCGATGGCGAGTGAAGCTGTCTGCACCACGTAACGCTTTGGTTCGGTGAAGCCGGTCATCTTTGCGTCGTCCCACACGTTATTTATTGGGGCAACCGGGAAATCATCTAGATATTGTTTATACATTAATGTGTTGCCTACAACTTGAAGCCGTCCGTGCCTTGCTAACTCCTTCATGCCTTCTACTGCGACTCGCCAATGCCGATTCTTTGATGGATAATACGTTCTGCCCTCGTAAATAAAAGGTTGTTCCTGACTGGCCGCTCCTGCGCTGGTGCAATTGTCTAATGCAAAAATTTTGTCTCCGTCTCTCCGCGTATATTGTGTTGTTCCTTCCTTGCCTAACTCCTTTAGCTTGTAGAGCTGATGATATTTCACCCGCTCCTTGTCCTTAGCATACCACACGATATAGTCATTAATTGTTGCAAGCAATGAAGATGAAGCTCCGGAAGTTTTCTCAAGGCTTATCATGCTAACAAAATTTTCCGCACCAAATACCTCATCACACAGATTCCTCACCAAATGCACATTCTCATCACTTATCTGCACAAACACACTCCCCGACTCACTCAGCAGCTCCCTCACCAGCAACAACCGGTTCCGCAAATACGTCAGGTATGAATGCACCCCAAGCTCCCACGTGTCCCGAAATGCCCTTATCATCTCCGGCTCAGTGCTCAGGTCATCATCATTCCTGTCCTTCACGTCCTTCTTACCCACAAACGGCTGAAAATTACTCCCGTACTTTATCCCGTATGGAGGGTCAATGTAAACCGTCTGAACCTGTCCGGCCATGTTCTCCTTCATCAGCAGGGAGTTCATTATTATGAGTGAATCTCCCGCAATCATTCTGTTCGACCACATTCCGGAATGCTGGTAGAACTCGAGGGCCTGGTTTCGTCTGTTGATGCGGTCGAGCCTGGACTCAAAGAGGGTGAGCTGCCTGGTTTCGTTCTGGTTCTGGACGGAGCGGAGGATTTTGTGGGGCTTGACGGCCTCGTGGACGTGGAGGGAGAGGGTCGGGACGGAGAAGGAGAGCCCTTCGGATTTTCCGGCCCAGTCGAGAGTTGGGGAGGTGTGGGGGTCGAATGAGTATGTGTGCGGGGGCTGAGGGAGTGTGTCGTAGCGGGCGAGACCGGAGGGGGGATTGTTGGTGCGGAAGTGGGATTCGTGGGTGTATGCGTCAATTTGGCGGAGCTTTTTGGCTTCGGCTTCAGAGAGTAAGTTTTTGCGGGGCATTGAGAGTCAATCCTTCCGTGTGGTATGGGAATATTTTACACGAAAGGGAGAAGGCCTGCATGGGGTACAGGCCTTTGTGATGTAGGGTCAGCGGGAAATGGTGGCGGCTAGTTCCTGCACACGCTGTAAGGACAGGTTGCAGTTCTTAGCGATAACTTCCAGCGCAAGAAGGCCAGATTTGATAAAGTTGACTGCGATGTTCTCGCTTACCTCAACTCGCTCCGTTGCCTTCATGTCGTCCAATATCTTCATTGAATCTTCACCTCCTTTAAGCTCCTTCGCACGTCCCGCAAATTCCGGATAATACCACTCTTCGGGATTAACGCACCGGAAATCATGTATCAGTTTCCCTAGCGCAGTGCTGTAATCCTTATGCGAAGTGTTCACGTAAATTATGTGAGACCCGTCGCCGTAATCCTCTCCTGTCTCCTTTATGACTCGCTCAATCGTGTATATAGGCTTCCCGCCCTTCAGCACGTCATACTTCGTGATGAAAATTACTACGCTCTCCCTGTTCTTCAGCAGGGAATAATCTTCGCCGGAAGACAGCATATTCACGTCCATCAACGCACTGTTCAGCCTTCCTCTGTAGGGCACCGCACCTGAACTCCTGTTCTGGAACTCAATATCGTAGTGCCTGCCCTCAGAATCAACTGCATACACGTCAAATATTACCATCCTGGATTTTCTGTGAGCTTCATGCTTCACCTGAACCTTGACGGTCTTAACTATCAGGTCAGGTTTCCCCATCAATATCCTTAATACGAACTGTACAGCAGGTATATTGTCCTTGAAGAATACCGTCATAAATTCATCGTCCATCAAGGTAGCCCGCTGAAATGCCCTGATTTGTTCGGGAGTAGTTTTCGCCAATCAGTACCCCTCCTTCTGGGTTAGAACAATCCCCCCTGAATATTGCCAGAGGGGATTATTTGAGCCGGCTATTTCTTGAGGGCGTGGTTCTGAGCTATCAGGTCAATGAACACCAGGTTTTCGCTGCCGGTGTTCTCGAGAGCGTGGGACTGTCCCGGCCCGGCAAGAGTTACCGACTGAGGCCCTACGATATACTCTCCGCCTTCGCCGTCAGTGAACATTCCTTCTCCGGAAATTATGATGTACGTATCCTCGTTGTCGGCGTGCGAGTGAAGGCTGATGCTGTCTCCAGGACGAAGAGTCATCATGCCGATTTCCTTTATGGCCTGATTTTCCGTAGCATCTTCACGCCTGAACGCAAATTTTCCGTAGAGAGTGCCCTTGCCTGCTCCGCCAGCTTTCTCCTTGTTGAGCTTGCGGAGTCTTTCTTCGGGGAAGAACTGCGGCGTGGGATTAGCTTTGATTGCGTCGAGGTCTGCGGCTGAATTTTTGGCGATAATGTCCAGAAAAACAAGGTCATCACCGAAAAGGTTAGCGAGTCCGTGAGCTTGGCCGGGTCTGGCTATGGTCATGTCTCCGGCCTTGACGACCCAAGAATTGCCTTCTCCGTCAGTGAAGACTCCTTTGCCGGAAAGTATCAGGTAAGCGTCTTCGTTGTCAGCGTGAGAGTGGAGTCCGATGAAGTCTCCGTGTTTGAGGGTCATGAAGCCGATTTCCTTAATGGCCCAGTCATCTCCGGCCTTGTCGCGGGTGTAGGCAAATTCTCCGTAGAGGGTGCCTTTTCCGCCAGCAACGTCCTGTTTGTTGAGGATAGTGAGCTCCTCGAGGTCCCAGCACTGTTCGCGGCCTTCGGAGTATGCGCATGCAGCTGTGAGCGTGAGAATGAGTGTTAGTGCAAGAAATGTTCTCATGTAAAAAACTCCTCCTGTTTGAATGATTGTGTGAGGATATTCTACAACATCACGGAGTTGGCAACTGGATATATAGTTACGGCACTTGAGATTTTTGCAGATGAAAAACGCGCGTGAAGAGGCATAAAGGCTTGGTGAGATTTGCGGCAATCCTAATGATGTACGGTTAAGGTTTCAGGAAGAACAGGAGCTAATACGCCCGGAATGAGAGGCGGAACAGGCACATAAGCAGGAACACCGACAAAGCTCCTCATCCTTCCGAAAAAGCCGACTCTTTCGGCAAGCTCCCCCAGAAACTCAGGGGAGCATTATTTTCCTCAGACTCTCACTGTACGGCGGACGCGCTATACCGTGCTCCGTAACTATCCCGGTGATTAATTCATGGTCTGTTACGTCAAACGCCGGGTTATATACCTTCACACCCTCAGGTGCCATCCTCCGGCTGTACCACATCTCCGTAACTTCCTCAGCCGGACGTTCCTCAATCACAATGTCTTTCCCCGCAGCTATGTTCATGTCGATTGTCGAGGTCGGACCAAGAACGTAAAACGGTATCCCATAGTACTTGGCCAGTATCGCAACGCCAGAAGTCCCGATCTTGTTGCAGGCATCTCCGTTCGCCGCCACCCTGTCGCACCCAACAAAAACCGCATCAATTTTCCCTTCCTTCATTACCTGTGAGGCCATGTTGTCGCAAATCAATGTAGTATCAACTCCGTCAGCCACAAGCTCAAATGTCGAAAGCCTGGCTCCCTGCAACAGCGGCCTCGTCTCGTCGCAATACACACGGAAATTCATTCCGCGCTCACGGCCAAGATGTATGGGTGCTAATGCAGTCCCGTATTTCGAGGTCGCAAGCTGTCCTGCGTTGCAGTGGGTCAGTATACCGTCACCGTTCTTGATGAGGGTCAATCCGTGCTCGCCTATCTTCCTGCACATTTCGGTATCCTCTGTCTTAATGGCGATTGCCTCCCTGCGCAGAAGCTCCACTATTTCCGGAATATTCCGGCCCTCGTTGTCGCTAACTACCTTCTCCATGCGGTTCAATGCCCACGACAAATTTACTGCGGTCGGACGGGCAGAGTTCAGGTACTCTTTCGCCTCGTGGAACTGCACGAAGAATGACATGTAGTCCTCCGCGTGAATATTCTTTGCCGCAAGGTAAACACCCAAAGCCGCCGCTATACCGATTGCCGGTGCACCCCTGACCTGAAGCGTACGGATTGCCTGCCAAATTTCCGGCTGTGTCTGAAGATGAAGAATAACTATTTCGTTCGGGAGTTTTGTCTGGTCAAGAATTACCAGTGCGTCATCTTCGAGCGAGACGGTCTCGTAATTGAGTATGCTGTTCATGATTACCCCTCCAGTTTTGATTTTGCCAGAATGATTATATGCTAATATACAGCTTAAAAGGAGATGAATAATTCATGATGTACCCGTTCATGGCCTTCAACGATGACACAGAAGTTACTCACTCTGAAATGCTGGCTGATGGATCAGTGAAGGTCTACATTGAGACTCCGACAGATGACGGAAAGTTCAAGAACGCGACATGCTGGCTGCCGATGTTCAAGTGGGAGGTCAACGGATATTCTTATCTTGAGATGCTGTTTTTGCGTCAGCTTGTGTTCAGGCATGAATCGCTGATTTTAGAGTGCTCGCAAGACGGAGGAATTGACGGAGAATCTTAAGATGCCAACGATTTTATGGATAGGCAGGTACGTAATTTTTTTCTGGTCAGACGAAAGCATGCCGCTGGAACCTATACACGTTCACGTTGCGTTCGGACGGCCTTCCGCTAATTCTGCAAAACTGTGGATAACCAGCGACGGGAAAGCATTGCTTGAACACAACAAAGCAATGATACCCCTTAAGGTTATGCGGAGAATCATCAAAGTTGTTGAGGAAAGAAGCACGTTAATACAGGCAGCATGGCAGGAATATTTTGGCGAAATACACTATATCCGCTAAAATTATCCCGCAAAGAGAGATGAGAAATTTTGAGCCATCATACACACAATCACGAGATAATCATAACTAAATCAGAATACAAGCGCGTCGAGAAGAAATTAACCGTCCCTATCCCGACACAATGGGGAACTTTCAGTGTGAGTGCATACCGCAGCATCACCCAAGATGACGACGCTCACACACACCTCGCGCTTGTAATGGGAGATATTCTCACCCCTGAGCCGGTGCTAACCCGCATACACAGCGAGTGCTTTACCGGGGACGTTCTCGGTTCTCTGCGTTGCGACTGCGGACCGCAGCTTCACACCGCCCTGCAGATGATCTCCGACGAAGGACGCGGAGTTCTCCTCTACATGCGCCAGGAAGGTCGCGGAATCGGACTCCTCAACAAGCTGCGAGCCTATACCCTCCAGGACGAAGGACTCGACACCGTTGACGCTAATGTTGCTCTGGGATTTCCGCCGGACATGAGGGAATACGGTACAGGTGCGGAAATTCTCCGGGACTTGGGGCTGAAACGCATTCGCCTCATGACCAACAACCCCGGCAAAATCTCCGGCCTCGAAGAATACGGCATAGAGATAACCGAACGAGTCCCTATCCTGATTTCGCCGAACGAGTATAATTCTAAGTATCTCAGCACAAAAGAGCACCGCATGGGACACATGTTAAATTTGGAGGAGGATATATTGTGAAAATCACAGAAGGAAAATTAATCGGTACTGGCCTTAACGTTGCCATAATTGCCTCGCGCTTCAACGAGCTTGTTACGTCAAAGCTGATTGACGGTGCAAAAGATGCCCTTATGCGTCATGACGTTTCCGGCAGCTCAATAGAAATTTACTGGGTGCCCGGAGCGTTCGAGCTTCCCCTTATCGCTAAGGAGCTTGCACTCACAGGAAAGTATGACGCGATTATTGCAGTCGGTGCGGTCATCAGGGGAGACACACCGCATTTCGACTACGTGGCCGCAGAAATGTCCAAAGGTTTAGCGAGCGTAGGACTTGAGCACAGAGTCCCGGTAGCGTTCGGAGTTTTGACGACGGACACGCTCGAACAGGCTTTAATCAGGGCAGGCAGCAAGGCAGGCAACAAGGGAGCGGACGCAGCAATCACGGCTATAGAGATGGCGAATTTATTGCGCAACGTCCGCAGGCAGAACCAGACACCCAACACGGAGGAGAAAACTTACAATGCTTGACATCAAATACATACTTGCACATCAGGACGAATACGCGGCAATGCTCAGGAACCGGCACCATGATTTCGACTTGGGCATTCTCGCAGGACTTGACGAGAAACGCAGAAAGATTATCGGCGAGACCGAAGACCTCAAGGCCAAGCGCAATGAAGGCTCAAAGCGTATCGGCCAGGCCAAGAACAACCCGGACCTCGACGTGAACGCCCTCAAAGCTGAGATTAAGGCGATGGGCGGAAAAATCTCTGAGCTTGACGCAGAGCTTGCGAAGACCGAAGAGGAGCTTACCGGCTATTTGATGACCCTTCCTAACACGTTAAACCCTACAACTCCAATCGGCAATGACGAAAACGATAACCCTGTTGTTCGCACGTGGGGCGAACCCAAAAAGTTCACGTTCGAGCCAAAACCTCACTGGGACGTTGCGGAAGCACTGGACATAATGGACTTCGAGAAGGGAGTCATGTTAGCGCAGAGCAGGTTTACCGTCTTGCAGGGACTCGGCGCAAGAATGGAACGTGCACTCGTCAACTTCATGCTCGATCTGCACACGAAGAAGCACGGGTATTTAGAGGTTGAGCCGCCGTTCATGGTGCGTTCGGCAATTCTCGAAGGAACAGGCCAGCTCCCGAAATTCGCGGAAGACCTCTACAGGCTCCAGAACGATGATCTGTGGCTGATACCTACAGCAGAAGTCCCGCTCACCAACTTAAACCGTGAGAGCATTCTTGAGGAAAAAGACCTGCCCAAGTATTACACCGCTTACACACCGTGCTTCAGGCGCGAGGCAGGAAGTGCAGGCCGTGATGTCAGGGGCTTAATGCGTCAGCACCAGTTCGACAAGGTTGAAATGGTGAAGATCTGCACGCCGGAGACCAGCTACGACGAACTGGAAAAGCTGACGAGCGATGCTGAGGATGTCTTGAAGATTCTGGAACTGCCCTATCACGTCGTTAATCTCTGCTCAGGAGATATTGGCTTCGGAAGCTGCAAGACCTACGACCTCGAAGTGTGGCTGCCATCACAGAACAAGTACAGGGAGATTAGCTCGTGCTCCAACTGCGAGGACTTCCAGGCAAGGCGCATGAACCTGCGCTATCGTCCGAGCGACGGAGGCAGACCAAGATTCGCCCATACCCTCAACGGTTCGGGAATTGCGGTCGGCAGGACGTTAATCGCCGTAATCGAAAACTACCAGAACGAAGACGGGAGCATAACCGTTCCGAAGGCTCTCGTGCCCTATATGGATGGCCTTGAGCGTATTTCTGCCCGTTAATCTGCCCGCAGTTCTGGGCTGTGTGTTCGTGTCCGTGCTGTGCATAGTGATTCAGCGCGGCATCAAGAAGTTGCTTGAACCTAGACAGTACGGATATTTTCGGGATATAGTCCTCGCCGGAGCGTGGCTGATACTTGCTATGTGGTTTGGTAGTCATGAATCGCGTGTTGTCGTTTGCGGGGCAATGCTTGCGTGTTTCGCGGGCATCTCCGAGAATATCTACAACGACTCCCGCTGGCGGCTGCTCTATCCAATAATTGGGGCAATCTGCGCATATTTCGGGCCTGCCGTGCACTTCATACGCTTTCCTGACGGCGAATACATCTACCTTACGCCGGCCTTCTCGTTCATTGCCGGGACGGTGTGGTTTACGTTTTTCCCGTTCGTGTTCAGGTATTTGGACGAAATTCCCGGACTGGTCGGGCACGTCCTGGCTGTGGCGTTCGTGCTGATGCTCTCGGCGTGCGTGGTTACTCGTGCGGGAGCGGCCTTCATGCCGTTTGCTGGCGTAATGCTCCTTGCTGGATTCTGGTCTCGTTTCGGGAACATGTACCGTCAGGCCGGAAAAGCAATGTCGTCGATGTGGGGATTTCTTGTTGCAGGGACAGCGATAATCGGCAAGAGCAAGGGAATAGTCTTGAGCACGGTGCTGTTCCTGTCGATCGGGCTGTGTGCGATTCCTGCATTAGAGATATTCTTTGCGTTCGTGAGGAGCATCTTCATCGACAATCCCCCCGAAAAATATTCTGGCGGTCGAATCTACAGGCACATGCTAGACGGCGGAGCGGAACACCCTGAAGCCGTGCAGAGCCTTGCGGGATTGTGTGCGCTGACCAGCATTGCGACGGCGTGGGAACTCTGGGGAATAGCGTTAGTCGTGATTGTCGTGCTGTTAATCGTGAGGCCGTCGAAGAAGAAGACAATCACGCGGCCAAGTCTCTGGGGAGTAACTTTCGACAACGTTTCGATGAACTACGCAGTTTCGAAAGCGCGAGGTCTAATCGTGAATCCTGAGAGCCAGTGCGCAAATCTGGTCGTAACGTTAAACGCTATAGGCATGGAGACGGTGATAGACGATCCGGAATTTGCGGCGATCGTGAAGGATTCGGCGATGGTGCTTGCGGACGGTTCGGGGCTGTGTCTCGGAATGAAGATACTCGGAATGCCTGTGCAGGAACGTGTTGCGGGGATAGACTTTGCGGAACAGTTGTGCAGGACGGCGAGCGCGGAGAAGTGGCCTGTGTTTTTCGTGGGGGCGGCAGGCGATACGGCGAGACGGTGCGCTGAGGCACTGAGGGCAAAATTTCCCGGGCTGATAATTGCGGGAGCGCGGGACGGGTATTTTGACATCAAGGACACGCTGATTCCCGAAGTGATAGCGCGTAGCGGAGCGAAGGTAATTCTTGCGGCGATGGGCCAGCCCAGACAAGAGAAGTGGGTAATGCTTCACCGAGAGAGATTAGGGCCAGTGCTGTGCGTTGGGGTTGGCGGAGCGTTTGACGTGTTCGCGGGAAAACTGGAACGAGCACCTCTGTGGATGCAGAAGGTAGGGCTTGAGTGGCTGTACCGGATGCTGCAGGAGCCGAGTCGCTGGAAGAAGAACTTGCGGCTAATAACGTTTATGCTGAGGATATTTGCGACGAAGCTGGGCATTCACAGGAAGTAGAGCAATTAGGAAGAGATAATCCCTCTGGTGAAAGCCGGGGAGATTTCTTGTTTCTGTTTGAGCTTTGTGCTAAACTACGTACCATTCCATGAAGAAAAATTTTTAGCAGATCAAAGGAGAAATTGTTTAGTGAACATCTTGAAAGCATATGCATATAGTGAAGGCATCAGAGCGTTAATGCTTTGTGTGTTGAATTATGCGTGTGAAGTGGATGTGAACGTAAAATATTTTGCAGAAGAAGAAATACGTAATTTGTGTAAGGGGGGGGGGGGGTACACTATCATTCGTTGACGTTTGTTTTGAGTGTAAATCCTTCCTGTTACGTAAATTTTCCCCATATTTTTCTGACGATATAGATGATTATAAATTTCCCTGTGTTCATATGCGGGAGCTGAATCCTCTCGGTTGAAGACAGGGAATTTTTGTGTTCGGGATTTGCCGTATCCCGAGCAAATCTTATAATGGAGGTACATTGTAACATGAAGCGTGTAACGTGTTTTATGGTTTTGTTGTGTGCGTTGTTTTTTGTGTATGCTCCGCCTATAATGGCTGCTTCACAGGTGATCGATGGTTGGACTTTCGTTGATAGTAGTGCGGACTTGAGAGCCAAGCTAAGATCTAGAGACCTAATAGGAAGTAAAATAAAACTCTCTAAAGATGTAGAAACTAACGTTATATTAGCAGTAGTGAGTTACGACTCAAAAGTATCTCTTGATCTGAATGGACATAAAATAAGCTCATCGAGTGGTTATAAAGGATGGATACTTCAAAATCAAGGAACATTGACTATATTTGACTCACAAGGTGGCGGAGGAATTTACTCCAGTCTTGATTGTGGTGTCAACTCATTATCTCTCAACAATGGCGCAAACAAAGGCAAATCTACACTTTTTCTTGGTAAAGAAGATGGTACTTGTAGTAATTTCAATATAAAAGCGCAAGTAACACCTTTAATGGCATTTGATGGAGCTGAAATCCATATTTATGGAGGAACATATTCATCAGTAAATAATTTTATTGTGGGGACTAACGGCACCGAAGATAGAGGTAAAAACAAGATTTATGTGCACGACGGTACGTTTAACAGCGCACAATCAGATGATGAAACCTTTGGTTGCGGGATACATGCACCCAACAATGATGAATTTTATCTGTACGGAGGTACGTTTAACATCAAAAACGGAGCTGGTATCGTTGCAAGGGCCGGTGTCGTTGATATACCTGCAAATAGCAAACTTGTGATAAATACGACAGGGAACAGTAAGGGTTTGGTTGGCGATAGCAAAACCGCGATACCGTGCTCGATATTTGTGTTTGATACTTCTTCAGACTATCCAGGATTAAGTACAGATTCAAAGGTCAGCATAGCTGGGGGAGTATTTTCTTCTGATGTGTCTATTTTCTCTTTCATTTCTAAGGATAATGATACTTCCAAGAGGTTTGAGGTTTCAGGTGGTATATTTAATTCTAACCCAAGTAGCAACTACTTGGCTGCTAATGCATCGGTCATTAGTCTTTCGCACGACATCTACAAGTACGGCGTACTCTCTTCCGCCCCGACCGTTACCATCTCTGCCGACAACAAAACCTACGACGGCTCAGGCATCACCCTCACCGCAGTACCCAGCCCCGCAAAAATCCTGAGCTATGACATCGCCTACACCTACCAGTGGAAGAAGGACAACACCGATATTTCTGGCGCAACTTCCTCCACCTACACCACCAGCGGAGACATCGCAGGGAGCGGGAGCTACTCCGTCAAAGCCACAACCAACAGCAAGGAGTATTCCTCTGCGGCAAAAGCCGTGTCCATCACTGCGGCAGACATCAAAGATTTCACGATGACCATATCGCCCGAAACTGTCAGCTATGACGGCACGGCCAAGACCCCGACCGTGAGCTACGACGGCACGGCCAAGACCCCGACCGTTACCATCACGAACGGCGGGACTCCCCTCATCGCTGACACGCACTATACGCTTGAGTTCTCCAACAACACCGAAGCCGGAACCGCAACTGTTACCGCTACAGGCAAGGGCAATTACACCGGTACTGCAACAAAGACGTTCGAGATTGTCAAGGCAGAAGAAGACGACAACAAAGGCTCCGGCGGCGAAGCAGCTTCCGAACCCGGAACTCCTCAGACGGCAAAAGATGAGGCAGGCAACACTGTATTTTCACGGCAGACCGTCTTCACCAAGTCCGGAACTCCAGTCCTCTCGGTCGACATCGCCATTACTGCCTCAACCGATTTGACCGCAGTTTCCGGCGAAAAATTCTCTCAGAATGTCAGCGTAGACGTTACTCTCGATTGGGCT
>JAFSSM010000005.1 GCA_017451025.1 Synergistaceae bacterium | reverse complement strand
CCCTACGGTCAGTTCCTTCCCTACGGTCAGTTCCTTCCCTACGGTCAGTTCCTTCCCTACGGTCAGTTCCTCGCTATCATTGATTGTAGCTGTCAGAGCGTAGCCCGCGATCGCGTAGTCGACTGTTGCCGTTACAGCCTCCTTGCCGGTATCCTCGTTGCCGTCCACGATTGTGAGGGTTGCTTTGTAGATTCCGGCGGTAGTGGGAGCAGTTGTAGCAGGGTCAAGGTCTGTCCACTCATATGTTCCGTCTTCTGTTCCGTCTTCATTCGCAGTGTCGTCCCTCTTGGCGTACGTTATCTTGCCGTCTGCCGTCAGAGCTGTAACTGCCGCTGTCAGAATCGCATCTTTATCAGCGTTTTCTTCAAGGCCAGTAAGACTCAAGTAGTCCTTAACAAAAGCAACATCTGTAACATCATCAGGAACCGTTACTGTGACGGTAGCCTTTTCGGATTTATCCGTTGTGTCGACGGTGTTCGTCAAGGTTGGTGGTACGAGCTGAACCGTGACTGTGTCTGTATCTAGCGTGCTTTCCTGGTTATCACCGTTGTGAGCGTTGTCGAAGTTCCCGCAGCTGATGGTGACGGAGGATGCGTCCGTCTGGTCGCTATCTTCAGCCAGCTTAGGATGCTCGTAGTTCAGGGGATAGTGGTCGTGCTTGCTACTGTCTGAGCACACGAGGTCAAACTCTACTTCCGCTGTACTATCTACTGCCTGCGTATCTCTATTTAAAATGAAGACTTTATAGGTCAGCTTCACACCATCTCTATTGTGTGGGTCGTCATCATAACCAAACGGGTAAATCCATGGCCCATAGGCACCTGTGGTACCATTAGGTGCTTCGAGCTTAGAATCGAAGCCGTATGCGGTGTCAACTTCACCAATCTTCTTGCCTTCTGCTGGTTTGTACCTCTGGTAAATCTTCTTGGTAACAACCGTTGTCCCTGTTTGAGATGTGATTCCATTAATAGCTACTGCAACATACTCATTTGCGGCCTTGGTGTCTTGCGTAGCATTTTTCACCTTAACCAGATAAGGCCCGGACAGGTTGTTTGTTTCTTGATTCTTGTTTTTGACTTCAAAAATACTGTTCTCTTGAGCTTTCTGGCTACCAACGGCTTGAATTGTTGCTGACGATACTGCTCTGTTGTAGCTGTATGAAGTAGTACTGTCGCCAACTGTAAGAGTGCCCGTGCCTATCATGTCCCAAAGCACGACAGGGAAGGGCATATACAGATCACCACCATCAACAATGAAGTAGCTGAACTTCATAAAGTTGTTATTGCCGAAAGAGAATAAGAATGTGTCGGTTGATTTATAGGTTACAGGTTCTTCTTCGTCTTCTCCGGTCTTTGTGATCGTAATCGAAGTATCAGCAACAACCCCACTTAATGATTGTGCGTCAGTGCCTTTTGTAATTTTTACGTACCACTGCTTTATTTCGGCTGCGTTAATTGTTACATTATTGCCAAACTCTGTTACACTCGTTTCTGTGTTTTGATTTAACGTAGAGTAATCAAGAGGTTTATCTTTTTTGTATTTTGCGGTGGTAATTTTGTTATATCGGTCCGTACCAAATTTCTTTGCGATAGCCTCTGCTCCATCTGTGCTACTACTCCATACACTATCAGAAATAGAATCCTCTGCCCAAAGAGGCGGCGCAGACAACACAAACACCGCGCACAACAATAACATTACACGCGTAAAACGTTTCATGATAAACTATACCTCCATACATAAAATTTGCCCGGGATACGGCAAATCCCAGACATATTAATTCCCCGCGTTCAGTCTAGAGGATTCAGCACTCCAACCCTGAACACAGGGAAATCTTTATCTTCAATCTTAGCTGGCTTATATGGATAGGGGAACATCAATTCACGCAAAGAGCCTTTCGGCATTTGGAAGGAATTACACTCAAAACAAAAGTCAACGAATGATAGTGTACCCCCCCCCCCCCTTACAGGAATTACGTATTCTACCTACCGAAATATACCCGTCTTTCACTCCAAAATTTGCCCGCAGAAATTTACCCGGCACATTCGCCGCCGCAATCCCTCTGTGTGCAAATTCATTCATAGCGTTCACGGGTAATCACTTTCTCCTTTTTATCTTGGATAGCGTTTAGTCTAGCACATTTCACGCAAAAATAATACCCCCCGCTCTCAAAGCAAGGGGGCACATTTCATTCTATTCCTCGTCCTTCACTACGCTTATCGCAAGCTCATCAAGCCGTTCCTGTTCTACCGCATCAGGAGCTCCCGACATCAGGCACTGTGCCTTCTGCGTCTTCGGGAACGCCATAACATCACGTATTGAGTTCCCGCCGCACAGCAGCATCACTAAACGGTCAACCCCCAGTGCAAGCCCGCCGTGAGGAGGCGTCCCGTACGACAGCGCATCGAGGAAGAACCCAAACCTCCGCTTCGCATCCTCCGGCGTAATCCCCAGACACTTGAACAGCCTCGCCTGAACTTCAGGATCGTGAATCCTGATTGACCCCCCGCCGACCTCATTGCCATTCAGAACGCAGTCATACGCCCTCGCTAATGCATTCGCAGGGTCCTCGTCAAACGGCTTCTCACTGTTCAGCGCAGGAGATGTGAACGGGTGATGCATTGCCTCCCAGCGTTTCTCTTCCACACTCCACTCAAACAGCGGAAAGTCCGTTACCCACAAGAACTTCCAGTTGTCCGGCGAATTGTCGAACAGGTCTTCGCGCGCCTTGCCCAGCTCAAGCCGGAGCGTTCCCAGAATTTCACATGCCTTCTGCCTGGACTCATTGGCTACTATGAACAGCGCATCGTCAGGCTGCATTTTCCCAAGCTCCTTGACCTTCTCGATATCCTCAGGCTTCAGGAATTTGATTAACGGCCCCTTCAGACCGCCGTCCTTATACAGGAAATTGGCAAGACCTGATGTCCCGAGCTTGATTGCCCTGTTCTCGAGGTCCATTATCTCCTTGCGCGAGAGTGCCGCCCCGCCCGGAAGCCTGAGTCCTCTTACTACGCCGCCTGCCTCCAGAATTTTCCGGAACGGCTCAAACCCGGCATCCCTGAACGCTTCGGCCAAGTCGCACAGCTCAAGTTTTACGCGCAAGTCCGGCTTGTCGCTCCCGAACCTGTCCATCGCTTCCCAGTAGGGCATTCTCACAAACGGTGTCGGAATGTCTACTCCGCGCACCAGCTTAAAGAGTCCCTTCATGTAGCCCTCGATGAGTTCCATTATGTCATCTTCGACAATGTAGCTCATCTCAATATCTACCTGCGTGAACTCCGGCTGTCTGTCCGCTCTGAGGTCCTCGTCCCTGAAGCACCGCGCAATCTGGTAGTACCTGTCGAACCCGGAGATCATCAATATCTGCTTGAACAGCTGGGGGCTTTGCGGCAATGCGTAGAAGCATCCCTGATTCACTCGTGAGGGAACCAGATAGTCCCTTGCGCCTTCAGGTGTAGCTTTCGTGAGCATCGGGGTCTCAAGCTCCACAAAATTACGTTCTCCCAAATATTCGCGGGTGAAGGCGTTAATCTTTGCGCGGGTTCTGAGGTTGAACTGCATCTTATCCCTGCGCATATCCAGATAACGGTATTTCAGGCGCAGGTTCTCGTCTACGTTGTCGGTCTCATCGCCAACTTCGAACGGAAGGGGTTTTGCCTTGCTCATCACCAGAAAATCCGACGCTACGATTTCGATCGTGCCGGTCTTGAGTTCCGGGTTGTCGGTGCCTTCCGGACGGATGCGCATTCTGCCTTTTACGGCGACGCAGTACTCGTTGCGGAGACGGGCTGCCTGTTCGTGAATCTCTCCGGCTTCGGGGTTGAAGACTATCTGAATCGGGCCGGTCCAGTCCCAAATCTCGATGAAGATTATTCCGCCGAGATCTCTTCTTGCACGAACCCAGCCGTTAGCTCTGACTTCATGGCCTGCGTCTTCTTCTGTGAACTGTCCGCAAAGTTTTGTGCGCTGCCATGTCTTGTCGAAAATTCTTGCCAATTAATTACACGTTCCTTTCTCGTTTGTCTAAAAGTTTGTGATATATTATAGCGGTTAGTCAAATTTCAGGATTACCCGGCCTCATTTTTTCAACTACTTTTACAACTACAGAAATCTCCATAATTCTTCGTGGGCATCAAGGTTTACAGAGCTAGTTCCGGAAATAAACTTTGCGATTTTTGATGAGGATATGCCTGCGTGATTCAGTGCCTCTTGTGCTTGTGCGATACGGTCAGGCGGAATTACTGCGAGGAGCATTCCCGACGATATGAGGTTGAAGGGATTGAAGCCTAGTGTTTGCGCCGCTCTCATGGTCAGCGGAGAAACAGGCAGTGAGTCGCTGAAAACTTCAACTCCCAGACCGCAAGCCTGTGATGTTTCGAGCAGGGCACCGTTGAGGCCGCCTTCTGTAGGGTCATGCATGTAGCGGGCAAACTCCCTGAGAATCTTAGCGGGCTTAATTATGGATAAGTCTTCCTGCCACGAACGAATTTCTGCTAGTTCTTCTGAGGAGAATATTTCTGCGAAGAGTTCGGGCTTGTCGTGGGCAATTATGCTCATGCCTTCGAGCCCTGAATGTCCGGCTGCAAGGACAATATCTCCGGGCTTAATGTTTTTTGCGGAGAGGGTGTAGTTGGTCATGCCTAGCATAGTTGCTGAGAGGACGGGCTGGTCATATTTTTGGGTGAGTTCTGTGTGTCCGCCAGCTATAGCTATTCCCAGTTCCGAGCATGTATCATGAATTTCGTGCATAGTGTCGTGAATGAATTTTAGGCCGAGATTATCGGGTACTATCATGGTAACAATCAGCCATGAAGGATTTGCGCCTTTGCATGCAATATCGTTTGCGTTGATGTGAACGAGTAATTTTCCGGCATGAGCTGATGCTCCGGTTACGGGGTCAGAGGCTGCGGCGAGGGTGCCTTTCGGTGTAAGGATGAGTGCGGCATCTTCGCCGATACCTCCGCCGATTAAGAGGTCATTTCTCTGCGCGCCTGAGAACTGCAGGACGTTATTCTGCAAGAGGCTGGGCAATAATTTTCCTGGCATGAAGGATTTCCTTTCTTTGGTGATTATCAGAGTAAAGTATTATAGCCGTTTCGGTTGAAAAGTGTTATTGAGGTGAGACAGCCAAATAAAAAAGGAGCACACATAACTTCATGTACTCCTACAGATAGGATACTGCAACTAACTCCTGAGGAATTTTTTGTAGAACCACTCGATGAAGAAACCGGGCATTAACGCCACGAAAGCCTGGCCGAAGCCGCTGATGATGAAGTCTGATAGGGAGATGAAGCCTGATTTGAGGAAGCCTGCCCTCATTGTGATGCTGGATAGTGCGAGACGAATACCGCCGCGCCTTCTGTAGAAACCTTTAGACGTTCCTGTAACCTCCTGCCACAACAACTACACTCTTCTTGAACACCACAGAAGACTGACGAAACGGACACCTCTTCCGCCCGAATTTCAGTATGTCTTCATTAGTCTCCGGCATAATCACGTGCGATACAGGGTTCTTCATGTCATCGATAAACTCGTCGACATTGCTGCCAACCCAGCCCAAATTAGGGTGTTCCGCAAAAACAGCAAGCTCCTTCTCGACTCTTTTGGGCACAGAATAATCGTCAGCATCCATCCGCACAATGAACTCATTACGGCACAACGGCAGCACCTCACCCAAAATTGCACCGACTCCTCTGTTCACGGGGTGATAGTGGATCGTGAACACTTCAGGATAACGCTTCACGTAGTCATTCAGGACTAACTGCAGCTCCTTACCTATCGGGCCGTCCACCGCTATCATGTATTCCTCTGGCGGGATAGTCTGGTTAAGCATACTGTCAATCGCGACTCTAAGGAACTCCGGCGAATCTTTGTGATACAGTCCCATCAAAACACTGTAGGGAATTTTTGGCTTGTTACTCAACAATAAGCACCTCCTTTTTGAGAGTATAGCATAGCAAAATGGGAGCACACATAACTTCATGCACTCCCAGCGCAAAACATAACCAGCACGTTACTATTCTGCTAACTCCGGAGAAACTTCTTGTAGAACCATTCA
This sequence comes from Synergistaceae bacterium, assembly GCA_017451025.1. Taxonomy (GTDB): domain Bacteria; phylum Synergistota; class Synergistia; order Synergistales; family Aminobacteriaceae; genus JAFUXM01. The sequence goes on along the minus strand of JAFSSM010000005.1, from coordinate 212 downwards.
CGCATGAAACCAGGCATTAATGTTACTGCCGCCTGACCGAAACCGCTGATGAGAAAATCTGTGATGGAGATAAATCCTGAACGCAGGAATCCGTACTTGAGCTTGAGACTGGAAAGGGTTAGCTTTATTCCGCCGCGTCTTCTGTAGAAATCTTTGCTGACCCGCATATACACGAGGACTTCCTGAAGATTGTATGGGGGGGGGGGGGGGGG
>JAFSSM010000004.1 GCA_017451025.1 Synergistaceae bacterium | reverse complement strand
GTTGGCGTAGAGCGTTACGCTTGCTTTATTGCCATTGCCCTGATTGAGGGTGATGGTCTTCGGGTCATCGAGCATGAACACGCCCTCAGAGTTCCAGAACTTGTCGAGGTCGCGGAGCTTGGTGTCGCCGGTTGCTACCTTTCCGATGTAGGCCGCATCGAACTTTGCGAGAGTCTGGGCACCGTCAAGGTCAGCCAGTGCGCCGCCTCTGTCTGCGTTGTTGTTGAACCTCTCGTTGGTCGACATGGTGATGTCGCCCTCAGTTACTGTGCCGGTCTTCTCGTTCAGGTAGAAGTTCTTGAAGTGGATGTCCGTGTTGGCGAGAGATTCACCGTTGAGAACGTAGCCGAGAGTATTGCCGTTGTAGGGGCTGTCGTCCCACTTGTCATCCCAAGAACTGTCAAGATAGCCGGATACGTTGACCTGAATATCTTCATCTTCGGAAGTATCAGCATTTGCAGTAACGAAGTACACGAATTTTGCGCCTTCGGAGACGGTCGAGAGCCTGAAAGGATCAAGCTGAGCATCATCACCAAAAGTTATAGTTACTGAGGGTTCGTCATCAGTGCCGCCAAACAGTTTGTCGAGGTTGACAGGGTTCTCAGGTGCTTCGTTCTTATCATCACCGCCCAGTGCCAGCACGATGTTGTCCTGCGTAGCTGTGGAATTCACGCCGTCCTGCGAGAGCTTCGTTGCTGTGGCCTTGAGGGTCAGAGTCTGGTTCACAGCATCGATGTTCGTAACCTCGAACAGAATGCTTGCGTTCTCCGTGAGGTTATCCCCTATCTCAAGCTGGAACACCTGATCTGCGCCGATCGGCACGGGGTCTTCTGAGGCAGTCTCAGTTGTGGGGTCTACGCCGGAGTCTGTGGTCTCGTAGGTAATCTTGATCCCGGGGGCGGTACCGTTCTTTGTGATCGTGGTCAGTTCGAGAGTTCCGGTTTCTCCGTCAGCCTCGCCGAAGCCGGTAAGGCTGATGCCCTTAGCTGCTGCTGCTGCGATGATCTCATCCTTGACACCAACGAAGGCCGGACCTTCAGCTGCGTTTGCTGATGTGCGCCCCTCGAAGAACGACGACTGGTCCTGTGCTGTTGTGCCGGATGTAGACTCGTTGTACTTGAATAAGTCTGAGCCGGTTGTTGACCAGATCTCGACACCGTCAGTTGTGGAGACTGTGATCTTCGTTACGGGGGCACCGATGTTGTCATCTCCGAAGGTGATCGTGCTGGTGGTCTGGTTCATCGTGCCGCCGATACCATAAGAACCTGTTAGGATGGGGCCGGTTTCGCCGCCGTTCTCTGCGCCTTCGCCGGGTGCCGCTTCCTCAGCGAGCTCGAGCTTGTAGCTTCCGGCGGGTACGTTGCTCACAGATACGTCGGTTACGCCGAGATCAGTGTTGGTGGTCTTGTTGATGACCACGTCGTCATGCTTGATCTTCATGATGTCTGACTTCTGGACTTCACCTACGCCGGGGTCAGCCTTGACCTTAATCTTGTAGTTGCCCTCGACGGAGACTTTCTGCCCGAACTGGTCAGTCTTGCGGAGACCGCCGTTGATGATTGCCTTCGTCTCGTTGTCGTCGCTGCTCCAGAGTGCTGCTGCCTCGCCGTTGAGGAGCTTCTTCTTGTTGAACTGCGTCGTGTCGCCGATACGGGTAATCTCGTCGTTGAGCTGGTCGATTTCGACCTGGATGTAGCTTCTGTCCTGCTGGGTCAGTGTGTCGTTGGCGGCCTGGACTGACAGTTCGCGCATTCTCTGAAGGATTGAGTGAGTCTCCTGTAACGCGCCTTCTGCTGTCTGGATAAGGCTGATGCCGTCCTGAGTGTTAGCGACTGCCTTATCGAGTCCGCCGATCTGGGAGCGCATTTTTTCGCTGATTGCGAGGCCTGCCGCGTCGTCTGCCGCGCTGTTGATGCGGAGACCGCTTGACAGCTTGGCAATGGACTTCTGCAGGGCATTGCTTGTACCGTTGACGATGTTATACGTCTGGAGTGCCGGTACGTTGTGATTAATTACCATTGACATGATACATAAACCTCCTTGTAGTTTCTTGTCGTGCCCTCTGCCCTTCCGTGTGTAGAGGGCGTTCAGGTAATGTTCCTGCCCTCACTGGTTTTGAGGGTAACTGTGCCGCTTGAACCGGAAGTGCCTTTTGCCTTGAACGCTCGCGCTCGTCTTTAGCATTGAGGCAATTTCTGGGGGAACGGCTGTACGCTTTGGTGCTTAGTACTAAAAATAAACCTTCTATCCTTTATCGCGAAAAGGTTTCTGGGTTCAGGCCTTTATGAATGGATGGCCTGTATCTCGTTACACTGACATTTTCGGTGAGGGTGAATTATGACTTTAGCGGATTGTGATAGAATTGTGAACGGGAAGCCGTGCCTGTGAAGTTTTGCGGGTGCGAGGCTTGCTAGGGGACACCCCCGAGTAGCCTATCTTGGGTGAAAGGAGGTGATAGCGTGGAGAGAATAATAAAGCTCATAAAAGCCCTCACAGAGCTTCTACGAGCAATAGCCGAGATAATCCGGCTCTTCAAAATGCGCTAATCTACTATAGTAAGGCTTATGTCTGAGGTAGGGATTAGGAGTCCCTGCTTCAATGTGAGCCTATTTTGTCCGTCCTCAGCTTCCCGGGACGGATTTATTATACACCATTCATGAATACTACTCTCCAGTAAAAACATTCAGTGCAAAATAGTTGTGATAGAATTGTGAACGGGAAGCCGTGCCTGTGAAGTTTTGCGGGTGCGAGGCTTGCTAGGGGACACCCCCGAGTAGCCTGTCTTGGGTGAAAGGAGGTGATAGCGTGGAGAGAATAATAAAGCTCGTCAAAGCCATTACTGACGTTGCCCGAGCAATTACGGAGCTAATCCGTATCTTCAAAGCGTAATTTCCTATCATCAGGGTTCATTCTGAGGTAGGGATGCCTATTCCCCGCTTCAGGTGAGCCTATTTTGTCCGTCCTCAGCTTCCCGGGACGGATTTATTATACACTATTCATGAGTACTACTCTTCAGGAAAAACATTCAGTGCAAAATAGTTGTGATAGAATTGTGAATGGGAAGCCGTGCCTGTGAAGTTTTGCGGGTGCGAGGCTTGCTAGGAGACACCCCCGAGTAGCCTATCTTGGGTGAAAGGAGGTGATAGCGTGAGGACAATAATAAAGCTCTTAGAAGCCGCTACAGACTTCATCAGAGCCATTACGGAACTAATCCGTGAATTGAAATCGCGTTAATCCTTTACCGAAAGGCTTATGTCTGAGGTAGGGATACCCACTCCCCGCTTCAACGTGAGCCTATTTGTCCGTCCTTAGCTTCCCGGGACGGATTTATTATACACCATTCACCATATCACTCATACCAGCATAATTTGTTATATAATGACTAAATCCATATCACAATCTCTACAAGGAGGAAGTCTTTTTCCATCATGATGAAATACCTTCAGAAAATCGGCAGGTCTCTAATGCTCCCCGTAGCCTGTCTGCCAGCCGCAGGAATACTTTTCGGAATTGGCTACTGGATCGACCCGGCAGGCTGGGGCTCAAACAGTCTCGCCGCAGCTTTCTGCATCAAAGCAGCATTAGCAATCATTGACAAGGTACCCCTTCTCTTCGCTATAGGTGTCGCAATCGGAATGTCCTCCGATCAGGACGGCACACCTGCCCTCGCAGGTCTGGTCTCCTGGCTCATGATTACTAACCTGCTCTCTCCAGGTGCAGTAGCTATGTATGCACAGGTTGATGTGTCTCAAGTTCCGGCGGCATTCGGAAGAATCGAGAATGCGTTTATCGGAATACTCGCAGGGCTTATTGGCTCAGGATGCTACAACAAGTTTAAGGATGCTATGCCTCCCGACTGGCTGGCTTTCTTCGCGGGCAGGCGATGCGTAGCTATAGTTACAGCCTTTGTTTCCGCAGTGGTAGCCATAATTCTATATTATGTCTGGCCTGTCCTGTACTCTGCTCTAGTCAATTTCGGCGTGTCCATCGTAGGACTTGGCCCGATAGGTGCAGGAATTTACGCAATGCTCAACAGAGCACTTATCCCGCTGGGACTTCATCATGCATTGAACGCCGTGTTCTGGTTCGACACTGCTAACATAAATGATCTCGGGCTGTTCTGGTCAGGCGGAGAAGGTGCTATTAAAGGCGTAACCGGAATGTACATGACTGGTTTCTTCCCTGTTATGATGTTCGGACTTGTGGCCGGAGCTTTCGCTATGTACAGGGCCGCTAACCCCGAGCGTAAGAAGAGCGCGGCAAGCCTTCTCATGGCCGGAGCAATTGCGTCGTTCTTCACCGGAATAACTGAGCCTATCGAGTTTTCGTTCATGTTCCTTGCGCCGGGACTCTATCTGCTTCACGCCGCTCTTACTGGAATTTCCGCAATGGTCTGCGCTTATCTGCCGGTCAGGTGCGGCTTCAACTTCAGTGCAGGTATGGTTGACTGGATACTGAGCTTCAAGGCCCCTATGGCCGTAAATCCCTGGATGATTATTCCCATAGGACTTGTTTTCGCGGTTGTGTATTACGTTGCGTTCAGCTGGGCAATCAAAAAATTTGACCTGAAGACTCCAGGACGTGAAGAAACGGTGCATCATGCTTCGGTCTCAACAGTTCTCAAGAACAACAACTTTACGGAGATGGCGAAGATGATTCTCTCAGGACTTGGCGGTTCTGGCAATCTAAAGGACTTCAGTTATTGCGCCACGAGAATCAGAGCTACGATTGATGACGCTGTGCTTTTGGATGAAGCCAGGATAAAATCTGCAGGAGTTCCTGGCGTATTCAAACCTTCGGAACATGATGTGCAAATAGTTGTAGGGACAAAAGTTCAGTTTGTGTTCGACGAGATCAAGAGACTAATTGACGCTGAACAGTAATAGAAAAATATTCAGGATGCCCGGCTTGAGTGAGAATGCTTGAGCCGGGCTATTTCTTTATGGGAGGACAGCTATGATTATCATTAAGGATGGCAACGTTTTTTGTAAGGACAATCACTTTCACAAAGGAAGCATAGCAATTTCTGAAGGAATAATCACGGACACAGTTTATTCTGATGCGCAGATAATTGACGCTGAAGGGCTGTACGTTATTCCCGGCCTGACGGATATACATTTTCACGGCTGTGCAGGTCATGATTTCTGCGAAGCAACCACTGAAGCATTCAGGGCAATTACAGAATATGAAGCCCAAAACGGAATCACTACTTTGTGTCCCGCAACGATGACCCTGCCAGAAAATGAGCTTATGCGGATAATGCGAGCAGCAAGAGATTTCGGGAAATTTGCGGGAATTGACCTCGAGGGACCGTTTATTTCTAAAAACAAGAAGGGCGCACAGAATCCAGACTACATAGTCCGGCCAAGTACTGGGATGTTCAGAAGGCTTCAGGCAGAGAGCGGCGGGCTGATAAAAATAGCTGTCGTTGCGCCAGAAGTTGACGGAGCTATGGAGTTCATTGGTGAGGCCAGCAAGGAAGTTACGGTGTCGCTCGCTCACTCAGCCTGCGATTACGATACAGCACTTGAGGCGTTCCGGCGGGGAATCACCCACGTTACGCACCTCTACAACGCGATGAACGGCATCAACCACAGAGCACCCGGCCCGATAGTCGCCGCTGTTGAGAGTGAGGGGGTTGATGTTGAGATTATCTGCGACGGAGTCCATGTTCACCCTGCTGTGGTCAGGAACACTCTGCGAATGTTCGGCGACGACAGAGTAATATTTATCTCTGATTCTATGGAAGCGACAGGGAGACCAGACGGAGAATATTCGCTTGGCGGTCAGAAAGTCATCAAGCACGGAAACAGGGCAGAACTTGAGGACGGGACGATTGCCGGGAGCGTAACGAACCTGATGGACTGCATGAGGACGGCGGTTAGGGATATGAACATTCCGCTCGAGACTGCGGTGAAGTGTGCGGCAATTAATCCTGCACGGGCAATAGGACTTGACGCGGCCATAAAGCCGGGCAATTCTGCAAAGCTCGCGGCACTGGACAAAAATCTAAATCTTGTGTGGGTAATGAATGGCACTGATATAATACACACCGAAAAAATCCCATTACTATAAAGGAGAGTTAATTTCGTGAAACTTACCAGCGAACAAGTCAACGATATTGCTCTGGAATCGCGACTCTTGCTCACCGAGCAGGAATTGGCCGGAGCAACTCGTTACATCAATAACTTTCTCGACATGCTAGACCGCTTCAAGGAACTTGACCTCAAGGACGTAGAGCCATTCAGTTTTGCCGAAGCCATAGCGTGCCCGCTCCGTGATGACAAGGTTATAGCTTTTGCCGACACAGAAGCGATACTTCACGAGAGCGCACACGTAGACGGCTCATACTTCAAAGTCCCGAGAATAATGGAGGGCGAATAACATGGAACTATATGAACTGAATTTAAGCGACGCGATACAGGGCTTGAAGGACAAGAAATTTTCAGCCTCGGAGCTGTTTGCGTCCTGCAAGGCCAGAATCGACAAACTGGAGCCTGAAATTCACGCATTCATCACGCGCACGGACAGCACCCCTCCCGCCGAAACTTCCGGACTTCTCGCAGGAATCCCCACAGTTCTGAAGGACAACCTTTGCACTAAAGGTCTCCGCACCACTGCCGCAAGCAAGATACTCGGTGAGTGGAGGCCGCCGTATGATGCGACCGCGTGGGCCAAGCTCAAGGAAGCCGGAGCCGTTCTGATGGGCAAGGTCAACATGGACGAGTTTGCGATGGGCAATACGTGCGGAAATTCTGCGTTCGGCCCGACCCGCAATCCCAATGATTTATCGCGCGTACCTGGCGGAAGTTCGGGAGGAAGTGCCGCCGCAGTGAGTGCAGGGTACGTTCCGTTCTCACTTGGCAGCGACACCGGCGGGTCAATCCGTCAGCCTGCGAGCTTCTGCGGAGTGTACGGCCTCAAGCCAACCTACGGAATGGTGAGCCGTTACGGACTTATCTCCTACGGTTCATCGCTCGACCAGATAGGACCTTTTGCCCGCACAGTGAAAGACCTTCAACTGGTGATGTCGGTGATTTCCGGGCATGACCCGATGGATTCGAGCAGTTTCCGCGACAAGGACCACGACTTCACCCACCGTGAGGACGTGAGCGTCAAGGGGAAACGGGTTGCGCTTGTGAAAGAGTTCCAGAGTTTTACGCTTGATGCTCCGATCGCTGAGGCAATGGCCAAGACGCGCAAAGTTCTTGAGGAAGAGGGAGCAGAAATTGTAGAAGTATCTCTGCCTGTCGTTGCGAGGTACGCGGTTGCGTGCTACTACGCTCTGGCAATGAGCGAGGCACACACGAACCTTGAGCGTTACGACGGCGTGAGGCTGGGCTATACGGTGAAGGACGCGGCGGGCATCAAGGAAATGTTCGAGCGCGTGAGGTCCTACGGTTTCGGCCCGGAAGTGAAGTCGAGAATCATTGCCGGTACATGCCTGACTGAGCCGACGAGATGCGAGGAGTATTACGTTGCGGCGACGAAGGTACGTACGCTGATTGCGCAGGAGTTCACGCGGGCGTTCGGTGAATGCGACTTCATACTTCAGCCTGCAAGCCCGTCAATGCCCTGGAAGATCGGCGAGAACGACGAGGACGAACTTAAAGGCTACGAAGCAGACCTGTACACCCTGCCTGTGAACTTGGCCGGACTTCCCGGACTGTCATTCTTCGCCGGATATGCGGGGAATCTGCCTGTTGGTCTTCAGCTAATCGGCCCGAGATGGAGCGACCCTGCACTTCTTGACACGGGTGTAATCCTTGAGCGGCACTTAGGCTCGCCGAAAATTGCGAACGGAGGAAAGTAACCATGCCAGAACTGACATTTACACCCGTAATCGGGATTGAGATACACATTCGTCTGAAGAGCGACTCCAAGCTGTTCTGTTCGTGCTCGACCAACACCGACGCGGCCCCCAACACGAATATTTGCCCGGTGTGCATGGGGCTTCCAGGTACTCTGCCGCACCTGAATCACAGGGTAGTTGAGCAGGGAATGCTTGCGGGTTTTGCGCTGAACTGCGGGATTCGCCCGAAGTCGTTGTTCTTCAGGAAGTCATATTTTTACCCGGATTTGCCGAAGGGACACCAGATAAGCCAGTGTGATCTGCCCATCACAACATCAGGCTACATTGAGGTGCACGACGCAGAAGGCAAACTGAAGAAAATTCGCGTCCATCACCTTCACCTTGAGGAGGACGTAGGTAGTCTGCATCACAGTGCGTCGGACGGAAGGCTTGAGGGAGCAGATACGTCATACGTGGACTATAACCGCTCGGGTACTCCTCTTGCGGAGATAGTCTCTGAACCCGACGTAGCATCTGCGGCTGAGGCTGTCGAATATGTTATGACTCTCAGGAGAAGGGTAATCTATTCGGGAGCGTCTGACGTTGAGCTGGAAAAGGGAATGATGCGTTTTGACGCAAACGTCTCTATGAAATGTTCAGATGGCCGCTGGGGACATAAGGTAGAGGTCAAGAACATGAACTCGTTCAAGGCTTTGGAGCGCGCAATCGAGTACGAGATCAAGCGTCAGAAGAAGATAATGCTTCAGGGCGGAGAAGTTATGCAGGAGACCCGGCACTGGAACGACGCGAAGGGAGTAACGAGTGCCTCACGCGTGAAGGAGTTCTACAGGAAATTCATAGTTGAGCCGGATCTGCCTCCGCTGTTCATTTCGCAGGAGTGGATTGACCGTGTGGCCGCCAGAATGCCGGAGATGCCCGATGTCCGCGCGAACAGGTACGTGAACGAGTGGGGAGTCCCGCAGGAAGTTGCGGATGTCCTCACGGACGACAAGAACCTTGCGGACTACTTCGAGGCCTGCGTGAAGGCAGGGGCGAATCCTGTGAGGGCGGCGCACTGGGTGAGGACTGAGGTCTTGAGGGTGCTGAACGAGAGGGGACAGAAGATTCAGGATTTCGCGATGAGGCCGGAAGTTCTTGCGGAAGTGGTGAAGCGAGTAGACGATGGGAAGCTGTCGACGACACAGGGCAAGGAAGTATTTGACCATATGGCGGCGAATAATTCCAGTCTTGACGAAGCTATAAGTGCTCTGGGGATAACGGAAGGCGGAGTAGCCGGAAGTGCTCTGAACGAGATAATTGCGAGGGTAATTTCGGAGAATCCTGATGTCTTGGAGGAGATTCGTTCAGGCAAGGACAAGAAGGGAAAGAAGTTGAAGTTCTTGCAGGGACTTGTGATGAAGGAGACTAAGGGTCAGGCGAAGCCGCAGGAGGTTGCGGAGGCTGTGGCTGAAGCGGTGAAGTAAAAAGTTAATCCCCTGTCTGAGCTAGGCAGGGGATTTTATTTATGTCTGTTATAGCAGCATCTTGATGAAGATTATCGCTCTATCTATAAATCTATAAGCATATGGATAGCCTATCTTGAAGAATGTAGTGATTCTTGCAATCCTGGTGTTTCCCCACAGCTGAAGGAACATATCAATTTCATGCAACTTGTCAGGTTTTATAGCGTCGTAATATCTCGAACGGAAAAAGATGTAGGGAGAACTCGCCTTGTAGAATTTCTGCTTTGACTCAGAAAATTTGCGGATAGGATTTAGACCGAAAAGGTTTTTTATTGCTCTGAACAGCCTATGCAGAAAGTACTTCCCCCCCCCCGTTAATGGGTTTACCTGCACCTATAAGGTTATTGCTGTGCTGCCTGTAGAGAATTAACGCCATAGGTACATTGCAGATTACACCGCATGCATATGCATATAAAGCCATCCAGTAGTCATGAATCATTATCTGCGGCGAATAACTGCCTAGAGCTTCATACAGCTTACGGTTTGCCATTTCAGTGCACCCGCTGACGCAGTTCGCAAGAAGTAACTCCACAGTAGTATAACGTGCCCGCATAAGTCCAAGTGCCATAAATCTGTCCATGCTCTTAAGCTTAGCGTCAACAACATGAAGTCCCGTAAATACCAGCACAGGTTCACCCGGATTTTTGCGTTCGGCTTCCTTCATATAATCCAGTGAAATTTGCACCTTATACGGAAGCCACACATCATCCTGATCGCTGAACATAACGTAATCTGCGCGCGCATATGTCAGCAGCTGGAAAAAGTTCTTAACTGCACTATGGCAATCCACATCATCGTGAACAACCTCAATCTTTCCCGGATATTTAGCCGCATACTTTTCGATGATTGCGGGAGTATTATCCGTAGAACCGTCATCACGAATTAACAGCCGGAAATCCTGGAACGTCTGAGCCAGTATCGACTCTATCTGCTCCGCTATGTATTTCTCTCCATTATAAGCCGCCATCAGAATATCTACTTCAGGCATCCTATCTACACCTTTCTAAAAATATATTCATATACAGCAAGCAAAATTTTTACGTTAATACATTAATCGTTTGATGAGAAACTTAACATTGGAATACAATGAACGTCCTGAAAAATAGCGTGTTGCAAAAAAAGCACGAAACCATTCAATTATCCCCCCCCCCCCCCCCCCCGTACATAGCTATAACATTGTCAAGTTCATTACGTTTATCTCGTGACATATTATGCGAATACCTGGCTCTGAAAAGCAAATAACAATCACGCCAGCGCATTTGTTCTATCAAAAACTTCTTCCTGGAAACAGTCAAACTCTCAATAGGCCTCGCCAGGAAAGTTAATATCCGATTGAAACGCAACAGCATTCGTTCCTTAAAACCGAGTTCCTTTCTCAATGGAACAGAAACGTTATTGCCGTGAATTCTATGCAGTATCAATGCCATCGGAATATGGCACAACACTCCACACGCACATGCATATTCTGGCAGCCAATGATCATGGAAAATCATGCTCTCGCTGTATTCTCCGATGCTGGTATATAATTTTCGGTTGAATATCTCAGTGCAACCCCACACACAACTTCGCAGAATTAAGTTCGTTAAGTTGTTGTACTGCTTCTTTTTCAGGTCAAGAGCAACAAGTGTATCCATACTGTTCAAATTTTCATCAACACGTGCTAAACCTGTGAATGCACAGACAGCTTTACCTGGATTTTCCCGCTCTGCTTTCTTCACAAAATCAAGAGAAATCTGAATCTTGTAAGGCAGCCAATAATCATCCTGATCACAGAACATAGCGTAATCTGCTTGTGCGTAAGTCAGAAGCTGGAAAAAATTCTTCTCTGGATTCCTGCATATAACATTATCATGAACTATTTCTATCTTCTCAGGATAACGGCTAGCATATTCCTCAATTATTGCTGGCGTGTTGTCGCTCGAACCATCATCACGAATTAACAGCCGGAAATCCTGGAACGTCTGAGCTAGTATCGACTCTATCTGCTCTGTTATGTACTTCTCTCCGTTATACGTAGCCATCAGAATATCTACTTCAGGCATTCCCACTCTCTCCCTCAAAATATTTCGCCGCACTGTGCATTACTCCGTTCACAAAGCCAGGTGAATTATCTGTCCCAAAATCCAGCGCAAGATTAATTGCCTCACTTATTGCCGACTTCACCGGAAGCGTCTTCAGAATAAATCCCTCAAGCACCATCAGACGCAATATCGTCCTGTCCACGCTCGTCATGCGCTCAAGACTCCACCCGGTAACTATCCTCAAGAGTGCTCCGTCAATCTCGTCCTTCCTCTCATGCACACGAGACACCATCTCGCGGCACCGTGCCTTAACTTCCGGCTTGTCGTCCTGCGCAACATCATCAAGACCCAAAAACAGCTCCAGTGCTTCCCCAAAATCCTGAGCAGGACATACATCCATCGAGTACAAGAACTGCACCGCCAGCTCCCTTGACCTGTGAATCGCCCCGAATTTACGGCCTATATACTTTTTTTCAGCCATATCATGCCCTCCAGAACTTGCGAACCAGAATATTCAAGCCGTGAACAATAAACCACGCCGCCGCCCCCCAGAACATTACCCAGAAGAACCCTGCCGCACCAGCTGTTACCAGAACGGCAGAACACGAAGCAATTCCTGCCCACACGTGCGGCGAACTCAATATCGCGGCTATGCTCCGCTCCGGAACTGCCCATATCACTGATGCCCTTATGCCCATAGGCTTGAACACAGCAGGAAAATGCTTCTCGACTGTCTTCTTCACATCAGAAGCCAAATTTTCCTCAGAAAGTACTATGCTGATGTCTGCCTCACCCTTCCTGCCTTCAGGCGATAGCGTTATGCTGTACAGCCTCAGCCTCGACCTCAGGACATCGTCAGCAAATTCCATCAGCCCGTCGCACGAAATCCTGATTATCCCTATCGGCGTAGTCTTCCAGAGAAAATACATCGCTAGTCTTCCTCGTCGCTGTCAGGATCAGCTCCAGGGGGCTCCAGGTCCAGCTTGAAGCTGCTGTTCGCATCTGCGTACACTCCCTGAACATTCACGTTCACTGCCCTCACATTGTAGCCTGTGTAGCGTTCGAGGTTGTCCTTTATCTTCTCCTGAACGTCCCACGCCAAATCTGGAATACGCTGGCCGTACTTCACCAGAACATACGCATCTATGTCCATCGCTCCCTGTGAGTGATCTACAGATACCCTGATCCCTGCTCCTTTGCGGCCAAGCCCGAACTTCGAGCCTGACCGTGAAGCTGTCTTAATGTTGGGGATTCCCTGAATGGTTTTGCTGGCGAGTTCTACAATTACATCTTCCGAAATGTGTATCGCTCCGCCGTTTGCTGGTTTCTCGTCAGGCAAGGCTAATTACCTTTTTTCGCGCGCTCAAGATATGCGCCGGTGCGGGTGTCCACCACTATATCCTCGCCAGGCTCAACGAATACCGGAACTGTTACCACAAGACCGGTCTCAAGTGTTGCGGGCTTGCCTCCTCCGGTTACTGTATCTCCCTTGAACGCAGGAGGAGTGTCCACTACCTTCATCGTTACGCTCTTGGGAAGCTCTATGCCCATGACTTTGCCCTCGAAATACTCAAGCTGTATCTCTATGTCATCGACCAGATACTTGGCCGCTTCGCCCAAAACCTGCGGGGAGAGCCTCATTTCCTCATACGTGGCCAAGTCCATGAACACATAATCCTCGCCGTCCCTGTAGGAATACTGTGCAGGTTTGTCCTCGTAGATTATGCGCTCGAACTTTTCGCCGGGCTTGAACGAGTTCTCCACGATTGAGCCGGTCTCTACGTTGCGCAGTTTTGTGCGGACTACTGCTCCGCCTCTGCCCATCTTGTGGTGGTCATACTCGACTATTTCCCATATGCCGTCCTGCCAGCGGAACTTCAAGCCTACATAGAAGCTCGTAGTATCTGCAACCTGTGCCATTAATAACTAACCTCCTGAAAAAACTTGTGGAATGAACACATATTATATTATAAGTGCCTCAATGGCTGTCAAGAATATACGGCGTTACTATCATTACTGCCTGGCTCTTGTTGTGTTCGTTCGACGATAGCCTGAACAGATTTCCCAATAACGGAATATCTCCCAGAACTGGAATTTTCGACCTGAGTCTGGTGGTTGCATCCTGGAAGAGGCCGCCCAAGACAAACGGCATTCCGTCCCTCACACGAATATGCGTCTCTACGTTTCTGTCAGTAGTGATTATGTTGCCGTCGGTGTCTTTGCCCAGATAATCCCCTGTAGTGATGCTGATCTCTAGATTGATGTAGCCCTTGTCCTCGATCGTGGGAGTAAATGTAAGCTCCGGACCGACATCCGTAGTGCTCCACGTGGGATTCCCGCTGTCATCACGCCCGGCAGAATACATGATGTTCTGCTTCAGCGTTATCTTGGCCTCTTCTCCCTCTATCGTTATCACCGAAGGATTCGCCAGAGTCCTACCCTTGTTCTTCATCTCAAGCGCACTGAACACAGAAGTAACGTACCGGTCAAAGTCTGAACGTCCGTTCCTGTAAGTCCTGTCCTCGTATGTCAGTGTACCCTGACTGCTGCCCGGATTGGTGAGGAGATTCCACCTGTCATAGACCATGTTCAAGCTGTTCTGAACGTCGAGCGTCGCTGTATCGTTGAACTCGAAGATGCTGGCGCGAATCATTACCTGCCTCAATGGAACATCTAGCGTCTTGATGAGATCTTCCACTTCCGCCATTCTCGCGGGGTTGGTCTTGACGTAAAGCGTCCGCAATCTCTGGTCTACCATAATCTCAGAGATCGTTGCGTTTGCCGTGCTCCTCGAGGTATTCGCTACTCTCTGTGCGCTCTCGCTCGAGCCTGTGCTTGTACTGCTGCTCGTGCTGGCATCACTGCCTGACGTACTGTCATCCTTTATGAGCGTTACCGAGAAGCCCAGAAGATTCTTGAGTATCTCGCTCACACGCTGGGGGTTGGCGTAAGAAATCTTGAACATCTTGAACTCGCTGGCACCAGACAGCTTATACAGTCCCTCGCGCGTTCCGAATGCCGTAATGTTCGGACCGTAGTTATAGCACGACAGATCATAAGTCCTGAGCAGGTAATTCATGATCTCGTCAATCCTAACATCAACCAGCGTCATTGTTACGAATACATCTCTGGGGAACGAGGCATCGATCACTATATTTCTGCCCAGTGCCGCCATGAACAGACGGAACACATCCTGCAGTTCGGCTTCACGGAAATCTATCGTTGTGCGAGTCTCTGCGGAAAACGGCAGTGATGATGTTGGAGTTTGTACTGTGGATTTCAGGGGGGGGAACGGTTCGTCGGATGCATCATACACAGCTTGCGGCGAGTACCTTATTCTCAATGTGAATCCGCCTGCTGTTCTGGTGCTTGAATGCACAAACAGTTCTGAATTTGCGTACAGACGTACAACTATCTGTTCATCAGGGAGATTCTCGATCTCGAAGCCGTAAAGTGCCGGGCTTCCGTCAAGCAGACTCTCCATAGACTCATTGATTAACTCGGGATTTTTTGCGCGTGCACCCTTGAATGTAAGCAGAAGTGAATTTCCGTCTGTTTCTGCGTACGGGACAGGGAGCTTCCTTCCGCTTATGGAGATGAGGAACTCGTCAGTCCCCAGCTGGTAGATATTGCAGGCTGTCAGCAGAGGGCCGGTATAGTTCTCACTTTTCCCGGCAGAAAAAGCTCCTGCACACAGGCACAAAGTAAGTGTGACAACAAGAGAATAGACTTTTTTCCACACGGCTAAGTTCACTTCGCTTTTTAATGAATTTTTATTCAGTAATTATACTTTGTATTATACTACTTAACCGTGTAATTTACGTCTGAATTGCTCCCGGCAGGCCGCACTGTTATGCCGTCCTTCGTAATTCTGACCACACGGCCGCTCCCGCCTGGCAATTCCTGTCCCTGACGGATGATATAGCCCGTATTCTGCGCATAATCTATGACCGCATACTTGTACTTCTGGGAGACCATTACGGCCTTGATGACGATGTTTTCCCTTTGAGGTTCGGCCTCCTGGTGTTCAGACGCTGGCGCAGAATCAGGAATTACACTCACTACCGGCGAGTTCAAGTCCTCAAGTCCCATTTCGTCATAGCCCGCAATGTTGAACGGCATAGAACTTATTCCGCCCATTGAGTTAGCGATCGCCTCGCCACCGCGCCGCATAGTCCCTACAGTACGGGCAAGTTCAACCAGCTTGTTATAGGCTTCGTTTCCTGCTCTGCGTTCTTCGATAGACGAATAGTCTTCCATTTCTTCGTCAAGATTCGCTATGTGTTCTGCCTGAAAGTAATTCAGGGCTGCCCACACTATTCCCAAGAACAGCACAAGAAAACTTGCATACCTGATTGCTTTTGATGTCTTATCATCAAAAACTCCTGTCAGAATTTCCCAAGAATAAGTCATTCCCTCCTGAATTTCATTCATGGCTATTGTGCCTCCATAAGTGCCTCAAGAACTACGCTTGCATTGACGAAACTTGTCGGCGATTCGTTGTCTCTCTTGATGTTTAGGGAATTAATGCGTGAGGCAAATGGCATCAGCCTCCAGTCTGCAAATACGTGTGCTATGGCGTAATAGCTTCCCTGAAGCTGAAGCTGCAGCAGGTTTTCCGTTGTGGGGTCAGACTGCATCGATACAAGCTCTATATCGTTGTCCTCGATAACCTGCCTGACGTAAGCATAAAACTCTACTGCATCCCTGGCGTTGCCGGAGTTGTCGATATTCAGGCCGGTAACGTTTGAGAGGTCAACGTTCTTATTCTCCATGTTCTCCATCATTTTCTCAGAGCTTAAACGTTCGCTCTCGAGCAGATCGTATTCTTCTCTGTAGGCTCTCAACTCGCCCAACGACCACCAGACTCCGGCGATTAGCAGGAAACAGAACACGAAGAACATTGCGATAAAGACTATGTATATTTTCTTATGCATGATTGTGTGTGATTATTATTCGTGAAATTTAGTGAGAAGATTATAGCTTAATCGTGATATGCGGTCAAAAACAAAGCCTCAAAGCGTAAATGCTCTGAAGCTGATATTTTCTTAAGTGGAGCCGATTTTCGGATTTGAACCGAAGACCCCATCCTTACCATGGATGTGCTCTGCCGGCTGAGCTAAATCGGCATTTTGTTTAAATTGGTGGTGGAACATGGATTTGAACCATGGTAGGCTCCCGCCGACAGATTTACAGTCTGTTGCCATTGACCACTCGGCCATTCCACCACGTTATTAACTCACTGGAGCCGGCAAGGGGATTCGAACCTCCGACCTGCTGATTACAAGTCAGCTGCTCTACCGACTGAGCTACACCGGCTTCAACAATTCAGGAATTTTACAGGGCAAAACTTATTCTGTCAAGCTGTTATGTTCACATAACGTTCACTGTTCAGCACGGAGAGCATGTATGACTCCGGTGAGAGATTTCCGCTCTTTATCATGCCGAAAATTCTGGGCGATACTCCGCTCACGAGAATAACTCCCTGCTCGTTACGCGTTACGGGCTGCTGGTTGTTCCTGCTGTCAACGTTCCAGAACACTACCTGCGGGAGGCTGTAACCCTTCTCGCTAAAAGCCTGCTTTGCGTGCTCAAAGTTCGTCATGCCGGAATTTTCAGTGCAGTCGTCAAATTCCATGTCGGATATTATGTACAGGGTCGAAGGCATTTCTTCCTGCGGAATGTTGTGCTTCACGGCAGTGTTCAGGATAAGCTCAAAAACTTTCTGCAGGTCAGTGTTTGCGGCCTCATTGTAGCTTGCACAGAAATTCACTTTTTCTGTGATGTCCACACCCTTGACTTCGACGAGCTGAGGCACTGCCGAAAATGTGATGAAGTGCCCGCGAAATTCTCCCTTGTTTCTCTCCGCAAAATATATTCCCAGAGAAACAGCAACAGCTATCGGGTAAATCACCCTGCCTCCGTACATTGAGCCTGAGCCGTCCACAACCGCAAGTGCTTTATCTCCGCCGGTGAAGTCCTCTTGAGCGTTCCACGTTGCATTGAGTGCCACTTTCTCGTCATCACTCAGACTTCCTCGCGTGAAAACCGGCATGATTATTTCGTAGGGAGCAAGAGTTCCGGTGTGGAGTTCCGCTTTCCCGTACGCAACTTCATCCAGAAAATTCATGTAGCGTTTATTGTCGTTGCGGATGAATGCCTGGCGGTACTTCAGCATAGCTTTTGACGGCTGGGCTGAGTAGTCGAACGTGTAATCTCTTTCACGCAAATTATTCTCGATTATCTTCAGCTTTGCCCTGAGCTTCGACAAAATCTGCCTGTATTCCCTGTGCGGCATTTCGCAGTACTCAGTGAAAACCCAAGCCTGCCGTCTGATTCTGGAATTTGAGGCGTTGATTGAGGGCATCCACTTGGCCAGAAGTGAGGGCTTGTCGCTCTTAATGTCATTCATGAGCTGGCGAAAAATAAACTCGAATACTTCACTGCGGCAAGGAGTATCGATAAGCGCGAAAAAATCATCATACCTGCCGTATTCCGGAATGAGTGCTAAGTTCTTGATGACTGACGACGGCGAATTTTGAGCCAGCCACTCCAGAATGACGCGAAAAGTCTTACGTTCACCGAGTCCCTGCCTGATGTCCCGTGCATAGAAGGCAATTTTGACGGCCATATCGGGATTTTCAGTGAAGGCCCGCATGAATCTTGAGCGTATTTCGTGAGGCTCAGAGTTGCGGAGTGCACCGATTGACGCAAAGAGGTCAAGGCAATGTGATCCTGTAGATTTGAGTGTTAGGGCTAAATTTTCGGTAAGGGTCAGATTAGCTTCCTGCTTGAGCTGTTCGAGCATACATAAATAATCCTCCTGAAAAATAAGACAAGGCGCAGAAATATGCATTTACATTGCAAAAAAAGAAGTTTGCTGTACGCGCCTTTATTTTCTCAAAGCACTTTAACGGGATCGAACCGTGTTTGCCAAAAAGTTTTGCTGTGTGTGCTTTTACGCGGTGAATTATACCATGTCAAGGAGAATCTTCAGCTCCCTCTTCACTTTCTCGAGGTCCGGACAGGTCAGAAGAGGTATCAGCCTCCGAATTTCCGCAAGCGGTTTGTCCCACCATTTGAGCTTCTCCAGCAGAACAATCATTTCGTCGTCGAAGCGTCTGCGTATTATTCTTGCTGGATTTCCTGCCGCGATCGAGCAGGGCGGAATTTCGCGGCTTACTGTGCTGTTCAGGCCGATTATCGCCCCGTCGCCGTTGAACTCGTAGTGATGCGTAACATGTGCCTCAAAATTTAAGCCGGCATAGTACGAAAAATCCCCGGCGATAATATTCTGGCGGGTGATTGCCGGCTTGATGTAGGTTACGGTGTTGATGTTCGGGACTGGAAAAATAGAATCAGGGTCAGAAAGCCTCACAGTAACGTTCCTCCTCAGAAAATGGATTACTCAGAAAAATTTAGTCTATTCGGTATATTCACAAAACAGGTTCAAATGGGATAATATGCACTTAATCCTGAGACATTATACAGCGAAAGGAATGATATATCCTGTTTAACGGGACAACAATTGTGTGCGTGAGGAAGGGGTCGCGCGTGGCGATGGCCGGAGACGGTCAGGTTACTCTGGGTTCTCAGGTCATCAAGAGCACGGCCAGAAAAGTCCGCACACTTCTTGACGGAAAGATACTCACAGGATTTGCGGGGAGCACTGCCGACGCAATGACCCTCCTCGAGAAATTCGAGACATGCCTTGAGCAGGAAAAGGGAGACCTTATGCGCGGTGCAGTGAAGCTCGTTCGGGAATGGCGGCTCGACAAGGCACTGCGACGACTCGAGGCAATGATGCTCGCCGCAAATACGGAGATGACCCTTCTGCTCTCAGGGGCAGGCGACGTTCTGGAACCTGAAGGTCAGGTAGCATCCATCGGCTCAGGTTCCGGCTATGCACTCGCCGCAGGAAGGGCCTTGTGCGAAGCTACGGATTTCCCGCCGGAACAGATAGCCAGGCGTTCAATCGAGCTGGCTTCAGAAATATGCATTTACACCAACAATAACATCATAGTCGAGGTATTAGGAGAATAATGGCTGAACTCAAGAAAAAACTGGACGAAAAACTTACTCCAGCAAAGATTATCGAGCACCTGAACCGCTACATCGTAGGTCAGGACAAAGCAAAGCGTTCCGTTGCAATAGCTCTCAGGAATCGCATTCGACGACGAGCACTTCCCCCTGAAATTGCACATGAGATTATGCCGAAGAACATTCTCATGGTCGGTCCTACAGGAGTCGGCAAGACGGAAATTGCCCGCAGGCTCGCGACTCTTTCGGATGCTCCGTTCGTGAAGGTTGAGGCTACGAAATTCACGGAAGTGGGTTATGTCGGGCGTGATGTTGAGACCATAATTCGGGACTTGACGGAATTTGCGGCCTCAATGGTGCGCAAGAGGATGCTCGAGGAAGTGCAGAAACCGGCACTTGAACGCGCAGAACAGAGGCTGCTTGACGCGATGCTTCCCCGCCCGGAAAAGACATTCAAGATGCCTGACTTCATGAAGGCATTTGCTGGCAAGAATGACGACTCCGAAGATGAGGCAGTACAGGAAGAAACTCCGGAGGCAGCGGAGAACAGCAGAACCCGCGCGAAACTGCACGAGATGCTCAAGAAGGGCAAGCTCGACAACAGGGACGTAGAAATCGAGGTCAACGACAGTGCGGCGGCACTCCCGATATTCGGCACTCCTGGAATGGACGTTATGGGCATAAATATTACGGAGATGATCGGCGGAATAATGCCCAAGCGCACAAAGAAGCGCCACATGAAGGTGAAAGAAGCCCTTAGAGTTCTTCAGCAGGAAGAGGCCGAAAAGATGATCGACGCTGAGGCGATGGGCAAGGAAGCTCTCGAACTGGCACAGGAGGACGGAATAGTATTCCTCGACGAAATCGACAAGGTAGTTGTGAAGAACGGAAGCTCACACGGTCCCGACGTAAGCCGCGAGGGTGTGCAGAGGGACCTGCTCCCGATAGTTGAAGGCTCAGTCGTGCAGACCAGGTACGGCCCGGTCAAGACGGATCACATTCTGTTCATTGCCGCCGGGGCATTCAGCGGTGTAAAACCCTCAGACCTTATCCCAGAGCTTCAGGGAAGATTCCCCATAAGGGTTGAGCTTGAGCCTCTCACTATCGAGAATCTCCAGCGTATACTGACTGAGCCGGAGAACTCGCTAATCCGCCAGTACGAAGCACTAATTTCCACTGAGGGCACTACGCTTACGTTCACGCCCGAAGCAACGCAGGAGATAGCACGTCTTGCACACAAGATGAACTCCGAAATGGAGGACATAGGTGCGCGCAGACTCCACACCATGATGGAGCAATTGCTCGAGGAAATCAGCTTCAGCGTGAGTGATATGGACGAAGAGAGCATAGAGATTGACGCGGACATGGTGAAGCAGAAACTAAGCGGCCTTGTCGAGAACCGCGACATCCGCCGTTACCTGCTGTAGGAGGCTTGAAGTTATGGCTAAAATTGCCTCGCGCCGGGATAAGTGCTCAGAGAGAATGTATGAGCTTCTGGCAAAAACGCGACGGGTCGGCCGCGCAGTTCAGGCCAAAAAAGAGGGAGAACCCCTTAACTACTTTAACCTCTCAAAACTGCTGTCCGAGTTCTCTACTGCGAATGTCTACATTGTGGACAAGTCGGGGCATTTGCTGGGGTATAACTGGGTGCCGGAATATTCGTCTAAAGCATTGTCCGAGAGTTTTCGTGACGGAGTTATGCCTGAGGAGTTCGTGGTGAGGATGAACAGGTGCAGGGACTCGGAAGTTCACGACGAAGACGCTCCGCTGTTTGACGACGAATACGAGGGCGAGAAGCCCAAGAAGCACTTGATGTACGTCCCGATTATCGGTGCAAGTGCTGAGAGGCTGGGTACGATTATGCTGGTCAGGCGCGATGTGCCGTTCAGCGTTGATGACCTGCTCTTGGCCGAACACTTGGGGATGCTCGCGGGGATAGAGATTCTCAACGAGCGTGCAAAAGTCCTCGAGGAGACAGCCAGAAGCAGGCTGAGCGTGCAGATGGCTATGCGTGCACTGTCTTATTCCGAGCTGGAGAGCATGAGGCACATTATCGCTGAACTTGACGGTCCGGAAGGCGTGGCGGTTGCGTCGAAGGTTGCGGACAAAGTTGGAGTTACCAGAAGCGTAATCGTGAATGCACTGCGCAAACTTGAGAGTGCAGGGCTGATCGAGAGCCGGAGTCTTGGCATGAAGGGCACATACATAAAGATTCTCAGCCCCTTATTGCTCGAGTACCTGGACAAAAAGCCCGCCAGAAAAGTAATAAACTGACCACACACCGGGTATGAGGAATGCCTCACGCCCGGTTTTGCTCTATAATACTTACACAAAATTTTCACTGGGAGAAATATAAACATGGCAATTATTCAGGTAGTCCAATGGGACGACAGCATCAACTCCAACGACATATTAGCGTGGCGTTACGTTGACAAGAAGAACCCCGTGAAGAGCGATGAGCTGGGGAACTGGACACAGCTGATCGTCAGGGAATCTCAGGAGGCAATACTTTTCCGCAACGGCCAGGCTCTCGATCTGTTCGGGCCGGGAAAGCACACCCTCTCGACCGACAACATACCTATTCTGCGCAGAATCATGAACCTTCCGACGGGAGGCGAGAGTGCCTTCAAGGCCGCAGTATGGTTCGTCAACAAGGTGAACTTGCTCGACATCAAGTGGGGGACTCAGAATCCGATACTGCTTCGCGACCCGGAGTACCAGATTCCGATTTACGTTCGGGCATACGGCCAGTTCGGGCTTAGGGTGAACGAGAGCAGGCAGTTCGTGCTGAAACTTGCAGGCAACAAGTCATCGTTGACCCGCGCCGATGTCGAAAACTACTTCAAGGGATTAATTCTCTCGAAGATGGGCGACATGATCTCGACGTACATTGCCCACAAGAAAGTTAATATCTTCGAGATAAACGCCTACCTTGAGGACATGTCGAACGAGGCGGTCGAGAAAATCAGGCCACAGCTTGAGGAGTTCGGAATTGAGCCTGTGAACTTCTACTTTGGCTCGGTGAACGTTGTGGACGACGACGAGGGCATCAAGAAGCTCAAGGCGGCAATGGCCGAACGCGCAACGATGAACGTGATGGGCTACAACTACCAGCAGAAACGCTCATTCGACGTTATGGAGTCAGCGGCCAAGAACGAGGGAGGAGCAGGACTGCTGAACGCCGGAGTAGGACTCGGTGCAGGTATGGGCATGGGACAGGCATTCGGGCAGATGGCGGCACAGATGGGACAGTACATAAATCCCAACGCTGCCCCTCAGCCTCAAGGACAGCCCCAGCCTCAGGCATCAGGTGCAGCTTGTCCGTCGTGCGGCCAGCCGGTGATTGCGGGGGCGAAATTCTGCATGAACTGCGGCGCAAAGCTGGTATGTCCCAATTGCGGACAGGCTGTAGTGCCCGGAGCGAAGTTCTGCATGAACTGCGGACAGCAGCTTTAATTTTTCGTGAAAGGTGAGATCTTGTGATGGGTAAGTTCTTCAACAAATTGCGGCAGGTCTTCAACATCTTCCTGCTTTCGGCACTTATTGCGGCGGTTACGGCGGTGTTTGTGTACTTCCTGACTTCGCCGGAACAGCGCGGCGTAACTTTCTGGATTTCTGTGGGATTTTTGGTGTTTGCGCTGATCCTCGAGACACTGCAGGCATCAGGAATCGCAATGCGTTCCAACAACGGCAAGAATATTCCTGTGAGCTTCACGAAGTTCATTCTTGGCGCGGTGTACTTCCTGTTCGTTATAGCTATGTCGGTCTGGAATGCCTTTGCCAATTTCAGCACAACCACATATATCCTGATTCACATCGGCGGCCTTGCAGTGTTCCTGATACCTATGGTGTTAATCAACATGGCGGAGCTGAGGTTATCCGGTTCTGACCGCAAACAGCAGGACAAAGGGCGCGCAAATCTCTCGTCGCTGGCTTCACGTGCAGGCTATGTCGCCGAAGACCTGAAGCAGGCCGGAAATGTCTCACAGATTACGCGTTTTGCTGAAGCCCTGAAATATTCTGACCCTACACCGGCTTCCGGAAAACTTGAGCGCAGTCTTGAGGAAGCAGTGGATAACTTAGAGGAGGCGGCCAAGTCAGGGAATCTTGACGAAGTCCTGAGGATGTGTACTCTTGCTGAACGTGTGCTTAAAGAGCGCAACGAATACGTGAAGAACGCGAAGTAAAAAAATTCCCCCCTGATAACTTCGGGGGATTTTTTGTGCCTAAATTTTGGGAGCTAACAGCTTCATCGCAATCATCTTGTTGATCGAATGCTGAAGGTACAGCGGCCCGAATAGAATCAACATTATTCCGGAAGGGGCAATCGTGTTGACGGCTAATGTCTTTTCCATGAGACCAGATGCATATTCCTGAAGCATCCCTCTGACCGAGAAAGCCAGGAATATTGACGCAACGAAGGCAACACCGAACGCATAATTGTAGATTTCGCCTGACAGCTCTTCAGGTAGTCCCTGTATGTTCCCGCCCGGCAGCAGAATCATTCCTGCCCAAGACACCGCTAAAATCAACAATGCCCACACAGGAAATTTCTTCTTAGTGCCCAAAGCGTTTAACGGTGCGATTCTCATCGCATACCACCAGACCGAATAGCCGCACGCTGTGAAGATGTAGATTACGGCAGCGAATAACACAGATACGTACTTCATTACCGGCAGATTCTCGAGGGCACGACGGCGTTCGTCTTCCTGCTCCTGGATTCTGCGTTCCTCGAGCATGTGTTCGCCGTAATCCGTCAATTTCCCGCAATACTGGCATACTTCATCATTTGCTTCTATTGGTGCACCGCAGTGTTTGCAGTTCATGCTAATTCCTCCTTACTACAGCAAAACCCCAGCAGTTAATCCCGCCGGGGCATTGTTCGCGCAAATATATTTTTCCTGCTATTCAGCCGCTAACTTCCTGAGATTCTCAACGCGTGCCTTCTGTGCTTCGACCTGAGCCTCAAGGTATGCGAGCTGTTCTTCCTCCGCTTTCAGCATACTCTTTATCTGCTCTGAGAACTTCGCGGATACTGCCTTCAGCGTCTCAAAATCTCCTTTAAGGTTCGCCACATCAGGGAGACCTCCCTGCTCAATCTTGGCAAGTCTCTGCTCAATACCTGTTACGTCCGTCTTTATGCCGTCAAGTTTCGGCGTGAACTTGTTCTGCATGACAGTCCACATTACATTAAGCGCAACGATTATCGCGACTGCCCATAAGATAATCTGCTTCTTCTTGTCGGCTGGCTTGCTGGTGTTCTGGCTGCTCATTCTCAAAACCTCCGTTCGCATAACAAAAAGAGGCCCGTTATTGCCTGAGCCTCTGCATTTTCATGAATACTACTTAACCTCTACGTCTGCTCCGGCCTCAGCAAGCTTCTTCTTCAGCTCTTCAGCCTCTTCCTTCGACACGCCTTCCTTGACGTTCTTCGGCGGGTTGTCAACAAGCTCCTTAGCTTCCTTCAGGCCGAGCCCGGTGATCTCACGGACTACCTTGATGACGGCGATCTTGTTCGCGCCAGGCCCCTTATACACTACGTCAAACTCGGTCTTCTCCTCTGCGGGAGCTGCCGCCGCGCCTGCACCGGGCATTGCTGCCATCATTACGGGTGCCGCTGATGCTGATACGCCGAACTTCTCCTCGAGAGCCTTCACAAGTTCCGAAAGCTCAAGTACTGACATTGTTTCGATAGCCTGGATAATTTCTTCTTTGGTCATAATAATTTTTCCTCCATATTATAGTAATTAGTGCAGAAATTACGCCGCACTGCCTTCTTCCTTCTTCGCGCGTATCTGGTCCAGACACGTAACGAAATTCCGCATTGTTCCGGCCAGAACATTGACCAGCCCGGATAACGGTGCCGCAATTGTCCTGACGACCTGGCCGCGCATAACTTCCTTCGACGGCAGGTCTGCAAGTGCCATCACCTGCTCCAAATTCAGCTGCTGTGTTTCGAGCAATCCGCCCTTGAGCACAAAAGCCTTCTGTGATTTGTCGTTGACGTAATCCTTCAGAACTTTGGCGACTGCTACAGGGTCATCATAGCACAGTGCGAAAATGTTAGGCCCCTTCATCAGTTCCTCAGGGAGTGCCTCGAGTCCTACTTCCTTCATTGCGATTGCGAAAAGGGTATTCTTCGAAACTTTCAGCTCTCCGCCTGCTTCTCTGACCTTGTGCCTGAGCATTGTGCTCTGCTCAACGGTCATTCCGCGATACTCGCCGACGAACACAGCCTTAGTTCTGGATAACTTCTCCTTCAGTCCGTCAACAAGCTCATACTTAATTTTTGCCGGCATTCTTAACTTTCACCTCCTTCAAGTCCGCAAAAAAGCTCCCCCGTAAAATTTCGATGGAGGAGCGTTATTCTCTATGTCTAACTCTCACTCCTCGGCAGGATGATTAAGCTTTGAACAAAAGCCCCTGCTGTCTGCGGATAATGGGAAAAATTTTTACAGTGCCAATTCTTTCTGCGCGAGTGCCGGGTCTACAGCAATTCCCGGCCCCATCGTCGGAGCTATTGCTATGCTCTTGACGTAAGTACCCTTCACCGATGCCGGGCGGGCACGATAAATCGCCTGAAGCAGTGCCTTTACGTTGTCGTAAAGATCCTCAGCACTAAAGTCTCTGCGTCCTGCGGCGTTGTGGGTGATACCCGTCTTGTCCGCACGGAACTCTACGCGTCCGGCCTTAATCTCCTTGACGGCATTAGCCAGCTCAAACGTTACTGTTCCGGTTTTTGCGCTGGGCATCAGTCCGCGAGGGCCTAACACTTTTCCGAGACGGCCCACTGACTTCATCATGTCGGGTGTCGCGATAACTGCGTCGAAGTCCATGAATCCGCCCTGTATCTGCTGGACGATGTCATCTCCGCCTACGATGTCTGCTCCTGCGTCCTGAGCTTCCTTTATCTTCTCGCCCTGAGTGATAACGAGCACTTTCTTGGTTACGCCTGTCCCGTGAGGAAGGCTCACTGTGCTCCTGACCTGCTGGTCTGCGTGGCGCGGGTCAATCCCTAACCTGACGTGAACCTCGATGCTCTCGTTGAACTTGGCCGTCGCAATTGCCTTGAACAGCTCGACAGCCTCGCGAAGTCCGTAGAGTTTTCCGGCTTCTACCTTTTCTGCGGCTTCCCTGTATCTCTTGCTTCTCTTCATCTCTGCCTCCTGCGGTTAATAGCGAGTGTTTTACTCTCCCGCTTTTTTGCAACCCCTCTAAATCTCCCCTTACTCAGGGGCGACTTGCCTTTCTCCTCCCCTGCCTAAGGGGAGGCCGGGCAGGGTTAGTCGACGACCTCAAGCCCCATTGAGCGGGCTGTGCCTTCGATCATCCTCATTGCCGCGTCTACGTCGTTGGCGTTGAGATCCTTCATCTTCATTTCGGCGATCTCCTTCACCTTCGCGCGGGCAATTTTGCCTACCTTCGTCTTGTTGGGCACTCCTGAACCTGATTCGATTCCGGCGGCCTTCTTGAGCAGTACTGCCGCAGGAGGAGTCTTAAGCTCAAACGTAAAGCTCCTGTCTGCGTAGACCGTAATCACTGCAGGAATAACCAGTCCTGCCTGATCCTGAGTCTTTGCGTTGAACTGCTTGCAGAACTCCATAATATTCACGCCGTGCTGTCCGAGTGCCGGACCTACGGGAGGTGCAGGGGTTGCCTTTCCGGCCGGCAGCTGCAGCTTGATCTGCCCTACAACTTTCTTAGCCATGATAAAAATTTTTCCTTTCTGTATCTACATGCTACTGCCCTAGATCTTCTCCAGAGCCTTGTAGTCCGTTTCGAGTTCCGCTCCGCCCAGCATGTCGCTCTTGAACTTCACTCTGCCCTTTTTCGTGTTAATCTCCACTACAGGGCCGGTAAATCCCTTCATGTTGCCTTCTGCTATCACTCGGACCATATCGCCGGGCTTCAAGTCTATCTTTACTTTAGGCTCTTCCTTACTGCTCTTCATGCCGGACATTATTCTGTCCACTTCTTCCTGAGACAGCGGGATCGGATATGTTCCTGCTCCGACAAATCCTGTTACTCCTTCTGTGTGGCGGACTGCGTACCATGACTGTTCGTCAAGTATCATCTCAACCATCACGTAACTCGGATAGAGCTTGCGGGTAACTTCGCGGCTCTTGCCGTCCTTCACCTCAATGTGAGTCTCCGTAGGAATCAGAACGTTAAATATCTTGTCCTGCATGTTCATGGCCTTGATGCGCTGACGTAAATCTGCCTCTACGCGTTTCTCGTAACTAGCATACGTCTGCACAACGTACCAGCGGCGTTCTTCCGGCATATTATCCTAAAAGTGTGCGGAACACCCACGCAAGAACAAAGTCTATCAGCCCCAGATACAGCGACACACAAAGCGTGAACACTATCACGATTACTGTCCAATACCATATCTGCCTGCGCGTCGGCCAAGTAACTTTTTTGAGTTCTGCTTTAGCTTCACGGATAAAGTTCTTGAGCGAAGTCAGCTTTGTTGGTTTCTCTGCTGTTGTCTTTGCCATTTTTTGGTTTTCCTCATAAAAAATGGCAGGCCCGGCAGGACTCGAACCTGCAGCCCCCGGTTTTGGAGACCAGTGCTCTGCCAATTGAGCCACGGACCTGCGTGTAAAATTATTAAATTGATTGAACAGGCTAAATTCTACAACAGGTTGCAGTCTTTAGCAAGCAACTAGCTACTTCGACTCTTTATGCACTGTGGAAGCGTTGCACCACTTGCAGTATTTTTTCAGCTCGAGCTTCTTGGCCTGCTTCTTCTTGTTGACTGTCGTGGTGTAATTGCGCCTCTTGCACTGGGTGCAGGTGAGTCCAATGATGTCTGCCATGCGTAAAAATTTCCTTCCTGAATTTATGGATTAATATTGTGCAGGTAATTGTAACACAAAAACGGCGTTGCTTCAGAAGTATCTTGCTGGCGGTGAAAATTTGCGGCTGAATGCTAACAGCTGCAAAAATTATCCCTCCTGCCTTTTCGTGAAACAGGAGGGACATGTTTTTATCTGCACAAAGTCTTTACGTCAAGGCTGGTCTTTTTCCGGATTAGGGGCAGGCCAGAGAACAAAAGAAGTATTCCTGTTCCTGCCAGGGTACATCCGCCAGCGAGCAGGGCAATAATGATTTTACTCAAGTAGACGCTGAAGGGAGTTCCGGCATTGAGAAAACCTACAGCGATAATCTTTTCCGGCAGAGTGTCCAGCTTCAGGCCAAAAGAGTCCAGCTCAATCACACTGATTATTCCCGTCGGCAGAACTGATGCCGCAACTGACGCAAAGATATTCCTGTCTGCAGCATAAAGCCTCACATCGTTAGCCTTCATGCCCTGAAGTTCTTTCGGGATGTTCACCACAAAAACGTAGTAGCCAGTTTCATCAACAGTTATAGTGTTGAGTTTGTGGGTCAGCTCGTACCCTTCTTCCTTGATTGTGTCGGCGATCGATTGCGTCGGATTTCTTGGCGAGGATAAATTCGCGCTGGTGATGTACTTTATGAGCGAAGCGTCTATCCCGGTGGACGAGGCTATATTAGCAAGAACGTTATCTGAGAGGGGCCCGGTCGGCTCAATCACAGCGGAAGGAAGCGTTAGGTTGTCGGTCTGCGTTACCGGAACTGCACTCGACGTTTTTGTGCTGATGAAGCCGAAGCCTCCGCGCACATTTTCGATTTTCGAGGCAAGAGTCAATTCTCCGCCGCTATTCTGCGAAAACACCAGAAGGTCAGCCCGAATTTCCTCGCCTGCGGAATTTACGGCAACAGGTACAGCCGCAAGTGTTCGTGTAGCTGCGTCATACTGAATCCATCCCAGCATGACAGAATCTCCTGCGTCATAAATCATTCTGGATGCCTGGCCGTCCCAATGATATATGTAGCGCGAGTCATATTCGTAATACAGTCCTCCGTTTCCGTCAGAGCAGAAATCATGAATATTACCTTCTGCTATTTTTGCGGCATTCGCGAAGACAAGGTCAGTCCCTATTCTGTAAATGCCGTCATTCGTGCTCAGGTAAAGGATTCCGTCCGCAGGTTTGAGTATATAGCTTGCTGGCAGATCATACGCCGTGTTCGTGATGTTGCCCAGTCCGTCCATCTCGCAGGTGTAATTCTGCCACCCAATCGTGCTGGAACCGACAGCTACTCGCGAAAATGTAGCGTATATTTTCCCGTTAAGTGTGAACATTCCTTCCGAATAGTTAGACACGTCTCCAGCAGAATAATTATTGCTACTCATTCCCCCGAAATTGTACGTATCCACTATTTCGCAGGTGTCCGGGTTAATTTCGAGGATTGCTCCCTGTTCGCTCTGGAAGCCGTTACCGGCAATAACGATATTTTCTCCGTATTCGGTCACATAATTGACGAGCATCAAGCCCGAATTGCGGATGTCCATGCTAGCCAGCGGTGCGGCCAGGTCGTCGGGATTATAGACAGATATTGTGCTGGTGCCTGCCGCCGGGTCAGCCTCAGAGACAAGAAGCCTGTCCTGGCCTCTGTGCTTGAATGAACGTACCGATGCTGTGGCTGAGAGATGATGCGAAGATTCTTGAGATGTGCCGTTGAGGAGCACTAAGTTCATTGTGTCGGCTGTGATGTATGCGATTCTGGAGGAAAGAGTGTTTTGCGTTTGAGGGGCTTCCTGCTGCGGGGTGTCTGGTGTTCCACCGGAAGAGTCTGCGGAATTTCCGATGACCGCAAAATTGCTGTGATTACCGAATGACCTGGCAACGGAGAACTGCCCGTTTGAGTCCTGAACCAGTGCAGAAAGATTCACGTTATAGCTTCCTGACGTATAGCCCTCGATGATTTCAGCATAGAGTGTTTTGCTGCTGATGTCGTAATACATTTTGTCGATAGCGTTTGAGCCGGCATCGTAGACCTGCGAAGAATTAGAGCCGTCCCAGTGCCTGATGAAGCGGGGATAGCCCGAGTCGAACACAGTGTAATACAATCCGCCGTTGCCGTCCCTGCACAATACGTTGGGGTTATCGGTTGTAACTCTCACGGCGTTATTCGTGTTCATGTTGCCGAGCATTCCGGAGACACGGTAGATTCCCTGAAGCCTCGAAAGTTCCTCGTAGTCATCTCCTCCGCCGAGCGGGAAGTACAATTCGCCGCCGCTTGCCTCAAGTCCGAACGCTCCGATGTTGTCGACTTGGCCGGTTATGTGCCCGAGACTGTCCATTGTAGTTGTGATGACGTCGCCTTCAGCGTACGCATAGCCTGTCCCGCTTTCCGGGTCGCTGTATCCTCCCTGAGTCCCGGTGCTCAGGTCAAACGTTACTACTACCTGCCCGCCGTAAGGATATACATACGAAGGGTAGCAGCCTGATTGAGACCAGGTATTGACCGTCGCGCAAGTGGCAGGGTCAATCTCGACGAGCTGGCTTCCGTTCTCGAAGGTCAGGACAATATTGCTGCCGAGTTCTGCGATAAATTCAACCTGTGATGCGTTGCTGAGAGTACCGCTTGCGAGCGGAGCAGTGAGGTCTGAAGGATTGTAGACGGATATGGTGCCGGAGCTGCTTGTTACTAGGATTCGGGGATTGCCGTTGTGTGTGAAGGGGAAGATGTCTGCTGCTGAAATGCTAGTAGATTGTGGAGTGCCTGAGGCTTTGACGATGGAGAGGGTTCCGTTTTCGCTGACGAAAGCAAGATCAGCAAAAGCTGTTCCGCACACCAAAACTTCGAGAGCAATTAAGACTCCTAAAAAAAATGCCATAGGTTGCATTGACGTGGTTTTACCTGACGAATTACACTGCATCATCATTTTTGTGTAAAGCTCCTTTCTTTGTGAGTTGCGTGTATTGTTGCACATAAAAATTACCCCTGTCTACTATTAGGCAGGGTATAATTACGCACTCTACACTTCGGGAATTTTCTTGTTCCTGATGTACTGGAAAGCCGCCGCAATTCCAACAAGCACCAGTCCCACAACATCACTCACTATGCCCGGCACCAACATACTCAATCCTCCAGCGCAGATTATTACCCTCACCAGGAAGTTCATCGGCCCGTAAAGATACCCGTTCAGCGAGGCAGCTACTCCGAAGATTCCGAGAAGGGCAGTCCCGCAGATTAGGGCAATCTCACACGCAACAAGTATGTTCGTCAAAACTGGCCCTGCGTTCGCAATGCGGATGATAGGTTCAACGTTCTCGAAGAGCATTGCAGGCGTGAACGCGAAGATATAGGGGACAATGAACGCACCAATCGCCAGTTTCGTAGCATTGAAGGCCGTCGTCATCGGCGGAGCTTTTGCGATAGCACTTCCCGCATATGCCGCCAGAGCAACAGGAGGCGTGATGTCCGCAACTATTCCGAAGTAGAACACAAAGAAGTGCGCGCAAATCTTCTCGATGCCGATTGCCGGAGCCATAAGAATCGGTGCACACGTTGCCGCCATAATGCAGTAGTTCGCGGTCGTCGGGACTCCCATTCCCAGAACGATACAGCACAGCATCGTCAAGAACAGCGCAACGAACGCGTGCCCTCCCGATACATTCACGACCATCGTGATAATCTCGCTGGCCAGTCCCGTTGACGTTATGCACCCGGCAACCAGGCCGGCCATCGCACACGCTACTGCTACGGTGATTGTGCCTCTGCCTCCAGCTTCTAGTGCGTCAATAATTTTCTTGAACGTTATCCTGTCGTCGGAGTTGAACAGCCCCACGAAAATAGCAATCCCTATCGCTATAGCCGCCGAGAACTGCATAGTGTACATGTTCGTCGAGACCATGATAACCAGAATAACCAGCGGTAACAGCAGGTAGATTTTCGGCAGGAGACTCAGAATGTGAGGCAGTTCCTCTTTGGGAATACCCTTCAATCCAAGTTTCTTGGCCTCGAGGTGAACAGCGATATATATTCCCGCAAAATAAAGCACCGCCGGAAGAATCGCCTTCAGCGCAACCTGTGAGTACGGTATGCCCATGTATTCGGCCATAAGGAACGCCGCCGCTCCCATTATAGGAGGCATAATCTGTCCGCCAGTGCTCGCCGCCGCCTCAACTGCTCCCGCAAATTCCGGCCTGTAGCCTGTGCGCTTCATCATAGGGATCGTTACGCTCCCGGTAGTTACGGTGTTACCGACACTCGAACCGCTGACCATTCCGCAGAGTGCAGAGGAAATTACCGCGACTTTCGCAGGCCCTCCGGCAGAAGCTCCGGCGATTGCGTTAGCCAGGTTGATGAAGAACGTCGATATGCCTGTGCGCTCGAGAAACGCCCCGAAAATGATAAACACCACAATGTATTTTGCGCAGACCTCTATCGGTGTACTTCTGAGGCCGTCGCCGGTCGAGTAGAACAGGTCGTAAATCACCTTCCCGAACCTCACCGTTGAGAACGCATACACCATCAGTGAACCGACAACGCACAGAATCGGAATCCCGACGCACCTCCGGCACAATTCCATTGCGGACAGAATCGCTAACACCGCCATCGTTATCATGAGCCTGTAATTCGGATTGCGGGGACTGGTAACGCGTAACGCCAGTTTTATGATGCTCTCGGCATTGGCCGCAAAGTAAAAGAACGGTATCACTCCGGCAAGCATTATCACTATGTCGTAAACGGGTATGTGGTTCACGCGGTGAGTCCCCTTGCGCATCGGGTAGTGCAGGTAGCCGAGAATAAGTATCAGGCCAAGAAAGATATTCAGCCTGACTTCGGGCATTGCCGTACTGAAAAGAGTAACGTATATGCAGTACACCGAGAACAGCGCGGACAGCCAGCGTACTATCACCGCCGGAGTGCCTTCCCAGATTCGGACGTTGGACTCGCGGTCGTACTTCTTCATAACCGCGTCAACGTTAGCTTCCATTTGCGCAATGTCTTCTTTCGTCAAGTCAGTATCACTCATTGCTATTCCTCCTTCATTATTGTGTTGCCCGCTCGGCATGCCTTCGCGGTCAACAACCCGCCCGCCCACC